>NZ_JAJSOO010000001.1:650833-1301666 GCF_029428875.1 Streptomyces sp. JH34 | reverse complement strand
CGGTGTCGGCGTAGAGAGCGGCGACCGCGCCCCCGGCTCCGCTGTAGCGGGCGACGACCGGGTACCAGGCGTCGATGTCCGCCCGGTCCGCCGTGTCCAGTCCCAGTGTGTCGGCGTGGTCCCGCAGCACGGCCGCGCCGCCCAGGATGTTCGTCCCGGTGTCCTCGCGGAGGTCCGCCGTCGATTCTCCCGTCAGCGCGGAGGCCTTCTCCAGCGAGTGGTTGGCGGGGTTGCTGACGAGGTGCATCACGCCGAAGCCGTTGTCCTGGCTGGGAAGCCCGGCGTGGCCGTTCAGATGGGTCTCGCCGTAGCCGACGGCGGCGAGCAGGTCGCGCGGTACGCCGTACTCCTCGGCGGCCCGGTCGAAGGCCTGGTTCATGGACTCCGCGTCGGCGGGGGCGGCGCCTGCCGGGTGGCCGGCGACGAGAGCGGTGACGGTCAACGAGGCCAGAACGGCGGCGCGGCCTCGGGTGTGACCGGCGGGACGTCGGGGCATACCTGCTCCAGGTCTGTGGGGGAGGGAGGGGCCCTCCGGACCCGGTGGGATGGGCCGAGGGCCGCTGAGCCCGCACAGGCTATCCACCCGGCCAGAGCCGGACAATGATGCCGTCGCGTGTCCAACTACCCTTCACTCCAATGGAGTTGGGGTCTCGATCTGGACCGCCCGGGTGGGCCGTCACCCCTGGCGGAGGGTGACGGCCCACAGCTGCGGCTACCAGCGGTCCCGGTGGATCACATCGGCCACCGGACGGCGCCGGACCGGTCCGAAGTTGCCCTGCGGCCACCCCACCGGGATGGCGGCGAAGGTGTGCGTGTCCGACGGGATCCCCAGGGCCTTCTTCCACTCCTGCTCCAGCATCAGGTGCCAGATGGTCAGATTGGCCGCGAGCCCCAGCGCCCGCGCGGCGAGCAGGAGGTTCTGGACGCCCGGATAGACACAGGAGCCCTCCGCGAGCGCCTGGAAGCGCGTCTGCGTGTTCGACATGTGCTCGAGACCCGCGGGGCCGAGCGACGCGGCGTAGACCCCCAGGCCCTCCTCGTCGAACTGCGCCTCCGGGAACTTGTAACAGGGGATGATCAGGGCCGGGGTGTCCGCGAAGTGGTCGCGCTGGTACTCGATCGCCGCCACCATCCGCCCGTACGCCGCGTCGTCCATGCCCTTCGGCGCGTGCTTGCCGGTCGTCGCGAGGTAGGCGTCCACGCAGCGCTTCCAGAGCGGGGCCAGGTCCGCCATCACCGCGCGGTCGGTGACGACCACGTACTCGTACGCCTGCATGTTGCCGCCGCTCGGCCCCCAGACCGCGGCCTGTACGAGCTGGTCGAGCGTCTCGTCCGGGACGGCGTCCGGCTTGAGGCGGCGCATGGCGCGCATGGTGGCCATGGTCGGGAAGAGGGCGGGCCCGTCAGGGGCGGGGGCGTCCGAGTGCACCGTTTCGAAGGTCATGATCGCGGAGTTTACGGCTCAAGACCCGGCGCGGGGACCCCTGTTGGAGCCCCGATCCCGCCCGGCTCCGTGCCGCGCCGGCCTCCCTCCCCTCCCCGGGACCCGCGCGGGGGAGGAGAGCTGCCGTCCACGCAGGTCAGCGCCGTCGGAGCCGGACCACCGGAATGTCGCGGCCGGTCTTCGCCCGGTACGCGGCGTACCGGGGGAAGACCTCCACCAGATGCGGCCACACCCGCTCCTTCTCCTCGGGCGGGAGCGTCTCCGCGAGCGCCGGGAAACGCTCCGTGCCGACCCGGACGTCCACCTCGGGACCGGCCAGCAGGTTCAGGTACCAGAGGGGATGACTGTCCGAGCCGCCGTTCGACCCGACGACCAGGTAGTCGTCGCCGTCCCGCCCGTACATCAGCACGGTCCGGCGCCGGGCGCCGCTGCGCCGTCCCACGTAGTCCAGCAGCAGGCAGGGGACACCGAGCTGCGTGGTGCCCTTCGTCCCGCCCGACGACTCGTACAACTCGGCCTGCGCCGCCACCCATGCGGCCGGGCTGCTCCGCACCGCCCCGTCGTGCTGCTCCGTCGTCATGGCGTCCTCGTCCTCCGTCGGGCCCTCGTGTCCGTACGTCCGTACGGCCGGGCTCATGGTGTCACCCCGCCACCTCGGCGAGGCGGAATCGCACACCTGGCCGTCCCCCCTCCTCACGGGGGAACGGGGTCGGGAACCACGGCGCGGAAGGCGTATAAAGGGTCCCTCCCGAGCAGCCGGCGTCCCCGATGGCCATCTCACCCCCCACGCGGCCGGCGTCACCGCGTACCGAGAGCGGAGGAGCGTCCCATGAGCACCTCGGAAGAGATCAGCGCCTTGCTCGTCACCAGGTTCGGAACCGACCCGGCGGCCATCCGGCCCGAGGTGCCGCTCCGGCAGCTGCGGCTGGACTCGCTGGCCCTGGAGGAGCTCCGGCTCCTCATCGAGGACCGGATGGACGTCGATCTGGAGGACGTCGTCCTGTCGTCGCGTGACACGGTCGCCCATCTGGTCGCCGCCGTGCACAGCAAGGCCGGCGCGTGACGGGCCCGGGGCCGTTCGCCCGCAGGTCCGGGCGGCCGGGCATCGAGCCCTTCGGTGCCGCGGTCACCGGTGTCGGCCTGGTCACCGCCGCCGGCGTCGGGGCCGCCGAGGCGTGGCGGGGGGTGTGCGACACGAGGCTCGCCCCCTCGGTACCGCGTCTGCCGGAACTCGAGGGACTGCCCTGCGACTTCATGTACACCGTCGACGGACTGGACACGAAGGCCGTCCTGGGCGTCGCCGCGCAACGCCTGATGGACCGCTTCTCGCAGCTGGCCGTGATCGCCGCCCGTGAGGCGGTCGCGGACGCCGGGCTCGACCCCTCGGTCTGGGACAGCGGCCGCGTGGCCGTCGTCATCGGCTCGGCCCACGGCGGCCTGCCCTTCTACGACGAGCAGCACACCACCCTCACCGAGCGCGGCGTGCGCCGCGTCTCCCCGAAGCTCGCCCCGCTGAGCGTCGTCAACGGGGCGGCCAGCAGCGTCGCCATGGACCTGGGCGTGCACGGCCCGAGCCAGGCCGTGTCCACGGCCTGCTCGTCGGGCACCGTGGCCATCGGCACGGCCCACCAGATGCTCCGCACCGGCGCCTGCGACATCGTCGTCGCGGGCGGCGCCGAGTCGGTCCGCTCCCGGCTGCTGATCGCCAGCGCCTGCCAGATGCGGGCCGTGTCCACCCGCCGTGACGACCCGCTCGCCGCATGCCGCCCGTTCGACACGCACCGCGACGGGTTCGTGGTCGGCGAGGGCGCCGGCCTCCTCGTCATGGAGCGGCCCGAGCACGCGCGAGCCCGCGGCGCCACCGTCCGCGCCCGGGTCGCCGGCTACGGCGCCTCCAGCGACGCCCACTCCGCCGTCGCCCCCGATCCCGACGGCCTCGGCATCGAGCGCGCGCTGCGCACCGCCCTGGCCGACGCGGGTGTCGACGCCTCCGACATCGGCCATGTCAACGCCCACGGGACGTCGACCGTCGCCAACGACCTCATCGAGGCGACGATGCTGCGCCGCGTCCTCGGTGAACACCCCCTCGTCACCTCGACGAAGGCCATGACCGGACACACCCTGGGTGCCGCGGGCGGGATCGAGACCGCCCTGACCGTCCTCGCGCTCCAGCACCAGCTCGTCCCGCCGACCGGCAACCTCGACGCCCCCGACCCGGCGATCCCCGTCGACGTGGTGAGCAAGGAGGCCCGGCACGCTGCGTTCGACCACGCCGTCAAGACGTCGCTCGGCTTCGGCGGTCACAACGCGGCGCTCGTGCTCAGCAGGGCCTGAGGGGAAGCGAGGAGCACCGTGCCCGAGGAGATCATCCGCTCGCTGACCGTGGACGGGGTGAGGTACGGCTACCGCCTGATGCCCCGAGACCCGGCCGCCGGCGGAGCACCCGTCACCGAACCGGTGCTCGTCATCGGCGGTGCGCTGCAAGGCATGTTCGGCTGGCCCCAGATGGACGACCACCTCGGCCCCGTCGCCGACGTGGTGACCGCCGACCTCCCCGGCATGGGCTCGGCGGACCCCCTGCCGCCCGGCCCCAGCGCCCCGGTCCTGCGCGCCGCGGTCACCGGGATCCTCGACGACCTCGGTGCCTCACGGGTCAACCTCTTCGGCTTCTCCTACGGCGCGGCCATCGCCTTCGGCTGCGCGCGGCACGACCCGGGGCGCGTCGCCCGGCTCGTCCTCGGGGGCGTCCCCACCCACATCGGTGAGGACCGGCGCGCGTACTGGCTCCGGGCGACGCGGGCGCTCGCCGAGGGCGACGCGGAGGGCTTCGCGTCGATGGCCGCCGACGGGCTGATGTGTCTGGACCCGGAACGGCACGTGCACCGCAGGGAACTGGCACGGCGCTATGTGCGGCGCTCCTTCCTGCACGCGCTCGCGCACTCGGAGCACGCCGCCGACTCGCTGCGGCGGGCGCTGGAGGACCGGCCGGACTTCTCCGGCGGGCTGTCGGGCGTACCCGCGCTGGTGTTCGCCGGGGAGCACGACACGGTGACACCGCCCGAGCTGCAGCGTGAGTTCGCCGCGACGATCGAGGGGAGCCGCTTCCTCACCCTCCCGGAGTCCGACCACTGGGTCGTGCTGGAGCGGTCCGACGAGGTCGCCGCCCTCGTGACCCGCTTCCTCACGGACCAGCCCGTCGGCCCGGGCACGGTCGCCCGGCTACCGCACCAGGCACAGGGCACCCGGGCCGGTCAGGACTCCCGGGCCACGCGTGGCGAGGGCGGCGGTCGGAGCGAGGGCGGCGTGCGGGGTATGGCGGTCGGTCCAGGGGGATCCACACCCGCATCGTCCACACCCGCATCGCCCCCGCTCCCCGGTTCGCCCACACCGCGTACGGCACCGCTGTGAGCTCCCCCGCCCGTCACCACCGTGACACCGCCGAGCAGCCCGGGGCGGTGCTCCGCCTCGAGAGCGGTGCTCGCGTCGAGGAGCACCTCATCCAGCCGTCCCAGAGACGCACGGCCGTCTCCCGCAGCCCGGCGTCCCCCGTCTCGGCGGCGAGATCGGTGACCCCGGCCGACGGGTACAGTCGGCGCACCGCGTGCCCGGTGACGGTCCGTGCCTCACGCACGGGGACGTGGTCCTGCCGGTAGCCCGCGCCGGGGAAGCTCTTACCGCCGTCGACCGGCAGGCCGTGGCCCCGCCGGTCGACGAGGTACGAGGCCAGGGCCGGCCAGCGCCGTTCCCCCGTCTCCCGGTACAGCTCGACCGGCGCGGTCTCGATCTCAGGCTGCCCGCAGACCCCGTCGGCGGTCATGCGGGGGAGGGTAGCGATACGGACCGCGGTCCGGGTGGCGACCCCGGCCGGGGCCGCCACCCGGGAGGGTCAGTGCCGGTGGCCCTTCCCCTTCACGTCGATCCGTACGATCTGCGGGTCGTGGTCGCTCGCCTGGTCGGCGAACTCGGCGTTGATGTGCACCACGTCGTAGTCGAAGCGGCTGACGGCGGGGCTGGTCAGGATGTGGTCCAGCGTCTGCGAGTTGCCGTCGTAGACGTAGCTGTACTGCTCACCCACGGGCAGTGTGGTGATCAGCGGCCGCAGGACCTTGCCGGCGGTCAGCGTCTGCACGGTGGGGGAGAAGGCGAAGTCGTTCAGGTCGCCGAGCGTGACGACCCGGGCCGACTTGTCCGCCTTCAGCAGCGAGGTGACGAAGGTGTTGACCTCCGCCGCCTGCCGGACCCGCTGTGTCTCCGAGCCGCGCGCCGGCTCCTGGTAGCGGCCGTGCAGGGACTGGTCGCCGCCCTTGGACGCGAAGTGGTTGGCGATGACGAAGACCGACTCGCCGCGGAAGCGGAACTCGCCCACCAGCGGCTTGCGGCTGCTGTCCCAGGCCGTGCTCGTGGGGTTGATCCGGCCGGGGGAGACGGAGAGCGTGGCGCCCTTCTTCGTCTTCACCGCCTTCACCGCCGTGGTCGCGTCGCCGCCCGCGCGGTCCACGAAGTCGACCCGGTCGGGGTTGAAGAGGAAGACGTTACGGATGTTGCCACCAGGCTCGCCGCCGTCCCGGCCGTCCTCGGGGGCCACGTAGCGCCACGAGTAGCGGGGGCCGCCCGCCGCGACGATCGCGTCGGTGAAGCGGTTCAGGGTCGCCTCGGAACCCACGGTGCCGTCGTTCACCGCGCCGTTGTCGTCCTGGATCTCCTCCAGGGACACGACGTCCGGGGACGACAGGCTGACGGCCACACCGTGGGCGAGCGTGTCGAACTTCTCCTGCGCGTCGTTCGCGTCGAGGTTCTCGACGTTGTAGGTGGCGACGGCGAGTTCCTTGCGCTTCTGCTTCCGCGTCACCTCGCGTTCCAGGCCGTTGTCCTTCAGCGTGCCCAGCTCGGTGGCCTGCACGTTGTAGCCGCCGTACGACGCGTAGTCGACGACACCCGTGGTGGAGCCGGACAGCACGTCGCCGACGTTCGCGTCCGGGACGGGCCGCGCCGCGTCCAGCGACATCACCTTGAGGCGGCCGGTGTTCTGGTCCTCGTAGGAGGAGTACAGGGTCCCGCCGCGCCGGGTGGGGTTCTCCCGCGGCTTCACCGTCACCCAGACCTCGTCGTACGCGGTCGTCGCACCCGTCACCCGGGTGTCGGCCATCGTGACGCGGGTGCCCTCGAGGGACTCGTAGAGATCGAGGGCGTACGCAGACGGGTCGAGGGCGAGGCCCTCGACCGAACCGCCGCCCGCCGTCGGCACATAGGCGTCGGGCACCGAGGAGGAGTCGAGGACGACGGCCGCCGGCAGGGCGTTGCCCGAGGACAGGACCGTGGTCAGCGGGGCGGTGATCTGGGTGAGTGACTGGGCGCCGGTGGCCGGGTAGTACTCGGCGACCTTGCCGCTGACCAGCACCGAGTCGCCGACGGCGACCGTGGGAGCGGTGGAACCGGTGTACACGAACACGCCCTCGCCGGTGCGCGGGTCGGCGTCCGGCGCGGTGTCCTGGATCCAGAAGCCGCGCGATCCGCTGGTCCGTACGCCGGTGACGACGCCCGGGACCCCGGTGACCTGCTGTCCGGCGAGCGGGGAGAGACGGGTCGTGCCCTGGATGTCGTGCACGCGCACCGTGCCGGGCTCCGTCGGGCCGCCGGGCTCGCCCGGTCCGGACCCGCCGGAGGTCTCACCGGCGGCGTTGACGGGTGTCGGGGTGCCCGCGGTCAGGTCGGCGGCGTTGTCGTCGGTGTCGGCGAGTGCCGCACCGCGCGCCACGGAGGCGGTGGCAGAGGCGCCCGTGACGGCACCGCTGCCCTCCCGCACGACGGCGGAGCCGTAGCCGACGAGGTCGACGATCCGGGTGTCGACGGCACAGTCCGCAGCGGTCCTGCAGGTCAGCGGCGTGGTGCCGGAGACGAGCGCGACGGTGCCGCTCGACGCGGACATCGCGACCGTGCCGGTCGCGTCGGCGGCCGGGAGGGCCACCGTGCCGCCGGTACCCGCGGCCTGGGCCACGAGGTAGCGGCCGCCCGGCGCGACGGAGCCGGACAGCTCGGAGACCTGCCACAGCGATCCGGCGGAAGGGGTGCCCGGCAGGTACTGGACGCTGAAGCCCGACAGGCCGAAGGCGCTCGGGCCGCCGTTGGCCAGCTCGATGTAGTCACGGGTGAGCGTCGCGCCGGAGTTGCCCCCACCGCCGTACACCTCGGAGATGACGGCCGACGACGACGGTGCCGCGAAGGCGGCGGGCAGCGCGGTCACGGAGAGGGTCACGGCGACGGCGCCGGCCAGCAGGGCGGAGCCGGGTCTGGCTATGTGCACGGGAACTGCCCCCAAAAGTGTAGTGAGGGGCCAAAAACTATGCGCGTAGACCCGTCGTGGCAAGAGACCGGAGGTTAATTCCCGGCGTCATTACCCCGCTCCCGCCCCCCAGTTCGGCCCGGACCCGACCCGGCCCCGTCCACCACCAGCCGTCGCGCACCGCCACGCGTCGCGGGTACCCCCGCGCGCGGCGCCCTCGACGGCCTGCGGAGGCCCGAGGACCATCGGGGGCACCGGGGCCGAGCAGGGACGTTTCCCTGAGGTCCCGCAGAGGTCCCGCCGAGGTGACGGCGCCGGGTCGTGACTCCTCCCACAGGTACGCGGGACCGGACGGCACGTCGCAGTCCGTCCACGCGCGGTCATGGACGCTGCGGCCCCGCGGGACCCCCGCCACGGCCCGCCCGAAGCCGCGCCCGGTGTTCCTGACCGACCGCCACTAGGACCTGAGTACGGGAAACGCCGCCAGCGAGAACGAGTGCCCGGCCGGGTCGTTGTAGACCCGGACGTCACGCGCACCGCCGTTGCTGTCCCCCGTGTCCACGGGCCGTGCGCCGAGACCTATCGCCTCGCGCTCGGCCTCGTCCATGTCCTCGGGGCTCACCAGGATGCGCAGATGCGCCTGCAGGGAGTCCTCCGGGCGTGGCCAGCTCGGCGGCGCGTAGCCGTGGTCGCGGCGGACGGCCAGGTGCACACCGGTGTTCCCGACGATCTCGACGAAGTCCGGATCGCTGCCGATCCGCGTCTCCGCGTCGAGGAGGTTCGCATAGAAGTCCGCGAGCTCGATCGGCTCGGCGCAGTCAAGGACCAGCACACTCGTTTTACCGACAGTCATGCCCCATCGCTACCCCCGATGGGGCACGGCACGCCGGAACGAAACCGTCCGCCTCCGACGGGCGCGCCCCCCGGCCGCACGGCGCGCCCGGGAGGAGGACCGGACGGACGCGAACTAGGGTGCGGACCATGGCAGAGAGCACGGAGCACGAGGCCACGGGCAAGCCCGGCCCCGGCCCCTCCGACCCCCGTCGCTGGCGTGCACTCGCCGTCTGTCTGGTGGCGGGCTTCATGACGCTGCTGGACGTCTCCATCGTCAATGTGGCCCTGCCGTCCATCAAGGAGGGCCTCGACACCCCGGAGTCCGACCTCCAGTGGGTGCTGTCCGGCTACGCGCTCGCCTTCGGCCTCGTCCTCGTCCCCGGCGGGCGCCTCGGCGACGCACGGGGCCGGCGCGCGGTGTTCATGGCGGGGCTCGTCCTCTTCACCCTGGCCTCCGCGGCCTGCGGGGCCGCCCAGTCCAGCCTCTGGCTCGTCATCGCCCGGCTCCTCCAGGGGGCGGCGGGCGGGCTGCTCTCGCCCCAGATCTCCGCGCTGATCCAGCAGATGTTCTCCGGACGCGAGCGTGGACGGGCCTTCGGCATGTTCGGCACCGTGGTCGGCATCTCCACCGCCGTCGGACCGCTCCTGGGCGGCCTCCTGATCCAGGTGGCGGGGGCGCAGGAGGGATGGCGCTGGGTGTTCTACGTCAACCTGCCGATCGGGATCGTCTGCCTCCTGCTCGCCCGGCGCCTGCTCCCCGACACACCGTCGGCGAGCCGGGTGCGCCCACGCGACCTGGACCCCGTCGGCGTCCTGCTGCTCGGGGCGGGCGTCCTCGCGCTGCTGCTTCCGTTCGTCCAGGCCCAGCAGTGGCCCGGCGACGGGAAGTGGCTGCTCGTGGCGGTGGCCGCGGTCCTGCTGACCGCGTTCGTCGCCTGGGAGGCCCGCTGCGCGCGAAGGGACGTCCAGCCGGTGCTGAACCTCTCACTCTTCCGGCTCAGGTCCTTCTGGCTGGGCTGTCTGATGATCCTGCTGTACTTCGCCGGCTTCACCTCGATCTTCTTCATCAGCACGCTCTACCTCCAGTCCGGCCTGCACTACAGCGCCCTGGAGGCAGGACTCGCCATCACGCCCTTCGCCCTGGGGGCGGGCGCGTCGGCGACCATCGGCGGCCGGCTCGTCGGCCGTTTCGGACGGCCCCTCATCGTCGTGGGACTCACCATGGTGACCGTCGGACTGGGACTCACCGCACTGGCCGCACACCTGGTGCCGGGCAGGGGCGCCGGACTCGCGATGGCGGCCCCCCTGCTGCTGGCCGGCCTGGGGAGCGGTCTCGTCATCGCACCCAACCAGACCCTCACCCTGTCCGAGGTGCCGGTCGGCAACGCGGGCAGCGCGGGCGGAACCCTCCAGACCAGCCAGCGCGTCGGCTCGTCCATCGGGATCGCCGCCGTCGGCTCGGTCTTCTTCGCACGGCTGGGCCCCGGTGACTGGGCGGCGGCCTACGACCACGGGCTCCTCGTGTCCGTCGCGTTCGTCCTCGCGGGCCTGATCGTGGCCCTCGCGGACGTCGCGGCGGGCAGGCGGGGAAGAAGAAGTCCCGATACGTCCGAAGCCACCGACGCCCTGAGGAGGACACCATGAGCGACACCGAGGGCCAGGACGGAAACCGCTCGTACGGCCACAAACCCTTCAAGCGCTCCCGCAGCCACTTCGCCGACCGCGTCACCGCGGACGGCCGCGACGGCTGGCCCGTCGAGGCAGGGCGCTACCGCCTGGTGGTCAGCCGGGCCTGCCCCTGGGCGAGCAGGGCCCTGATCTCACGCCGGCTGCTCGGCCTGGAACCAGCGCTCTCCCTGGCCGTCGCCGACCCCGTCCAGGACGACCGCAGCTGGCGCTTCACCCTCGACGAGGGCGGCAAGGACCCGGTGCTCGGAATCGGTTACCTCAGTGAGGCCTACGACGCACGGGAGCGCGGCTACCCCGGCGGGGTCAGCGTGCCCGCGATCGTCGACGTACCCACCCGTGCCCTGGTGACGAACGACTACCAGCAGATCACGCTGGACCTGGCCACCGAATGGTCCGCCCTGCACCGCCCCGGGGCCCCCGACCTCTACCCGGAGCGGCTGCGCGACGAGATCGACAGCGTGATGGACGGCGTCTACAGGGACGTCAACAACGGGGTCTACCGTGCGGGGTTCGCCTCCGGGCAGGGCGAGTACGAGGCCGCGTACGTCGACGTGTTCCGCCGCCTCGACCTGGTCTCCGAACGCCTCGCCGGTCAGCGCTACCTGGTCGGGGACACGATCACCGAGGCGGACATCCGGCTGTTCACCACCCTGGTGCGCTTCGACGCGGTCTACCACGGGCACTTCAAGTGCAACCGCGCGAAACTGGCCGAGGACCCCGTCCTGTGGGCGTACGTCCGCGACCTCTACCAGACCCCCGGCTTCGGCGACACCGTCGACTTCGACCACATCAAGCGGCACTACTACCAGGTGCACACCGGGATCAACCCGACCGGCATCGTGCCGCTCGGACCCGACCTGACGGGCTGGCTCACCCCGCACCACCGGGAGCAGCTGGGCGGACGGCCGTTCGGCGACGGCACCCCGCCGGGCCCGGTGCCGCCGGGCGAGGAGGTCCCGGCGCGCGGGCGCCCCTGACCGGTTCAGTCCACCGGCGACGGCGCCGCCCGCGCCGTCGCCAGCGGGGAGCGCGCCAGGACGACACAGCCGACGGTGATCAGAGCCACTCCGGTCAGCTGGGGCAGCAGCCACCACCCGGTCCTCAGCTCCTCACCGAACAGCGTCACCCCGTAGGTGATGCTGATCAGCGCGTCCCCGAGCGTCAGCATCGGCTGCACCGCCACCAGCGAACCGGCCTGCAACGCGTTCTGGAGGAGGAACAGCGCACCCACGCCGGCGGCCGCGGTGGCGTAGAGCTGCCAGGCCGTCAGCAGACCGACCGCGCCGTCGGAGTCCAGCCGCGACATGGCGTCCTTCATCAGTGCGGCGGTCAGCGCGTAACCGCAGGCCGCGGCCAGACCCAGCAGCGCGGCCCGGGCGTTGCCCGAGGTACCGAGAGCCGCCGCGATCAGCACGGCCTCGAAGGCGCCCGTCGCCACCAGGGCGGGGACCCAAAGCATCCCGTCCACGTCCTCGCTGCCGCCGACCGGCGCGGCGGCCGCCATGCCGAGGGCCAGGCCCACCGTCACCGCGGCCACCCCGTACCAGACCTGGCGCGTCACCCCGACCCTCATGACGAACCCGGCGACCACCAGGGCCGCGGGCAGCTCGATGACGAAGATCGGCTGGACCACCGCGATGGGGCCGGTCGCCAGCGCGACGGCCTGGCAGACCGCCGCGACGATCACGAGCCCGATCCCGGCGAGCCACACCTTCTGCCGCAGCAGATGACCGATCAGTGACAGGCGCATCGCCTTGCCGTCGGGCGCGTCGAGGGCGGCGCGGCGCTGCAGCACCGAGGCGGTGCCGTTGCTGAGAGCGGTCAGGACGGCGAACAGGACACTGATCACCGCCCCATCATGGGGGCCGGAGCCGTCCCGCCCGCGGCGCCGCGGACCGTGGGGGTGTCGCCCGTACCGGGGACCGTGCCGCGTGGCCCGCGTACGCTGCGGGCCATGACCGCCAAGAACACTCCTGTGCTCTCCACCCGTGCGCTCAACAGGGCAACACTGGAGCGGCAGTTGCTGCTGCGTCGGGCCGCCGTCCCGGTGAAGGACGTGGTCGGCCGGCTGGTCGGCCTGCAGGCCCAGAACACCAGGCCTCCGTACTTCCAGCTGTTCTCCCGGCTGGAAGGCTTCGACCCGGCCGCGCTCTCGGCGCTGATGGAGTCGCGCGAGGTGGTCAGGATCGTCACCCTCCGCTCCACCATCCACACCCACACCGCCGAGGACGCCCTCACCCTGCGCCCCCTCGTCCAGCCGGCGCGGGACCGGGAACTGCGCATGTTCCGGAGCGGGCTCACGGGTGTGGACCTGGACCGCCTCGCCTCGCTCTCCAGGGAACTGGTCGAGGAACGGCCGCGCACCATGAAGGAGTTGCGGGAGGAACTGCTCGTCCACTGGCCCGACGCGGACCCCCGCGCACTCGCCGTCGCCGCCCGGTGCCGGCTGCCTCTGGTCCAGGTCACCCCGCGCGGGCTCTGGGGGCGCAGCGGGCAGGTCGCCCTGACGACCGCCGAGCACTGGCTGGAGCGGTCCCCGCAGCCGGCGGCCACGCCCGACGCCACCGTGCTGCGCTACCTCGGGGCATTCGGACCGGCCTCGGTGAAGGACATGCAGACGTGGGCCGGGCTCACCCGGATGCGCGAGGTGTTCGAACGCCTGCGCCCCCGGCTCGTCACCTTCCGCGACGAGAACGGCGTCGAGCTCTTCGACCTGCCGGACGCCCCGCGCCCCGACCCCGGGACGCCTGCCCCGGCGCGCTTCCTCCCCGAGTTCGACAACCTCCTGCTCGGTCACGCCGACCGGACCCGGGTGATCCCGCCCGCCCTCAAGGGGCGCAACGGCATGGGAAACCAGTCCTACGGGACGGTCCTGGCCGACGGGTTCCTGGCCGCGCTCTGGCGTCTCGACGAGACCGGCGACACCGCGACCGTCACCGTCCAGGCGCTGGGGCGTCCCGACCGGGCCACCCGGGAGGAGATCACCCAGGAGGCCGTGGGCCTGCTGACGGTGATGTCCTCCCTGCCGGCGCACGACGTCCGCTTCGGCACGTTCGTCGACTTCGGTGACTGAGGCGCCCCGGCCCGGGCCGGCGGGCCGGCGCGGGACCGCCTACGGCAACAGCCCCGCGCGGCGCGCCGCCACCACCGCCTCCAGCCGGGTGTGCGCCCCCAGCTTCCGCATCGCCGAGCGCAGATAGCTCTTCACCGTCTCCGGACGCAGCCCCAGCCGTTCGGCAGCCGCGGCGTTCGTCGAGCCCGACGCGACGCAGGCGACGACATCCACCTCGCGGGGCGCCAGCCGTACCCGCCCTGTCGCGGGTTCCCGGTGCGCCCCCGTGGCCGACGCGAGCCGTCCGCACACCGCGAGCAGTTCGTCGCGCAGCGCCGGGTCCGTGATCCTCGGGGCCAGGGCGCGCAGCTCGCGATGCGCCTCCCGCACGTCCTCCCAGGTGCCGGGAACCGTGCCCGGATCACCGATCTGCTCCCGGGTGGCCGCCAGGAGCCGCTGCACCTCGTCCCGGACGGCCAGTGCCTGCTCCACGTCCCGGGCCGCCGAGGCCGCCACGTCGAACGCGCGGTCCCCGAGGGTGAGCGGCTCGCGCAGCGCTCCGTACAGCACACCGCGCACCGTCCGGCGCACGACGACGGGCACCGCGACGACCGAGCGGAGGCCCTCCGCCGCGACGGCGGTGTCGTACTCGTGGCTGATGTGGCGCGACGAGGTGTAGTCCGATACCGCGCACGGCCGGGACAGGGCGATGGCCTTGCCGCCGAGCCCGCTCCCCGCCGAGATGACGAGCCCGCGCAGTGCCGGGGTCCGCGCGCCGCTGAGCTCGGCGATCCGGGCGTGCCGGGCGTCGGACAGCAGCCCGCCGAAGACCACCGGCAGCCCGCTCGTCCGCCGCAGCCTGAGCAGGGCCGTCCGCAGTTCGGTCGCCTCGCCCGATTCCGGCACGCCGATGACTCCCCGCTCCTGTCGGCCCACCCCCGTCCGGGGGTGGTGAGATCCGGGTCACTGTTCACATGATGTTAAGGGACGGGTTCGCGACGAGGAGGGCACATGCCGGCAACGAGTGCGACGGAGACGTTCCGGGCGGCCCGGGACTTCCTGATCGAGCACCGTGAGGACTACACCGCGGCTTACGAGGGCTTCAGCTGGCCCCGGCCCGACTACTTCAACTGGGCGCTCGACTGGTTCGACGTCATCGCCGCGGACAACGACCGGACCGCCCTGCACATCGTGGAGGAGGACGGCGGCCGCACCGAGGTGTCCTTCGCCCGGATGGCGGCCCGCTCCGACCGGGCCGCGAACTGGCTGCGGGAACAGGGCGTGGCCGCGGGCGACCGCATCCTCGTCATGCTGGGCAACCAGGTCGAGCTGTGGGAGACGGCGCTGGCCGCGATGAAGCTGCGCGCCGTGGTCATCCCCGCCACCCCGCTGCTGGGACCGGTCGACCTGCGCGACCGGGTCGGGCGCGGCAAGGTCCGCCACGTCCTCGTGCGGTCGGCGGACACCGCCAAGTTCGACGAGGTCCCGGGCGGCTACACCCGGATCGCCGTCGGCGCCGACGTCGACGGCTGGCTGTCCTACAGCGGGGCCGACGAGGCGTCGGAGACCTTCACCCCGGACCGGGAGACGGACGCCGGCGAACCCCTGATGCTCTACTTCACCTCGGGCACCACCGCGAGCCCCAAGCTCGTCGAGCACACCCATGTCTCCTACCCCGTGGGCCACTTGTCGACGATGTACTGGATCGGCCTCAAGCCGGGCGACGTCCATCTCAACATCTCCTCACCCGGCTGGGCGAAGCACGCGTGGTCGAACCTCTTCGCACCCTGGAGTGCCGAGGCCACCGTCTTCATCTTCAACTACACGCGTTTCGACGCCGCCCGGCTGATGGCGGAGATGGACAGCTCGGGCGTCACCAGCTTCTGCGCCCCTCCGACGGTCTGGCGGATGCTGATCCAGGCCGACCTGACACAGCTGAGGACACCACCGCGCGAGGTCGTGGCGGCCGGTGAGCCGCTCAACCCCGAGGTCATCGAGAGCGTGCGGCGCGCCTGGGGCGTCACCATCCGGGACGGCTTCGGGCAGACGGAGACCGCCGTGCAGGTGGCCAACACACCCGGACAGCTCCTCAAGGCGGGCTCCATGGGGCGGCCCAGTCCCGGCTTCAAGGTCGAGTTGCTGGACCCGGTCACCGGTGCACCGGGCGCCGCGGAGGGCGAGATCTCCCTCGACCTGTCGGCCGCCCCCGTCGGACTGATGACGGGCTACCACGGGGACCCCGACCGCACGGCCGAGGCCATGGCGGGCGGCTACTACCGCACGGGTGACATCGGCGCGCGGGACGAGGACGGCTACATCACCTATGTCGGCCGGGCCGACGACGTGTTCAAGGCGTCCGACTACAAGATCTCACCGTTCGAGCTGGAGAGCGCCCTCCTGGAGCACGAGGCGGTCGCGGAGGCCGCGGTCGTGCCCGCACCCGACCCGGTGCGGCTCTCCGTCCCGAAGGCGTACGTCGTGCTGGCCGAGGGCTGGGAGCCGGGGCCCGACACCGCCAAGGCGCTGTTCGCGCACTCCAGGTCGGTCCTCGCCCCGTACAAGCGCATCCGCCGGCTGGAGTTCGCGGAGCTGCCCAAGACCGTCTCCGGGAAGATCCGCAGGATCGAGCTGCGCGAGCGCACGGCGCAGGGGACCGGCACCGAGTTCGACGAGGGAGACGTGCGATGAGCGCTCTGTCCTACGCGCACGGAACCGGCGACACGCCCCTGCTCGGCGACACCGTCGGACGCAACCTTGACCGGGCTGTCCAGGCGTTCGGGGAGCGTGAGGCCCTGGTGGACGTAGTCTCCGGACGCCGCTGGACGTACGCCGAGTTCGGAGCCGACGTCGATGAGCTGGCCCGCGGTCTGATGGCCTCGGGGGTGGCCAAGGGCGACCGGGTCGGCATCTGGGCCGTCAACTGCCCGGAGTGGGTCCTCGTCCAGTACGCCACGGCCCGTATCGGCGCCGTCATGGTCAACATCAATCCGGCCTACCGCGCGCACGAGTTGGAGTACGTGCTGGGGCAGGCCGGGATCTCCGTCCTGGTCGCCTCGCTCGCCCACCGGACCAGTGACTACCGCGCGCTCGTCGGCCAGGTCCGCGCCGGCTGCCCGGCGCTGCGGTCCGTCCACTACATCGGCGACCCGTCCTGGGACGAGCTCACGGCCGCCGCCCATGACATCACGGCGGAGGAACTGGCCGCGCGTGAGGCCGAGTTGTCCTGCGACGACCCGATCAACATCCAGTACACCTCCGGAACCACGGGATTCCCCAAGGGGGCCACGCTCTCCCACCACAACATCCTGAACAACGGCTACTCCGTGGGAGAGATGGTCGCCTACACGGAGGAGGACCGGGTCTGTCTGCCGGTGCCCTTCTACCACTGCTTCGGCATGGTCATGGGGAACCTCGGCATCACCTCGCACGGTGCCTGCATCGTGATCCCCGCGCCGGCCTTCGAACCCGCCGCCGTGCTGGCCGCCGTCGAGCAGGAGCGCTGCACCTCGCTCTACGGCGTGCCCACGATGTTCATCGCGGAACTCGGCCTCCCCGACTTCGCCTCGTACGACCTCTCCTCGCTGCGCACCGGGATCATGGCCGGCTCGCCCTGCCCCGTCGAGGTGATGAAGAGGGTCGTCGCCGAGATGCACATGGACGAGGTGTCCATCTGCTACGGCATGACGGAGACCTCGCCCGTCTCCACCCAGACCCGCCGGGACGACGATCTGGAGCGCCGCACGGGCACGGTCGGCCGGGTGATGCCGCACATCGAGGTCAAGGTGATCGACCCGGCGACCGGGGTGACCCTGCCGCGCGGTGAGGCCGGTGAGCTCTGCACCCGGGGGTACAGCGTGATGCTCGGCTACTGGGACCAGCCGGAGCGGACCGCCGAAGTCGTCGACGCGGGACGCTGGATGCACACGGGCGACCTCGCGGTGATGCGGGAGGACGGGTACGTCCAGATCGTCGGCCGGATCAAGGACATGATCATCCGCGGCGGCGAGAACGTGTACCCGCGTGAGATCGAGGAGTTCCTCTACGGTCACCGCAAGATCGCGGACGTCCAGGTGGTGGGCGTGCCGGACGCGACGTACGGGGAGGAGATCCTGGCCTGCGTGATTCCGCGTGATCCGGCCGACCCGCCGACACTCGACGAGCTGACGGAGTACTGCCGGGGGCAGCTCGCCCACTACAAGATCCCGCGCGGGCTGAGGATTCTCGAGGCCTTCCCGATGACCGTCAGCGGCAAGGTCCGGAAGGTCGAACTGCGGGAGGGGTACGGGGCGTAGCCCGCGCCGGAGGCCGCGGGTCAGGCGGCCTTTATGACACCGGAGCCTATGCCCTGGGTCGCCGCCGCCCACTCGATGAGCAACACCTCGTACTCCGCGGCCTCCATCGGCGTCCAGTCCTGGCCTGCACGGGAGTCGACGAGAGCGCGGATGGCCTCGTTGGCCTCGACGGCCGACGGGTGGGCGGGCTGGGTCAGGAACACGGAGCTGGATGAGGTGGGAAGCCGAGGAGTTAAGACCATGTCTTCACTGTACGTCCTCATACTGACAACAGCTCGAACATATGCGGCTGGCAGGGCACAGGTGACCGAAATCATGCGAAGGCCTCCGGCGGCCGAGGGCCCACGCCGACCAACTCGTCGGCTGCGCCGTTCACCGGCTGGGGCGTGCCGGTGAGGTCGAGGGTGAACAGCGGGACGGCGAGGCCGTCCGCGCGTGACCGAGCCTCGTCCGTGTAGCCGGCCAAGGAGAACAGTACGGCGGACACCGAGGTGTTCAGTGCGTTCAGCCAGAGGCATTCGACGTCACGCGGGGCGGTCGGCCGCGTGGTCGCGTCGACCTGGGCGATGAGGCCGGCGGCCCTGAGGTCGATCCTGGAACCGGGGTGCGCCTCGGGCTGGACGACCTCGCGGAAGCCCAGCCATCTCAGGTAGAGCGCCGCGGTGTTCACCGCGTCGTGAGCCGTGCGTATCACCAGGGGCCGGAACGACGGGCGTGGATGTGCGGCCGTGCGTGGCGGCGGTACGTGCGACGGACCTGCCGCGTCGGACGGCGGTGCGGTCCCGCGCGTGGCCACCGGGCGCACGGGAACCCGTAGTACGGCGCCGCAGGGGCAGCAGAGTTCGGGGTGCGGCCACTGGTCGCGGCGCCCGCAGGAATGGCACCGCACGCTGACCCAGTCGTCGTCCCAGGTGCGGTGCGTGATGACCGTGGCCGCCGCGCCGCGCATCAGCGGCGGGGCGGTCGGCGAGCCGCACGGACAGGGGTACACCGGCGTGATGTAGGCGTGGTCCCGGTGGCAGACCGGGCAGCGCACCGGTACGGACTCCACGTATGCCCCTTCCTTCCGCCCCGCGGCGGCGACTGCGTTCCGTGCCCCCATCGTCCACCAGGAGCGACGCCCGGGGGAGGGAATCGCGTGTTTGGGCGGCCCTCTCCGCCGCTTCGGCCCCCTCCCTTGACGACTGTGCGGAGCCGCCCTAAGTTGATTCCGCATAGCAGAACTAAATTTCCATAATGCGGAATTGGTGCTCTCAGGTGGCGCGACAGAGCCCGACTCCACCAGGTCCGAGCAGGAGCACTCATGCCTCGTATGACCGCTGCCCGAGCGGCAGTTGAGATCCTCAAGCGCGAAGGTGTCAGCAACGCGTTCGGCGTGCCGGGTGCGGCGATCAACCCGTTCTACGCGGCCCTCAAGGCCTCCGGCGGGGTGCAGCACACCCTCGCGCGGCACGTCGAGGGCGCCTCCCACATGGCGGAGGGCTACACCCGCGCCCGCGCCGGGAACATCGGCGTCTGCATCGGGACGTCGGGGCCCGCCGGCACCGACATGATCACCGGTCTCTACTCGGCCGTCGCCGACTCGATCCCGATCCTCTGCATCACGGGACAGGCGCCGACCGCCGTCCTCCACAAGGAGGACTTCCAGGCCGTCGACATCGCGTCGATCGCCGCTCCGGTGACCAAGGCCGCGACCACCGTCCTGGAGGCCGCGCAGGTCCCGGGCGTCTTCCAGCAGGCCTTCCACCTGATGCGCACGGGCCGGCCGGGGCCGGTCCTCGTCGACCTCCCGATCGACGTGCAGCTCACGGAGATCGAGTTCGACCCGGAGCTGTACGAGCCGCTGCCGGTCCACAAGCCCGCCGCGAGCCGCAAGCAGATCGAGCGGGCCGTCGAGATGCTCAACGCCTCCGAGCGGCCGCTGCTCGTCGCGGGCGGCGGCATCATCAACGCCGACGCCTGCGAACTCCTGGTGGAGTTCGCCGAGCTGACGGGCGTCCCGGTCGTCCCCACCCTGATGGGCTGGGGCATCCTCCCCGACGACCACGAGCTGAACGCCGGCATGGTCGGCCTCCAGACCTCGCACCGCTACGGCAACGCGAACTTTCTGGAGTCCGACTTCGTCCTCGGGATCGGCAACCGGTGGGCCAACCGCCACACCGGCAAGCTGGACGTCTACCGGCGGGGCCGGACCTTCGTCCACGTCGACATCGAACCCACCCAGCTGGGCAGGATCTTCGCCCCGGACCTCGGCATCGCCTCCGACGCGAAGGCGGCGCTCGAGCTCTTCGTCGAGGTGGCGCGGGAGTTCAAGGCGGCGGGCGAGCTTAAGGACCGCTCGGTCTGGGCGGCGTCCACACAGGAACGCCGGGCCACGCTCCAGCGCCGTACGCACTTCGACGACGTGCCGCTGAAGCCGCAGAGGGTGTACGAGGAGATGAACCGGGCGTTCGGCCCGGAGACCCGGTACGTCACCACCATCGGCCTCTCCCAGATCGCGGGCGCGCAGATGCTGCACGTCTACCGGCCGCGCCACTGGATCAACTGCGGCCAGGCCGGGCCGCTGGGCTGGACGATCCCCGCCGCGCTGGGCGTCGCCACGGCCGACCCGGACGGCTCGGTGGTGGCCCTCTCAGGCGACTACGACTTCCAGTTCATGCTGGAGGAGCTCGCCGTCGGCGCGCAGCACCGC
The DNA here is from genome assembly GCF_029428875.1 of Streptomyces sp. JH34. Classification (NCBI taxonomy): domain Bacteria; kingdom Bacillati; phylum Actinomycetota; class Actinomycetes; order Kitasatosporales; family Streptomycetaceae; genus Streptomyces; species Streptomyces sp. JH34. The sequence continues at coordinate 1,281,383 of NZ_JAJSOO010000001.1, read as the reverse complement.
ATCCCGTACGTCCACGTGCTGGTGAACAACTCCTATCTGGGGCTCATCCGGCAGGCGCAGCGCAACTTCGACATCGACTTCCAGGTCAACCTGGAGTTCGAGAACCAGAACTCCCCGGAGCTCGGCCTCTACGGCGTGGACCACGTCAAGGTCGTCGAGGGGCTGGGCTGCAGGGCGATCCGGGTCACCGAACCGGACCAGCTGCTGCCGGCGTTCGAGGAGGCGAAGAAGCTGGCGGCCGAACACCGGGTGCCGGTCGTCGTCGAGGCGATCCTGGAGCGGGTCACCAACATCTCGATGAGCGGGACCGACATCGCGTCGGTCAACGAGTTCGAGGACGTGGCGTCCGAGCCTGGCCACGCGCCGACCTCGATCCGCCCGCTGGCGGTGTCCTGACCCCGTAAGCCACCGCCGGAACCCCCTGGGGCCCGGCCCGCCCGCTCCCACCAGGGAGCCGTGCGCGGGCCGGGCCCCGGCGTCCGCCGCGGACGGTGAGGCCGGCACGGGCGACATCCGGCCACGTCCCCTGTGCCTCCGGTGCCTGCGCGCGCCTCACGGGGCGGCCCGCGGCGCACGGGCGGGCCGGTGCACCACCCGGTGCGGCCGGGTCGCGTCCTACCCGGACCCGGGGCCCCGCCCGGATCCTTGGCCCATGGGGGACACCGAGAACGACGCGTCCTGCCCGGACCGACCCGACGGCGACTGCGACCGTCTGACGGCAGCCTTCCACGCGCTGCTCGAAGGCGCCACCGCCCCACGACCACCGGCGCCGCCCGAGTGCCCGTTCTGCGAACTCCCGCAGGAGCGCTACTCCACCGCGTACGCCGGGCACTGGATCCTGCTGGAGCCCCGCATCCTCGTCCCGGCCCACACCGTCCCCCCTCGGCGGCGGTGGATCATCACACCGGCCGGGAGCGCGCTGAACCTCTGGGACGCGGAGCCGCTGCCCGGCGCGATGTGCCGCATCCCGCACCGCATCGCCTGCCCGTGCCTGGAGCCCGAGGACCACTGGCCGTGGATGACGGCTCTGCGGCACCACAACGGGCGACGCGCGCAACGTCTGTTCGACCTGCCCGGCGAGGAACTGCCGGACACGGGGTGAACGCCGACGACGGGTGCCGGTGCGGGCCGGGGAGCGGGCGGCACGACACGACAGCAGGGGTGCGGTGCGCGCCGAACCGGCGTGCACCGCACCCCTGCTGTCGTGTTCCACGGTGACCGCGACGGTGGACGTCGGCGACGGTGGCCCGGTTCCCTCAGGTCCGGAACCGGGCCACCCGCCCCTCCACCACCGCACTGGCGTCGTCCGCCGCCGCGGTCCCGTCCTGCCGGTGCCGTGCGCCACCCCTCATCCGGGTGCGTGACACGGGCAGGGCCCCGGTGCGGAGGCTCAGTCCTCGCGCAGGGCGCGGACGGCCTCCTCCACGCGCTTGCCGTAACCGGCGTCGGCGGCGTGGAAGTGGGCGAGGTTCTTCTCGATCACATCGTCGCGGGTGACCTGCGAGAGTCCACCGGCGATGTTGGCGACCAGACGGTCCTTCTCGTCCGCCGACATCAGCCGGTAGAGCTCACCCGCCTGGAAGAAGTCGTCGTCCTTCGTGTGGGCGGGCGCCTCGTGGGTGCCCGTCCAGCCGTGCACCGCGAGCGGGGAGGCGAGCGCCGCGCCGGTCTGTGCGGGCCCGGCGTACGAGTTGGGCTCGTGGTTCTTGTCCTGACGCGAGCCGTAGCGGGTCGCGTGCAGCCCGTCGCGGCCGTAGTTGTCGACGGTCGCCGTCCTCGGCGCGTTGACCGGGAGCTGGGTGTGGTTGATGCCCAGCCGGTAGCGCTGGGCGTCGGCGTACGCGAACAGCCGGCCCTGCAGCATCTTGTCCGGGGACGGGCCGATGCCGGGTACGAAGTTGTTCGGCGAGAACGCCGCCTGCTCCACCTCGGCGAAGACGTTGTCCGGGTTGCGGTCCAGCACCAGCCGGCCGACCCGCTGCAGCGGGTAGTCGGCGTGCGGCCAGACCTTCGTCACGTCGAACGGGTCGAAGCGGTAGTCCGCGGCCTCGGCGGCCGGCATCACCTGCACGTGCAGCGTCCAGGACGGGTTGACGCCCCGCTCGATGGCCTGGAGCAGGTCCGTCTGGTGCGAGTCGGCGTCCTTGCCGACCTGTTCTGCGGCCTGCTCGGCGGAGAGCGAGCGCACACCCTGGTTCGTCCTGAAGTGGTACTTGACGAAGAAGGCCTCGCCCTCCGCGTTCGTCCACTGGTACGTGTGCGAGCCGAAGCCGTTCATGTGGCGGTACGAGGCGGGAATCCCGCGGTCGCCCATCAGCCAGGTGATCTGGTGTGTGGCCTCGGGGGAGTTCGCCCAGAAGTCCCAGACGTTGTCCGGCTCCTGGCGGCCCGTGAAGGGGTCGCGCTTCTGGGAGTGGATGAAGTCGGGGAACTTGATCGGGTCCTTGATGAAGAACACCGGGGTGTTGTTGCCGACGAGGTCGTAGTTGCCTTCGTCCGTGTAGAACTTGAGGGCGAAGCCGCGGGGGTCGCGGACGGCGTCCGCGCCGCCCAGCGAGTCGGCGACCGTCGAGAACCGGATGAACGTCTCGGTGCGGCGGCCCACTTCGGAGAGGAAGTCGGCGCGGGTGAAGCCGGTGACGTCGTCGGTCACCTCGAAGTAGCCGTACGCGCCGGAGCCACGGGCGTGGACGACGCGCTCCGGGATGCGCTCACGGTTGAAGCGGGCGAGCTTCTCGAGCAGGTGCTGGTCCTGGATGAGAATCGGCCCGCCGGCGCCGGCCGTGGCGGAGTTCTGGTTGTCGGCGACCGGGGCGCCTGACTCGGTCGTGAGCACACGCTGGGACATGGAGGCCTTCCGTACGGGGCTGCTGACGGCCTCAGGAGCGTAGATTCGCCAAGATCGGAACGTCAACAGTTTGTTGAAATCGGAGGAATGGATTCCGGGCCGCGGCGGCGCCTGGGCGCGACAGGACAGGTGTCAGCGCCGCCGCGACCCGGAGTTCAGGGGGCCCGGTGAGGGCCGGGGGTGTCAGACCTGGGAGCCGGAGAGCCGCTCGACCGAGCGCAGCAGCGCGGAGTGGTCCAGGCCGCCGTCCCCCTGTGCGCGCAGGGAGGCCACCAGCTGGGCCACGACCCCGCCGACGGGCAGTGCCGCGCCGACGTTGCGGGCGGCGTCCGTGACGATGCCCATGTCCTTGTGGTGGAGGTCGATCCGGAAGCCCGGGGCGAAGTCCCGCTCGAGGAAGTTGTCCTTCTTGCGGGTGAGGACCGTCGAGCCGGCGAGCCCGCCGTTCAGTACGTCGAGCGCGGCTGCCAGGTCGACCCCTGACTTCTCCAGGAAGACGACGGCCTCGGCGCATGCCTGGATGTTGACCGCGACGATCAGCTGGTTGGCCGCCTTCACCGTCTGGCCGGAGCCGTGGGGCCCGCACAGCACGATGGTCCTGCCGAGCGCGTCGAACAGCGGCTTCGCGGCCTCGAAGTCGGTCTGCTCGCCACCGACCATGATGGAGAGGACGGCCTCGATCGCGCCGGCCTCGCCGCCGGAGACGGGGGCGTCCAGCACACGGATGCCCTTGTCCTTCGCGCTCGATGCCAGGTCCACGGAGGTCTGCGGTGTGATCGAGGACATGTCGATCAGCAGGGCGCCCTGCCCGGCGTTCTCCAGGATGCCGTCGGGGCCGTACGCGATGGCCTCGACCTGCGGGGACGCCGGGACCATGGTGATGACGACGTCGGCTCCGCGCACCGCGTCGGCGATCGAGGCGGCACCCTTGCCGCCCGCCGCGACGAGCCGGTCGATCTTGTCCTGCTCCAGGGTGTAGCCGGTCACCTCGTACCCGGCCCGGATCAGGTTCTCGGACATCGGGGATCCCATGATGCCGAGCCCGATCCAGGCGACCTTGGGGAGGTTGCTGCTCATGAGGGTGCCTTCCGGTAAGCGTGTGTGCGAGAGGGGGCGGGCCTCAGCGGGCGGGCCGGAGACCGGCGGGGAGCCAGCCGAAGGACTCCGCGCTCGGCCGGTCGCCCGGCTTGTACTCCAGGCCGACCCAGCCGTCGTACCCGGCCTCGGTCAGCTCGTCGAGGAGGCGCTCCAGCGGAAGCGAGCCGGTGCCGGGCGCGCCGCGCCCCGGGTTGTCGGCGATCTGGACGTGGCCGGTCTTCGCGGCGTACGCCTTGACCACCTGGCTGAGGTCCTCGCCGTTCATCGACAGGTGGTAGAGGTCCAGCAGGAACGCGGCGTTGCCCAGGCCGGTCGCCTCGTTGACGCGGTCGACGACCTCGATGCCGGCCGGTGCGCTGACCAGGGGGTACAGCGGCGATTCCGTGTCGTTGAGGGTCTCGATCAGGAGGGTGGCACCGATCCGGTGGGCCGCACGGGCGGCCAGGACCAGGTTCTCCAGGGCGAGTTCGTCCTGGGCGGCCGGCTCCACGCCCTCGACGCGGTTGCCGTAGAGCGCGTTGAGCGCCTTGCAGCCGACCGAGGCCGCGAAATCGGCCGCCACGTCGATGTTGGCGCGGAAGCGGTCCGACTCCCCGCCGGGCAGCGAGAGTGCCCCGCGGTCGGGGCCGGGAAGCCGGCCCGCGTAGAAGTTCAGCCCGACCAGCTGCGTGCCCGCGTCGTCGAGCGCCTTCTTCAGGGCGTCGAGCTCGGTCTGAGCGGGGGTGGGGGTCTCGATCCAGGGCCACCAGAGCTCGACCGCGGTGAATCCCGCGGCGGCAGCCGCCGCCGGGCGCTCCAGGAGCGGGAGTTCGGTGAAGAGGATCGAGAGGTTCACATCGAAGCGCTGGTCCGAGAAGCCCATCATGCGCTCCTTCCGTATAGCGGAAGTTACTTTCTGCTCAACGGAAGATTGCCCGGCGCGTGGTGAGGCTGTCAAGAGGAAACCCGGATTCCGGACGTGCGGAAGCGGGGCGGCGGCGCGTGTGCCCTCCACCCCGCCACCGGTCACATGTGCCTGGTCGAACCGCCGGCACCGGGTCCTGGGGTGTGGTGCCTCGTGCCCGCCGTCGACGTCTGGTCGGGGCGGGCATCGCCCGGGGAGCCCGCCTGGGGACTTCGCGCACGGTGATCCGATCGCGTCGGCCGTCCGGGGGGCCGTCCAGGCGGGGCCGTGAAGCGCGTGGGCCCCTCGCCCTCGGGGCCGCCGCGTCCCAGGGTCCGTGCTCTAGGGTCGGGGCGAGCCGTGCGAGCCGACCGACGCGGCGGGACATGAGGGAGGCACCGTGCGCTTGAGGGTGGAATTCACCACCGAGCCCTTCGATCTCGACGAGGCACCCGCCCACGCGGTGGTGGCCCGTGAGGTCCTCCGGACCGCCGACCTGGACGCGGTGGACGTGGGCCCCTTCGGGAACACGGCCGAGGGGGGCACCGACCAGGTCCTCACCGCGGTGGACTCCCTGCTGCGCAAGGCCCTGGCCGCGGGCGCCACCCGTGTCTCCCTCCAGGTCAACGTGATCGGGGAGGACACCCCGTGACCGGACCGGCAGACCACCCGCTGGTCGCCGCGGTGAAGCCGCTCGTCGACGCCATGGGCGCCGAACTGCTCGACCCGGAGCAGGCGACCACCGAGGACGTGGTGCTCGCGTGGGAGGGGGTGGACGTCATGGCGGTGCGGCTCCCTCAGCTCTCGGAATCGCTCGACCACATCCTGGCCGCGATGGAGCGGCGGCACGGGATGCCGCTGGCCGACCTGGACCGCAGGGCCAAGCAGGGCGTCGTGCGCACGCTTGAGGCACGCGGTGCCTTCTCGATGCGGCACGGTGTGGAGACGGTGGCGGGCGCGCTCGGTGTCAGTCGTTTCACCGTTTACAACTACATCAATTCCCAGGAGGAGAAGAGGGCCGCCAAGTCTCGTGATGAGTCATGAGAAGTGGTCCATCAGCTGCCGAAATGGCCATTTTTTCAAGCTCGGTTACGTCAGATTGCCTGAGGACCACTGGCCCTTGTTCGGAGGCAGGATGCCGGCTCGGGTCAGCATCCTGCAGGCGCGGTACAGGGATGCTCCTCGGGCGATCATGGAGTGGATCCAGCGGAGCGCTCTTGCCTTCTCCGGGTCGATGGCGAGGGACTTGGTTCCGTCCCGCTGTGCCTCGGTCCTGTACCCGTAGACGGGTTTGCCGATGATCCAGCGCTTCTCCACCGTGCGAGAAAACTTCCACAGGGACTCGACACGGACACCTGTGTTGGCTGCCTCGATCCGAGCCACGCCCGCGATGATCGTGCCCATGAACTGACCGAACTCCGTATAGAGGTCGATAGGGTCGTGCTTGGCGGTAAGCGTCTTCTGGTGCTCCTTGCACCATTCGATCATCAGGTGCAGATCGGAGATGCGTCGTACGAAGCGGTCAAGCTTCCAGAACAGGATCTCATCGAACTCAGGGGCTCTGTTGCTGATCCACTCACCGAGCTGAGGCCGCTTCCAGGGTGGGACCTTGGTTGCAGACACGCCAAGGTCTCTGGCGATGCCCACCACTCGGCTCCCACGCTCAACAGCCATGCGTACGAGGTCCAGTTCCTGGCGGAGGGGGGACGTGGTCTCCTCGGTCAGGATCGACAGCCTGATGGACAGCAGGGCGCGCGGTGAGGTGGTTGGCAGCTGGGCCATTCCCTCATGGAGGTCGACAAGCTCTCTTCGTTCGGACGTCGACCAGCCGGCCTGTCCTTGCAGGTCAACGGGCCATAGGTCTTCGAAGGTCACAGTCGCTAACTCAGGGTAACTAGCATAGTTATTCGGTGAGTGGCGGTGTGTGATGCGGAGTCATGCCGCCGTCCGGGAACTCGGGCGGCGGCATCATCTGTTCGTGGAATTTCAACAAACTGTTGACGTGGTGTTGTGGAGGGCGTTAGCTGTCCGCAGCCCGAAAACGCACAGCGAAAAAGCCACGGAGGCTCCCGTGACTACGAGCTCCACACCGGGCCTCGCCCGGTTCAACACCCTGGCGGCCGGGGAGGCCGCAGCCGCGCTGCACGAGGTGTGCGCCAGTGCGGCGTGGGGAAGCTTCGTCCTCGCCCACCGGCCGTACTCCGGCCCGGAAGCCCTGTTCTCCGCCAGTGACGCCGCCATGGCCGAGCTCTCCGCGGAGGACCTGGCCGAGGCGATGGCGGGCCACCCGCCGATCGGCCGCCCCGAACCGGGGGATCCGGTCTCCGCCCGTGAGCAGCGGGGGATGGCCGGAGCGTCCGAGGAGCTCAAGGCGGAGATGCTCGAACTCAACCTGGCCTACCAGGAGCGGTTCGGACACGTCTTCCTGATCTGTGCCACCGGAGCCACCGGTGAGCAGATGCGCGACGCGGTGAAGATCCGGACCGGGAACTCGCCCGAGCGGGAACGCGAGATCGTCCGCGCCGAGCTGGGCAAGATCAACCGCATCCGGCTGAACCGCCTCGTAGAGGACTCCTGAGGACCAGGGCCTCGTACAGCACTCTTGAGAACAAGGAGCGTGACGGTCTTGAGCACCGACACCACCGCATCGGTGTCCACCCACATCCTGGACACCAGCATCGGCCGTCCGGCCGGAGCCGTCACCGTCTCCCTGGCCGCCCGCAGCGGCGGCGAAGCGCAGTACGTGACGCTCGGCGGATCCGCGACCGACGCGGACGGGCGCTGCAAAGACCTGCCGGCCCTGCCGGAAGGAACCACCCACGTACGGCTCGTCTTCGACACCGAGTCGTACTTCACCGCGAAGAAGCAAGCCGAGGCGCAGCAGGACGCCCCCCGCGTAAGGGACAGCGGTGCGTTCTTCCCGGAGGTGGCGATCGCGTTCGCCGTCACCCCGGGCGAGCACTACCACGTACCGCTGCTGCTCAACCCGTTCGGCTACTCCGTTTACCGAGGGAGCTAGCAGACAATGCCCACGATTCTCGGCCAGAACCAGTACGGCAAAGCAGAGAACCGCGTCGTCAGGATCACGCGGGACGGCGACACCCACCACATCAAGGACCTCAACGTCTCGGTCGCGCTCTCCGGCGACATGGACGACGTCCACTACTCAGGCTCCAACGCCAACGTCCTGCCCACCGACACCACCAAGAACACGGTGTTCGCCTTCGCCAAGGAACACGGCATCGAGTCGGCCGAGCAGTTCGGCATACACCTCGCCCGGCACTTCGTGAGCTCGCAGGAACCGATCAAGGTGGCCCGGATCAGGATCGAGGAGTACGCCTGGGAGCGCATCGCGACCTCGGACGGCAACTCGAGGTTCATCGGCGCCGACGAGGTCAAGCACTCGTTCGTCCGCAAGGGTCAGGAGACGCGCACGTCCCAGATCACCTACGACGGTCAGAAGTGGGAGGTCATCTCCGGCCTCAAGGACCTCACGGTGATGAACTCCACCAACTCGGAGTTCTGGGGCTACGTCAAGGACAAGTACACGACCCTGAAGGAGGCGTACGACCGCATCCTCGCGACCGACGTGTCCGCCAGGTGGCGCTACAACTGGACCGATGACGGACAGCGCATGCCGAACTGGGAGAAGTCCTACGAGCAGGCGCGCAAGCACATGCTCCAGGCCTTCGCGGAGACCTACTCCCTCTCGCTCCAGCAGACCCTGTACCAGATGGGTTCGCGCATCATCGAAAGCCGCAGCGAGATCGACGAGATCCGCTTCTCCCTGCCGAACAACCACCACTTCCTCGTCGACCTGGAGCCCTTCGGCCTCAAGAACGACACCGCCGACGGTGCTGTGTACTTCGCGGCCGACCGCCCGTACGGTCTCATCGAGGCGACGGTGCTCCGGGACGGCGTCGAGCCGAAGATCCCGGTCGATCTGACCAACCTCTGAGCGGAGCTGAACCGGCCCCCGCCCCCAGCGGCGCGGAGGCCGGTCGTCCCGGAGGGACATCCCATGGCACCTCCTCCTGTCCGGCCCCACTCGGCGCGGGCGTCATCCCGCTCGCGGCGCCCGACTTCCACGCCGGATTCCCCTCCTGGGCGCATACCGTGCTCGGATCCGGGATCAGTGCGGGAGCGCTCGTCGCGGTCCCGCACAACCTGTTCTTCCATCATCTCGGCACCCACAGCCGTCACGCTGTGGCACTCAAATCCTCCTGGGGTCCTGCCGTGCCCACATCGCCAGAGACAGAAGAGGGAAGCACCATGGCAGCTTCGGCGGATCCAAGGACCGTTCAGCGCATCGTCATCGAGAACTGCTCGATCGCGACCGTCGACGCCCACGACACCGAGTACGCCTCGGGGTACGTCGTCGTGGCGGGCAACCGCATCGAGTCCGTCGGCGCGGGCACGGCCCCGGAGGGCCTCACCGGTGTCGTACGCCGTGTCGACGGCACCGGGCACCTCGCCACACCCGGTCTCGTCAACACCCACCACCACTTCTACCAGTGGATCACCCGGGGCCTCGCGACCGACCACAACCTCTTCGACTGGCTGGTCGCCCTGTACCCGACCTGGGCGCGCATCGACGAGCCGATGGCCCGCGCGGCGGCCCAGGGCTCGCTCGCGATGATGGCCCGCGGCGGGGTCACCACCGCCATGGACCACCACTACGTCTTCCCCCGAGGTTCCGGCGACCTGTCCGGTGCGATCATCGGGGCCGCCCGCGACATGGGCGTACGCTTCACCCTCGCCCGCGGTTCGATGGACCGCAGCGAGAAGGACGGCGGACTGCCGCCGGACTTCGCCGTGGAAACCCTCGACGGGGCGCTCGCCGCCACCGAGGCGACCGTCGACGAGCACCACGACGCCTCGTTCGACGCGATGACGCAGATCGCCGTCGCCCCCTGCTCGCCCTTCTCGGTGTCCACCGAACTCCTGCGTCAGGGAGCCGAGTTGGCGCGCCGGCGCGGCGTGCGTCTGCACACCCACGGTTCGGAGACGGTCGAGGAGGAACAGTTCTGCAAGGAGCTGTTCGGGATGGGCCCGACGGACTACTTCGAGTCGACCGGCTGGCTCGGCGACGACGTGTGGATGGCGCACTGCGTCCACATGAACGACTCCGACATCGCCGCCTTCGCCCGTACCGGCACCGGTGTCGCGCACTGCCCCTCCTCCAACGCCCGCCTCGCCGCAGGCATCGCCCGCGTCCCCGACATGCTCGCCGCCGGCGTCCCGGTCGGACTCGGCGTCGACGGCACCGCTTCCAACGAGTCCGGCGAGCTCCACACCGAACTGCGCAACGCCCTGCTCATCAACCGCCTCGGTGCCCACCGGGAGAAGGCCCTGAACGCCCGTCAGGCACTGCGCCTGGGCACGCACGGCGGCGCCAGGGTCCTCGGCAGGGCCGACGAGATCGGCTCCCTGGAACCGGGGAAGCTCGCCGACCTCGTGCTCTGGAAGCTGGACACCCTCGCCCACGCCTCCATCGCCGACCCGGTGACCGCCCTGGTGTTCGGCGCCGCGGCCCCCGTGACCCTCTCCCTCGTGAACGGCAGGACCGTCGTCGAGGACGGCCACCTCACCACGGTGGACGAGGACGCCATCGCCCGCGCGACCCGCGACGAGGCCAGGCGACTGGCACGGATCGCCGCCGGGGCCTGATGACCCGTGAGGGCTGTCGACCGGAGACCACGGGACGGCTCCCACCCCCCCTGACAGGCCGGCCGAGGGGGACGGCCCTCGGCCGGCCGCCGTGGACCCACGGGTCGACGGCAGCCCGTGCGGGTGCGCGTACGTCCTGTACGCGCACCCGCACGGGTGAGCTCCAAGCTGCCCGCACCAGCTGCACGACCTGCAACAACGCACCACTCAGCACCACCTCCCTGACACCCACGTCACCCGACGTGCACCCGACCGGAGGAAGCCGTGGCAGCTACGCCCAGGTTTCGCAAGAACGCAGTCGAAGCAAACGCCGCAGAAGCAGACACAGTTCGAGCAGGCGCGCAGGACGAGGACGCCGCCGGCGGACCGGACCGGAAACATCCGGTCGACGAGAAGCTCCCGCCCCTCAGGATGTTCACCAGCGGCCTGCAGCACGTGGCCGCGATGTACGCGGGAGTGGTGGCCCCGCCCATGATCGTGGGACCCGCGGTCGGCCTCAGCGCCAAGGAGACCGCCTTCCTCATGGGGGCGAGCCTCTTCACCGCGGGAATAGCCACCCTGCTCCAGACCCTCGGCTTCTGGCGGATAGGCGCCCGGCTGCCGTTCGTCAACGGTGTCTCGTTCGCCGGGGTGACCCCGATGATCGCGATAGGCAAGGATCGCGGTCACGACGGCATCGCCGTCATCTTCGGCGCGATCATCGTCGCCGGTCTCCTCGGCTTCGTCCTCGCGCCCTACTTCTGCAAACTGGTGCGGTTCTTCCCGCCCGTCGTCACCGGCACCGTCATCACCCTGATCGGTGTCTCGCTCCTGCCGGTCGCGTTCAACTGGTCCCAGGGCGGCGACGCCACCGCCGACGACTACGGTTCGACGACGAACATCACGATGGCGGCCGTGACCCTCGTGATCGTGCTCGCCCTGCGCAAACTGCTGCGGGGCTTCCTCCAGCAGATCGCCATCCTGCTCGGCCTGGTCGTCGGCACGCTGATCGCCGTACCCGCCGGAATCACCGACTTCGGGGCACTGGGCGATGCCGACGTGGTCGGTTTCCCGACGCCGTTCCACTTCGGCGCACCGCAGTTCGAGATCGCCGCCATCATCTCCATGTGCATCGTGATGCTGGTCTGCATGACCGAGTCCACCGCCGACATGCTGGCCCTCGGCAAGATCGTCGGCCGTCCCGCGGACGAGCGGACCATCGAGGGCGGACTGCGCGCCGACACCCTGGGCAGCGCCGTCAGCCCGCTCTTCAACGGCTTCATGTGCAGCGCGTTCGCCCAGAACATCGGGCTGGTCGCCATGACCAAGGTCCGCAGCAGGTTCGTCGTCGCCGCGGGCGGCGTCATCCTCGTCCTGCTCGGTCTGGTCCCCGTGGCCGCGTCCGTCATCGCCCTCGTGCCGCTCCCGGTGCTCGGCGGCGCGGGCATCGTCCTCTTCGGGTCGGTCGCCGCGAGCGGCATCCAGACACTGGCCACGGCGGCCCTGGAGAAGGGCGAGAACGCGCTGATCGTCGCTGCGGCCGTCGGCGTCGGCCTCATCCCGATCGCCGCGCCCGGCTTCTACCACGCGTTCCCCGAGGACCTGCTCGTCGTCCTCGACTCGGGCATCTCCACCGGCTGTGTGGTGGCGATCGTGCTGAACCTGGCCTTCAACCACTGGGGCCGCACGCCGGACGTGCCGTCGGATCCGGAGGCCGTGGACAGCGAGCAGCCGAAGGACCCGATGGCCGTGCCCGTCGCCCACTGAACCGCGGGCGCGCGTACGGGACCCCCCTTCAGGGGTGCCCGTACGCGCACGCCGGGCGCGGTGGTGTCAGCCGATGTGGAAGCTGTCGCCGTAGACCTGCCAGTCGAGCGGCGGATCCAGGTTCAGGTTGCCGTCGCGCAGGAACACCCGCTGGGCCGTGTCGACCCGGCTGGTGTCCGAGTGGGCCTCCTCCTGTTCCATCGCCCAGACCCGCGCGTCCAGGAACGCGTCGAGGTAGGCGGTCTCGTCACCGCCCTGCGACGGAGGCGACGCCACGGCCAGGGCCCTCTGCCTGATCGAGCCGAAGCTCGTGGCGTCGGTACCGCCGCCGTGCATCACGATGGCGTCGTAGTACGCGAACTGGCCGAGTGTGCCCAGGCCGTCGGCCTTGCCCTGACGCACCGCCGGGTCGAAGTACACCCGGTCGCGCTCGTCGTCCTGTGCCCGCTGGAAGGCGGGGTCCGACGCGGCCTCGGCCCAGGCGCCGGTGAACCCAGGGTCGAGCCCTTCGTGCGAGTCGGTCCCGTCGACCTCGCGCAGGGCGGGCAGGTACGACGCCAGGGCGTTGCCCGGTTCCCGCTCGGTGTACAGCTCCACCAGGCCGAGCATGTCGCCGGTGCCGGAGCAGAACCCTATGATGCCGGCGGTGTAGCCGCGGCCGTCGCCTATGTCCTCGATGTAGCCGTACTGGGCCTTCCAGTCGAGCGTGGAGTTCTCCGCGCTCGACACGAGCCGCATGGCGATGTCCTTCTTCGCGGGGTCGTCGAGCCCGGTCGCGGCTGCCTCCAGGTGTGCGGCCGGCGGCGTGGGGGCGCCGGCGTGGGCGGTGGCCGGGATCGCCGTGAAGGTCAGCCCGAGGGCCAGCACGGCGAGTCCGACGGTGCGGGTGAATCGGGTGGTGCGACGCGAGGTGCTGGTGTGGGGGTGATGCACCGGTCCTCCAGAAGGAGTTCGTCGTTCCGATATTCTGTTAGTAAACTTTCCTACCAGAGCTCGGCCCGCGCGGTAACCCCCCGTGCACGGACCTCTCCGGGGTCCTCGCGGACTGCGGCGTGCGGCAGGTCAGCTCCCGTCGATGCGGTAGCTCTCGCCGTAGACCTTCCACACCAGGGGGGTCTCCAGCTGGAGCTTCCCCTCACGCACGAACACGCGCTGGGCGGTCTCCACCCGGCTGGTGTCGCTGTGCGAGGGCTCCTTGCGTATCGCGGCCACCCGCGCGTCCAGGAAGGCGTTGAGGTACGCCTCCTCGTCACCGCCCTCCGACGGCGGTTCGGCCTCGGCCACGGCCTGGGCGCGTATCGTCCGGAAACCGACCGTGCCGACGGCGTCGGCGTACCCGTGCATCACATAGGCGTCGTAGTAGATGAACTGCCCGAGGGCGCTGAGCCCGTCGGCCTCGGCGCGCTCGACCGCCGGGTCGAAGTACGAGTCGTCGCGCTCCGCGTCCTGCGCCGACCTGAACGCGGGATCCCGCGCCGCCTCCGACCAGGCGGCGGTGAACGCGTCCTCGAGCCCCTCGTGCGAGTCGCTGCCGTTCACCGCGCGCAGAGCCGGGAGGAAACCCTCGAGCGCGTTCCCCGGACGCTTCGCCGCGTAGCGCTCGACGACCCTCAGCATGTCCCCGGTGCCGGAGCAGAACCCGATGATCCCGGCGGTCCAGCCCCGGCCGTCGCCGATGTCCTCGATGTAGCCGTACTGGGCCTTCCAGTCGAGCGTGGAGTTCTCCGCGCTCGACACGAGCCGCATGGCGATGTCCTTGTTCGCGGGGTCGTCGAGCCCCTTCTCGGTGGGGCCGGAACCGGCCCCGGAGCAGCCGGTCAGTACGAGGGCCGCGACCGCGGCGAGGGCGAGACGTCTGTGCTTCACGCGGCAAGCCTGCCAGGCCGGGGGCCGGGGCCGGCCGGGGTGCGGCGCCTGTAGCGTTCGGTACATGGAAGATCAGTCTGTTGTGGACGTCGGCGATGTGCGGCTGGCGTACCGGACCTGGGGTGACCCCTTCGGCTCGCCCGTCGTCCTCTTGCACGGCCTCGGCGGCTCGTCCCTGAGCTGGGAGGCGGTGGCCGGCCTCCTCGGCGAGGAGTGGCGGGTGTACGCCGTCGACCTGCGCGGGCACGGCGAGAGCGACTGGCCCGACGAGTACGGCCTCGAACAGATGCGGGACGACGTCCTGGAGTTCCTCGACGCCTGCGAGCTCGACCGCGTCGGTGTCGTCGGCCACTCGATGGGCGGAGTGGTGGCCTATCTGCTCGCCGAGGAGCACGCGGACCGCGTCGAGCGACTGGTGCTGATCGAGACCCCGCCGCCCTTCTCCGGACAGCTGGTCGCCGACACCCGTCACACCGGCCCGGTCGACCACGACGAGAACGCCCTGGACGAGGTCCGCGCGCAGATCGCCGAGCCGGAACCGCGCTGGCGGGAGGAGCTGGGGCAGATCGTCGCCCCGACCCTGATGATCGCGGGGGGTCCGGAGAGCGACATGCCGCAGGAAAGGCTGTCCGACATGGCCACGCTCATCCCCGACTGCCGGCTGATCACCCTGGGCGGCGGCCACCAGGTCCACAAGAAGCACCCGGACCAGGTGGCCCAGCAGATCAGCGAGTTCTTCACCAGCTGAGCCCCCGGAGCACGCGGCGAGCACTGTCGGTGCCGGGTGTCATGATCCACGGCATGGATCCCAGCCGCTTCTCCGCCGAGGTCGACGCCCACCCGTGGGCGTCGCTCACGCACGCCTACGGCAGCGCCGCCGATGTGCCCGACTGCCTGCGGGCACTGGCGGGGGACGACGACGAGAAGGCCGAGGAGGCACTCTCCGAGCTGTACGGCAGCATCCTGCACCAGGGGTCGGTGTACGAGGCCACGGCACACGCCGTGCCGTTCCTCGCGCGGATGGCCGCCGCCGGGATCCGGGCGGCGGACGTGCTGGCCCTCCTCGGCGGCATCGCGGAGAACGGCGCGGACCACGGCGACAGCGACGAGGCCGCCGCCCGCCGCGCCGTGACCGCCGAACTGCCCCTGCTGCTCGCCTCGGTAAAGGCCGGGGACAGCGGCGTGCGCCAGGCGGCGGCCTGGGCCGCGGCCATGACGGGCGCGACGGACGAGGCGTACGGGGTGCTCCGTGACCGCTTCGCGGTGGAGACGGATCCGCGCGTCAGGGCCGAACTGCTGGGCGGCCTGGTCCACCTGGACCCCGAGGGCAGCCGCGCCCTCGCCGCCGGGGCCCTCGGACCCGACGAACCGGCCGAGGTCCGTGTCGCGGCCCTGATGGGATGCGTGGACGCCGGGGCCGACTGGGGTCCGGAGCACCACGACGCCATGCTCGCGCTGCTGCCCGCCGACCACCTCGTCGCCGGCCGCATGGACCTCGACCGCAACGAGCCCCTCCAGTACGTCGTCTCGTCCCTGCTGCTCCGGGACACCCCCGCGGACCGGGACGGCGCGTACGCACTGCTGGGTGCCGCGCTGCTGACCGGGCGGCCCGAGGTGCTCGCCGAGGCCGCGTGGGCCTCCGAGTCCGCCGTGCAGATATCGCGCAGTGCGCGGGAGCGGCTCGCGGGCCCACTGTGCGAGGCGGTCCGCCGGGACCCGGAGAGCACGGAGGCGGTGCTGTCCCTGCTCCGGCTCCTCGGTGGACACGCGGCACAGGCAGGCCCCGTGCTGGCGGAGTTGGCGGCGCGGGACGACGATCTGGCCGACCGGGCGCTCGCGGCGCTGGTCGACGTCGATCCGGAGAAGGCCGTGCCGTTCCTGTCCCGGGACCTGGCCCGGCGGCCCCGGGCCCTCGACGCGGCCTGCGGAGGACTGCTCGGCACACCCCGTGTTCCGTGACGCCGGCCTGCTCGCGGCCGTGCGCGCCCGGCTGGCCGAGCCGGACGCGCTCGGTGGCCAGGAACCGTACCGCTACGCCGCCCTGCTGGAGTCCTGGGGGAGCGAGGCGTCGTCCGCCCTGCCCGAAGTGCTGTCCGCACTCGGGAGGTTCCCGCAGCAGATGACGAGGGCGCTGGCCGCTGTATGCGCCCCGGGGAACCGAGCCGAGGCGGGCGACGCCCTGCGCCGGGCTGCCCGCTCGGGACAGCCTGAGGGACGCCTCGGCGCGGCCAGGACCCTGTACGAACTCACCGGTGACGCCGAGCCCGTGCTGGCTCTGCTGGCCGAGCGGCTGGAGGACGGCGACGCGCACGGGACGCGTGAGGCGGCGTCGATCGCCGCCGGCCTCGGGCCACGCGCGGCTGTCCTGCTGCCCGCGCTGTCGGCTGCCGTCGGCGACCCCGCCGCCGACCGCACCGTCCCGCGGTTCGACGCCGGCATCGCCGTCGCCGAAGCGCTGTGGCGAATTGCCGGCCGGGCCGAGGAATCCGTGCCGCTGCTGCGGGGCGCGCTGTCCGCGACCGGGCCGGACTGGATGCGGTGGACGGTCTCCAGGGCCGCCCGTGTCGCCGTACAGCTGGGTGACGAAGGCCGGCCACTCACCGAGGAACTGCTGCGGCTGCTGCCCGACCCGCACCAGACCCCGGTCGTCGTGCGGGCCCTGTGCGCCGTGGCCCCGGAGACTCTGGACGGGCCCGAGGCGGCGGGGCTGCTGCTGGCCTCGGCGGAGATGGACGCGGACCCGTTCACGGCGCTGGACGCGCTGCTGGGGCTCGGCCCGGCCGCGATGACCGCCGAGCACCGCCGCCGTCTGACGGAACTGGCCGAGCGGGATCCGCGGGTGACCGCCTCAGCCGTGGAGGGGGCGACCGCGTCAGCCGACGAACGGTTCCAGGAGCGCGCGCGGGAGGTGCTCCGGGTGTTCCGGGGAGAGGGCGAAGGGGCCTGAACCGAGCGCGCCCGCGCCACGCGGGGCCCGGCCCCGAGGCCCTTCAGTCGCCCGGCCGCCAGTCCGGCCGGCGCCCGCTCAGCGCGATCACCCGGTCGGCCAGCGGCGCGTCGGCCGGGACGGGGACCGGCGGGCCGAAGATCGCGTCGGGCCCGGACCTGTCGTCGTCCCCGGGTGCCAGCAACACCTCCGAGGAGCGCAGGCTCGCCTCGTCCGCCCGGAACTCCTGCCCAGTGGATCTGGCCAGGTCCCAGCCGTGCACCAGCAGCTCGTTGCGCGCGACCATCCCGGCGACCTGACCGGGCAGATCGACTCCGCCGGCCCGGGTCATGCCCTCCAGCGCGTCCGGGGAGCGCCAGGCCGCGACCAGCTCGTCCAGCAGGGGAGGCAGCGCGGTGCGCCAGTCGGCCGGCAGTACCGGCAGGGCCGCTGTCGGAGGGGTGCCGGTCGTTGGGCCGTACTTCTTGTGTGCCGCGTCGCGGAAGGCGACGGTCAGCCCCAGGAGGTGCCCGAGCAGCTCCCGTACCGAGTAGTCGGGGCAGGGGGTGGGGCCGGTCAGCTGCCGGTCGTCGACGGCGCCGATCAGTTCGCGGATCTGTCGCGCGGCCGGTTCCAGGTCGAGACCGGGCGCGGTTCCGTCAGAAGTGTCCATACCCTTCAGACCCTTCCCACGGCCGGAACTCATCGCCGCCAGGCGCCGGAACACGTGCTTCCGCGTCCGGAACGCATCGCGGACATCGCGGAACGTTCCCGTCCACCCTCTTGTCGGCGACGCCGTCCGCATGGCATATAGGTCTGGACCATTGCTGTCGGATGGAAGGCATCACTGTGCAACGCCCCCACGCACGCACCGCGTTGACCTGCTCCGCCGCGTTGCTCCTCGCCGCTCTCAGCGCATGCGGCGACTCCGTCGAAGCGGACACCGTGAAGCCGGCGGTCCCCGGGGGAGTGACGGCGCAGGCCGGCAGCGCCACCTCCGTGCACGTCATGTGGGAGCGGTCCACGGACGACGAGGGCGTCACCGGCTACGACGTCTACCGCGCGGGCGAGAAGGCCGCGTCGGTGGACGCGGCGAAGCTGATGACCGACGTCGGAGGTCTCTCCGCCTCCACGGTGTACACCTTCACCGTCAGGGCCCGGGACGCCGCCGGGAACGTGTCCGCACCGAGCGCCACCGTCCTCGTCACCACACCCGCGGCCGCCCCCGCCGACAAGGAACCGCCGACCGGCCCGACGGCGCTGCGGGGCAGGGCGGACAGCGGCCGGACGGTCTCGCTGTCCTGGGGCGGCTCCACGGACGACGTGGGAGTGACCTCCTACGACATCTACCAGGAGGACTCCAGGATCCACAGCGTCTCCGGCACGCGGACCACGGCCCGCCTCACCGGGCTGCGGCCCGGCACGGTCTACACCTTCACCGTCCGCGCCCGCGACGCGGCCGACCGCTCCTCACCGGACAGCGACGCCCTCGACCTCACCACCCCGTCCGCGCCGGGCGCCCCCGCGAGCACGGCGCCCACCGGGCTGCGGACGGCGACTGCGGTGCAGGGCGAGGAGTCGCTGGTCGACCTCTCCTGGGACCAGCCGGACACCGGCGGCACGATTCCCGCGTACCAGCTGTTCCTGAACGGCAGGCTGACCACCACCATCGTCTGGGGCGGTACGCCGCCCGAGGGCCGGGCGACGTACCGGCTCACCCTGACCGACCCGCCCGGCACCCGCTACTCGCTCAAGATCCGGCCCAAGCTCCCCGACGGGAAGTGGGGCGACTTCTCGGCCCAGCGCACGGTGGTCCTGCCCGGCTGACGGCCCCTCGCCCCGGCGGCGTCGCCGGGGCTGGGGAGGAAGGGCGCCGGCATGCGGACGGGCGCCCGGGACGGAGCGCTCCTCAGGCGGCGAGCGCGGCGGGCTCTCCGAGCCGCGTGGCGGCCGTCCGCCAGGCGGCCGTCACGGCGGTGCGGGCCCGCTCGGTCCGGTCGGCACCGTCCGCCGACAGGTCGAGCGGTTCTCCGATGTGCACGTGCAGTCCGGGGCGGCGCATCGGCGCCGTGAACAGGCCCGCGAGCTGTTTGGGCACGCTTCCCGAGGTCACCCGGCGGGCGCCGGCCTGGCCGACCGGCACCACCGGCGCCCCGGTCCGCCTGGCGAGCCGGGCGAGGCCGCTGCGGAAGGCCTCGGGCGCCGCCTCCGCGGCGTCCGTACGGCGCGGGATGCCGCCCTCGGCGTAGATGAGGACCAGGCGACCGCGGTCGAGCGCGTCAGCCGCGTCGTCCAGGGCGTTCGCGGCGCGCCGGTCGCCGCGGTGGACCGGGATGTGCCCCTCCTGGGCGAGCGCACGGCCCAGTACCGGTACACGCCACAGCCCCGCGGCCGCCATGACGACCGGACGGACCCCGAGGCGGTGCAGTGCGGCGAGCACCACGGCGGGGTCGGCGAGCGAGGTGTGGTTCGCGGCGATGATGCTGCCGGGGGCGAGTGCGGCGTCCGCGTCGGCCGTGACCGTGAGACGGCCGAACGCGGGTACCAGGACGTCGGCGAGGCGGCTGAGCATGTCCGGACTCCTGAGCTCGATCTGATGGCGGTCCCCATCCTCGGCGGGAGAGGCGCCCGGAGCCTGAGTAGCCGCACTCATCCTTCACGGTCCGGTGCCCAGGCCGAGCCTGGGGCGAGGAACCGTTCTACGTGACGCGCACCGTCTCGATCCACGCGGGAGGGGCCGGGGCGGACGGGCCGATGAGGGCGGCGACGAGCCGGCACGAGGGGGTCTCGTCGGGCCACGGAGTGAGTCCGTCCGTCAGCACGACGACGATGCCCGGGCGTTCCGGTCCCGCCAGCGCCGCCGCGATCCCGACGCGCATGTCGGTGCCACCGCCGCCGCCCAGCGTGATCTGGCCGGCGGACGTCACCCGCGAGACCGCCTGGACGTCGGCGTCGCAGGCCAGGACCGTCACCCGGTTGCCCCGGATCCCCACCTCGCGCAGGACGCCCGTCACCTCGGCGAGTGCGGTGGCGATCTCCGCCTCGCCCATCGAGCCCGAGGTGTCGATGACGACCGCAACCCTGGGCAGGGGGCGCCGCAGGCTCGGCAGCACGATGCCGCGCAGTGCCGCGCTCCGGCGGGACGGCCGCCGATAGGTGTAGTCGATCGCCCCGGCCGCCCAGGCGGCGGCCTCCCGCACGGCACCCGCGAGCGCCCGCCTCCAGTCGACGGTGGGCTGGAGGACCTCGTCCGCCCAGCGCTTCCAGCCTCCGGGGAGGGACCCCCGGGCGCGGGCGTGGGCGCGCATCGCCTCCGCGGTGTGGCGCCGCAGCGCCTCCGCCTCGACCGTGCCGACCCCCGAGTGGCCCGCGGGGTCGCCCGACTCCCAGGGGGACGGCTGCCCGTGGGCGCCCGACCCGCAGTCCTGGGTGACGGGGGAGGGCGGCAGCGCGGCCAGGTACACCTCGAAGAGACGGCCCCCCGGAAGGCCGAAGAGGCGCGGCTCCATCCGCCCCTCGGGCAGCGGGAGCCCGTCGGCGATCAGGTCGTCGTTGATCTCGCAGTCCTGCGCGACGTTCACCCGGTGCGGATCCCGCTGATCGGCCGCGGGCAGCAGCCCGGCCCGCCCGTGGTGGTCGCGCAGCAGGTGCGCGACCTCGTGCACCCACACCGCCGCGAGTTCCGCCACCGGGGTCCGGTCGACGAAGGCGGGCGACACGTAGCAGCGCCAGTACCGGTCCACGCCCATGGTCGGCACCTCGTCGCTCGGCACCACGGTCAGGGCGTACAGCGCCGAGGCCAGGTACGGGCGGTCGGCGGCCGCCCGGTAGCGCGCCGCGAGCAGCTTCGTGGTGTCCAGCTCAGCCGCCCTGAGGAAGGGCACCGGACTGCCGCAGCAGGTCCAGGAAGCCGTCGATACCCGGCGGCACCGGCCAGTCGAGGTCCCTCATCCCGGCGAGGTCCACCGCCGCCCGGGCGGCCACGTCGGGCACACCGGCGTCGACGGCCTTGGCGAGCACGGCCCACCCCGCCTCCCAGCGCTCCCTGGTCAGGTCGCCCTGAACCGCGGCGACGACCGCGATCAGGAAGGCGAGCTGCCGGTCCCCGCGCCCCGGCAGCGCGAACGCGTCCGGGTCCGCGAGCACCCGGTCCGGGTCGGGCAGGTCGAGGTGTTCCAGATAGGACAGCAGCTCGATGCCCGCACCGTCCCCGACCGCGCCCGTGAGCACGGCCGCGACCGCCTCCCGGCCGGCGCCCGCCGCGTGACCCGTGGCGAGCAGTCGCAGCGCCATGTCCCAGGTCCGCGGGGACGGCCACGCCCGGCCCCGGCCCTCGGCGTCCGCCGGGATGTGGTGGACCAGGCCGGGGCGCGCCGTCAGGAACCCGGAGACCGCACCACGGGCCCGTGCCGCCGCCCCCGGCACCTTGGCGGGATCGACGACGGGTACGCCCAGGGCGGGCCAGGTCCCCGCCATGCCGCGGGCGACGGTGCGCGGGTCGTGCGTCCACCGGAGGTGGACGAAGCGGTTGGCGAGCGGCGGGCTGAGGTGCCAGCCGTCGGCCGCGCTCGACGGAGGATTGGCCGCCGCCACGACGCGTACGGCCTCCGGCAGGCGCAGGCTGCCCACCCGCCGTTCGAGGACGACCCGCAGGAGCGCCGCCTGCACGGCGGGCGGCGCCGACGACAACTCGTCGAAGAAGAGGAGCCCCTGTCCGGCACGGGCGAGCCGCACTGCCCAGTCGGGCGGCGCCATCGGCACGCCCGTCACCGCCGGATCGTCGCCCACGACCGGCAGCCCGGCGAAGTCCGACGGTTCGTGGACGCTCGCGATGACCGTCTCCAGCTCGAGCCCCAGACCGGCGGCGAGCTGCTCCATGCCCGCGGACTTGCCGATCCCGGGCTCGCCCCACAGCAGCACCGGCTGATTGGCCGTCACCGCCAGTGCGAGCGCCTCCAGCTGGGGGCTCTTCGCGGGCTCGGTGCGGGTGGTGCGCAGCCGCCGGTTCAGGTCGTCGGCGGCCTCCAGCGGTCCCGGCGTGACGGAGGCGGGCCGGATGGTGGTGCTCACTGTTCCTCGTCCTCCGGGCTCTCCTGGACATACTCGTCGTACCACTCGGACCCGATGCCCGGGTGCTCCGTCTCCACGCGCTCCTTGAGGAATGCGAGGTCCTCGCGCCTGTACCGGCGGATCATCTGGGACAGCGAAAGCTCGGTCGCGTCCGTCACGTCGATCCTGGCCCCGGCGTCGAGCAGCGCCCCCACCAGGGCGGGGGAGCCCCCTTCACTCACCGCCACGCCCAGCGGGGTCCGCTCCATGTGGTCCCTGGCCTCCAGGTCGAGTCCCGCCTCCAGGAGCCGGGGCAGCAGGGCCTCGTGGTCGAGCAGCGGCAGGACGTGCAGCAGACCCCGCTGCCGTGCGTCCTTCACCCGGAGGTCCACACCGGCGTCCAGCATCTCCAGCACCGCGGGGGTGTCCCCGTGCTGGGCGCGCAGGAACAGCTCCCGTACCTGTGCCCGCAGCTCCTTCGGAAGCCTTCCCGTGCCCGACGTGCAGGAGTGCTCCACGGCGAAGCAGCCGGCGACGGCCCCGCCGAAGGCCCGCAGGGCGCTCTCCCGCTGCCGTTCCTCATCGGTGTGCGGGGAGCGGAGCGCGCCGTCCCGGAACACGACCTCGTGCCACTCGCCCCTGCACCTCACCCGCACGGGGCGTGGCGCCGGAGGCCCCGGGGGGCCGAGCGGCCCCTCGAGGGCGGGGAACAGCGCACGGGCGACCAGCGGGTGGAGCCACTGCGGCGGCATGGCGCCGATCCGCAGCAGGTCGAGGTCGGGAAGGCGGCGCCAGGCCGCCTCGGGAAGCCGGGCCGCCGATGCCGCGCCCGGGGTCTCCCTTTCGACGACACGGGCCCGGAGACGCCCGCCGGTGCTGTGGTCCGGGAGCTCCAGCAGGATGGAGATCCGCCAGCTCATGGGCACCAGGAAGCGCTCCCCGCCACCCGCGGCGGTCGCGCGCCGCACCGCCGGATCCAGGCGGGGGATGTCGAGCGTCATCCGGCGGACGTTGTCCTCGATGTCCAGCCCGCGCCACGACCGCGTGGACTCCGGCAGGACCGGGTCCCATTCGACGCCGGCGGCGGCGAAGGCCTCGGAGACCTTGCCCTCCTGGTGAAGCAGCGTCACCCGCTCCGCCCGGCCGGCCGCGTCATCGCCCGCGCCGAGCTCCTCGGTGCTCAGCGGCGTGCCGTCGTGGCGGAAGAAGGGAACCCGGACGGCGGCGCCGACCGCCTCCCGGAGACCGTCCGTGTGCCGCGCGTCCCACAGCCACCGGCAGGCCCGCCAGTCCTCGGTCCCCGCACCGAAGACGCCGGGAGTCTCTTCGCCGGGCACGGCGCCGAAACGCAGGACGAGGCGCTGCGGTCCGTCGACCATCGGGGGCGTGAGCAGATACAGATACGGGGCGAGAGGCAGGCCGGACCCGTTCCCGTAGCCGGCCAGGACCACGGTGCGGTCGGTGGCGATCGTGGAGCGCCCCGCCAGCACCCGGGGCAGGTGCCAGTGCACCAGGTCGGGTACCAGGTGGAGCAGGTCCGACGCGAGGGCTCCGGCGACGGCCGTACCGTACGCCGCCGTCACCTCCGCGAGGTCGAAGGCGGGTTCGACGCGCGCCGCCGCGAGGGCACCACGCCAGTCACCGGCCAGCCGCCGTTCCGTCGCCCGCTCGATCAGCCCGCGTGGCACGGCGTACCGGCGGACCTTGCGCAGGCTCGACGCCTCCTCCGGCGGGAGGAAACCGTCCTTGGGCCAGGGCCTCACCGGTAGACGCTCCTTATCGCGCGCAGGTCCGCATGGGTGCCGGTGTCCGGCCGCAGTCGCGAGGCGAAGGACCGCTTCACCCTGCGGGGCAGCCCGGGACCGAGGCCGACGTACTCCAGCCGGCAGTCCGTACCGACGGCGCCCAGCAGGTCCTTCGCGCCCCGGCCGGTCAGGCCGGTGTGCGCCAGTTCGAGGCGGCGCAGCGGGCTGCCCGGCAGGGCGGCGGCCAGCGCGTGGGCCCCGGCGTCGCCGGTCGCGTTCCCCGCCGCCCCGAGGCTGCGCTGCGACATCGGGCGGCCGAGGTTGAGCGCCTCGATCCCGCCGAGGGCGTCCGCCAGCGCGCTCGCCCCGGCCGGCCCGATCCCGTTGCCGCCGAGCCCGAGACGCACCGGACGCGCCGGGTCCACCGCCGAGGCGAGCACGGCGGCCCCCTCGTCGCCGAGGTGGTTGGCCGGCAGATACAGCTCCCTCACCCCCGCGTCACGCAGCAGCGCCGCGAGGAGCGGTGCGGTCTCCGGGCCGAGCCCGTTGCCGCCGAGGAACAGCCTCTCCAGGGGCTGCTCCCGCACGGCGAGCACGCGCAGCAGGGACGTCAGACCGGCAGCGGTGATCCCGCAGTTGACGAGGTCGAGAGTGCGCAGGACGGTGTTGCGGGCCAGCATCGCGCCGAGCGCCCGGACACCCGCGTCGCCCAGCGGATTGCGCTTGAGCCACAGGGCCCGGACGGTGCCGTCCCCGCCCAGGGACCCGGCCAGCGCGGCAGCGCCGTCGGCCCCGATGCGGTTGCAACCGAGATAGACCGTCCGCAGCCCGTGGCCGCACTCCCGCAGCGCGTCCGCGACCGAGCGGGCCCCCTCGTCGCCGAGGGAGTTGGTGCCCAGCAGGACGTGTTCCGCGTGCGGTGAGCGAGCGAGCGCGGGCATCAGCCCGGCCGCGCCGGCAGCCCCGAGCCCCTGCTTGCAGAGGTCGACACGCCCGTCGCCCCGCAGGGTCCCCAGCGGGAACACCTCGTCCGCCCCGACCGGCCGCTCCACCGCGAGCCGCGTCAGCAGCGGCTCCAGCAGAGCGGGGTCGGCGAGCGGGAGGTCCGGGTGCTCGATCGCCGGGCAGCGCACGGGCATCGGCTGCGACATCACAACTCTCCAGTCCCTTGCCGACGCTCCGGCCGCGGGGGACGACCACGTCCACCGCCCGCCCGGCGTGCCGACGCCATCCCTCCGAGAACAGGTGGCAAGACCGGCCGGATTCGAACCGGCGTCCTCCAGCTTGATGCGTGGGCGCGACGACCTCTGCGCTACAGCCTTGCCGTGCGTGATCATAGCGGCGCCCGGCTCGAAATCGCACGCCAGTACGCTGGTTGTGCTCGTCTGCCGGGCGGCCCGGAAGGGATCCGCCCGGGGCGGCCCTCCCCACATACGCGGCCCCGGCCAGCCGCCCACCGGCAGTCCGCTCGACCTGGAGAGAAACCCCGTGAACGCCGGCAGCTACTACGAACCCATCGATGTCCACCGCTACAAGCCGACCACGCACGCCGGCGGCGCCTGGGACCCCGACGAACAGCACTTCAGCCGCTCGGCGGACTGATCGTGCACGCCGGCGACCGCCACCTGGGCGGCCGCCCGGACGCCGGGATGGTCCCGTCCCGTATCAGCTTCGACATCCTCGGCCGTCTCGCGCTCGACGAGTGCGAGATCCGCGTGGAGACGATCCGGCCCGGGCGCACCGCCGAACTCGTCGACGCCGTCGCGCTCATCGAGGCACCGGGACGCCGCACCACCGTCCGGTGAGGACGGTGCGCGCAGTCGAGCGGGACTGCTGAGGGAAGTGGCGCGCTTCTCCGGGTGGGCTCGGCTCGGACATCAGGGACGCGCTTACAGAGGACATCGACGATCTCGATCTCCACTGTTCCGCGCACCTCGCTGCGGAACGCGAACGCCCCCGGCGCCGACGGCGGCACCGGGGGCGTTCGCGAACGCGTGTCAGCGCAGCTGCTCGTACGCCGGCAGCGTCAGGAAGTCCGCGTAGTCCTGGTCGAGGGAGACCTGGAGCAGGAGGTCGTGGGCCTGCTGCCACCTGCCGGCCTCGAAGGTCTCGTCGCCGATCTCCGCGCGGATCGCCGCCAGTTCCTCGGCCGCGACCTTGCGGGCCAGGTCCGCCGTGGCGTGCTCGCCGTTCTCGAAGACCACGTCCGCGTTGATCCACTGCCAGATCTGCGAGCGTGAGATCTCCGCGGTGGCCGCGTCCTCCATCAGGTTGAAGATGGCGACCGCGCCCATCCCTCGCAACCACGCCTCGATGTAGCGGATGCCGACCGCGACGGCGTTGCGCAGGCCGTCGTACGAGGGCTTCGCGTCGAGCGTGTCGATGGCGATCAGGTCGCCCGCCGCCACCGAGACGTCCTCGCGCAGGCGGTCCTTCTGGTTCGGCTTGTCGCCGAGCACCGCGTCGAAGGACGACATCGCGATCGGCACCAGGTCCGGGTGAGCCACCCACGAGCCGTCGAAACCGTCGCCCGCCTCGCGGTCCTTGTCCGCCTTGACCTTCTCGAAGGCCACCTTGTTGACCTCGGCGTCGCGCCGCGAGGGGATGAAGGCCGCCATGCCGCCGATGGCGTGCGCGCCGCGCTTGTGGCAGGTGCGGACCAGGAGTTCGGTGTACGCCCGCATGAACGGGGCGGTCATCGTCACCAGGTTGCGGTCCGGCAGGACGAACTTCGAACCGCCGTCACGGAAGTTCTTGACGATGGAGAAGAGGTAGTCCCAGCGGCCGGCGTTCAGCCCGGAGGCGTGGTCGCGGAGTTCGTAGAGGATCTCCTCCATCTCGTACGCGGCGGTGATGGTCTCGATCAGGACGGTCGCGCGGACCGTCCCCTGCGGGATGCCGACGTATTCCTGGGCGAAGACGAAGATGTCGTTCCAGAGGCGGGCCTCCAGGTACGACTCCGTCTTCGGGAGGTAGAAGTACGGGCCCTTGCCGAGGTCGATCAGCCGCTGCGCGTTGTGGAAGAAGTAGAGGCCGAAGTCGACCAGGGCGCCGGGCACCGGGGTGCCGTCGAGCTGGAGGTGGCGCTCGTCCAGGTGCCAGCCGCGGGGGCGGGTGACGACGGTCGCGAGCTCGTCCGCGGGCTTCAGGGCGTACGACTTGCCCGACTTCGGGTCGGTGAAGTCGATGTTGCGGGTGTAGGCGTCGATCAGATTGAGCTGGCCGGTGATCACGTTCTCCCACGTGGGGGCGGACGCGTCCTCGAAGTCGGCGAGCCAGACCCTGGCGCCCGAGTTCAGGGCGTTGACGGTCATCTTGCGGTCGGTCGGGCCCGTGATCTCCACCCGGCGGTCGTCCAGCGCGGCTGGGGCCGGGGCGACCTTCCAGGTGTCGTCCGCGCGGACCGCTTCCGTCTCCGGCAGGAAGTCCAGCGTGGAGGTGCGGGCGATCTCGGCGCGGCGCTCGCCGCGGCGGGCGAGCAGCTCGTCACGCCGGGGCGTGAACCGGCGGTGCAGCTCGGCCACGAACGCGAGGGCCGCATCGGTCAGGACCTCGTCCTGCCTCGGCAGGGGCTCGGCATCGACGATGGCCAGCGGGGACGGCGCTGGTGCGGACATGAGCTGTCACTCCTTCAGCGGGTGGTGCGACGGCATCCACGGACGCCGGGTCGCCCGGGACGGCACGGGGTGCCGGGGCTCCGGGATACGGCCATGGGTACCGCCGCGGACCGGAAGCGGAACCATGTGCTTCTGATCAGTGGATATTAGTTTCCTCATGGTGGAAGTTCAATGGTTTGTTGATGTCGAGATTCTCCGGGTCGACAGACGTCCCGTCGAGATGGCGCGGCGTGCCAGTCCGATCCGTTCCGTTCACTCCAGATGTCTCAGGTCGGCCGCCGTGTCGATGTCGTGTGCCCGCGCGACGTCGGAGCACTCGACGAGCGTGATCGCGTCGCGGTGTGCCCGCAGGTAGGCCCGGGCCCCCTGGTCCCCGACCGCGCCCGCCGCGACGGCCTCCCAGTGGTCCGCCCCGAACAGCACGGGGTGCCCGCGCTCCCCGTCGTACGCGGCGGCGGCCAGACTCGACCGCGAGTGGTACGCCGAGCGGACCCGGGCCACCGCCTCCGCCCCGATGCCCGGCTGGTCCACCAGGAGGACGAGAGCGGCGTCCGCGTCCGAACCGGCGAGCGAGGCCAGACCCGCCCGGAGCGAGGAGCCCATGCCCTCCTCCCACGACGGATTCACCGTCACCCCGCACGCCGAGAGGTCCGCCAGGTCCCGCACCTCGTCCGCCGCCGCGCCCAGCACCACGTGGACCGGGCCGCACCCGCCGTTGCGCAGCGCCCGCACCGCGTGCTCGACGAGGGGGCGGCCGCGGTGTTCGAGCAGGGCCTTCGGCCGGCCGCCGAGACGGCGGCCGCCCCCGGCGGCGAGCAGTACCCCGGCGACCACGGGGATCCGTTGTGTGTGAGCCATGTGCCCTGGATACCACTGCGTTGTCCGTCCGGCGGATTGACCGTCACCCCTCGGGGGTACCCTCCTCCCCTGTCCGCGCAGTCGCGCACACCACTTCCGAGTGCGCCGACTCGCGGACGTTCCCAGGCACTTGACCACTGCCCGGGACCAGGCCGGCACCGGCACGACGACGTGCGAGGGGGAGTGCTTTGTTGCGTAGCGTGGGGCAGGAGCGGTTGACCGGAAGCGGCGAGGACCCGAGGGTGACGGAGCTGCGCACGGCTGTCTCACGGCTGCGCCGCGAACTCGCCGGGCATCCGGCCGAGTTCCCGGACCGGGGGATCGCCGAGGACGAACTGGCCGCACTCGACGCCATGGCGTGCGGCGGGCGGCCCGAAATCCTCCGGCTGCGCCGCTCGCTGCTGCTGGTCGCGGGGGCGATCGGGTCGGTCAGCGCGCTGGCGTCCGGCCTGCGGGACGTCCGCGTGGCCGTGGACCTGTTCGGGGAGCCGCCGCGCCAGCCGTGAGGTCAGCGGCGGATCAGCCGGCGTGCGGTGGCGGCGGCGACCGCCGAGGTGCGTGAGTCGACGCCCAGCTTGGCGTAGATGTGCACCAGATGGGATTTCACCGTCGCCTGGCTCAGGAACAGCCGCTTGCTGATCTGCTGGTTCGACAGGCCCTCGCCGACCAGCTGGAGGACCTCCAGCTCGCGTCTGGTCAGGGCCTGGGCGGGCGTGCGCATCCGGTCCATCAGGCGGTGGGCGACCGCCGGGGCGAGCGCGGAGCGGCCCGCGGCGGCCGTGCGCACGGCCGCCGCCAGTTCCTGGGGAGGGGCGTCCTTGAGCAGGTAGCCGCCGGCCCCCGCCTCGACGGCGGCCAGGATGTCCGCGTCCGACTCGTACGTGGTGAGGATCAGGACGCGGGGGGCGTCGGCTGCCGCCGTGATCGCGGCGGTGGCCTCCGACCCGTGCATCCCCCCGCCGAACTGCAGGTCCATCAGGACGACGTCGAAGGCGCCGGTGGCGGCGAGGGCCACGGCCCGCTCCGCGGTGGCCGCCTCCGCGACGATCTCGAAGTCCGGTTCGGCGTCGAGTACGGCCCGCAGACCCGCCCGGACCACCGGGTGGTCATCGGCGAGCAGCAGCCTGATCGGGCCGGTCATGGGGTGGTGTCCTCTCCGTCCGTGAGGGGAAGCGGCAGGGTGACCGCCAGCGCCGTGCCCTGCCCCGGCGCCGACTCCACACTCAGTGTGCCGCCCAGCGAACGCGCCCGGACCCGCATCGCGGGCAGACCGAAGCCTCCGCTGTCCGGACTCCGCCGCGTCCCGGCCGATGACTCCGGGTCGAAACCGCGCCCGTCGTCCACCACGTCCAGGGACACCGACGTCTCCATGAAGCTGAGGGTGATCTCCGCGCGACGCGCCCCCGAGTGCCGCACGGTGTTCGCCAGCGCGGACTGCGCGGTACGGAGCAACGCCACCTCGTACGGGGTCGGCAGCTCCAGGGGCGTGCCGCTGACCGCGAACTGCACGGTGAGATCCGGCGACGACGTACGGGACGACAGCCGGGACAGGGCAGCCGCCAGCGAGCCGTCCTCCAGATCCGGTGGGCTCAGCGCCCGTACGAAGCGGCGGGCCTCGGCCAGGTTGTCCTGGGCCGCCTCACGTGCCCGGCGCACATGAGCGGTGGCCGGCGCGTCGGCCGGGAGGGTGTGCTCGGCGGCCCGCAGCAGGAGCTGGATGCTGGACAGGCCCTGCGCGAGGGTGTCGTGGATCTCGCGGGCCAGGCGCTCCCGCTCGGCGAGGGTGCCCGCGGTGCGCTCCGCGTCGGCGAGCTCGGCCCGGGTGGAGACCAGTTCCTCGATGAGTTCGCGCCGGCGTTCGCTCTCCAGGAACAGCGCGTCGTACCCGAGCACGGTCGCCACGGCGACCGCCGCCCCGAGCAGCGGCCCGATGAACGTACCCGGCGTGATCTCATGGCCGTGCAGCACGAAGCCGGCGATGGCGGCGGCCGCGGTGACCACCACGGCGGGCAGCCCCCACCGCGTCGGGAGCAGGTGCAGCTGCAGGAAGTACAGCGGGAAGGCCACCCACAGGGCGCCGGGCGACAGGGCGAGCAGGGTCAGCCACACCGCGCCCAGCGCGGCGAGCCAGACCGCGGCGGCCCGGGTGTGCGGCTGTACGGCGGGGGCCAGCGCGCCCGTGCCGTAGAGGCCGGCCATCACCCCCGCCAGGACGACCACCGAGGTGTCGTCCATCGCCCGGGCCGCGGTGAGCGCCAGCAGCCCCAGCAGCAGCGCGTGCAGACAGAGCCGCAGCGCGGTGGTGACATGGGTGTGCGCACGCGGATTCATGGTCGTTCCAGCGTAGAGGTGACAGCCGCGGCGCAGGTCAACCGAAAGGTTGATGTCCACCCCCTCCGGCGCTCGATGTCGGCGCGGGCCGTGGGCCCGACGCTGGATCCATGTTCGTTGCATGGAGAGACCTGAGATTCGCCCGGGGCCGGTTCGCGCTCATGGGTACGGTCGTGGTGCTGATCACGCTGCTCGTGGGGCTGCTGTCCGGTCTGACGGCGGGGCTGGCCAGGGAGAACACCTCGGCAGTCACGGGGCTGGACACCGACCGTCTCGCCTTCGCGGCGCCGCCCGACGGTCGGGCGGTGTCGTTCACCGATTCCGTCGTCGAGGAGAGCGCCTGGCGGACCTGGGCAGCCCTGCCCGGGGTCACCGCCGCCGAACCCCTCGGGATCCGGACGCTGGACGCCGCCGCCGGCGACCGCACGGCGGCGGTCTCGGCGTTCGGTGTCCGCCCGGCCGGGGACCTCGCACCCGGGGCGGTGGCAGCGGGCCGGGTGGTGCTCTCCCGGCAGGCCGCCGACGACCTCGGCGCGGGCGCCGGTGACACCGTCCGGCTGGGCGGCGCCGACGTGACCGTGGACGCGGTCGCGGGCGACGCCTCGTACAGCCACACCCCGGTGGTGTGGACCTCGCTCCACGACTGGCAGCGCGTCAGCGGTGACGGGGAGCAGGCCACCGTGATCGCGCTGAGGACGCACGGTGCGGATCTCGCGGCCGGTGACGAGGCGGCCGGCACCCGCACCCTGACCCTGGACGAATCCCTCACCGCGATCGGCTCCTACCAGGCCGAGAACGGCTCGCTCCAGCTCATGCGGGGGTTCCTCTTCGCCATCTCCGCGCTGGTCGTCGGCGCCTTCTTCACCGTCTGGACCATCCAGCGCAGCGGCGACGTCGCCGTGCTCAAGGCACTCGGCGCCTCGACGCCGTACCTGCTGCGGGACGCCCTCGGACAGGCAGTCGTGATGCTCGCCGCCGGCACCGGGGCGGGCAGCGCGCTCGCCGCGGGCATCGGCGCGCTCGTCGGAGGAGGGGACGGGGCCGTGCCGTTCGTCCTGGACACCTCGACGGTCCTCGTGCCCGCCGCCGTCATGATCACCCTCGGCGCGCTCGGGGCCGCGCTGTCCATCCGGCGGATCACCGCCGTCGACCCCCTCACCGCACTCGGGAGCGTCCGATGACCCTCACCCTCACCGATGTCACCCTCACCTATCCGGACGGCGACACCCGGCTCACCGCCCTCGACCGGATCTCCCTGGACATTCCCGCGGGCACGCTCACCGCGGTCGTCGGACCATCGGGATCCGGCAAATCCAGCCTGCTCGCCGTCGCGGCCACGCTGGTCACCCCGGACGGCGGGCGGGTCGTCGTGGCGGGCACGGACACCGCCGGGCTCAGCCGCGCGGAGAGGGCCGCACTGCGCAGGGAGCGCGTCGGCATCGTCTTCCAGCAGCCGAACCTGCTGCCGTCGCTCACCGCGGTGGAGCAGTTGACGGTGATGACCCATCTGTCCGGCGGTTCGCCACGTGCCGGCCGGGTACGCGCGCGGGAACTCCTGGACGCCGTCGGTCTGGCCGACAAGGCCGACCGCAGGCCGCACCAGCTGTCGGGCGGTCAGCGTCAGCGGATCAACATCGCGCGGGCCCTGATGAACGAGCCCGCCGTGCTGCTCGTCGACGAACCGACCAGTGCGCTCGACCACGAGCGGGGCGCCGCGGTCCTGGACCTGCTGGCCGGCCTGACCCGCGCACGGTCGACGGCCACGGTCCTGGTCACCCACGACCGGGCGCATCTGGACCGGGTGGACGCGACGGTGACGATGGAGGACGGCCGGCTGACGGCACCGGCCCCGGTCTGACAGCTCAGCCCCTCAGGAAGCCGGACCGCTGCTCGCCAGCGCCACGGAGAGCTCCTTCGCGACCTCCTGGAGGATCGGCACGATCCGCTCGGTCGCCGTCTCCGTCACCCGGCCCGCGGGGCCGGAGATGGAGATGGCGGCCGAGGTGGGGGAGTCCGGCACCGGCACCGCGAGGCAGCGGACCCCGATCTCCTGCTCGTTGTCGTCCACCGCGTAGCCCGCCCTCCGCACCTGTTCCAGCGCGTCGAGGAAACCGTCCGGCGTGGTGATCGTCTTCTCGGTGGCCGCCGGCATGCCCGTACGGGCCAGCAGCGCGCGCACCTCGTCCGCCGGGGTGTGCGCGAGCAGCGCCTTGCCGACACCGGTGGAGTGGGGAAGCACCCGCCTGCCCACCTCGGTGAACATCCGCATCGAGTGCTTCGACGGCACCTGGGCGACATAGACGACCTCGTCGCCGTCGAGCAGTGCCATGTTCGCCGTCTCACCGGTCTCCTCGACCAGGCGCTGGAGGTACGGCCGCGCCCAGGTGCCCAGCAGCCGGGACGCGGACTCGCCGAGACGGATCAGCCGCGGGCCCAGCGCGTAACGCCGGTTGGGCTGCTGGCGGACGTAGCCGCACACCACCAGGGTGCGCATCAGCCGGTGGATGGTGGGGAGCGGGAGCCCGCTGCTCGCGGAGAGTTCGCTGAGCCCGACCTCGCCCCCGGCATCCGCCATGCGCTCCAACAGATCGAAGGCGCGCTCCAGGGACTGCACACCGCCGCTGGGACCGGCGGGCTTGGAGTCGGATGTGCTGGCGTGGGACGGCGGCACGTCAACGGTCCTTTCGAAGCGGAGGCAAGGCAGCAGCCTACCGGGCCGTTCCCGATCGGCCCACTGCTCCCGGTGCGGCGTCCTTGCCGGTCAGGACCTGTTTTGTCCAGGTGTCGGCGATCCGGCCCGTGTGCGGTCCGCAGCACGGTGACGCCGCTCCTGGCTCATTCTACGTTCCGTATGACGAAAATGAACTTTTACTTCGTGGAAACCTCCAGATGGCGCGGTCCATGGTCCACCGGTCGCCGCATGCGGGTGGGCGAGGTCTTGACGGGCCGCTTCCCCGAGTGAAGACTCCTTCAACAAATCGTTGAACTTGAGTGAGGAGCACAGGTGCCCGGTGTGGACGTGAAGCTGGTACTCCGCTCGACGCGCGTCGTCACCCCCGGGGGAACCCGCGCCGCGGCGGTGCTCGTCGCCGGCGAGGAGATCGAGGCGGTCCTGCCCTACGACGCCGAGGTGCCGGCAGGCGCCCGCGTCGAGGACCTCGGCGACGACGTCCTGATGCCTGGGCTCGTCGACACCCATGTCCACGTGAACGATCCGGGCCGCACCGAGTGGGAGGGCTTCTGGACCGCCACCCGGGCGGCCGCCGCCGGGGGCATCACCACGCTCCTCGACATGCCGCTCAACTCCCTGCCGCCGACCACCACCGTCGAGAACCTGCGCGTCAAGCAACAGGTGGCCGCCCCCAAGGCGCACATCGACACCGGCTTCTGGGGCGGTGCGATCCCGTCCAACACGAAGGACCTGCGCCCGCTGTACGAAGCCGGGGTCTTCGGCTTCAAGTGCTTCCTCTCGCCCTCCGGCGTCGAGGAGTTCCCCGAGCTCGACCAGGAGCGACTGGCCCGTTCCATGGCGGAGATCGCCGGCTTCGACGGCCTGCTGATCGTGCACGCCGAGGATCCGCACCACCTGGCCGAAGCTCCGCAGAGGAGCGGCGAGAAGTACGCCGACTTCCTGGCGTCCCGTCCCCGTGACGCCGAGAACGCCGCGATCGAAGGCCTCATCGCCCAGGCCAGGCGTCTGGACGCCCGCGTCCACGTCCTGCACCTCTCCTCCGGCGACGCGCTGCCGCGGATCGCCGCCGCGAAGCGCGAGGGCCTGCGCGTGACCGTCGAGTCGTGCCCGCACTTCCTCACCCTGACCGCCGAGGAGGTCCCGGACGGCGCGACGGAGTTCAAGTGCTGTCCGCCGATCCGCGAGGCCGTCAACCAGGACGTCCTGTGGGCGGGGCTCGCAGACGGCACGATCGACTGCGTCGTCTCCGACCACTCGCCCTGCACCACGGACCTCAAGACCCCCGACTTCGCCACCGCCTGGGGCGGCATCTCCTCGCTCCAGCTCGGCCTGCCCGCCATCTGGACCGAGGCACGCCGACGCGGCCACACCCTCGACGACGTGGCCCGCTGGATGTCCGCCGCCCCGGCCGGCCTCGCCGGACTCACCCGCAAGGGCGCCATCGAGGCCGGACGGGACGCGGACTTCGCGGTCCTCGCCCCCGACGAGACCTTCACCGTCGACCCGGCCGGGCTTTTCCACCGCAACCAGGTCACCGCCTACGCCGGGAAGACGCTGTACGGCGTCGTCAGGTCCACCTGGCTGCGCGGCACGCGGATCGCGGCGGACGGCGTACTCGCCGGACCCACCGGCCGTCTCCTCGAGAGGAACCACTGACCATGACGGCGACACCGCACTTCACCGGCGACGCGAGCCCGTACGGGGGCGGCGACCCGTACGCCGACTACCGCACCGCCGACTTCCCCTTCACCCACCTCGTCGACCTGGCCGACCGGCGCCTCGGCGCGGGGGTCGTCGCCGCCAACGACGAGTTCTTCGCCGAGCGCGAGAACCTGCTGAAGCCGGAGCCCGCGGAGTTCGACCCCGAGCGCTTCGGACACAAGGGCAAGATCATGGACGGCTGGGAGACCCGCCGCAGGCGCGGCACGAGCGCCGCCGAACCGCACCCCACCGACGAGGACCACGACTGGGCCCTCGTGCGCCTCGGCGCTCCCGGAGTGGTGCGCGGGCTGATCGTCGACACCGCGCACTTCCGCGGCAACTACCCGCAGTCGGTCTCCGTCGAGGCGACCTCCCTGCCCGGCTCCCCGTCCCCCGAGGAGCTCCTCGCGCCCGGCGTGGAGTGGACAACCCTCGTCCCCCGCACCGCCGTCGGCGGGCACGCGGCCAACGGCTTCGCCGTCGACGCGGGCAGGCGCTTCACCCATCTGCGGGTCAACCAGCACCCCGACGGCGGCATCGCCCGGCTGCGCGTCCACGGCGAGGTGGCACCCGACCCCGCGTGGCTGGCCGCCCTCGGTACGTTCGACCTGGCGGCCCTGGAGAACGGCGGCGAGGTCGAGGACGCCTCCGACCGCTTCTACTCGCCGGCCACCCACACCATCGCGCCCGGCAGGTCCCGCAAGATGGACGACGGCTGGGAGACCCGCCGCCGGCGCGACAAGGGCAACGACTGGATCCGCTACCGCCTGGCGGACCGGTCGGAGATCCGGGCCGTCGAGATCGACACCGCCTACCTCAAGGGCAACGCGGCGGGCTGGGCGGCGATTTCGGTCCGTGACGGGGAAGGCGGCGAGTGGGCGGACCTTCTGCCCCGGACCCGTCTCCAGCCCGACACGAACCACCGGTTCGTCCTGCCGGCACCCGTGCGGGGCACGCACGTCAGGATCGACATCTTCCCGGACGGCGGGATCTCCCGGCTGCGCCTCTTCGGCTCACTGACCGAGGAAGGGGCGGCGCGGCTGGCCGCCCGCCACGAGTCGCTCGGCGGGTAGGCCCCCCGCACCGACGGCCGGTACGCGGGCGGGTGTGCCGGTTCCGGTCCGGCCTGCGGTGATATGCGACCCTGGTCGGGACGTCGTCGCCCCGACCAGGAGTCGCCATGATCTTCATCGCCGTCAAGTTCACCGTGCGCAGCGCCGAGCGGGACAACTGGCTCCCCGCCGTCGAGGAGTTCACGCTCGCCACCCGTCAGGAGCCGGGCAACCTCTTCTTCGACTGGTCCTACAGCGTCGAGAACCCCGACCAGTTCGTCCTGCTGGAGGCGTTCGCCTCGCAGGAGGCGGGCGTGGCGCACGTGAACTCCGAGCACTTCAAGGCCGCGATCGACACCATGTCGGAACTCGTCAGCGAGGTTCCGGAGATCATCAACGTCGAGGTGCCCGGGGACGACTGGTCCCGGATGTCGGAGGTCACCCCGCGCAACCGGTGACGCCCGCGGCTCCGGCCGGTGACGGTCGCCGCCCGCGCGCCGGGTGACGGTCGCGGCCGGCCCGCGACCGGTGGCCCTCAGCCGTCAGAACTCCTCGTGCGTCTCGGGGTCCCCGCCGAAGCGGTGTGGCGGCCGGGCCCCGATCCGGTCCAGCTCCTGCTGCGTCAGTTCGAAGCCGAACAGGTCGAGGTTCTCCCGCTGCCGCCCGGGATCGGCGGACTTCGGGATCGGCACCGCTCCCAGCTGTGTGTGCCACCGCAGTACGACCTGGCCCGGCGTCACACCGTGTGCCTCGGCCGCCGCGATCACCTCGGGGGCCTCCAGGACCTGACGTCCCCTGGCCAGCGGACTCCAGCTCTCCGTGACGATGCCCTTGGCGGTGTGCACCGCCCGCAGGTCCTCCTGGGGGAGCAGCGGATGCATCTCGATCTGGTTCACCACGGGCAGCACCCCCGTCTCCCGCTCCAGCCGGTCCAGATGCTCCGCCGTGAAGTTGGAGACGCCGATGGCGCGTACGAGGCCGTCCTCGCGGAGCTTGATCATGGCCTTCCAGGTGTCGACGTACTTGTCCACCCGGGGCAGCGGCCAGTGGATGAGGTACAGGTCGACGTACTCCAGCCCCAGACTGCCCCGCGACACCTCGAAGGAGGCCAGCGTCTCCTCGTAGCCGTGGTGGCGGCCCGGCACCTTGGTCGTGACGAAGAGCTCCTGCCGCGGCACCCCGGACCGGGCGATCCCGCGGCCGGTGCCGGTCTCGTTCCCGTAGTTCAGCGCGGTGTCCACGAGCCGGTAGCCGAGCCGCAGCGCGCCCGCGACGGCCTCCTCCGCCGCGTCGTCGTCCAGCGGCCAGGTACCGAGGCCCACCGCGGGGATGGTGCTGCCGTCGTGCAGGTTGCGGACCGGGGGCGGTGTCTGGCTCATGGTCTCCCATTTCGTTCGCGTACGGTCCCCGCCAGCGTAGGACGGGCCGGCAGGCACGGCGGGGCGACGCGGCCCGGGCCCCCGGGCGGACGGCTCGGCCGTTCGCGCCGCCCGGCCCGGGACCGGCGGCGGATCCCGCCGGGCGAACCGATGAGTTCCGCCCGAAGCTGGGGTCTGGACAGGTGGAAGCGCACGGAATGCCGGGACCCGTCACCCACGGCGGCGCGGCGGAAGGAGCAGGACCATGGCGAAGCTGACCCTCACCACGTTCGTGTCGCTGGACGGGGTGATGCAGGCGCCCGGGGGCCCCGACGAGGACACCACCGGCGGCTTCGAGTACGGCGGCTGGATGGTGCCCTTCGCGGACGACGGCATGGGTGCCTTCATCAACGAGGTCTTCGACCGCTCGGGTGCCTACCTCCTCGGACGGCGTACGTATGACATCTTCGCGTCCTACTGGCCCCGGGTCACCGACCCGCAGGACCCGATCGCCGCCCGGCTCAACACCCTGCCCAAGCACGTCGTCTCCCGCACGCTGACCGATCCGGCGTGGGAGAACACCACGGTCGTCTCGGGTGACGTGCCGGCCGAGGTCGCACGGCTGAAGGAGCGGACGGCGGAGGGCGAACTGCAGATCCACGGCAGCGGCACGCTGGCGCAGTCCCTCCTGGCGCACGACCTGATCGACGAGGTCAACCTGGTCGTCCACCCCGTCTACCTGGGCAGGGGCAGGCGCCTCTTCGCGGACGGCGGGCAGCCGACGGCCTTCGAGCTGACCGGCGCCCGGACCACCGGGAGCGGCATCGCGATCCACACCTACCGGCCCGCGGGACGTGCGCGGTTCGGGACCTTCGAGCAGGACGTGTGAGACCTGGGCCGCGGCTCTCCCTCAGGGAGCCGCCGGTACCAGGGACGGATCGGTCGCGGCGGCGTGCAGCCGCCCCAGGATCGCCCGCGCCGCCTTGGTGTAGCCGGGGTTGTTGTTGTGCAGCACGGACTCCGCGTTGGCCAGCTCCATGAAGGCGATGAGCTCGAAGGCCAGCTGCGAGACGTCGGTGTCCGCGGCGAGTTGGCCCCGCACCCTGGCCTCCTCGACGGTCTCCTCCACGAAGGTGACCCAGCCCGTCTGCGTGGAGGCCAGCGCGTCGTGCACCTTGCCCTCCCTGGAGTCGAACTCGGCGATGGTCGCGTAGAAGAAGCAGCCTCCGCTGAACACCCGGCGCCGGGAGTAGGAGAGCCAGCTCTCGCACATCCGCCAGACGCGGCCCAGGCCGGGCGGGGCCGCCCTCGTCGGTGTCAGCACGTGCTCGACGAAGACGGTCACGGCGGCGCGCACGGTGGCGAGCTGCAGCTCCTCCTTCGAGCCGAACAGGGCGAACACGCCGCTCTTGCTCAACTTCAGCTCCGTGGCCAGCCGGCCGAGCGACAGCCCCTCCAGTCCTTCGGTCGAGGCGACGTGGACCGCGCGCCCCAGGACCAGTTGCCTGGTCTGGTTCCCCCGCTCGACCCGTCCGTCCAGCCGCGCTCCACCCATGTGCCAACTCCGTGTGTCCGAGCGTCCCAAGACCGACATTCTAGGAGGAGACGGCCCGGTCGCAGGACCGCTTCCACCCGGTACGACCCCTGCGAACACGTGGCCGAGTCGCCCTCCGGACGCGGGTTCCCGCAGGGCTCGGCCGTTCGGTACGGTGAGCGCTTCCCGTGTGAGCCGGCGAGGTCTCCACACCGTTCCCGCTGTGGAGAACCAGGAGCACCCAGGTGTCCTCTGCCGTCCTGCCCGCCCTCGCCCCGCCCCGCCGGGCGTGGGTCACCGACCTGCCCCTCCTGCTCGTCGCCGCCGTGTGGGGCGCCAGCTACCTCGCGGCCAAGGGCATCACCACCACGCACACCGTGATCGCCGTCCTCGTGCTCCGCTTCGCGATCGTGCTGCCCGCCCTGGCCGTCGCCGCGTGGCGCGGACTACGCGGACTGAGCGGCGCACAGTGGCGGGGCGCGGGCCTGCTGGGGCTCGTACTCAGCGGGATCTTCCTGCTCGAGACGTACGGTGTCGTGCACACGTCGGCGACCAACGCCGGGCTGATCATCAGCCTCACGATGATCTTCACCCCGCTGGCCGAGGCCGTGGTGACCCGGGTCCGGCCGCCCGCCGCGTTCGTCGCGGCGGCGGGACTCTCGGTCGCCGGTGTGGTGCTGCTGACCCAGGGCGGCGGCTTCACCAGCCCGTCGGCGGGCGATCTGCTGATGCTGCTCGCCGCCCTCGCCCGCACGCTCCACGTCCTGCTGATGGCGCGCGTCAAGGCGGTCCAGGACGCCGACTCGCTGTCCCTGACCACGGTGCAGCTCGGCAGCGCGGTCGCGGTCTTCGCCGTACTGGCGGCGGTCCCCGGTACCGGGGCGGCGCCCTGGACGGTGGCGGCGGACTTCGGCGCTGCCGAATGGGCGGGGCTGCTCTTCCTCGCCGTCTTCTGCACCCTGTTCGCGTTCTTCGTGCAGATGTGGTCGGTACGCCGCACCTCGCCGTCCCGGGTCAGCCTGCTGCTGGGCACGGAGCCTCTCTGGGCCGCGGCCGTCGGCATCACGATCGGCGGCGAACACCTCGGCGTCCCGGGGGTGCTGGGCGCGGTACTGGTGCTGGCGGGCACCGCGTGGGGACGCCGCCGGGCGGACGTCACGTCCTGATCGAGTCCCCCGCGATCATCACGGCCGCGCCCGTCACGACGACGTGGCCTCGGCCGTCGGACGGGCGGCTCCAACGCGGAGATCGCAGCGCGACTCCACCTGGGCGTGGGCACCGTGAAGACGCACGTCTCCCGGTTCCTCGCCAGGCTCGATCTCAACAACCGTGTGCAGATAACCCTGTTGGTGCACGACGCGGGTCTCCTCCATGAGGACGAGGACGGGACGGGAGACGGCCGCCTAGGCTGAACCGGTCAGGCCGGAGGAGGGGGCGGGACGATGTCAGTGGTCGATCTGCGCGGGGCACGGGACTTCAGCGCGAATCCGTATCCGTTCTACGCGAAGCTGCGCGCCGAAGGGCCGGTGCACCCGGTCCGTACCGACGGCTTCGAGCGGATCTGGATGATCGTCGGCTACGAGGAGGCCCGCGCGGCCCTCGCCGACCAGCGGTTCAGCAAGGACTGGCGGACGACGGACCTCTGGTCCGCGTCGGACAACCCCATCAACGCCAACATGCTGGAGATGGACGCCCCGCACCACACGCGGCTGCGCAAACTCGTCGCGCGTGAGTTCACCGCCCGGCGGATCTCGGCGCTCCGCCCGCGCGTCGAGCAGATCACCGAGAACCTGCTCGACGCGATGGTGCCCGCCGGGAGCGCCGACCTCGTCGACGCGTTCGCCTTCCCGCTGCCGATGACCGTGATCTGCGAACTCCTCGGCGTACCCGACATCGACCGGGACGCCTTCCGCCGGCTGTCCAACGCCGTCGTCACGCCGGTCTCCGCGGAGAAGGAGGGCGAGGCGGTCCAGGCGATGGGCGCCTACCTCGACGAGCTGGTCGAGGACAAACGCTGCTCCCCGGGCGACGACCTCATGAGCGCCCTGATCCAGGCACGCGACGAGGAGGGCGACCGCCTCTCGCCGGACGAACTCATCGGCATGGCCTTCCTGCTCCTGGTGGCGGGACACGAGACCACCGTGAACCTGATCTCCAACGGCGTACGCGCACTGCTCGACCATCCGGAGCAGCTGGCCCTGCTCCGTGCCCGGCCGGAGCTCATCGACGGCGCGGTCGAGGAGATGCTCCGCTACGACGGCCCCGTCGGGACGGCGACCTTCCGGTTCGCCCGTGAACCCGTGGCGATCGGCTCGGTCGTCATTCCGCAGGGCGAGACGGTGCTGGTCGCCCTGGGCTCCGGGGGCCGGGACGCCGACCGCTACCCGGACCCGGACACCTTCGACATCCGGCGCGAGGCCCAGGGGCACCTGGCCTTCGGGCACGGCATCCACTTCTGCCTGGGCGCTCCACTGGCCCGGATGGAGGGCCGCATCGCGATCCGCGCGCTGCTGGAGCGCTGCCCCGGACTCGTGCGGGACCCGGAAGGCGGGGAGCCGGACTGGCTGCCGGGGCTGCTGCTCCGGGGGGTCCGTCGTCTGCCGGTGCGCTGGTGATGTGTGATGACGTCCATGACTGAACTCTCCTTCGACACGGCACAGCAGGTCCTCGACAGTCAGCCGTTCAGCCGGCTCGTCGGCGCGAGGATCACCGAGTTCGTGGACGGCGCGGCCGTCCTCGAGGTCGACGTGCGCGAGGAACTCACCCAGCAGAACGGGTTCCTGCACGGCGGTGTGCTGTCCTACGCGGCCGACAACGCGCTCACCTTCGCCGCCGGGACGACGCTCGGATCCGCCGTCCTGACCGGCGGCTTCTCGATCCAGTACGTCCGCCCGGCGAGCGGCAGCACCCTGATCGCCCGCGCCGAGGTGGTCCACACCGGCCGCAGGCAGGCCGTCGTGCGCTGCGATCTGTTCACCGCGGACGACGAGGGGGCCGAGACGCTGTGCGCGGTGGCGCAGGGGACGGTGCTCTCCGCCCGCCCGGCCTGACCTGAAGGGAACTCCCTTGACCACTGAAGCCCTGCTCGACCTCGGCGCACTCGGCGACGACTTCATCCGCGACCCGTATCCGGTCTACGCGCGCTTACGGGCCCTCGGCCCGGTCCACCGGGTCCGCATCCCGGAGGGCGCGGATGCCTGGCTCGTCGTCGGGTACGAGGCGGGGCGTGCGCTCCTCGCCGACCAGCGGCTCTCCAAGGAGTGGCGCAGGGCGTCTCCGTCGCTGGGCGTCAGCAAGGTGTCCGCGGGGACGTCCATGCTGAGCTCCGACGCCCCGGCCCACACCCGGCTGCGCAGGCTCGTGGCCCGGGAGTTCACCCCACGCCGTATGGAACGGCTCGCCCCGCGCGTCCAGGAGATGACGGACGGGCTCCTCGACTCCATGACCGACGGGCCGGTCCGGAGCGCCGACCTGGTCAAGGCGCTGTCGTTCCCTCTGCCCATGGCCGTCATCTGCGAACTGCTGGGTGTGCCCTCCCTGGACCGGCAGGCATTCCGTGAATGGTCCAACACCGCCGTGTCGTCCCTGGACGCCGGAGCGCGCGGCCGGGCCACCGCCGCCATGACCGCGTACCTGGGCGGGCTGCTCGCGGAGAAGCGCGCGGCCCCCGGGGACGACCTGATGAGCGCGCTGATCCACACGTCGGACGACGACGGCGACCAGCTCTCGGCCGACGAACTCATGGGCATGGCCTGGCTGCTGCTCGTCGCAGGCCACGAGAC
The DNA here is from genome assembly GCF_029428875.1 of Streptomyces sp. JH34. Classification (NCBI taxonomy): domain Bacteria; kingdom Bacillati; phylum Actinomycetota; class Actinomycetes; order Kitasatosporales; family Streptomycetaceae; genus Streptomyces; species Streptomyces sp. JH34. Next base: position 1,238,627 of record NZ_JAJSOO010000001.1, on the reverse strand, counting down.
CACGGTCAACCTCATCTCCAACGGAGTGCTGAGCCTGCTCACACACCAGGACCAACTGGCTGCCCTGCGGGCCGACTTCGGTCTCCTCGACAACGCGGTCGAGGAAATGCTCCGTTACGAGGGGCCCGTGGAGACACCGACGTACCGCTTCACCACGGAGCCTCTCGACGTCTCCGGCACGGTGATCCCGGGAGGTGGCGAACTCGTCCTGATCGCGATGGCCGACTGCGACCGCGACCCCGCCCGGTACCCGGACCCCGGGCGCTTCGACATCACCCGGGACGCCCGCGGACATGTGGCCTTCGGGCACGGCATCCACTACTGCCTCGGCGCGCCACTGGCCCGCATCGAGGCCCGGGTCGCCGTCCGCTCGCTGCTGGAGCGCTGCCCGGGGCTGCGGCTCGACACGGACCCGGCGCGGCTGACCTGGCGTACCGGCATGCTCATCCGGGGGCCGGTGAGCCTGCCGGTGGCCTGGTAGCGGGCTCAGGCCTCGGCGATCTCCGTCATCCGTACGGGACGGCGCCGCGCGCGCGACAGCTCGCACGCCTCGGCGACGCGCAACGCGTGCAGCGCCTCCCGGCCGTCGCACGGGTTCTCCGACTCGCCCCGCACGACGCCGAGGAACGCGTCGAGTTCGGCCGCGTAGGCCGGGGCGAACCGCTCGAGGAAGCCCGGCCAGGGCTTCGATGGCGCGGGCGGGCCCTGCGGTTCGGCGGACGTGAGCGGCGTACGGTCGTCGAGGCCGACGGCGATCTGGTCCCGCTCGCCCGCCAGTTCCATGCGTACGTCGTACCCGGCCCCGTTGCACCGGGTGGCGGTGGCCGTGGCGAGCGTGCCGTCGTCCAGGGTCAGCAGGGCCGCCGCCGTGTCCACGTCGCCGGCCTCCCGGAACATCGCGGGGCCCGCGTCCGATCCCGTGGCGTACACCTCCGTCACCTCACGGCCCGTCACCCAGCGCAGGATGTCGAAGTCGTGCACCAGGCAGTCCCGGAACAGACCGCCGGAGAGCGGCAGATACGCCGCGGGCGGGGGAGCGGGGTCGGACGTCGCCGCCCGCACGGTGTGCAGCCGGCCCAGGGCACCGCTGCGCACAGCGGTGCGCGCCGCGGCGTACCCCGCGTCGAAGCGGCGCATGAAACCGATCTGCAGCACACTGCCGGCCCGCTCGACGTCACGCAGCGCCCCCAGTGTCCCCGCCAGGTCCAGCGCGACCGGCTTCTCGCAGAAGGCGGGCAGACCGGCCCGTGCCGCGCGACCGATGAGGTCCGCGTGCGCCGAGGTGGCCGAGGCGATCACCACGGCGTCGACCCCCGCGCCGAACAGCTCCCCGGTGGAGCCGACGGCGGTGGCTCCGGTCCGCGCCGCGACCTGACCCGCGCGGACGGAGTCCGGATCCGTCACCACCAGGGAGGCGACGGCGGGATGGCGTGCGAGGACGCCCGCGTGGAAGGAACCGATCCGGCCCGTGCCGATGAGTCCGATGCGCATGGACCCAACGTGCCGCCCACCGGGCGCACTGTCAACTATATGTCCTGACAAATAGAAGGGTGCGCCCCGACGGCGCGGGGTACGCTCCCTGCCGTGCCCAAACCCGCCGCCGACTCCGCCGCCCTCGGGCTGGGCGTGGACCGCACCAGTCCCGTCCCGCTCTACCACCAGCTGGCCCAGCAGCTGGAGGCGGCCATCGACCAGGGGCGCCTCGCGCCGGGCAGCCTCCTCGGCAACGAACTGGAGCTCGCCGCGCGGCTCGGACTGTCCCGGCCCACCGTCCGCCAGGCCATCCAGTCGCTCGTCGACAAGGGCCTCATGGTGCGCCGGCGCGGCGTCGGCACCCAGGTGGTGCACAGCCGCATCAAGCGCCCGCTCGAACTGAGCAGCCTCTACGACGACCTGGAGACGGCCGGCCGGAGCCCGGCGACCCGGGTCCTGCGCAACACGGTCGAGCCCGCGACGCCCGAGGTCGCCGCCGCGCTCGGGGTCGAGGAGGGCGTCGACGTCCACCTCGTCGAGCGGGTGCGGTACGCGCACGGCGAGCCCGTGGCCCTCCTGCGCAACCACCTTCCGCCGCGACTGCTCGACCTCGGCACCGAGCGGCTGGAGTCGACCGGCCTGTACCGGATGATGCGCGCCTCGGGGATCACCCTGCACAGTGCCCGGCAGACCGTGGGGGCCCGCGCAGCCACCGCCGAGGAGGGCGAACTGCTCGCGGAGCCCGCCGGGGCGCCGCTGCTCACGATGGAACGCACCACCTTCGACGACGGCGGCCGGGCGGTCGAACTCGGCTCCCACGTCTACCGGGCCTCGCGGTACGCCTTCGAGTTCCAGCTGCTGGCCCGGCCCTGAAGTCCCGCCCCCGCACCCTCCGGTCGGTATGTTCGGACAAGAGCATTGACGCGGTCATGCTAGGTCGCTAGAACGGCGGGAGGGCGCCGCCCGCGCCCCTGCCGGGCCGTGCCGGTCCGGGCTCGGGGATACTTGGCCCGCCGGGCGGCGAGTCCTCTCCTCTCCCGGCACCACCAGGCAGCACAGCGAGCAGCACTAGAAGGGCACGGCGTCGTGGCAAGGGTTCGGACAGGGGTACGCGCGATGGGCGCCGTGCTGGCAGCGGTACTGGCGGCTTCCCTCGCGGGATGCAGCAGCACGGGCGGCAAGCGGGCGGAGGAACGCGCCGCCCAGCAGGCCGCCGAGGGCCGGTCCGCGGTGAACACGCCCCGCTGGACGTTCGCCATGGTCACCCACTCAGGTGATGGCGACACCTTCTGGGACATCGTCCAGAAGGGGGCCAAGCAGGCGGCCCGGAAGGACAACATCAACTTCCTGTACTCGCACAACGACGAGGGCCAGCAGCAGGCCGAACTCGTCCAGACCGCGATCGACAAGAAGGTCGACGGCCTGATCGTCTCGCTGGCCAAGCCCGACTCGATGAAGACCGTCGTGGCCAAGGCCGTCAAGGCGGGCATCCCCGTCATCACCGTGAACTCCGGCTCCGCCGAGTCCAAGGCCTTCGGCGCCCTCACCCACATCGGCCAGGACGAGTCCATCGCGGGCGAGGCCGTCGGCGACGAGCTGAACACGCGCAAGCGCGAGAAGGTGCTCTGCGTCCTGCACGAGCAGGGCAACGTCGGCCACGAGCAGCGCTGCGCCGGGGCGAAGAAGACCTTCGACGGAACCATGCAGAACCTCTACGTCGACGGCACCAACATGCCCGACGTCCAGGCGTCCATCGAGGCCAAGCTCGACTCGGACAAGAGCATCGACGCGGTCGTCACCCTCGGCGCGCCCTTCGCCGCCGCCGCCGTCAAGGCGAAGAAGACCGCGGGGAGCAAGGCCGAGATCGACACCTTCGACCTCAACGCGAGCGTCGCCACCGGACTGCAGGACAAGACCCTCGGCTTCGCGGTCGACCAGCAGCCCTACCTCCAGGGCTACGAGGCCGTCGACCTGCTCTGGCTCTACCGCTACAACCGGAACGTGCTCGGCGGCGGCCTGCCCGTCCTGACCGGACCCCAGGTCATCACCCGCGACGACGCCGACGCGCTGGCGGAGTACACCGACCGGGGGACCCGATGACCGCGACCGGGCAACCGGCGGCACCGCACACCGACGAACGCCTGCTGCGCACCTCCCCGCTGCGCAAGCTGCTCGGCCGGCCCGAGCTCGGCTCGGTCGTCGGTGCCGTGGCCGTCTTCCTCTTCTTCGCGATCGTCGCGGACAGCTTCCTCCAGGCCTCGAGCCTCGGCACGGTGCTCTACGCCGCCTCCACCATCGGGATCATGGCGGCCCCGGTGGCGCTCCTGATGATCGGCGGGGAGTTCGACCTCTCCGCCGGTGTGATGGTGACCAGCTCCGCGCTGATCTCCTCGATGTTCAGCTACCAGATGACCGCCAACGTCTGGGTGGGCGTCTTCGTGTCGCTGCTGGTCACCCTCGGCTTCGGCGCGTTCAACGGCTTCATGTTGACCCGCACCAAGCTCCCGAGCTTCATCATCACGCTCGGCACGTTCCTGATGCTGACCGGGCTGAACCTCGGCTTCACCAAGCTGATCAGCGGCACCGTGTCGACCAAGACCATCGGGAACATGGAGGGCTTCGAGTCCGCCCGCAAGGTCTTCGCGTCCCACCTCACCATCGGCGACGTCGAACTGAAGGTCACCATCCTGTGGTGGGCCGCGCTCGTCGCGATCGCCACCTGGATCCTGATCCGCACCCGTTTCGGCAACTGGATCTTCGCCGTCGGCGGGGAGGCGGACGCGGCGCGCGCCGTCGGCGTCCCGGTGATCCGCACACGGATCGGGCTCTACCTCGGTGTGGCCTTCGCCGCCTGGGTCTCCGGCCAGCACCTGCTGTTCTCCTACGACGTGGTGCAGTCCGGCGAGGGCGTCGGCAACGAGCTGATCTACATCATCGCGGCCGTCATCGGCGGCTGTCTGATCACCGGCGGCTACGGCTCCGCGATCGGGTCCGCCGTCGGCGCGATCATCTTCGGCATGACCAGCAAGGGCATCGTGTACGCGGAGTGGAACCCCGACTGGTTCAAGTTCTTCCTGGGAGCGATGCTGCTCCTGGCCACCCTGCTCAACGCATGGGTACGCAAGCGCGCGGAGGCGACGAAATGACGGCCACCCAGGCCCCGGCCACCCGGGAACCGGCCGGCGCGGCGCTCGTCGAGCTCGACGACGTCAGCAAGTACTACGGCAACATCAAGGCCCTGGAGAACGTCTCGCTGGAGGTCCACGCGGGGGAGATCTCCTGTGTCCTGGGCGACAACGGCGCGGGAAAGTCCACCCTGATCAAAATCATCGCGGGGCTGCACCGGCACGACGCCGGTACGTTCCGGATCGAGGGCGAGGAGACCACGCTCGCCAACCCCCGCGACGCCCTGGACCGTGGCATCGCGACCGTCTACCAGGACCTCGCGGTCGTCCCGCTCATGCCGGTCTGGCGCAACTTCTTCCTCGGCTCCGAGCCCACGAAGGGCGCGGGCCCGTTCAAGCGGCTCGACGTGCGGCGGATGCGTGAGACGACCCGCGCGGAGCTGCTGCGGATGGGCATCGACCTGCGTGACGTCGACCAGCCGATCGGCACCCTGTCGGGTGGTGAGCGCCAGTGCGTGGCCATCGCCCGGGCGGTGTACTTCGGTGCCAAGGTGCTCGTCCTCGACGAGCCGACCGCGGCGCTCGGCGTCAAGCAGTCCGGGGTCGTGCTGAAGTACGTCGCGGCGGCCAGGGACGCGGGACTCGGCGTGGTACTCATCACGCACAACCCCCACCACGCCTATCTCGTCGGTGACCGGTTCGTGCTGCTCAAGCGTGGCGCGATGTCCGGGAGCCACACGAAGGACGACGTCACACTGGACGAACTGACCCGGCAGATGGCCGGTGGGAGCGAGCTCGAAGAGCTCAGCCACGAGCTGGAGCGAGCCCCGTCACCCGACCACCTCGGCGGCCGTCCGGCCGGTGACGACACCCCGTAGACGACGTTCCGCACCCCCTCGCCCCCACCCGGAGACCGGTCCCGGGGGCGCGGGAATGGCAGAATCGTGGGCGGCGGACGCCGTCCGCCGCCGGACGGACCACCGACCGGCCCCCCGACCTGCGCAGGGACGATGAGCACGTACCGCGACTTCACACACCGCGGCTCCGCCCGCGCCACCGTCCTGCGGACCGTCGGCACCAGGGAGCGGCGCTCACACCTCACGGCGCCCAGGGTCCCCACCGTCGGCATCGACATCGGGGGCACCAAGGTGATGGCCGGCGTGGTGGACGCCGACGGCAACATCCTGGAGACCCTGCGCACCGAGACGCCGGACAAGTCGAAGAGCCCGAAGGTCGTCGAGGACACCATCGTCGAGCTGGTCCTGGACCTCTCCGACCGGCACGACGTGCACGCCGTCGGCATCGGCGCGGCGGGCTGGGTGGACGCGGACCGCTCCAAGGTGCTGTTCGCCCCGCACCTGGCCTGGCGCGACGAGCCCCTCCGCGACGCCATCGCGTCCCGGCTGGTGGTCCCGGTCATGGTCGACAACGACGCCAACACAGCCGCCTGGGCGGAGTGGCGCTTCGGAGCCGGCCGTGGCGAGGACCACCTGGTCATGATCACGCTGGGCACCGGCATCGGCGGCGCGATCCTGGAGGACGGGCACGTCAAGCGCGGCAAGTACGGCGTCGCGGGTGAGTTCGGCCACATGCAGGTGGTGCCCGGCGGACACCGCTGCCCGTGCGGCAACCGAGGCTGCTGGGAGCAGTACAGCTCGGGCAACGCCCTCGTGCGCGAGGCCAGGGAACTGGCCGCGGCGGACTCCCCGGTGGCCCACGGCATCATCGAGCGGGTCAAGGGCAACATCCCCGAGATCACCGGGCCGCTCATCACCGAGCTGGCCCGCGAGGGCGACGCCATGTGCGTCGAGCTCCTCCAGGACATCGGACAGTGGCTGGGCGTCGGCATCGCCAATCTCGCGGCGGCGCTGGACCCGTCCTGCTTCGTCATCGGCGGCGGTGTCAGCGCGGCCGACGACCTGCTGATCGGCCCCGCCAGGGACGCCTTCAAGCGGCACCTCACGGGCCGCGGCTACCGCCCCGAGGCCAGGATCGCGAAGGCGCAGCTCGGCCCCGAGGCGGGTATGGTCGGCGCCGCCGACCTCGCCCGTCTGGTCGCCCGGAGGTTCCGGCGGACCAACCGCCGCAGGGTCGAGCGCTACGAGCGGTACGCGCAGTTCTACGACCAGGCCGCCACCACCATCCGGAACACGCGCGGAACCCGTAGCGCCGACTGATCCGGGTGCCGCACGCCGCGACACCCGGCCACCCGCTCCGTACCGCAGCTCTCGAGGGATCACCGACCATGACCGCAGCCGAGCACCACATCGTGCCGCGCCAGCCTCCTTCGTCCGGCTCCGCCGGATCCTCCGGGTCTTCCGGCTCGTCCGGCTCTTCGGGTTCCCCGGCTCCCTCAGGCTCCGGGGACGGCGACGGGACGCCTCCGCAGGACCGGCGCAGGGTGGTGCGGCGCCGCCTCATCACGCTGACCATCATCGTCCTGCTGATCGGCATCCCGGCCGGCTACCTGGTCATCTCGGCCGGGCAGAGCCGCCGCTCGGGCAAGGACAAGGAGGCCGAGGCCTCCGCCCGGGGACTGCGCGAGGACTGGCCGTCCGGCATGCAGCGCCGCATCTTCGAGCTGCCCGTGCCGGGAAACGCGGTCGGGGTCCAGTACTACGAGACGAACAACTGGAAGGCCAGCCGGATGTACGTGAAGTTCCGTACGACATCCGCCGGGCTCGACCGTTTCCTGAGCGGTGTCGGCACCGGCCGCGCCGCGCTGGAGACGGGCAAGGTGACGATCGGCGAACGGGACGTCAAGATCACCGGATGGCTCTTCGGGCCGGGCGTCGACTGGTCGGGGACGGTCCACAAGAACAAGGATCCGCGCCCCACCCAGAGCATCACCGTCAACATGACCGATCCTGCCGCGCCGGTCGTCTACGTGGTCTCCGCGTCGACCCCCTGACCGGGAGCGGGCGGGTGGCTGATTACCCTGGAGCGAGTGAGTGAAGTGAGCGACACGACCCCGCAGCCCGTCCGGCCCCCGCACACGGCCAACCCCGAGCCCCTGCAGGGCGAGGTGATCCGGCAGCTGCCCCCGGAGCCCCAGCCCGTGCCGGGGCAGCCGTACGCGCAGGCACCCGGCCCGGCGGCCGGCCCGCCGCCGCAGGCGGTGCCCCGGCTCCCGCAGGAGGGGTCCGCCCAGCTCTCGCAGCCCTTCTCCGCGCCTCAGGCGCAGGCGCCGGGCCCGCGGTACGCGCAGCCGCAGGTCCCGCAGCCGGTGCCGCAGGCCGGGCAGCAGGTCCCAGGGCCGCAGTACTCCCAGCCGATGTCCCCGGCGCACGCGCGGCAGGCCCCGGGCCCGCAGTACACCCAGCCGCCGGTGTCGCAGGCCGAGCAGCCGGCACCCGGCCCCCGGTACACGCAGCCGCAGGTCCCGCACCAGCCCCAGGATTCCGGCGGACCGGCCCCGCAGGGGCCCGCGCAGGCGGGTCCCGGGCGGCAGGGTGCGCAGGCCCCGCAGCCCGGGCGGCTGCTCCAGTACCGCTTCGACGGGCCGGAGGACGCCCCGGTCCTGGTGATCGGCCCTTCCCTCGGCACCACCTGGCACATGTGGGACCGCCAGATACCCGAGCTGTCCCAGCACTGGCGCATCTTCCGCTACGACCTGCCCGGGCACGGCGGAGCCCCCGCGTACCCCGCGGCGGCGGTCACCGACCTCGCCGACCGCCTCCTCGCCACGCTGGACAGCGTCGGTGTCCAGCGCTTCGGTTACGCGGGCTGCTCCATCGGCGGTGCCGTCGGAGCGGACCTCGCGCTCCGCCACCCCCACCGGGTGGCCGCGCTGGCGCTCGTCGCCGCGTCGCCGCGCTTCGGGACCGCCGACGAATTCCGTCAGCGCGGGGTGATCGTCCGCAGCAACGGCCTCGAGCCGATCGCCCGGACCTCCCCGGAGCGCTGGTTCACCCCCGGATTCGCCGCCGCCCAGCCCGCCATCGTCGAGTGGGCCGTCCAGATGGTCCGCACCACCGACCCCGGCTGCTACATCGCCTCCTGCGAGGCCCTGGCCGCCTTCGACATCCGTACGGAACTCCCGCGCATCGGGGTCCCGACGCTCGTCCTGGTCGGCGCGGAGGACAAGGTCACCGGACCCGCCGAGGCCCGGACCCTGGTCGCGGGCATCCCGGACGCCCGGCTCGCTCTCGTCCCGAGCGCCTCCCACCTGGCGCCGGTCGAACAGCCGGCCGCCGTCACCGACCTGCTGCTCATGCACTTCTCGACCGCCTGGCAGGACACCCAGGCGTCGATCCCGGTTCCGCCGTCCCCCGGCTTCTCCGCCCCGTTCGCCCCGGTCGTCCCCGTCGCGGAGATCTCCGCCGCGGCCGACCTGCCGGACGTCTCCCCGACAGGACGCAACGACCGGTACGACCAGGGGATGAAGGTCCGCCGTGAGGTGCTGGGCGACGCCCATGTGGACGGCGCGACAGCCGCCTCCGACGGCTTCACCGACGACTTCCAGGAGCTCCTCACCCGCTACGCCTGGGGTGAGATCTGGAGCCGGGAGGGCCTCGACCGCAAGGCCCGCAGCTGCGTCGCGCTCACCGCGGTCGTCGCGTCCGGACACCTGGGCGGCCTCGCCCAGCACGTCAGGGCGGCCCTGCGCAACGGACTGACACCCGTCGAGATCAAGGAGGTGCTGCTCCAGACCGCCGTCTACTGCGGCATCCCGGCGGCAGGTGCGGCGTTCGAGATCGCGCAGTCCGTGATCCAGGAGGAAACCACCCCGCCGGCGTAGCAGGATGGTGGTATGAACGCCTCGTCTCTCACCCTCGTCAAGAAGACCCACTCCTGCGTCCGCCTGGAGCGGAACGGGCAGTCGCTCGTCATCGATCCCGGCGGATTCACCGAGGACGACGCCGCGGTCGGTGCCGACGCGATCCTGGTGACGCACGAACACCCCGACCACTTCAACGAGGCGCGCCTGCGCGCCGCGCTGGAGTCGAACCCCGCCGCGCAGGTGTGGACCCTGCGCAGCGTGGCCGAGCAGGTGTCCGCCGCCTTCCCGGGGCGGGTGCACACGGTCGGCCACGGTGACACGTTCACCGCCGCCGGACTCGACGTGCAGGTCCACGGCGAACTGCACGCGGTGATCCACCCGGACATCCCGCGGGTCACCAACATCGGGTTCCTCGTGGACGGTTCGGTCTTCCACCCGGGCGACGCCCTGACGGTGCCCGACCACCCGGTGGACACGCTGATGCTCCCGGTCATGGCCCCCTGGAACAAGATCTCCGAGGTCATCGACTACGTGCGCGAGGTGAAGCCGCGCCGTGCGATCGACATCCACGACGCCCTGCTCACCGACCTCGCACGACCGGTCTACGACATGCAGATCGGTGCCCTGGGCGGGGCGGACCACAGCCGGCTGACCCCGGGTGAGGCGACCCGCCTCTGACCCCGCTGTCAGTGGGAGCGGCTAGGTTTGCTGCATGCGCATCGCCACCTGGAACGTCAATTCGATCACCGCCCGGCTGCCGAGGCTCCTGGCCTGGCTGGAGAGCAGCGGCACCGACGTGCTGTGCATCCAGGAGACCAAGTGCACGCTGGAGCAGTTCCCCGCGGAAGCGCTGCGGGAGGCGGGTTACGAGTCCGCGGTCAACGCCACAGGCCGGTGGAACGGCGTCGCGGTGCTCTCCCGCGTCGGCCTCGCGGACGTCGTGACGGGCCTCCCCGGCGGCCCCGGGTACGAGGGGGTGCAGGAGCCGAGGGCGATCTCGGCGACCTGCGGCGGCGCCCGTGTCTGGTCCGTCTACGTCCCCAACGGCCGCGAGGTCGCCCACGAGCACTACGCCTACAAGCTGCGCTGGCTCGAGGCGCTGCGGGAGGCCGTCGCCGCGGACGCGGCGGGGGCGCTGCCGTTCGCCGTCCTCGGCGACTACAACATCGCGCCCACCGACGAGGACGTCTGGGACCCGGCCGTCTTCGAGGGGGCCACGCACGTCACCCCGGCCGAGCGGGACGCGCTCACGGCGCTGCGCGGGACGGGCCTCTCCGACGTGGTGCCGCGCCCGCTCAAGTACGACCGCCCCTACTCCTACTGGGACTACCGCCAGCTCGCCTTCCCGAAGAACAGGGGCATGCGGATCGACCTCGTCTACGGCAACGCCCCCTTCGCGGCGGCGGTCAAGGACAGTTACGTCGACCGCGAGGAGCGCAAGGGCAAGGGAGCCTCCGACCACGCCCCGGTGGTCGTGGACCTCGAGGTCTGAGGGCCGGACCGGCCCGGCGCGACGTCGACCCTGGGTCGGCGGGAACACATGGCTGAGGACAGCGGCGCATCGCCCGCCGGGCGTCCGACGACGGCGGCCGCGGCGGTGCGCAGCCGTCCCGGAACGCCCGGGCCCGCACGCCGCCGATCCCGCCCGCGCCGGAGCGGTGTCCGCGCTCAGTGCACGGAGAAGCCGCCGTCGACGAAGACCGACTGCCCCGTCACGTAACCGGAGGCCGCACTCGCGAGGAACACCGCCGCGCCCGCGAAGTCCTCGGCCAGGCCGTTGCGGCCCACCATGGTGCGGGCCGCCAGGGCCGCCACCCGCTCCGGGTCCGACGACAGCTGCTCGTTGAGAGGCGTCATCACGAAACCGGGGACCAGCGTGTTGCAGGTGACGCCGTGCGGCGACCACGCCTCGGCCTGTGAACGGGCCAGCGACTCCAGGGCTCCCTTGGAGACTCCGTACGCACCGCTCCGCACGAACGCCCGGTGTGCCTGCTGCGAGGTGATGTGGATGATCCGGCCGTAGCCGCGCTCCGCCATGCCAGGTCCGAACCGCCGGCCCAGCAGATAGGGCGCCTTGAGGTTCACCGTCATCGTGGTGTCCCAGACGTCCTCGTCGAGCTCGTCCATCGGCGGCCGCAGGTTGATCCCCGCGCAGTTGACGAGGATGTCGGGCTCGCCGAACGCCGCCGCGGACTCCTCGCCGGCCGCACGCACGCCCTCCGGGGTCGCCAGATCGGCGCTCACCCAGGCGGCACTGCAGCCTTCGGCGTCGAGTTCGCCGACGGTCCGCGCCAGTTCCGCCTCCCTGCGTGCCACGACCACCACGCTCGCACCCGCGTGTGCGAGCGCTCCGGTGACGGCCCGGCCGATACCGGAGCTGCCGCCGGTCACCACGGCGACCCGCCCCTCCAGGGAGAAGAGTTCGGAGAGATAGTTCTGCGGCGTCATGTCCTCACCCTACGTACATGGCCGGATCGTGTACGGGGTGGGTCCCGGATCCGGAACAGACGCGTGCCCTGCGATGCGCGACGCCTCCGGGATGGGATCCTGGTGGTATGAACATCCCTTTCCTGGACAACTGGCGTAAGCGCCAGGGCGGTACGCGGGAGGTGGCTCTCGCGGCCGCCGTCAGGACCGATCCGGACGGTGTGGCGGAACTGTTCGCGGAGTGTGAGCTGCTGCGCGCCCGGGCCGGGCAGTGCGGCCTCGAACTCGACGACACACCGGGCTCGTTGTCGGCGCTCGACCAACTGCCGCCCATCTGGCGCGACGACCCGGAGGAGCTGCCCTGGGTGGGCAACGACGCGGGTCTCTACCTCGGCACCGTCCTGGTGCGGACGGTCCCCGGCGCCGTCTGGGACATCCTGGCCGGCGGGAAGCCGGTGGTGCGGCTGGCGTCGGGGCGTGAGATCGACGTCGTGGCCGCCGGTCTGGACTGGGCGATGTCCGGCAGTCCCGAGCTCTCCGAGATGTACGCGGAGTCCGCCGAGAGCGGCCCCGAGGCCAAAACGCGATAAACAGCCTTATGCGGGGCCGGTGCGTGTCGGCCCCGAACCGGATGTCCGCCCCGGATAGTTTGCGCTGACCTCGACAAGCGATAAGTGGGTAGGGCAGCGTATGGCCGTCGATCCGTTGATCGAGCTGCGGGACGTCAACAAGTACTTCGGGAAGTTGCACGTACTGCAGGACATCAATCTCACCGTCGGCCGCGGGGAGGTGGTGGTGGTCATCGGCCCCTCCGGATCGGGTAAATCAACGCTCTGCCGGACCATCAACCGGCTCGAGACGATCGAATCCGGCCACATCGCCATCGACGGGAAGCCGCTCCCCGAAGAGGGGAAGGGGCTCGCGGAGCTCCGGGCCGAAGTGGGCATGGTCTTCCAGTCGTTCAACCTCTTCGCCCACAAGACCGTGCTGGCCAACGTCTCCCTCGCCCAGCTGAAGGTCCGCAAGCGCAAGAAGGACGAGGCCGACCAGCGCTCCCGGGAACTCCTGGAGCGGGTCGGGCTCGCCTCGCAGGCCGACAAGTTCCCCGCCCAGCTCTCCGGCGGCCAGCAGCAGCGCGTCGCCATCGCCCGCGCCCTCGCCATGGACCCCAAGGCCCTCCTCTTCGACGAGCCCACCTCGGCGCTCGACCCGGAGATGATCAACGAAGTCCTCGAGGTCATGCAGCAGCTCGCCCGTGAGGGCATGACCATGGTGGTCGTCACGCACGAGATGGGCTTCGCCCGGTCCGCCGCCAACCGCGTGGTCTTCATGTCCGACGGGCGCGTCATCGAGGACCGCACCCCGGAGGACTTCTTCACCAACCCGGAGAGCGACCGCGCCAAGGACTTCCTGTCCAAGATCCTCAAGCACTGACAGGGGGCACCGTGTTGCGTACGAGGAACATCGCGGCCGTACTGGTCTGCCTCCTGATCACCGCGCTGGCCGTCGGCTGCGGCAGGGAGGGCAGCCCTCCGGTCAAGGGGCCGAAAGCCGACGAACTGCCCCAGTACAAGGTCGACACCGGTTTCGAGCTGCCGCAGTCGAAGACGTGGAAGAAGGCCAGGAAGCGCGGCTATCTCGTCGTGGGTGCCAAGGAGGACCAGCCGTACCTCGGCGAGAAGGACCCGGCCACCGGTGTCTACTCCGGCTTCGACATCGAGATCGCCCGCATGATGGCGGCCTCGCTCGGCTTCGAGCCGGACACGATCCGCTTCCGGACCATCGCCTCCGCCAACCGTGAGACGGCGCTCCAGAACGGACAGATCGACTACTACGTCGGCACCTACACGATCAACGACATGCGCAAGAAGCTCGTCGGCTTCGCCGGCCCGTACTACCTGGCGGGCCAGGGACTGCTGGTGCGCACCGACGAGAACGACATCCACGGCCCGCAGGACCTGGCGGGCAGGACGGTCTGCTCGGCCGCCGGTTCCACGCCGTACCAGCGCATCGCCGCCGACTACCCCGAGGCGGACCTGGTCGCCTACGACACCTACTCGATCTGCGTCGACAACCTGCTGACCTTCCAGGTGGACGCCGTCACCACCGACGACGCCATCCTGCTCGGCTTCGCGGCCAAGGCCCCGGACGAGATGAAAGTGGTCGGCAAGCCCTTCTCCGAGGAGCCGTACGGCATCGGTGTCCCGCGCGGCGACAACGCGCTGCGCCTCGCGCTCGACGACGCACTGGAGGCGAACGAGAAGAACGGCAACTGGAAGAAGGCGTTCGAAGCGACCCTGGGCCTGTCCGGGGTGCCGGCGCCGACACCGCCGCCCATCGACCGCTACCCGGCGAACTGAGGGGCGGGCCACCACCATGGACGTACTGACAGAGAACTGGTCGCTCTACGGCAAGGGCTTCCTCGGCACCGTCGAACTCACCGTCTACGCCTCGATCCTGGCGCTCGTGCTCGGGTTCGTCATGGCGTCGTTCCGGGTCGCACCCGTCGGCGCGCTCCGGGTGATCGGCACCGCGTGGGTGACGGTGCTCCGCAACACCCCGCTGACGCTGCTGTTCTTCGCCGTGCTGCTCGGCCTGCCGCGCTTCGGTCTGGTCCTGCCCTTCCAGGTCTTCGCGGTCCTCGCCCTCGGCTGCTACACCTCGGCCTTCATCTGCGAGGCCCTGCGTTCCGGCATCAACACCGTGCCCACGGGGCAGGGCGAAGCCGCCCGCAGCCTCGGGATGTCCTTCGGGCAGACGCTGGGCAACGTGGTGCTGCCGCAGGCCTTCCGTTCGGTCATCCCGCCGGTGGGCTCGACGCTCATCGCGCTCGCCAAGAACTCGGCCATCGCCGGAGCCTTCAGCGTCACCGAGCTCCTCGGCACCTACAAGACCCTCAACGAACTCGGCTACAGCATCATCTGGACCTTCGTCTGGATCGCCGTCGGATATCTGATCATCACCCTCGCCATCAGTGCGCTCTTCAACGTGTTGGAGAAGCGCTGGGGAGTCGCCCGATGACCCACGCCACCGCCTCGGCGACCGCGCTCTACGACATCCCGGGGCCCGTCACCCGTAAGAGACACTTCCTCTACGGAATCATCTCGACCGCCGTGATCCTCGGCCTCTTCGCCTGGATCCTCTATCTGCTGTTCGACACCGACCAGTTCACCAGCGCGAAGTGGAATCCCTTCACGTACAAGGGCATCCAGGAACTGCTGCTCCGCGGCCTGGGCAACACGCTCAAGGCCTTCGCCTACGCGGCGGTGCTCTCGCTCGCGCTCGGGGCGGTACTCGCCGTCGGGCGGCTGTCCGCCCACAAGCCGGTGCGATGGATCTCGACCCTCCTGGTCGAGTTCTTCAGAGCGATGCCCGTCCTGGTGATGATCTTCTTCATCTTCGTCGCCCTCAAGGTCCAGCCGCTGCCCGCACTGGTGGCCGGACTGACCCTCTACAACGGTTCCGTGCTCGCGGAGGTGTTCCGTACCGGGATCAACTCCGTCGAGCGAGGACAGGGGGAGGCGGCGTACGCGCTCGGCATGCGCAAGACCCAGGTCACCACCCATGTCCTCGCCCCGCAGGCCGTCCGGGCGATGCTGCCCACCATCATCAGCCAGCTGGTCGTGGCGCTCAAGGACACCTCGCTGGGCTATCTGATCACCTACGAGGAGTTCCTCCACGCGGGCAAGCTGATCGCGTCGAACCTCGACTACGATCTGCCGTTCATCCCCGTGGTGATGGTGATCTCGCCCATCTACATCGGCATGTGTATGTTGCTCTCCTGGTTCGCCACCTGGGTGGCGAGGCGCGAGCGGCGCAATCCCAAGACGGAGGGGACGGGCGTCGCGGCGGCCGAACCGGGAACGCTCCTGCCGGGCCGCCCCCGCTAGCCGTCGGAGGACCCGCCCGGCAGCAGCCGGTGATCACTCCCCGCACCGCGGAACCGGGACATGCCCGGCCCCGCGTCCGGCGAGGAGAAGGTCAGCTGCGCGCCGGCCGGGTCGCCGCGGACGCGACGAGGACCGGCGAAGGGAACGGAGCGACGTCTGGAGGCCGCCACGCCGTGGGCGCGGAGCCAGGCTCCCCGCCCACGGGGGACGGTTGTCCCGCTTCCGGTCCGTGGAGAAGTGAGGGGGCGGTCGCGGAGCGGTCCGCCGGAGCCGAGCGGCCCCGTACCGTCCGAAGGGACGGTACGGGGCCGCTCTTCCTGTGCCACGGGACACGACGGCGGGCGGGCCCGTGTGCCGCAGTCGCCGGTCCGGGACGGCGACCGTAGGATTCCTCCCGCGG
The DNA here is from genome assembly GCF_029428875.1 of Streptomyces sp. JH34. Lineage (NCBI taxonomy): Bacteria > Bacillati > Actinomycetota > Actinomycetes > Kitasatosporales > Streptomycetaceae > Streptomyces > Streptomyces sp. JH34. Next base: position 1,222,589 of record NZ_JAJSOO010000001.1, on the reverse strand, counting down.
TAGCGGCGCCCGTCCGTTGCCGTCGGGGGAGTGTTGTTGACATGCGCTATGCCGACGGGCCCGGAACACGTCGTGAGGTCAGGATCTCCGCGAGCCCCGAGCGTGTCTGGAGGGTGCTGACCGACGTCGAGGCGATGACCGGGTGGAGTCCCGAGCTGATGGAGGTGGAATGGCGCGACGGTGCCACCGCACCGGCGACGGGAGCCCGTTACGTCGGGCACAACCAGCACCCCCTGAACGGCCGTTGGCGGACGGTCGCCCACTTCACCGAGTTCGATCCCGACCGGACCCTCACCTGGTGCGTCCTCGACGTCGACGGCCGCTACGGCGCACCGACCGAGGACCCTGAGCACCGGATGGCGACCTGGTCCTTCACTCTCGCCCCGGACGCCGACGGCGTCGTGCTGCGGCAGTCGGTCACGATCGGTCCCGGTCCCAGCGGAGTGACCGCCCACATCGAGCGCACGCCGGAGAGGGAGGAGGCGATCATCGCCTTCCGCGTCGGGGAGCTGGGCAAGGGCATGGACGAGACCCTCCAGGGCATCAAGGACTCGGCGGAGCAGCGGGACTGAGGGCGCCGCTCCCCGCACCGGGCCGCGGTGCCTCAGCCGGCGGCGCGGTGGGACGTGCGGGGCGCGGTGGGCAGCGGTGCCTGCGCCGCCCGTGTCACATCGCCGACCAACTCGACCACATCCGGGCCGTAGGCCTGGGAGTTGACCACCTTCAGGAGCAGTACGAACGAGCTGCCCCGGTGCTTGCGCCGCAGCTTCTCGTGGTTGCGGATCAGGTAACGCGAGGCGGCCTGGTTGGTGATGGCGCGCTGGCCGCAGAGCAGGAAGACCGGACGCGCGTCCGGGCCGCCCGTCAGCCGTGCCAGCAGTACGTGTTCGGACGTCCCCGGTTCCAGCCGGTAGCGCTCCGAGCCGACCTGGAAGGCCGCCCGGTCGGGGCCCGGCTCGGGCCCGGTGTCGATCTTCACCCCGGGCAGCAGCGACTGCAGGTGCGCGGCCATGCGGCGGTTGGACCCCGGCCCGCCGACGCAGAACTCCGTCCGTTCACCGAAGCCCTGGTGGGCCGTGTCGTGGGAGACGATCTGCGCGTGGGCGGAGCAGTCCTTGATGAGCGCCGAGAGTTCGAGCAGGGCGAAGACGTCGTGGCGGTGGACCGCGCCGTCGCCGCCGGCGTCGCGGTTGACGACGAGCAGGCACTCGGAGTTCCCCGGCATCCCGAAGAACGCCTGCTTGCGGCGGAGTCTGCGTCGCCAGAGGTACGTCCGGGCGAGCCACCCGAGGGCGGCGCTGATTCCGGCGGCTATGAGACCGAGCACGATGTTGCGTACGTCGTCATTCATGAGCGGGCATGGTAGCGGTCCGTTCGAACGGGCGGCCGAGGCGGTCCTGGCGGCGGGGGTGCGAATCAGAGACTCCCTAGGGGTTCGTAGGGGCTGCGGCCCGAGAAGGCGCGTTCGTAGGCTGCCGAGCGAATCCCGTCATCCGACGCCCCGAAAGCAGGCGAGACACCATGACGTCGGTCCTCATCACCGGCTGCAGCAGCGGTATCGGTCTGGAGACCGCGCTCGCGTTCGCCCGCAGGGGGGACCGCGTCCACGCCTGCGTACGCGATCCCGCCACCGCCGGTGAACTGCTCGGCCGCGCGCGGGCGGAGAACCTCACCCTGGACGTGCCCCGGCTCGATGTCACCGACGACGCCTCCGTCGCCGCCGCCGTCGCAGGGGTGCTCGAACGGCACGGTTCCATCGACGTGCTGGTCAACAACGCCGGTATCGACCGCACCGGGACCGTCGAGACCATGCCGCAGGACGAGGCGCGCGCGGTGCTGGAGACCAACCTCTGGGGGCCGCTGCGCACCGTGCGCGCGGTGCTGCCCACCATGCGCGCCCGCGGCAGCGGCGTCGTCGTCAACGTCTCCTCCCTGGCCGGCCGTACGTTCGCCGTGCCGCACGGCGGCTTCTACGCCGCCAGCAAGGCCGCCCTGGGCACGCTCAGCGAGGCACTGTCCGCGGAGGTGCGACCCTTCGGGATCCGCGTGGTATGCCTCGAACCCGGCAGCTTCGCCTCCCGCATCAACCGTGACAGCCCCGTGGACGCCGCCCCCTCGCAACTGTCCGCGGCCGACCCGTACACCGCGGACCGGGCGTGGACCGCGCGGTTCCTCGCCCGGGTCCAGGAGGGCGCCGGCGACTGCGGCGAGGTGGCCGAGGCGGTGCTCGCCGCCGTCGACGACCCCGGGACACCCCTGCACACGCCGGTCGGCAAGGACGCGGAGACGGCGCTGGAGTATCTGGGCACCGCCTCCTACGAGCAGTGGCTGCCGCTCTTCCTGCAGCAGGCCCAGTCCCTCGTCGGCCCCCGGCCCGGAGCGGGCACGGAGTGAGGCGTCCCGCGCCGGTGCGGTGAGAACCACCCGGCCCGGGGGCCCGGCCCGCCTGCGGGCGGTTCAGCAGGGTCCGCCGGGGGTGTGCGTGCCCCAGATCTCGCGCAAGGCGTCGCAGACCTCGCCCACGGTCGCCCCGGCGGACAGGGCGTCCTTCATCGGGTACAGCACGTTGTCGTCCCCGGCCGCAGCCTTCTGCACGCCGGCGAGGCGGCGGTCCACGCGGTCCTGGTCCCGCCAGGCGCGGAGTTTGGCGAGGCGTTCGGCCTGCCTGACCTCGACGGAGGGAGCGACGCGGGGAGGTTCGGGAGACTCCGCCGCGTCGGGCACGCCGGGCCGGAGGCGGTCCACTGCGACGGCGGTCCGCACGCCGGAGCCGGTCTCCCGGGCGACGCGGCGTGCGTGGGCGTCTATCTCGCCTGCCTGGTAGCCGTGTTCGATGGCCGCGACGGCCCCGCCGAGGTCCTCGACCCTCCGCATCAGTTCGACCGTCGCCGCCTCGATGTCGTCGGTCGTCCCCCCGGCGGCGCGGCACCCGGAGGAGGCCGCCGCGGTCCCGTCCGTCTCGTACGCCAGGGCCCGCGGCGCCAGGGACCCGGGGTTCCCCGCCCCGAACTCCTCCCGCATCACCCGGGCCCAGATCCGCCGTGCGGCACGGAGTCCGGCGGCCCCCCGGTGTGCCGTACGGGTCGTGAAGGAGAAGGAGAGCCGCGGGGCGAATTCGTCGACGTCCACGCCTGCCGCGACCGCCGCGCGCACGTACTGGATGCCGTCGGCCAGGGTGAACGCGATCTCCTGTGCGGGCGACGCGCCCGCCTCGGCCATGCGGTGGCCGGAGACCGCGAGCGTGTCCCACCGCGGGATCTCGGCCCTGCAGTAGGTGAAGACGTCCGCGGTCAGCCGCAGGGAAGGCTTCGGCGGGAAGATGCACGTCCCGCGCGCGATGTACTCCTGCAGCACGTCGTTCCGGCTCCCGCCCGTCAGCAGACCGGCGCCGACCCCCTGCTCCTCGGCGACCAGTTGGTAGAGCAGGAGCAGCAGGGAGGCGGGGGCGTCGACCGTCATCGACGTGGAGACCTCGGCCAGCGGGATACCGCCGAGGAGGACGCGCATGTCGTCGATGGAGTCGACGGCCACGCCGGTCCTGCCGACCTCGCCGGAGGCGACGGGGGCGTCCGAGTCGCGTCCCACCCGGGTGGGCAGGTCGAAGGCCACCGACAGGTCCGTCGTGCCGTTCGCGATCAGCTGCTTGTACCGGCTGTTGGCCTCCCGCGCGGTGCCGGAACCGGCGTACGGACGCGTCGGCCACGGCCGGCCCGGCCGGGCGCCGGGTGCGTGGACAGGCTCGACGGGCGGGCCCGATCCGGCGGAACGAGGTCGGTTCGTCACCACGGCTTCACGTCCTCGGTCGTCGTCGTCGTGCGCACCGTGGTGCCGGCCGTCGTCGCGCACGGCACCACGGCGTCGAGGCGGGCTGCGGATCAGCCGGTGACGCGGATGGACTGCGACGGGCACAGGTCCGCCGCACGGTGGACGTCCTCCAGCAGTTCCGCCCCCGGCTTCTCCTGGAGGACGACGACGAGACCGTCGTCGTCCTGGTCGAAGACCTCGGGGCTCTGCATCGCGCACTGGCCGGAGCCCACACACCGGTCGCGGTCCGTGGTGACACGCATGGCAGTCATTCCGATCGGATCGGCCGTCACCAGGTGACGGGCAGCTCGTAGACGCCGTAGACCATGGCGTCGTCCTTGTACCGCAGTTCCTCCGCGGGCACGGCCAGCCGGAGGCCCGGAACGCGGCGCAGCAGGGTGCTGTACACGATCTCCAGCTCCGCGCGGGCCAGGTTCGCGCCCATGCACTGGTGGATCCCGTACCCGAAGGCGAGATGACTGCGCGCCTCCTTGCGGTGGAAGTCGAGGGTGCCCGGGTCGGCGAAGACCGTCTCGTCGTGGTCGGCGGCGTTGTTGAGCGCGAGGATGCCCTCACCGGCGCGGATGGTGACGCCGCCCACCTCGATGTCCTCGACCGCGACGCGGGCGGTGCCCGAGTCCGAGATGGAGAAGACCCGGAGCAGTTCCTCGATCGCGTTCGGCAGCAACGTGTCGTCGGACCGGAGTTCGGCCATGTGCTCCGGGTGCTCCAGCAGCGCCAGCACCCCGAGCGCGATCATGTTGGCCGTCGTCTCGTGGCCGCCCACCAGCATCATCCGGGCCATGGTCACCACGTCGACGTGGTCGGCGGCCTGCTCGGTGCGGTTCTTCTCCAGGAACCGGCTGATCAGGTCGTCGCCCGGCTCGGTCTCCTTGAGGGTGACCAGTTTGTCGAGGTACATGTCCAGGGCCTGCACCGCCGCCCCGTACTCCTCGGGGGTCAGGTCGTGGTTCATGAGGGCCGCCGACCACTCCTCGAACTGGGCGTGGTCGCCGTAGGGGACCCCGAGCAGTTCACAGATGGTCAGCGACGGCACCGGCAGGGCGAGGGCCTGGACCAGGTCCACCGGGCCGCCCGCCGCCAGCATGGCGTCGATGCGCTCGTCGACGATCTCCTGGATGCGCGGGCGCATCTCCTTCGTCCGCCGCGCCGTGAACTCCGGTATGAGCATCCGGCGTTGAGCCGTGTGGTCCGGCGGGTCCATGGACAGCATCATCAGCCGGACATGGGCCAGCATCTCCTCGGAGATGTGGAACTGGTGCGGGTAGCCGGGACGCTTCAGATTGGAGCTCACACGCGGGTCGCCGAGCACCTGCTTGACGTGCTCGTGCCGGGTGACCAGCCAGGTCGGCTTGCCGTTGACCTTGAGCGAGGCGCGCGACACGGGCTCGTCCGCGCGCAGCCCGGCGTACTCGCCCGGCTCGCTGAACGGGCAGGTGCGTCGCATCGGGAACTGCGGATACGGCGACGCCGTCCCGTCGGCCGGTTCTGCGGACTGGGTCATGGCTGCCTCTCGAACGGAACGGTGGGGAAGGGGTTGCTCATCGAGGTGTCCGGCGTCACCAGGTGACGGGCAGCTCGTACAGGCCCCAGACGATGGCGTCGTCCTTGAAGCGCAGCTCGTCGGCCGGCGTGGCCAGGCGCAGCGTCGGCACCCGGCGCAGCAGCGTGGAGTAGACGACGTCGAGTTCCATCCGGGCCAGGTTCTGGCCGACGCACTGGTGGACGCCGTATCCGAAGGCCACGTGGCTGCGGGCCTCGCGTCGCACGTCGAGCCGGTCCGCGTCGGGGAAGACCTGCTCGTCGTGGTTGGCGGCGTTGTTCAGCGGCAGGATGCCGTCGCCGGCGCGGATGGTGACGTCCCCCAGCTCGATGTCCTCCATGGCCACGCGCGCCGTGCCGGCGTCCGAGATGGAGAACAGACGCAGCAGCTCCTCCACCGCGCGCGGCATCAGCCCGGGATCCTCGCGCACGGCGGCGAGCTGGTCCGGGTGCTCCAGCAGGGCCAGGACGCCCAGCGCGATCATGTTCGCGGTGGTCTCGTGGCCGGTGACCAGCATCAGCTTGGACATGCTGGCGATGTCCGAGTGCTCCACCGCGGGGGTCTCCCGGTTGAACGCGATCAGCCGGCTGATCATGTCGTCGCCGGGCTCGCTCTCCTTCGCGGTGACCAGCCCGTCGACGTACCGGTCGAGCTCGTAGTGGGCCATGCCCCGGTCCTCGTCGCTGACCTCGTGGTTCATGATGGCCCACGCCCACTGCTCGAACCGGGCGTGGTCCTCGTAGGGGACGCCGAGCAGTTCGCAGATCACCAGGGACGGCACCGGCAGCGCGAGGGCCGTGACGAGGTCCACCGGGCTGTCGCAGCCCTTGGCCAGCATGTCGTCGATCTGCTCGTCCACGAGCTGCTGCACCCGGGCGCGCAGCTCGCGCATGCGGCGCACGCTGAACTCCGGTGCGAGCATGCGGCGTTGCACCGTGTGGTCCGGCGGGTCCATGGACAGGAAGGTGAGAGGGACCGACTGGAGGATCTCGTCCGGCACCGGCACCTGGAGCGGGTAGCCCGGGAGCTTCAGGTTGGCGCTCACCCGCGCGTCGCCGAGCAGCTTCTTGTACAGGTCGTGGCGGGTGACCAGCCAGGTCGGCTTGCCGTTGACCTTCAGCTTCGCCCGGGAGACCGGTTCGTTCTCGCGCAGCTCGGTGTAGGCGGCCGGCGGACTGAAGGGGCAGGCCCGGCGCATCGGGAACTCCGGCAGGGTGCCCTCGTCGGCCGCTTCGGCAGGTGCAGTCATGGTGTCCTCTTCGCACGGGAGGGAGCGGGCCGCGCCGTCCGCCCGGGGGAGGGCGCCGGGCTCGGCGCCGGCGCGGGATCCGCCGGCCGTTTCCCGCACGCTAAGGAGCGGCGCCCGGGGCGGCCCACCCCTACGCGCCCCTAGTGACGGGGGCCCCTCAGGGGTGCGGCCGTGGCGCCCGTCACTCCCCGTACCACTAGGGGCGGTTAGGGGTCCGTCGAACGTCTGGGCGACGGTTAGCGTCGGCTGCGGACCACGGCGGAAGCACGGTTCGCCCCGCATCTCACGCTCCGCGGTCCCGGCCGGATCTCCTGACCGGACGGCCGTCGCACTCCGCAGCCGACTAGAGGTGATCAGCGTGTCCCCGAAACCCAGTGCGCAGGGTCTCGCACCCGGCGTCAAGGGCACCGTCCCCTTCGGGGAGTACCGGACCTGGTACCGGGTGACCGGGGAACTCGGGGCGGGACGCCCCGCGGTCGTCGTCGTGCACGGCGGCCCCGGCAGCACCCACGACTACCTGCTGTCGCTCGCCCGCCTCGCCGAGGACGGCTGGCCCGTCGTCCACTACGACCAGCTGGGCAACGGCGGCTCCACCCGTCTCCCCGACAGCGCACCGGACTTCTGGACGGTCGACCTGTTCCTCGACGAACTCGGCAACCTCGTACGGGAGCTGGGCATCGCCGACGACTACATCCTGTTCGGCCAGTCCTGGGGCGGTCCGCTGTGTGCGCGGCACGCCATGGGCCGGCCCCCCGGCCTGCGCGGTCTGGTCGTGGCCAACGCGCCCGCCTCCTACCCCATCTGGCTCCAGGAGATGGCGCGGCTGCGGGCCGCGCTGCCGCCGGACGTGCGGGAGACCCTGGTGCGCCACGAGGCGGCCGGCACGTACGAGTCCGAGGAGTACCTGGCCGCGATGCGCGTCTTCTACGACCGCCACGTGTGCCGCCTCACCCCGTGGCCCCGCGACTTCCTCTCCTCCTTCATGGAGATCTACAACGACCCGACGGTCTACTACGCGATGAACGGCCCGACCGAGTTCCACGTGATCGGCTCCCTGAAGGACTGGTCGATCGTCGACGAACTGGACACCATCCGGACGCCCACGCTGATCCTGAGCGGGCGCCACGACGAAGCCACCCCGGCTGTCGTCCAGCCCTACGTGGACCGTGTCCCCGGGGCCCGCCAGGAGATCTTCGAGGAGTCCAGCCACCTGCCGCACCTGGAGGAACCCGACCGGTTCTTCGAGGTGCTGACCGACTTCCTCGCCGGCCTGTGACACGCCGCGCCACGACGCCGGCCCCGGCGTCGCAGACCACTGTGAGAGGAGGCGGGGACACCGCCATGGCGTACGACACCGCTCTCGTGTTCCCCGGCATGGGGCCCGTCCCCTTCGCCGACGTGGGCCGCTTCATGGTGGCCGACCCCGTGGCCCGGGAGCTGGTCGCCGTCGCCGACGACGCCCTCGGCTACTCGCTGGTGGACGCCTTCCGCCGCTCCGAGGGCGACTACTCGGAGGCCGCCCAGGTCGCCTTCTTCGTGAACTGCCTGGCCAGCGCGTACTGGGCGGCCGAGCACCTGGACGTCACCCCTGACATCGTGGCCGGCCCCAGTTTCGGGGAGAAGGCGGCCCTCGCCTACACCGGCGCCCTCGAACTGCCCGACGCGGTCCGGCTCACCGCCGAGATCGCGCGGTGCCTCGAGTCGTACTTCGCCGAACACCACAAGGACATCGTCACCCTGTCCTTCGTCCGTGCCCCGAGCGAGGAACTGGACCCGATCCTCGCCGAACTGGACGAGGCGGGGGAGTGGCACGAGATCTCCTGCCACATCGACGACGGCTTCTGGATGGTCTCCCTGGCCGAACACCGCGTGGAGTGGATGCGGGAGCGGCTGCGCTCCATCGGCAGCCTGCCCCTCTACACCATGCGTCCACCCATGCACGCGTCGGTGTTCGCGCCGCTGCGCGCCAAGGCGGAACGCGAGGTCGTCTCGCGCTACACCTTCGCCGACCCCTCCCTGCCGGTCGTCGCCGACCAGGACGGCAGGGTGCTGCACACCGGCGCGGAACTGCGCACCATGCTGCTCGACGGCTTCGACCACCCCATGAACTGGCCGAGCGTCACCACGGCGCTGCGGGACGCCGGAGTCCGGCGCGTGTGCGTCGCCGGACCCGACAGCCTCTTCGGCCGGGTGCCCCGCACCACCCGCACCTTCGAGGTCGTGGCCGCGCACCCACGCCTGGCGATGACCCCCCGGCGCCGTACACACGCCGCCTGAACCGTCCGATCCGCCCTATCCGCAGGAGGCACGCCCATGTGGGACGACCAGTTCGAACAGATACTCCGCACCTTCCTGCCGTTCCTGCCCCCGCAGGAGCCGCTGACCACCGACGACGAGCTGAAGGACCTCGGCCTGGACTCGCTGGGCATGGTCCAGCTGCTCGGCACGCTGGAGGACGCGTACCAGGTGCGCTTCCGTGACAGCGCGCTGACGATGGGCACCTTCCGCAGCGCTGGCGCGCTGTGGGAGACCGTCGAGGGCATGCTCCAGCGCACCACGAGCTGACGGGACGGACCCCTTGGACGCCACCATGGACGGGGCCCTGTCCGGACGGTTCCTGCGCGGGCTGGCCCTGGCGCCCGACCGGCCCGCGCTGCGGGCCGACGGCGCCGCCCTCACCTACCGCGAGCTGCACGAGCGGGCCCTCCTGCTCGCCGGCTCCCTGCTGTCCGGTCTCCCCGACCAGCCGCCCGTTGTGGGCGTACTGGCCGGCAAGGGGCCGTCGGCGTACCCGAGTCTGCTGGCCGGCCTCTACAGCGGGGTCACCGTCGTCCCCCTGCAGCCGGCCTTCCCCGCCGCCCGCACCCGGCAGATGATCGAGGCCGCCGGGGTGGGCGCCCTGCTCGCCGACGACGACGCCCTGCCCGCGCTGACCGCGCTGCACGAGGCGGGCGTCACCCTGCCCACCCTGTTCGCCCCCGGCGGGCAGCCGATGCCGGCGCTCGCCGTCGACCCCGGCAGTGTGCTGAAGGCACCGATGCCCGCCCGCCCGGACGACACCGCCTACGTGCTGTTCACCTCCGGCTCCACCGGACGGCCCAAGGGGGTGCCGGTCACCCACGCCAACACCGCGCACTACTTCTCCCTGCTCGACGAGCGGTACGACTTCGGCCCCGACGACGTCTTCTCGCAGACCTTCGACCTCAACTTCGACTGCGCGATGTTCGACCTGTTCTGCGCCTGGGGGGCCGGAGCCACCGTCGTACCCGTCCCCGCGCGGGAGTACGCGCGCCTGCCCGAGTTCGTGGCCGAGCAGGGGCTGACCGTGTGGTTCTCCACCCCCAGCGCGATCTCCCTGGTGCGGCGCACCGGCGGCCTCGCCCCCGGTGCGCTGTCCTCCCTGCGCAGGAGCTTCTTCGCGGGGGAGGCGCTCAGCTGCCGGGACGCCGAGGACTGGGCCGCCGCGGCCTCCGGCACGGTGCTGGAGAACATCTACGGACCGACCGAACTGACCATCACCGTCACCGCGCACCGCTGGCGGCCGGGCCACCGGCACCTGCACGGGATGGTGCCGATCGGGGACGTGCACGCGGGCCACGCGGTACTGCTGCTGGACGCGGCCGGCTCGCCCAGCACCACCGGCGAGGGCGAACTGTGCATCGCCGGGCCCCAGCTGACCCCCGGCTACCTCGACCCGGCCGACGACACCGGACGCTTCCTGGAACACGACGGCCTGCGCTACTACCGCACCGGCGACCGGGTCCGCGGCACCGAGGGCGACGGCCTGCTCTACCTGGGCCGCCAGGACGCCCAGGTGCAGGTGCACGGCATCCGGACGGAACTCGCCGAGGTCGACGCCGCGGTACGCACCTGCCCGGGCGTCGAGGACGCGGTGACCGTGGCGGTGCCCGTGGACGGCACGGTCGAACTCGCCGTCTTCCACACCGGTGAACCGGTGACGCCCGCCCGGCTCGCCCGCCACCTGCGGGAACTGCTGCCGGCCGCGGTCGTTCCCCGGGCCTACCACCACCTGGACGCACTTCCGCTCAACCCCAACCGCAAGACCGACCGCAGGAAGCTCACCTCCCGCGCCGCCACCCTGCGACAGCAGCCCGCGGGAGCCGGAGCCGGGACCAGGACCGAAGGACGGCAGGAGTCGCAGTGAACGGTCAACCGACAGCGCAGGCCCGCACCGACGCCCGGATACACGACCTGCTCGACGAGGCCACCGCCGGGCACCCCGACGCGGCGGCGGTCACCGACGCCACCGGACGATGGACCTACCGGGAGCTCACCGCCTGGAGTCACGCCGTCGACGCGTGGCTCCAGGCCCAGGGCGTAGGCCACGGCGACCGCGTCCTGGTCCAACTGGCCAGCACCCGCGAGCTCGTCGCCCTGCTCTACGGCACCGCCCGCCGCGGCGCCGTCCTCGTCCCCGTCAACACCGGCATGAAGGACTACCACCTCGGAGCCGTCGTCGAGAACTCCGAGCCGTCCCTGGTGATCGTCGACGGCACCGCCGTGTCCCGCGTCTCCACGCTCGCCGGTCCGGTCACCGTCCTCGGCCTGGACGAGGTCTGGCAGGCGGTCACCGACCTGCGCGACAAGGAGGCCAGGGGCGACGGCGCCCCCGTCCACAGCGACGACCTCGCCGTCCTCGTCTACACCTCCGGCTCCACGGCGGCCCCCAAGGCCGTCGTCTGCCCGCACGGGCGGATGGTCTTCGCCACCGAGGCCATCAACCTCGAACTCGGCTACCGCCCCGACGACGTGGTCTTCTGCCGCTTCCCGATCTCCTGGGACTACGGCCTGTACAAGGTGCTGCTCACCGCCGCCGGCCGCAGTGAGATCGTGCTCGCCGACGGCGAGTCCGACCTGGTGCTGCTGCGCCGCATCCGGGAGACCGGGGCCACCGTCGTGCCCATCGTGCCCTCCCTGGCCACCATGATCTGCGCGCTGGCCGAACGTGAACCGCGGCAGGACTCCACCGTCCGCATGTTCACCAACACCGGGGCCGCGCTGCCGAAGCCCACGGCCGACGGGCTCCGCACGGCCTTCCCCGGATCCGAGGTGGTCGTCCAGTTCGGCCAGACCGAGTGCAAGCGCGTATCCGTCCTGCCGCCCGACCAGCAGGACGCCCGGCCCGAGTCCGTCGGCCGGCCGCTGCCCGGCACCCGTGCCTTCACCGTCGACGACGACGGCAACACGCTGCCGCCCTGGCAGACCGGGGAGATCGTCGTCGAGGGTCCCCACGTCATGCCCGGCTACTGGCGTGCCCCCGAGCAGACCGCCCGCGCCTTCCGGCCGGCGCCCGACGGCGGACTGCGGCTGCACACCGGCGACTTCGGACACGTCGACGAGGACGGCTACCTCTACTACGAGGGCCGCCGGGACGACATGTTCAAGCACAAGGGCGTCCGCATGAGCACCACCGAGATCGAGGCCGCGGCCACGGACGTGCCCGGTGTCCGCGCCGCCGCGGTCCTGCCGCCGGCCCCCGGCCGTGATCTCGCCGTCTTCGCCGAGGGCGGCATCGACCCGCACGTGCTCCTGCGTGAACTGTCCCTGCGACTGGAGCCCGCCAAGGTGCCCGGCGTCAGCCGTGTCGTCGACGAACTGCCGCTGACCGCGCACGGCAAGCACGACCGCAAGCAGCTCCTCAGCCTTCTGGAAGGAACCACGCCGTGACCGGCACCACCGACCTCGCCCGGCGCTTCGGCACCCCCTCCTACGTCTACGACCTGGACCGGGTCGCCGCCGCGCGGGACGACCTGTTCGCCGCGCTGCCCGACGAGGTCGCCGTGTACTACGCGGCCAAGGCGAACCCGCACCCCGAGATCCTGCGTGAGATGCGGGCCGGCGGTCCCCGCGTCTGCCGCGCGGAGATCAGCTCCGTCGGGGAACTCGACGCCGTCCTGCGGGCCGGCTTCGAGGGGACCGAGATCCTCTACACCGGGCCGGGCAAGACCACCGAGGAGCTCGCCGAAGCCATGACCCGGGGGGTGCGGACGTTCTCCGTGGAGTCGCCCGGCGACCTGCGTCACGTCGGCGACACGGCCGTGCGGCTCGGCATCACCGCCGACTGCCTGATCCGGGTCAACAACCCCACCGGTGCCGCCGCCACCAGCATCCGCATGACCGGGGTGCCCTCACAGTTCGGGTTCGACGGCGAGGACCTGCCCGGCCTCGCCGCGGAACTGCGCGACGTACCCGGCACCAGCCTGGCCGGACTGCACTTCTTCCCCCTGAGCAACGCCAAGGACGAGGCGAGCCTCATCGCCGAGTTCCGGCACACCATCGCCACCGCCGCCGCACTCCAGCGGGAGCTGGGAGTCGACTTCCGCATGGTCGACCTCGGTGGCGGCTTCGCCGCGCCGTACGCGGTCCAGGGGCGGCGGCCGGTCTACGACGGACTGCGCGAGGCCCTGGCCACGTCCCTCGACGAGCACTTCCCCGGCTGGCGCGAGGGTGCCCCGCGCATCGCCTGCGAGTCGGGACGCTATCTGGTCGCCGACAGCGGGAACCTGCTCACGAGCGTGGTCAACGTCAAGGACAGCCGGGGCACCCGCTACGTCGTCCTCGACGCCGGCATCAACACCTTCGGCGGGATGTCCGGCCTCGGCCGCATCCTGCCGGTCTCCATCGAGCCGCACGAGTCCGTCGGCGCCGACGGCGTCCCGGCCCAGCTCGCCGGACCGCTGTGCACCCCCGGCGATCTGCTCGGCCGCCAGGTCCCGCTGGCCGACCCGGCCCCCGGCGACCTGCTGACCGTGCCCAACGCCGGCTCCTACGGGCCCACCGCCAGCCTCCTGATGTTCCTCGGCAGGCCCGCCCCCACGGAGATCGTCGTCCGCGGCGACGACCTCGTCTCCGTGTCCCGCATCGAGCACACCCGAACCTACGAACACGGACAGGCCCTGTGATGAGCAATCCACTCACCCCCACCCCCGGCGACCAGCCCGTCCTCGTGGCGGGCGGCATCTCCGACTCGCACACCTGGAACCTGGTCTACCTCCAGCTCCTCGTCGAGGAGCACGGCCACCGCGTGGTCAACCTCGGCCCCTGCGTCCCCGAGGACCTGCTGATCGGCGAGGCCCTCGTGCACGATCCCGCGCTGATCGTGATCAGCAGCGTCAACGGGCACGGCTACCACGACGGCATGCGCACCGTCACCCGGCTGCGCGAGCACCCCGGCCTCGGCGGTGTGCCCGTCGTCATCGGCGGCAAGCTCGGCATCGCCGGGCCCTGCGGCGACGAGGAGGCGGCCGCACTGCGCGCGGCCGGCTACGACGCGGTGTTCGAGGAGTCGGCCGACGGCATCGCGGCCTTCCGCCGGATGCTCGACGCGCTGCCCCAGCGGGCCCTGGTGTGACCGGTGCCGGATTCGGCGCGTTCGTGCGCCGGGCCCACGACGCCGGCCGGCTGGTGGTGCAGCCCCGGATGGGAATGAGCAGCCCGCAGCGCATGCGCGCCGGGCTGCTCGCCACCCGGGACGCCGACGCGACGACCGTCGGCACCCTCACCCTGGACAGCTACACCCGGGTCGGCGACCTGGAGTCGGCACAACTCGCCGTACTCGAAGGGGTCGACCTCAACGGGTACCCGCTCGTGAGTCATGAGACGGCCACCACCCACCGGGTCCTGGACGGTATCCACGGACCGGGGTTCCCGGTACAGGTACGGCACGGCTCGGCGGCGCCCCAGCACATCTTCCGGGCACTGACGGCCGTGGGCCTCGACGCCTCGGAGGGCGGGCCGGTCTCCTACTGCCTCCCCTACGGCAGGGTCCCGTTGCGCGACTCCGTCGCCCACTGGACGGAGTCCTGCGAACACTTCGCCGCGCTCCGCCGGACCGGCGCCGAACCGCACCTGGAGACGTTCGGTGGATGCGTACTCGGCCAGCTCTGCCCGCCCGGCCTGCTCGTCGCGGTCAGCGTGCTCGAGGCGCTGTTCTTCCGCCGGCACGGAATCCGCAGCATTTCGGTCAGTTACGCGCAGCAGACGAATCGGCGTCAGGACTCCGAAGCGGTCGCGGCGTTGCGCAGCCTGTGCACACGGTTCCTCTCGGACACCGAATGGCACGTGGTCGTCTACGCCTACATGGGACTGTTCCCGGAAACCGAGCACGGTGCCCGTCGACTGCTCGCGCAGGCCGCCGAACTGGCCGTCGGGAGCGGCTCCGAGCGCCTCATCGTGAAGACCGTCGCGGAATCCCGGCGCATTCCGACGGTGGCGGAGAACGTGTCCGCGCTGGAGCACGCCGCCGCGGTCGCCGCACGCACCGCCAGGGACCCCTTGGAGGGAACCGGGACGGAGACGTACGCCGAGGCGTACGCCCTGGTCGAAGCGGTGCTGAACCTGGACGACGACCTCGGTGCCGCGCTGCTCAAGGCCTTCGCCGAGGGCCGGCTCGACGTGCCCTACTGCCTGCATCCCGACAATGCCGGACTGAGCCGGAGCTATATCGCCGAGGACGGCCGGCTCCGCTGGTCCGACGTGGGAAAGATGCCGCTGTCCGGTGTCGTCGACGCCCACCCGGCCCACACCGTCACCTCCGCGGAGCTGCTCGCCTCCCTGTCCTACGTCCGGCGCTCGTACGACGACCCCAACACCCGCCCATAAGCCGGGAATTGACCCGGTCACCCCCTAGGGGTGCCTAAGGGTGTGGGCCTCAAGGGGTCGTCATTACCGTGAGAAAAAAGGTGGAGAACGGTGTCGGTCGAAGGTGGAGATGCGTGGATGAACGGGCCCGGATCCGAATCAGCCCTGGCGCGACTGCTCGCCGGGGCGGCACCGACGCAGCACCGCAGACTGGTGACGGATCTGGTGCGCACCGCCGTGACCGAGGCCGTCGAGGCCGCCCGGCCGGGCACCTCGCCCGTCCTGGACCCGTCCCTGCCGCTGGCCGAACAGGGGCTCGACTCGCTCGCGGCGGTGGACCTGCACCGGAGGCTGACCGAGCGGACCGGCCTCGACCTGCCGGTCGGTCTCGCCTACGACTGCCCCACCGTGCGCGACCTGGCCGACCGGCTCCTGGCCGGGGACCGGGCAGCGGACGACGCCCCGCCGGAGCCGGCCGGTGACGGCCTCGCCGACGAACCCGTGGCGATCGTCGGCATCGGCTGCCGCTTCCCCGGGGGCATCGAGACCCCGGCCGACCTCTGGCGCCTGCTGACCGACGGCGGCGAGGTGCTCTCCGACTTCCCCCAGGACCGGGGCTGGGACCTGAAGCAGCTCTTCGACGAGGACCCGGACGTCCCCGGCAGCTCCTACGCCCGCACCGGCGGGTTCCTCGACACGGCCACCGAGTTCGACGCCGAGTTCTTCGGCATCAGCCCCCGCGAGTCGATGGCCATGGACCCGCAGCAACGACTGGTCCTGGAGACCTCCTGGCTGGCCCTGGAGGACGCCGGCATCGACCCCACCACCCTGCGCCGCACCGCGGCCGGCATGTTCTTCGGGGCCGAGGTGCAGGAGTACGGTCCGCGCCTGCACGACGCGCCGGACGGACTCGACGCCCATCTGCTGGCCGGCAACGCCTCCAGCGTCATCTCCGGCCGCGTCGCCTACGTGCTGGGCACCGAGGGGCCGGCCGTCACCGTCGACACCGCCTGCTCCGCCTCCCTGGTCGCCGTCCACCTGGCCTGCCGCTCGCTGCTGCAGGGCGAGTCGTCGCTGGCGCTGGCCGGCGGGGTCGCGGTGATGGGCGGGCCAGGTGTCTTCACGGCGTTCAGCAGGCAGCGCGGCCTGTCCGCGGACGGCCGCTGCAAGGCCTTCGCCGCCGCCGCGGACGGCACGGGCTTCGCCGAGGGAGTCGGTGTCCTCGTCCTGGAACGGCTCTCCGACGCCCGCCGCAACGGCCACCAGGTGCTCGCCGTCGTACGCTCCTCCGCCGTCAACCAGGACGGTGCCTCCAACGGGCTCACCGCCCCCAACGGCAGCGCGCAGCAACGGCTGATCCGCCGGGCGCTGGCCGTCGCCGGACTCGGACCCGCCGACGTCGACGTGGTGGAGGCGCACGGTACGGGCACCCGCCTGGGCGACCCGATCGAGGCGACCGCACTCCTGGCCACCTACGGGCAGGGCCGCCCGGACGGAGCCCCCCTGCTGCTCGGTTCGGTCAAGTCCAACCTGGGGCACACCCAGGCCGCCGCCGGCGTGGCCGGCGTGATCAAGACCGTCCTCGCCATGCGGCACGGCCAGGTCCCGGCGACCCTGCACGTCGACGCTCCCACTCCGCACGCCGCCTGGGCGTCCGGCAGCGTCGAACTGGTCACCGAGCAGAGGCCCTGGCCGACGACCGGCCGTCCCCGCCGGGCGGGGGTCTCCTCCTTCGGCGTCAGCGGCACCAACGCACACGTCATCCTGGAGCAGCCGGACCCCGAGGGCCGCGCCGAGGACCCTGCCGGCGCCCCGGCTCCGGACCGCACCCCCGCGCGCGATGCCGGTGACGCCCTCGACGGCGTCCAGGTCCCGTTCGTCCTCCCGCTGTCCGCACGTGGCGAGTCCGCCCTGCGGGCCCGCGCCGCCGACCTGCTGCCACTGGCCGACACCACGGAACTCGCGGACCTCGCCCCCGCCTTGGCCACCACCCGTGCCGCCCTGCCCGACCGGGCCGTCCTCGTCGCCGCCGACCGCGCCGAGCTGCGTGCGGCGCTCACCGGCCTGGCCACGGGCAGCACCCCCGCCGTCGCACGGGCGGGCGGCGAACTCGCCTTCCTGTTCACCGGGCAGGGCAGCCAGCGCCCCGGCATGGGCCGTGAACTCGCCGCCGCCCACCCCGCGTTCGCCGACGCCCTCGACGACGTGTGCGCCTACTTCGACCTCCAGCTCCCCAGGCCCCTCAAGAGCGTGCTGTTCGCCCGGCCGGACACACCGGAGGCGGAGCTGCTGCACCGCACCGAGTACGCGCAGCCGGCCCTGTTCGCCGTCGAAGTCGCCCTCCACCGCCTTCTGGAGAGCTGGGGGATGCGACCGGACCACCTCGCCGGGCACTCCGTGGGCGAGATCGCCGCCGCGCACGTGGCCGGGGTCCTCACCCTCCAGGACGCCACCATCCTGGTCGCGGCGCGCGGCCGGCTCATGCAGCAACTGCCCGAGGGCGGTGCCATGGTCGCGGTCCGCGCCGGCGAGAGCGACGTCGCGCCGCTGCTCACCGAGCGCACCGGCATCGCGGCCGTGAACGGCCCCGCCTCCGTCGTCGTCTCCGGAGACCTCGACGACGTGGAGCGCATCGCCGGTGAACTCGCGGCCCTCGGGCACGACACCAAGCGCCTGCGCGTCAGCCACGCCTTCCACTCGCCGCTGATGGAACCCATGCTGGACGAGTTCCGCCGGGTCGCACAGGTGCTGGACTACGCCGAACCCACCGTCCCGGTCGTGTCGACCGTGACCGGCGCCCCGGTCGGCCGCGAACTGTGCGACCCCGAGTACTGGGTGGAACACGTCCGCGCCCGGGTCCGCTTCCACGACGCCGTGCGGTGGCTCGCCGACGCAGGCGTCCGGACGTTCCTGGAGGTAGGACCCGACGCGGTGCTGACCGCCATGGGGCCCGACTGCACGGACGCGCCCGGCGCGGCGTTCCTGCCGGTGCTGCGGCGCGAGCGGCCCGAGGCCCGTGAGGCCGCCACCGCGTTCGCCGCGGCCCACGCCCGCGGCGTCCCCGTCGACTGGGCACGGCACCACGCCGGCCGGGACGCCCGCCGCGTCGCGCTGCCCGGCTACCCCTTCCAGCGGCGCCGCTTCTGGCTGGAGCCCGGCACCCCCGCCGACGCGGCCGGACTGGGGCAGACCCCGGCAGGGCACCCGCTGCTCGCGGCCGTGGTCGCGGTCGGAGCGGAGGGCGTGGTCCTGACCGGACGCCTCTCCACCCGCACCCACCCCTGGCTCGCCGACCACGTGATCGCCGGCCGCGTGCTGATGCCCGGCACCGCCTTCGTCGAACTCGCCCTGCGGGCGGGCGACCACGTCGGCGCCACCGAGCTGGAGGAACTCACCCTCGGCGCGCCGCTGGTGCTCGCCACGGACGAACACGTCGCCGTCCAGGTGGCGGTCGGGGAGCCCGACGACTCCGGACGCCGCACCGTCACCGTCCACTCGCGCGCCGACGAGGACGCGCCCTGGACCCGGCACGCGGCCGGCCTGCTCACCGACGCGGCCGCGCCGGCCGCCGCCACCGAGCAGGGCGCGTGGCCGCCACCGGACGCCGAACCCCTGGACACCACGGAGGTCTACGCGGACCTCGCCGACCAGGGATACGCCTACGGCCCCGTCTTCCAGGGCCTGCGCGCCGCCTGGCGGCACGGCGAGGACGTCCTCGCCGAGGTCGCCCTGCCCGGGGACGCCACCGCCGACGCCGCGCGCTTCGGCCTCCACCCCGCGCTGCTGGACGCCGCGCTGCACGCCGCCGACCTCGACGCCCCGCCGCGCGG
This sequence comes from Streptomyces sp. JH34, assembly GCF_029428875.1. NCBI lineage: Bacteria > Bacillati > Actinomycetota > Actinomycetes > Kitasatosporales > Streptomycetaceae > Streptomyces > Streptomyces sp. JH34. The sequence goes on along the minus strand of NZ_JAJSOO010000001.1, from coordinate 1,203,541 downwards.
CGAGGTGCTCCTGCCGTTCGCCTGGACCGGCGTCCGGCTGCACGCCACCGGCGCCCCGGCCCTGCGCGTACGCATCACCCGGGGCGACGGCGACACCATAGGCCTGCACCTCTCCGACACCACGGGCGCCCCCGTGGCCGACGTCGAGGCCATGACGTCCCTGCCCGTACCCGACGACGACGTCCTGTACGCCGTGCAGTGGTCGTCGCACCCCCGGCCGACGACCACCGAGCCCCTGCGCACCGCCGTCCTCGACGGCGCCCCCCACCCGGCGGACCCGTCGCACACAGGTCCCGCCGAGGACGCGCTCGCCCGTGCCGTGGACGCGCTGCTCGACGCCCCGGCCGTGGACGCCGTCGTGCACCGCCCGGCCGGCCCGGCGGGCGCCGACGCCGCCGAGGCGCGCGCCCACGTCCTGGGCACCCTGCGCCTGCTGCGGACATGGCAGTCCGACGAACGGGCGTCCGGGACCCGCCTGGTCGTCGTCACCGCGCCCGACAGCCCGGCCCACGCCGCGGTACGCGGTCTCGTCCGCTCGGCCCAGGCCGAGAACCCGGGCCGTTACGTCCTCGTCGAGCACGACGGGCTGCCCTCCGAGGCCGAGCTGCGCCAGGTGCTCGCCACGGGTGAGCCCGAACTCTCGCTGTCCGGTGGCCGGTTCGCCGTGCCCAGGCTGGCCGCCGAGCAGTCCGTCGCACCCCGCCAGGACGCCGACTGGGGCACCGTCCTGATCACCGGCGGCACCGGAGGGCTCGGTGCCCTGGTGGCCCGCCATCTCGTCACCCGGCACGGCGTCACCCGCCTCGTCCTGGCCGGCCGCCGGGGGCACGCCCCCGGACTGCACGCCGAACTGACCGCGCTCGGCGCCGAGGTGACCGTCGCCGCCTGCGACGTCGGCGACCGGGAGGCCGTGCGCGACCTGCTGGCCCGGCACCCGGTCGACTCCGTCGTCCACGCCGCCGGCACCGTGCGCGACGGCATCGTCGAGAGCCTCACCGACGACATGATCGACGAGGTGTTCCACGCCAAGGCCGCCGGCGCCTGGCACCTGCACGAGCTCACCCTCGACCGGGACCTGTCCCACTTCGTGCTGTTCTCCTCGCTCGCCGCCGTCCTCGACGGACCGGGACAGGGCAACTACGCCGCCGCCAACGCCTACCTGGACGCCCTCGCCACCCACCGCGCGGCGCACGGACTGCCCGCCACGGCACTCGCCTGGAGCCTCTGGGCCACCGGCACAGGCATGGGCGCCGCACTGGACACCGCCGCCCTGGAGCGCGTGGCCGCGTACGGGGTCCCCGGGCTGTCCGCCGACCACTCACTGCGGCTGTTCGACGCCGCGATCCGTTCCGGCAGCCCCCACCTCGTCCCCGTGGAGATCGACGCCGCCGCCGTACGCCGCCGCCCCGACGGCCCGCCGGCGCTGCTGAGCGGCCTCGTCCGCCCCGTCACCCGCCGCGCCGCCGCCCGGACGGCGCCCCACCAGGAGCGGGGGATGGCGGACCTGCCCGCAGCGGACCGGGAACGCGCCCTGCTGGACCTGGTCCGCACCGAGGTCGCCGCGGTCCTGCGGCACGACTCCCCGTCCGCCATCGACCCCGGGCGGGCCTTCACCGAGCTGGGATTCGACTCCCTGGCCGCCGTCGAACTCCGCAACCGGCTCAACACCGTCACCGGACTGCGGCTGCCGGCCACCCTGGTCTTCGACCACCCCACCTCGCGCGCCCTCGCCGACCACGTCCGGGACGCCCTCTACGGCACCTCGCGGCCCTCCGGCGAGCCCGCCCCCGGGCCGCGCCCCGCCGACAGCGACGACCCCGTCGTCATCGTCGGCATGGGCTGCCGCTACCCCGGCGGTGTCCGCTCCCCGGAGGACCTGTGGCGCCTCGTCGCCGACGGCGTCGACACGGTCGGCGACTTCCCCGCCGACCGCGGCTGGGACACGGACACCCTGTACGACCCCGAGCCCGGCACCCCCGGCCGCACGTACACCCGGGAAGGCGCCTTCCTGTACGACGCGGCCGACTTCGACCCCGGCTTCTTCGGTATCGGCCCGCGCGAGGCCACCGCCATGGACCCGCAGCAGCGCCTGCTCCTCGAGGTCTCCTGGGAGGCCCTGGAGCGCTCCGCGATCGACCCGGCGGCACTGCGCGGTTCCCGCACCGGTGTGTTCGCGGGTGTCATGTACCACGACTACGGCACCTGGCTGACGGACGTACCCGACGACCTCGCCGCCTACCTCGGCAACGGCAGCCTGGGCAGTGTCGTCTCCGGCCGGGTCGCCTACGCCCTGGGCCTGGAGGGCCCGGCCGTCACCGTCGACACCGCCTGCTCCTCCTCCCTGGTCACCCTGCACCTGGCCGCGCAGGCCCTGCGGCAGGGCGAGTGCGACCTCGCCCTGGTCGGCGGCGTCACCGTCATGTCGACCCCCGACACCTTCGTCGACTTCGCCCGGCAGCGCGGCCTGGCCGCCGACGGCCGCTGCAAGTCGTTCGCCGCGGCGGCCGACGGCACCGGCTGGGGCGAGGGCGTCGGCATGCTCGTCGTCGAACGACTCTCCGACGCCCGGCGCAACGGCCACCGGGTGCTGGCCACGGTGCGCGGCTCCGCCGTCAACTCCGACGGCGCCTCCAACGGCCTGACCGCTCCGAACGGCCCCTCCCAGCAGCGGGTGATCCGCGCCGCCCTGAGCGCCGCCGGGCTCACCACCGCCGATGTCGACGCCGTCGAGGCGCACGGTACCGGCACCACGCTCGGCGACCCGATCGAGGCGCAGGCCCTGCTCGCCACCTACGGTCAGGACCGGCCGGACGACGAGCCGCTGTGGCTCGGATCCGTCAAGTCCAACATGGGGCACACCCAGGCCGCCGCCGGAGTGGCCGGCATCATCAAGATGGTCATGGCGATGCGGCACGGCACCCTGCCGCGCACCCTCCACGTCGACGCACCCTCGCCCCAGGTGGACTGGACGGCGGGCGCGGTGCGGCTCCTCACCGACGAGCGGCCCTGGCGCACCCCGGACCGGCCGCGCCGCGCCGGTGTCTCCTCCTTCGGGATCAGCGGCACCAACGCCCACGTCATCCTGGAGGAGTTCACCACCGAGGAGCCGGAGACCACGGAGCCCGACCCGGCCACCGCGCCGCCCGTGCTCGTCCTCCCGGTCTCCGCGCGCTCGCCCGAGGCACTGCGCGGCCAGGCCGCCCGGCTGCGGGACCTGACCGGCACCGCGCCCGCCGACCTCGGCCTGGCCCTCGCCACCACCCGCACCACCCACCCGCACCGCGCCGTGGTCCTGGCCACCGACGAGCCGAGGACCGCCGAAGCACTGGACGCCCTGGCCCGGGGACACGAGGCGCCCGGCCTGCTCGTCACCGGAGCCGCCACCGACGGCACCCTCGCCCATCTGTTCTCCGGGCAGGGAGCCCAGCGGCCCGGCATGGGCCGCGACTGGTACGACACCTACCCGGTCTACGCCGAGCACTTCGACCGCGTCGCCGAACTCTTCGCCAAGCACCTGGAGCGCCCGCTCGCCGAGGTCGTCCTCGGCGACCACCCCGACGTACTGGAGCAGACCGCCTACACCCAGGCCGCCCTGTTCACCACCCAGGTCGCGCTCCACCGCCTGCTGGAGTCGTTCGGGGTGCGGCCCGCGTGGCTGGCCGGACACTCCGTCGGAGAGTTCGCCGCCGCGCACGTCGCGGGGGTCTGGTCACTGCAGGACGCCGTGACCGCCGTCGCGGCACGCGGCCGGCTGATGCAGGCGCTGCCCGGGGGCGGCGCGATGATCTCCGTACAGGCCTCGGAGGCGGAGGTGGCGCCGCTGCTGGACGAACGGTGCGGCATCGCCGCCGTCAACGGCCCGCGCGCCGTGGTGGTCTCCGGGGAGGAGGACGCCGTCACCGCCGTCGCCGCGCACTTCGCGACCACCCGGCGGCTGCGTGTCTCGCACGCCTTCCACTCCCCTCGCATGGAGCCCATGCTGGAGGAGTTCCGCCAGGTCATGGCGGCCATCCCGGCCGCGGAACCGGTCCTGCCGATCGTGTCGACCCTCACCGGCGTCCAGGCGACGGCCGCCGAACTCGGCTCCGCCGACTACTGGGTGCGGCACGTACGGCAGACCGTGCGCTTCGCCGACGCGATCAAGACGCTGGCCGCGCAGGGTGTCGACACCTTCCTCGAACTGGGCGCCGCGCCCGTCCTGACGGCCCTGGGCCCGGACTGCCTCCCCGACGCCGAGGGGACCGCGTTCGTGCCCACGGCCCGCAAGGACACCGCCCAGGTGCCGGGCCTGCTCGCAGCGCTGGCGACCGTGCACACCCGGGGCACGGACGTCGACTGGCGCGTCCTGTACGACGGTTACGCGGGCCGCCGCACCGAACTGCCCACCTACGCGTTCGAACACCGCCACTACTGGCTGCCGACGAACACGGCCAGGGGCGACGCCGCCGGACACGGACTCGCCGCCGCCGACCACCCGTTCGTCAGCGCGCGGCTCGACCTGCCCGGTGACGGCGGACTGCTGCTCACCGGACGGATCTCCACCGCCACCCACCCGGTGCTCACCCAGCACGCCGTGCTCGGCTCGGTGCTGGTACCGGGCGCCGCCCTGGTCGATCTCGCCCTGCACGCCGGCCGGCTGACCGGCCGGCCCGTCCTGGAGGAACTCACCCTCCAGGCTCCGCTGGCGCTGTCCGGGGACGGCGCCGTACACCTCCAGGTCGCCGCGCGGCCCGACGGCTCCGTGGAGATCCACTCGCGGCCCGGGAACGCGTCCGAGGACGAGCCTTGGACGCGGCACGCGACCGGCACCCTCACCGCCACCGGCGCCCTCACCGGCACGGAAGCGGCACCGGACGGTGTCTGGCCGCCACCGGGCGCCGTCCCGCTCGACACCGACGGCCTCTACCCGCGCCTGCACGGCGAGGGCTACGACTACGGGCCCGTCTTCCGCGGCGTACGTGCCGCCTGGCGGCTCGGCGACACCGTGCTGGCCGAGCTGGAACTGCCCGCCGACGCACGGCAGGACGCCGCCCGGCACACCCTGCACCCCGCGCTGCTGGACTCCGCGCTGCACACGACGTCCCTCACCGAGGACGGCCCCGGCGACGACACACCCGCCGGCACCATCGCCCTCCCCTTCGCCTGGACCGGCGTCACCGCGCACGGCCGGGGGGCGCTCACCGCACGCGTCAGCGTCACCCGGGGCGAGGAAGGCACCCGGCTCGAACTGACGGACACCGAGGGCAGGCCGCTGGCCACCGTCGAGTCCTACGTCACCCGCCCCGTCACCGCCGACCGGCTCACCGGACGCGCGCGTTCCCTCTACGTGACCGTGGGCGAACCGCTGCCGGACTCCGCCGGGCGCCCCGAACGCCGCACCTGGGCCGTGCTCGGTCCCGACGACGCAGGTCTCGGCGCCCCCGCCCACCCCGAACTGGCCGCGATCGACGGCCCCGTACCCGATGTCGTCGTCCTCCCGGTACACGCCCCGCACCACGACGTGGAGCAGGTGCCGGATGCGGTGCGCACCACGCTGGACACGACGCTCGCGACCGTCCAGGAGTGGCTGGGCGACGAGCGATGGGCCGGCTCGACGCTGCTGGTCCTCACCGCCGGCACCCTCGCCGACGCCGCCGTGCACGGACTCGTGCGCGCCGCCCAGGCCGAGGACCCGGACCGCGTCGTCCTCGTCGGCCGGACCGGGCCCGACAGCTCCGTACCCGACCGCGCCGCGCTGGCCGCCGTCCTCGACTCCGGTGAACCGGAGGTGCTGTGGCGGGACGGCCGGGCCCACGCACCGCGTCTGACGCGCGCCGCGGAACCGGACGCCCCGCGAACCGTCCGCCCCTGGGGCACCGTCCTCGTCACCGGCGGCACCGGAGGACTCGGCGCCCTGGTGGCCCGCCACCTCGTCACCCGGCACGGCGTCACCAGCCTGGTCCTCGCCGGCCGACGGGGGCCGGACGCCCCCGGCGCCGCCGGACTGGCCCGGGAACTCGCGGCCCTGGGCGCCCGCACCGACGTCGTCGCCTGTGACGTCGCCGACCGTGCCGCACTCGCCGCACTGCTGGCCGCCCACCCCGTCGACAGCGTCGTGCACACCGCCGGCGTACTCGACGACGGACTGGTCCCCTCGCTCACCCCCGAGCGCCTGGACACCGTGCTCCGGCCGAAGGCGGACGCCGCCTGGCACCTGCACGAACTCACCCTCGACCGGGACCTGTCCCACTTCGTGCTGTTCTCCTCGGCCGCCGGCACCATCGACGCCGCCGGCCAGGGCAACTACGCCGCCGCCAACGTCTTCCTCGACGCCCTGGCCGCGCACCGCGCCGGCCTGAACCTCCCCGCCACCTCGCTCGCCTGGGGCCTCTGGGCCGGCAGCGGCATGGGAGCCGGCCTCGAACGGGACGACGTACAGCGCATCGAACGGTCCGGCATCGGCGCGCTCGACCCGGCGGAAGGGCTGGAACTGTTCGACGCGGCCCTGGAGTCCCGGCTCCCCGCCCTGGTGCCGGTCCGGCTGGACACCGCCGCGCTGCGCCGCCGCGGTGACGACGTACCCCCCGTGCTGCGCACCCTGGCGGGTGTCACCGCCCGTGCGGCGCAGGACGAACGGACCCGCACCCTCGGCGAGCGCCTGGCCGGGCTGCCGGAGGCCGACCACGGGCACACGGTGCTCGAAGCGGTCCGCACCGAGGTCGCGGCCGTCCTCGGCCATGACGGGCCCGGGGCCGTCGACCCGCGGCGCGCCTTCACCGAGCTGGGCTTCGACTCGCTCGCCGCCGTCGAACTGCGCAACCGCCTCAACGCCGTCAGCGGACTGCGCCTGCCCTCCACCCTCATCTTCGACTACGCCACCCCGACCGCCCTCGCGGACCACCTGCTCGGCCGGTTCGCCCCGGACACCGGCCCGGAGCCCGCCGACGCACGGGCCGACGACGAGGTGCGGGACCTCATCGCCCGCATCCCGGTCGAGAGGCTCCGCGAGTCGGGACTGCTCGACGGGCTGCTGAGACTCTCCGGGCCCGCACCGGCGGTCGCCGCCACCGAGCAGCCCATGGACATCAAGTCGATGGGCGTGGCCGACCTGGTGCGGGCCGCCCTGAACCGCAGCACCCCTCAGTGAACCTCCCCGGTGCCGGACGACGCGCCGCGTCCGGCACCGGCGAACCGCCTCCGGCGCGCCACCACCGCACCTCCCCCTCCACCGCATCATCAGCGCCGCCGAGTCAGCAGGGAGCGACACCGACCGTGGACACATCTGTCGAGCAGATCGTCGAGGCGCTGCGCGAGGCCATGCTCGAGAACGAGCGGCTGCGCCAGGCCAACGACCGGATCTCCGAAGCCGCGCACGAGCCCGTCGCCGTCGTCGCCATGAGCTGCCGCTACCCCGGCGGCGTCAGCACGCCGGAACAGCTGTGGCAGCTGGTCGACGCCGGGGTGGACGCCGTGGGCGACTTCCCCGCGGACCGGGACTGGGACGTCGACGCCATCTACGACCCCGACCCCGACGCGCCGGGCCGCACCCATGTGCGCGAGGGCGGATTCCTCCACGACGCGCCGCGGTTCGACCCGGGGTTCTTCGGTATCAGCCCGCGCGAGGCCGTCGCGATGGACCCGCAGCAGCGGCTGCTGCTGGAGACGGCCTGGGAGGCCTTCGAACGCGGCGGCATCGACCCGCACACCCTGCGCGGCAGCCGCACCGGCATCTACGCCGGAGTCATGTACCACGACTACGGCAGCTGGCTCACGGACGTCCCCGAGGGCGTCGAGGGTTACCTCGGCAACGGCAACCTCGGCAGTGTCGCCTCCGGCCGCGTGTCCTACACCCTCGGCCTCGAGGGTCCGGCCGTCACCATCGACACCGCGTGCTCCTCCTCGCTGGTCGCCCTCCACCTGGCCGTGCAGGCCCTGCGCACCGGCGAGTGCGGCCTCGCCCTGGCCGGCGGGGTGACCGTCATGTCCACCCCCGACACCTTCATCGACTTCTCCCGCCAGCGCGGCCTCGCCCTGGACGGACGCTGCAAGTCGTTCGCGGAGGGCGCGGACGGCACCGGCTGGGGGGAGGGCGTGGGGATGCTGCTGCTGGAGCGGCTCAGCGACGCCCGCCGCAACGGCCACAAGGTGCTCGCCGTCGTGCGGGGCACCGCCGTCAACCAGGACGGTGCCTCCAACGGCCTGACCGCCCCCAACGGCCCCTCCCAGCAGCGTGTCATCCGCGCCGCCCTCGCCGACGCCCGCCTGGAACCCCGCCAGGTCCACGCCGTCGAGGCCCACGGCACCGGCACCCCGCTCGGTGACCCGATCGAGGCCCAGGCACTCCTTGCCACCTACGGCCAGGACCGCGAGGAGCCGCTGTGGCTGGGCTCGGTGAAGTCCAACATCGGGCACACCCAGGCCGCCGCCGGAGTCGCCGGGGTCATCAAGATGGTGATGGCCATGCGCCACGGCCGGCTGCCCCGGACCCTGCACGCCGGACGGCCCACCAGCCAGGTCGACTGGGAGGCCGGCGCCGTCGAACTGCTCGCCGAGCCGCGCGAGTGGCCCGCCCCCGGGGAGCTCCGCCGCGCAGCCGTGTCCTCCTTCGGGATCAGCGGCACCAACGCCCACGTCATCGTCGAGGCCGCCCCCGACCCGGAGCCGCGCGACGCGGAGCCGGTCTGGGACCGCCCGTTGCCCCTGGTGCTGTCCGCCCGTGACGAGCCGGGACTGGCCGCGCAGGCCCGCCGCCTCCTGGACCACGTGGAGACCGGCACCGATCCCGTGCCCGACGTGGCGCACACCCTGGCCACCACCCGCGCCGCCCTGGACCGGCGGGCCGTCGTCGTCGGCGCCGACCAGGCCGCCGTGACCGCCGGCCTCACCGCCCTGGCCGAGAGCGACCCGGCGTCCGGCGTGGTGCGCGGCGCACCGGCGGGGGAGTCCCGCATCGCGTTCGTCTTCCCCGGACAGGGCTCCCAGTGGGCGGGCATGGCAGCCGACCTGCTGGACGCCTCCGAGGTGTTCGCCGCCACCATGGCCGACTGCGCCGAGGCCCTCGCGCCCTTCACCGACTGGGACCTCCTCGCGACCGTGCGCGAACGCCGCCCGCTGGAACGCGTGGACGTCGTGCAGCCCGCCCTGTGGGCGATCATGGTGTCGCTGGCCGAGGTGTGGCGCGCGCACGGTGTGCGTCCCGCCGCCGTCATAGGCCACTCCCAGGGAGAGATAGCCGCCGCCTGCGTGGCCGGCGCCCTCAGCCTCTCCGACGGGGCCCGCGTCGTGGCCCTGCGCAGCCGGGCGATCGCCGAGGCGCTCTCCGGCCGGGGCGGCATGATGTCGGTGGCCCTGCCCGAGGCCCGGGCACGTGAACTCGTCGCCGCCCACGACGGGCGGGTCTCCGTGGCCGCGGTCAACGGCGCGTCCTCCGTGGTGCTCTCCGGGGACGCCGACGCCCTCGACGCCCTGCGCGAGACGATCGTCGCCGACGGCGGACGCGCCAAGCGGCTGCCGGTGGACTACGCGTCGCACTGCGCCCACGTCGAGTCGATCCGCGAACGGCTCCTCACCGACCTCGCGGACGTGCGGCCGCGCCCCGCCGACGTGCCCTTCTACTCCACCGTCACCAACGGCGTGCTGGACACCACCACGCTGGACGCCGGCTACTGGTACACCAACCTGCGACAGGGCGTCCTGTTCGAGCCGACCACCCGGACCCTGCTGGCCGCCGGCTACGGGGTGTTCGTCGAGTGCAGCCCGCATCCGGTCCTGCTCAACAGCATCGAGGAGACCGCCGACGCCGCCGACGCGACCGTCACCGGCCTCGGCTCGCTGCGCCGCGACGACGGAGGCGCGGAACGGCTGCTCACCTCGCTGGGCGAGGCGTTCGTGGCCGGCGTCCCGGTCGACTGGTCGCCGGTGTTCGCCGGGATGCCGGTGCGGACCGCCGACCTGCCCACCTACGCCTTCCAGCGCGAGCGCTACTGGCTCGGCCGGTCCGCGGCCGCCGGCGACGTCACCGCCGCGGGCCTGCGGAGCGCAGGCCACCCGCTGCTGGGCGCGGCCGTCCCGGTCGCCGGCGGAGGCACCCTGTTCACCGGCCGGCTCTCGCTGTCCACCACGCCCTGGCTGGCCGACCACGCGGTCTCCGGCACCACCCTGCTGCCCGGCACCGCGCTGGTGGAACTGGCGCTGAGCGCCGGCCACGACCTCGGCTGCGGACACGTCACCGAACTCACCCTGCAGGCACCCCTGCTGCTGCCCGAGCGGGGCGCCGTCCAGCTCCAGCTGCACGTGGCCGCCGCCGACGGCCAGGGGCACCGCGCGGTGACCGTCCACTCCCGCCCCGAGAGCGCGGACGAGGCCGCCTGGACCCTGAACGCCTCGGGCCTCCTCGCCCCGCAGTCCGCGCCGCCCGCCTTCGACCTCGCGGCCTGGCCGCCGCCCGGAGCCGAACCGGTCCCGGTGGACGACGCGTACGCGGAGCTGGCGGCCCTCGGCTACGACTACGGGCCGGCCTTCCAGGGCCTGCGCGCCGCCTGGCGGCGCGGCGACGAGACGTACGCCGACGTGGAACTGCCCACCGACGCGGGCGGCTTCGGCCTGCACCCGGCCCTGTTCGACGCCGCCCTGCACGCCGACGGGCTCGGAGCGCAGGGGCAGGAGTCGGCCCGGCTGCCCTTCGCCTGGACCGGTGTGTCGCTGTACGCCGCCGGGGCCACCGCCCTGCGGGTCCGGCTCCGCGGCGGCGACACCCTCTCCCTGGAGCTGGCCGACCCGACCGGTGCCCCGGTCGCCGCCGTCCAGGCCCTGGTCTCCCGACCGGTCGACGGCGGGGCGCTGGCCTCCCCGGTCCGCGCCGACGACCTGTACCGCCTGGACTGGCCCGTGGTGCCCGTACCGGCTGCCGCGACCCCCGCCCACGCCGTGCTGGACGAGGGCGGCACGGCAGCGCTCGCACCGCTGCCCGACTGGGTGGTCCTGCCGGTGGCCGGCGGCGACGACCCCGCCGCCTCGGTCCGCGAGGCGACCGGACGGGTCCTGAGCGCCCTGCACGACTGGCTGGCGGACGACCGCACGGCCACCGCCCGGCTGCTGGTCCTCACCGCGGGCGCGGTCACCACCGGCGAGGAGGGCCCCGTCGATCTGGCGGGCGCCGCCGTGTGGGGCCTCGTCCGCGCCGCCCAGGGCGAACACCCCGACCGCATCGTCCTCGTGGACACCGCCCCCGGGACTGCGGACGGCGACGAGGACCGGATCGCCGCCGCCGTACGCGCCGCGGCCGCGAGCGGCGAACCGCAACTGGCCCTGCGTGGGGACACCGTCCGGGTACCCCGGCTGGCCCGTGCCGTCGTACGGGGGAGCGCCGCCACGCTCGACCCCGACGGCACCGTACTCGTCACCGGAGGCACCGGCGTGCTCGGCGCCGTGGTCGCCCGGCACCTGGCCACCGCACACGGCGTGCGCCGCCTGGTCCTGGCCGGGCGCAGCGGCACATCGGCGGACGACTTCGCCGACCTCGCCGAGTCGGGCGTCCAGGTCGTCGTCGCCCGCTGCGACGCCGCCGAACGCGAGCAACTGGCCGCGCTGTTGGCCGAAGTGCCCGCCGCGCACCCCCTGACCGCCGTGGTGCACCTCGCGGGGGTCCTCGACGACGGGCTGGTCACCGACCAGACCCCCGAGCGCCTGGACGCCGTACTGCGCCCCAAGGCGGACGCCGCCTGGAACCTTCACGAGCTCACCCGGGACGTGGACCTGGCGGCGTTCGTGCTGTTCTCCTCGGCCGCCGGCACCGTCGACGGAGCCGGACAGTCCGGATACGCCGCCGCCAACGCGTTCCTCGACGCCCTCGCCGCGCACCGGGGCTCCCTGGGACTGCCGGCGCTCTCCCTGGCCTGGGGCTTCTGGGAGCAGCGCACCGGCATGACCGCCCACCTCACCGACGCCGACGTCGAGCGCATGACGCGCGCGGGGGTCCGGCCCCTGCCCACCGAGGAGGGACTGAGGCTGCTCGACACCGCGCTCGCCTCCGACGAGCGGCTGCTGCTGCCCATCGGCCTGGACCTGCGGGCCCTGCGCGGTGCCGACGGTGTACCCGCCCTGCTGCGCGGTCTCGTGCCCGCCCCCGCCCGCCGGGCCGCCGCCGCCCGGGCCGCCGGGACCTCGCTCGCCGACCGGCTGGCCGCCCTGGGCACCGCCGAACGGGACGCGGAGCTGATGGAGCTGATCCGCACCCAGGTGGCCGCCGTCCTCGGCCACGGCAGCGACATGGTGCTCGACCCGCGCCGATCCTTCCGCGAGGCGGGGTTCGACTCGTTGACCGCGGTCGAGCTGCGCAACCGTCTGGGCGGTGCCGCCGGCCTGCGGCTGCCCGCCACCCTCGTCTTCGACCACCCCGACGCCGACGCCCTGGTGCGGTACCTCCGCACGGAGCTCCTCGGCGTCGACGCCGGGGACGCCCCCGGAGCGGTGGCACCGGAGACGGCACTCCCTGCGGACGAGCCCGTGGCCATCGTCGGCATGGCCTGCCGCTACCCGGGCGGTGTCACCACCCCCGAGGAGTTCTGGCGGATGCTGGCCGACGGCGCGGACGGCATCGGCGACTTCCCGGACGACCGGGGCTGGGACCTGGACACCCTGTACGACCCGGAGCCCGGCAAACCCGGCCACTGCAGCACCCGCTCGGGCGGATTCCTCTACGACGCCGCCGAGTTCGACCACGACTTCTTCGGTATCGGTCCCCGCGAGGCCCTCGCCATGGACCCGCAGCAGCGGCTGCTCCTGGAGACCTCCTGGGAGGCCCTGGAACGCTCCGGGATCGACCCGCACAGCGTGCGCGGCAGCCGTACCGGGGTGTTCGCCGGTGTCATGTACCACGACTACGGCAGCCGGCTGCGCGACGTCCCCGAGGCCGTCCGCGACTACCTCGGCAACGGGAGCCTCGCCAGCGTCGTCTCGGGCCGGGTCGCCTACGCCCTCGGTCTGGAGGGCCCGGCCCTCACCGTGGACACCGCGTGCTCCTCGTCGCTGGTGGCGCTCCACCTGGCCGCGCAGGCACTGCGGCGGGGCGAGTGCACCCTGGCGATGGCCGGCGGCGTCTCCGTGATGTCGACCGTCGACACGTTCGTCGACTTCAGCAGGCAGCGCAACCTCGCCGCGGACGGCCGGGTCAAGTCCTTCGCCGACGCCGCGGACGGCACGGCCCTGTCCGAGGGCGCCGGTGTGCTGGTGCTGGAGCGGTTGTCGGATGCGCGGCGGTCGGGGCATCGGGTGTTGGCTGTGGTGCGGGGGAGTGCGGTGAATCAGGATGGTGCGTCGAACGGGTTGACGGCGCCGAACGGTCCTTCTCAGCAGCGGGTGTTGCGTCAGGCGTTGGTGTCGGCGGGTGTGTCGGCGGTTGATGTGGATGTGGTGGAGGCGCACGGTACGGGGACGGAGTTGGGTGATCCGATCGAGGCTCAGGCGTTGTTGGCGACGTATGGGCAGGGTCGGTCTGAGGAGCGTCCGTTGTGGTTGGGGTCGGTGAAGTCGAACATCGGGCATACGCAGGCGGCTGCGGGTGTGGCGGGTGTGATGAAGATGGTGTTGGCGTTGGGGGAGGGGGTGTTGCCTCGGACGTTGTATGCGGGTGAGCCGTCGCGGAAGGTGGAGTGGGGTGCGGGGCGGGTCCGGTTGCTGGATGAGGAGCGGGAGTGGGTGCGGGGTGAGCGGGTCCGTCGTGCGGGGGTGTCGTCGTTCGGTATCAGCGGGACCAATGCGCACGTGATCCTGGAGGAGGCACCCGACGACGACACCTCCCCCCGGTCCGACGCGGAGATCCCGGCTCCTCTGATGCCCGTCGTCGTCTCAGGGGCCACTCCCGAGGCATTGGCCGCCCAGGCCGGGCGGCTGCGTGCGGTCGCCGACGAGCGGATCACCGATCTCGTCCACTCGCTGACCACGGGCCGCGCCGGCCTCACCCACCGGGGCGCGGTCGTCGCCCGCGACAGGGACGAACTGCTGGCCGGACTGACCGCGCTGGCCGACGGTGCGACCACCGACCACGTCGTGCGCGGGCGGCCCGTCGCCGGCCGCACCGCCTTCCTGTTCACCGGGCAGGGCGCCCAGCGGACCGGCATGGGCCGCGGACTGTACGCCGCCCACCCCGCCTTCCGGCGGGCCCTCGACGAGGTCTGCGAGGCCCTGGACGCCCACCTGGACCGGCCGCTGCGGGAGGTCATGTGGGCCGAACCCGGCAGTGCCGACGCCGAGTCGCTCGACCACACGCTCTACACCCAGAGCGCCCTGTTCGCGGTGGAGACGGCCCTGTACCGCCTGCTGGAGTCCTACGGCATCCGCCCGGACCGCCTGGCCGGCCACTCCATCGGCGAACTGACCGCCGCTCACGTCGCCGGGGTCTGGGACCTCGCGGACGCCGCGCGGCTGGTCACCGCCCGTGGCCGGCTCATGCAGGCCCTGCCCGCCGGTGGCGCCATGCTCGCCGTGGACGCGACCGAGGACGAGGTGCTGCCGCACCTCGGCCCCGACGTGTCCCTGGCCGCCGTCAACGGCCCGCGCGCGGTCGTGGTCTCCGGCACGCGGGAGGCGGTGGACGCGGTCGCCGCCGCCTTCGCCGACCGCCGTACCAAGCGGCTGCGGGTCAGCCACGCCTTCCACTCGCCCCTGATGGACCCGATGCTGGCCGAGTTCGAGAAGGCCGCCCGCGAACTGCGCTACGCCGCGCCCGCGATCCCCGTCGTCACCGGCACGCACGCCACCGAGGAGGACCTGTGCTCGCCCGAGTACTGGGTGCGCCACGTGCGTGAGGCGGTCCGCTTCGGGGACGCGGTCCGCGCCCTGGAGGACGACGGGGTCCGCACCTTCCTCGAGCTCGGACCCGACGCCGTCCTGTCGGCCATGGGCCCGCACGCCCTCGCCGACCCGGAGCGATCGGCGTTCGTACCGGCCCTGCGCCGGGAGCGCGTCGAGGAGGTGACGCTCGCCGCGCTCGTCGCCACCGCACACGTCCGCGGACTGACCGTCGACTGGCAGCAGGTGCACGCGGGCACCGACGCCCGGCGCGTCGACCTGCCGACGTACGCCTTCCAGCGGCAGCGGCTCTGGCTGGACGACGGGCCCGGGGCGGCCACCGACGCAGGCGGGCTCGGCCAGTCGCCCGCGGGGCACCCGATGCTCGGCGCCGCCCTCACCCTGGCCGCCGCCGACACCGTCGCGCTGACCGGCCGCCTCTCCCTGGCGACCCACCCCTGGCTGGCCGACCACGCCGTCGCGGGAGTCGTCCTGGTGCCCGGCAGCGCCTTCGTGGAACTCGCCCTCCAGGCCGGTGACCGCGCAGGCTGCCCGCACGTGGAGGAGATCACCCTGGAACGCCCGCTGGTCCTTCCGCCGCGGGGTTCCGTGCACCTCCAGGTGACCGCCGCGGCCCCCGACGCCGACGGGCGCAGGCAACTGGCCGTGCACGCCAGGCCCGAGGGCACCGGAGGTGACTGGACCCGGCACGCCACCGGCGTACTCGCCCCGCGGACCGCGCCCGAACCGGCCCCCCTCGACGTCTGGCCCCCCGAGGGTGCCGTCCCCGTCGAGGTGAGCGGCCTCTACGACCACCTCGCCGAGCAGGGGTACGGCTACGGACCGCTGTTCCGCTGCCTGCGCGCCGCCTGGCGGCTCGGCGACGAGGTGTGCGCCGAACTGGTCCTGCCCGACGCCGACGCGGCCGACGGCTTCGGACTGCACCCGGCGCTCCTCGACTCGGCGCTGCACGCCATCGACCTGCTGGACGGCCAGGACCCGACCGTCATGACCCTGCCCTTCGCGTGGGAGGGAGTCACCCTCCACGCCACCGGCGCCACGACCCTGCGGCTGCGGCTCACCCCGCACGGCACCGACCACATGACCCTCGGCCTGTACGACGCCTCGGGCGCACCGGTCGCCGAGGCGGCGTCGCTGCGCATCCGCCAGGTGACGGCCGAGCAGCTGAACGCGGCCGCGCCCGCCCCGGGCGACCTGTTCGCCCTGCGCTGGACCCCGGCGCAGGTGACCGCCGACGGAGCGGCGGCCCAGCCCCGCACCCTGACCGTGACCCTGGACGACACCGCGGACGGCGACCTGCCGTCCCGGGCCCGCGGGACCGCCGTGCGCACCCTTGCCGCGCTCCAGGAACACCTGGCCGAACCGGCGGACGGCACCCCCCTGGTCGTCGTCACCCGTTCCGCGGTCGCCGTCGCCACCGACGGTGCACCGGACCCGGCGCAGGCCGTCGTCTGGGGCATGGTGCGCTCCGCCGCCGTCGAGCACCCCGGCCGGTTCGTACTGGCCGACACCGACGGCGACGACGCGTCCGCCGCCGCCCTCCCGGCCGCCGTCGCGACCGGCGCGCCCGAACTCGCCCTGCGGGCCGGCACGGTGTACACGCCGGAGCTGACCCGGGCCGACGGGCCCGGGCCCGTGCCCGCCGTCCCGCTGAACCCGGACGGCACCGTCCTCATCACCGGCGGCACCGGCAGCCTCGGCCGGCTACTCGCCCGGCACCTGGCCGAACACCACGGCGTCCGGCACCTGCTGCTGGCCGGCCGGGGCGGCCGGACACCGGACGCGGAAGGGTGGGAGGAACCCGTCGCCCCCGGCGCGCGGATCACCGTCGCCGCCTGCGACACCACCGACCGCGCCGCGCTGGCCGAACTGCTGGCCTCCGTTCCCGAAGCCCATCCGCTGACGGCCGTCGTGCACGCCGCCGGTGTCCTGGACGACGGTCTGCTCACCGACCTCACCGCCCCGCGCACGGAGACGGTGATGCGGCCCAAGACCGACGGTGCCTGGCACCTGCACGAACTCACCCGCGACCTGGACCTGGCCGCCTTCGTCCTCTTCTCCTCCGCCGCCGGCACCCTGGGAGCGGCGGGACAGGCCAACTACGCGGCGGGCAACGCCTTCCTCGACGCACTCGCCGCCCGGCGGCGTGCGGAGGGGCTGCCCGCCCTGTCACTCGGCTGGGGGCTGTGGGACACCGGCGACGGCATGGCGGCCGGCCTCGGCGAGGCCGAGATGCGCAGGCTGGCCCGCGACGGCATCCTGCCCCTGCCCGCCGACCGGGCGCTGTCCCTGTTCGACCGCGCCCTGACCACCGACGGTCCGTCGCTGCTGCCGATCCGCGTCCAGGTCACCGACGACGCCCCGGCCCTGGTCCGGGCCCTGGACCCGGCGTCGGCGCCGGCCCGCCGGGCCGTCCGGGCGGTGGAGGCCGCCCCGGAGGAGGCGGAGCCGTTGGCACGGCGGCTGGCCGCGCTCGGCGCCGCGGACGGCAGGCGGCTGCTGGTCGACACGGTGTGCGGCCACGTGGCCGATGTCCTCGGACACGGGTCCGGCGCTGCCGTCGACCCCGAACGCCCCCTGGGCGACCTCGGCGTGGACTCGCTCGCCGCTCTGGAGCTGCGCAACCGCCTCGGCGCCGAGACCGGGCTGCGGCTGTCCAGCACGCTCACCTTCGACTACCCGACGTCCGAGGCGCTCGCCCAGCACCTCTTCGAGGAACTGGGCGGGGCCGGGACCGACGAGGAACTCGTCGACGTCGAGGCCGAGGTGGTGCGCCTGGAGACACTGCTGGGCGCCGCGCTCGGCTCCGACGGGCTCGACGACGAACAGCGTGCCCGGGTGGCCGCGCGGCTCAGGGCCCTCACCGCCCGCTGGGACGGCTCGGCGCAGTTGCCGGACGCCGGAAAGGCCGGCGACACCGGGGATAAGGGGCTGGAGGCGGCCACGGCCGACGAGCTCTTCGGCATCCTCGACGGCGAACTCGGCAGCTTCGGCTGAGTCCTCGAACGCCCGGACGGGTGGGCCCGGGGCGCGTGTACCGCGCCCCGGGCCCACCCGTCCTCGTACCCGCCGGTGAGCGGGCGCCCCGGTGTGCGGCGTGGCAGCCGGCGCGACGCGCGGGCCCTGGACGGGGCGTGCGGCCTTCGGCGCCGGCACGTCCGTGCCTTTTCCGTCCCCGCGCTGTGCCTGCCGGATTTTCTGCCGGATCCCGTGCCCGGATCCGCGCGCGTACCCGGGCACGGCCGTGACGGTGCCCGTGCCGCCGGCCGGGCGTGGCCCGGCCGGCGAAAAGGCCCCCTCCCGAGCCCGTGGGGACTCGTGAAGGGGGCCGTGCGGTACGGGGAGATGCCGGGTCCCACCGTCCTGGGGACCCGGCGGATCCGGGCGGATCCGGGTTGGAGCCTGAGGGTCAGCCCGCCGAGGAGTGGGTGGCCGCCCAGCGGTCGGACAGTTTGGGGATGCGGTGCTCCAGCATCTTCGGCGGGAGTTCGGACCGGCTGGCCACGTGCAACTTGCGGTAGACCCTGGTGAGATGCTGTTCCACCGTGCTGATCGTGACATGCAGCCGGCCACTGATCTCGCGGTTGGTGTACCCGAGCGCGGCCAGGCCCGCGACCCGGCACTCCGCGTCGCTCAGGATGGCCGAGCCCTCCGTCTCGGACCCCTCGGACTGGCCGGGATCCTCCAGCAGATGAGCGTCGACCGGTGAGTCGACGCTGCACGCCTCCGCCTCACGGGCCGCCTGGCGGGCGACCAGCCGGGCACGGGCGTACTCGCCCAGTTCGTAGTGCGCCGCGGACAGGTCGGCGTACGCCTGGGACAGGGTGTGCTGGTCACCGCACAGCTTGAGCAGGTCGATCGCCTCACGCAGCAGCGAGGCACGGCGGTGCGGCTTGCTCGTGGCGGCCAGCATCCGCAACGCCATCGCCCGCGCGCGGGAGCTGTGACCGCCGGGCAGCCGAAGCTGCTCCTCGGCGCACTCCCGCGCGGTGCGTGCCTTCCCGATCCGCAGATTGGCCAGGGCGAGGTCGGACCGCCAGGGGATGCCCTTCTGCAGGCTGGAGTTCCCCTGCCGCATCAGGCCGCTGCACGTCTCGAAGTCGTTCAGCGCGGCGAACGGCCGGTCGGTGAGGAGGGAGTGGTGTCCCCGGGCCCGCAGGTACTGGATGCCGAAGACCGTGCGGAACATGGGCTCGGGGACTTCCCGCTTGAGCACCCGCTCGGCCTCGCCGTAGGCCCCCATGGCCGTGTGGGCGAAGATCGCCGTCGACAGCGGGAGTCCGGCGAGGACCCCCCAGCTCCCGTCGTGGAGGCTGCTCAGGGCTCTGTCGGCCCCCTCGGCGGCGGTCGTCATGTCACCGCGGAGCAGCGCTATCTCGGCCCGAACGCTGCCGAGCAGCGCCTGCCACGTGGTCGCCCGGCGTTCGACCGCGGACTCCAGCAGCGCGTCGCAGGCTTCGGCGGCGACCGCGGGCCGGTCGGCATGGGCGATCGCGAGGAGCGCCATCGCCACCAACTCGAGGTTGAGGTGGTCGAGTTTCCGGCCCTGCAGGGCCTGGGCGACGGCTGCGGCGGAGTCGTCCGTGGCGACGCCGCCGACCAGAACCGCCACCTGTGCGGCGAGTCCGCCGTTGCGGTCGGCGGGAGCCAGCCGGCGCGCGTCGGCACCGGCACCGCGGGGGCTCCTGGCGGGCAGCGCGACGCCGTAGAACCACTGCCGTACGAACTCGACCTCGACGAGTATCTGCGCGTCACCGGGGGTGTGCGCGGGCACCAGCGTGGCCACGGTCTCCGCGGCCAGTTCGGTGTCACCCTGCCAGAGCATGTGCCGCAGGACCGTGGCGGTGTCGCGCATGCTCAGCGCACCGTCCAGCGCGGGCCGGCGCAGCGGCTCCAGATGGGCCGACGCGGCCGCGGGGTTGACGCGCCACTCCGCCCGGGCGAGGGCGGCCGAGAGGGCGTTGCGCTCCTGCGGGTCGGTGCAGTCGCGCAGCATCAGGTTCAGGTAACTGCTGCACGACTCCACGTCGTCCGCGGCCAACGCCTGTTCGGCGGCCGCGCGCAGTACGCCCGGCCCCCACGGTCGCGGGACCCGGTCGGCGGCGCGCAGGTGCCGGGCCATGTCGCCGACCGGTGCGCCGCACCGGTACAGCAGGTCGGCTATGCGCTCGTGCAGCGTGCCACGCGCGGTGGCGTCCATGTCCTCGAGCACCGCCGTCGCCGCGGCCGGCAGCCGGAAGACGTGACCGTCGAGCAGCCCCACGGAGTTGAGGGCCTCCACGGCCTGCTCGACACCGGCGGGCGTGGTGTCGGCCAGCTCCCCCACGACGCCCGCGGAAGCCGGTGCGCCCAGGGCGGCGAGGGCCCGGATCACCCGGATGTGGCGTGGTTCGCCGCGGTGCACGAGCGAAAGCACCGCCTGGCGGTAGGCGGTGCTGGCGACGGGCCGGTCCAGATCGCGGCCGAAGCGGGTGCTGTCGTCCAGCAGGGCGTGCACCAGCAGGGGGTTGCCGGCTGTGGCCCGGTGGAAGGCGCGGCCCACCCCGTCGGGCCGGGCGGCCGCCGACTGGGCGGCGATCAGCTCGCCGACGCCTCTCTCGGACAGGGGGCCGAGACGGGCCCGGCGGTGCGGCCGGCGGATCAGCTCGGCGTGGGAGGCCGAACGTCCGGTGCCGGGATGGCCGGACGTGGCGCACACCACGAGGACGGGCCGGAAGCGGCTCCTGTCGAGCAGATGGACGACGGCGCCCAGCGAGGCCTCGTCCATCAGATCGGCGTCGTCCACGGCCACCACCAGGGGGCGGTCGCCGTCCGCGAGCCGCAGCAGCGCCCTCGTCGCTCCCGCATCCGGATCACCGAATTCCATTTCGGCTCGGCGCTCGGAATGCCGGAAGAAGGGGTCCGTATGCCCGCCCGCCGGTCGAGCGGGGTCCGCAACGGGCTCCACCTCGCCGTTGCGCAGCAATTGCCGTAACAGGCTCATCGGCCGGTCGCGCTCGGCCGGGTGTGCCGTGCCCTGGAGTATGCGTGCGCCCGATCGGCCCGGAGCGGCCAGGAATTCGTGCAGAAACTGGGTCTTCCCGGAACCGGGGCCACCTGTGACTATCACCAGGCGTCCGGATCTTCGAGTGCTTTCGGTGAACGCTTCGTTAAGTATGTGTAATTCTTTGGAGCGGTCGAAAAGGCGCAAGGTGTTCCCCCTGTGTCCAGTAACGCCCGTGGATTCGCGCCCGTCTGGGGTGAAGTGCTGTTGCATGGGATCGGTCCGAGTCCCCGTTTCACCTGCATTTTTTCTGTTCGAGAGCGGTTGTCGCAGTACTGAGGAGGTGGCTCTCGATGTCGCGGTACAGCTTCCTGCGGCAGCCCCTGGTGCGAGTGCAGCAAGAATGAATGCCGGTCATTTGTGGCGCGATTCGATCGGTTCGGCAAGTCTTTCCGGAGGGAGGAAAATCAGCCACTCGATCAAACAAACAGCGAGGTTATAGGGCGTTGTCAACGTTGTCAACCAGGCCCTTCCGGAAGTTACTTCTCACTCAGGATGCCGCTCGGAGGCGGCTTTCCCCGGTCAGTTGATTTACCGGGAAGTAAAGAAAAGAAGCGGGCCGCCGCACGCGCGACCCGGGCACGTTCCCGTTCGGCGCTGCCCGTTCGGGCACTCCGGCCGACCGCCCGCGGGCGGGCTCGCGCCCCCTGGGGGCCGTAGGGGTATCAGACGCCACCGCCCCCTACCTAGCCTCCGTCAACGGAGGGGGAAGCGGACCGGGATCCCGTCCGGAGACAGTCCGCAGGACCGAGGCCCACTTTCGATCCCGATCGGATGGCGCGCTGGTGAACAACGAAGAGCAGCTGCTCGACTACCTCAGGCGGACGACCGCGGACCTGCGGGAGGCACGACGCCGGCTGCGCGAGAACGAACAACGCGCACACGGACCGGTGGCCATCGTCGGCATCGGCTGCCGCTACCCGGGCGGTGTCACCTCGCCCGAGGCCCTGTGGGACCTGGTGGCGACGGGGACCGACGCCGTGTCGGAGTTCCCGGGCGACCGCGGCTGGGACGTGGACGCCCTGTACGACCCCGACCCGGACCGGCCCGGCACGACCTACGCACGCACCGGTGGCTTCCTGTACGACGCCCCCGACTTCGACTACGACTTCTTCGGCATCAGCCCCCGTGAGGCCCTCGCCATGGACCCGCAGCAACGCCTGCTGCTGGAGACCTCCTTCGAGGCGTTCGAGCGGGCGGGCATCGTCCCGGCCTCCCTGCGCGGGAGCCGCACGGGCGTGTTCGCCGGCGTGATGTACAACGACTACGCCACCCGGCTCGACACCGTCCCCGACGACCTCGACGGCTACCTCGCCAACGGCAGTGCCGCGAGCATCGCCTCCGGGCGCATCGCCTACACCTTCGGCCTGGAGGGCCCGGTCGTCACCGTCGACACCGCCTGCTCGTCCTCACTGGTCGCCCTGCACTGGGCGGTGCGCGCGCTGCAGGCCGGCGAGTGCTCCCTCGCACTGGCGGGCGGGGTCACCGTGATGTCCACCCCGGAGACGTTCGTCGACTTCAGCAGACAGCGCGGCCTCGCCCCCGACGGCCGCTGCAAGGCCTTCTCCACCGCCGCCGACGGCACCGGCTGGGGCGAGGGCGCCGGCATGCTGCTCGTGGAACGCCTGGCCGACGCACGGCGCAACGGCCACCCGGTGCTCGCCGTGGTGCGTGGCAGCGCCGTCAACTCCGACGGCGCCAGCAGCCGGCTGACCGCACCCAACGGCCCCTCCCAGCAACGGGTCATACGCCAGGCGCTGGCCGGCGCCGGCCTCACCGCCGCCGACGTCGACGTCGTGGAGGCACACGGCACCGGCACCTCGCTCGGCGACCCGATCGAAGCACAGGCCCTGCTGGCGACGTACGGCCGCGAACACCCCGCCGACCGGCCGCTGCTGCTGGGCTCCGTCAAGTCCAACCTCGGCCACACGCAGGCCGCCGCCGGCGTCGCCGGGGTCGTCAAGATGGTCATGGCCATGCAGCACGGCGAGGTGCCGCCCACCCTGCACGTCGACACCCCCACGGACCAGGTCGACTGGGACGCCGGAGCGGTCGAACTCGCCCTGGACCGGAGCCCCTGGCCCGACACCGGCCGTCCGCGCCGCGCGGCCGTCTCCTCCTTCGGCATCAGCGGCACCAACGCCCACGTGGTGCTGGAACAGGCCCCCCTCGAAGAGGAACCGGAGGCCGCCCCCGGCGCCGTCGCGGCACCGGCCGTCGCGGTCGCAGGCCCCCGTGCCGCCACACCCGTGCCCTGGATCGTCACCGGCCGCAGCCCCGAGGCCCTCGCCGGCCAGATCGCCCGCCTGCGCGAGCACCTCACCGGACGCGGCGACACCGCTCCGGCGGACATCGCGCTCTCCCTGGCCACCACCCGCACCCACTTCGAGCACCGCGCCGTCGCCGTCGGCATGGACACCGACGCGCTGCTGGACGCCCTGGGCACCGCGACCCCGCTCACCCCGGTCGGCGGCAGGACGGCCTTCCTCTTCACCGGACAGGGCGCCCAGCGGCCCGGCATGGGCCGCGAACTGCACCGCGCCCACCCGGTCTACGCCGAGGCGTTCGACGCGGTGTGCGACCTCGCCGACCCCCACCTGGAGCGCCCGCTCGGCGAGGTGATCGACGGCGACCCCGAACTGCTGACCCGTACCGACTACGCGCAGATCGCGATCTTCGCCACCGAGGTGGCCCTGTACCGGCTGCTGGAGTCGTGGGGCGTGGTGCCGGACTACCTGGCCGGCCACTCCGTCGGCGAGCTGGCCGCCGCCCACGTCGCCGGAGTGCTCTCCCTGCCGGACGCGGTGTCCCTCGTCCTCGCCCGGGGCGGCCTGATGGCGGCGCTCCCGGCCGGCGGTGCGATGGCCGCGCTGCGGGCGACCGAGGAGGAGGTCACCCCTCACCTGGACGAGCACGTCGGCCTCGCCGCCGTCAACGGTCCCCGCTCCGTGGTGGTGTCGGGGACGGAGGAGGCCGTCGACGCACTCGCCGCCCGCTTCGAACGCGGCAAGCGGCTCAAGGTCTCCCACGCCTTCCACTCGCCGCTGATGGACCCGATGCTGGAAGCCTTCGCCGAGGCGGCCTCGCGGTGCGAGTACCACGAGCCCCGGATCCCGGTGGTCTCCACCCTCACCGGCGTCCTCGCCGGTCCCGGCGAGCTCACCACCCCCGGCCACTGGGTGGACCACGTCCGCCGCCCCGTCCGGTTCGCCCCCGCCCTCGACACTCTGCACGACCTGGGCGTACGGGCGTTCCTCGAGGTCGGCCCGGACGCGGCTCTCACCGCACTGGCCGCCGAATGCCTGCCCCCGGACAGCGTGTGCCTGCCCGTCATGCGCCGTGACGGCGACGAGCCGCACGACCTCGTCACCTCCGTGGCCCGGCTGCACGCCGCCGGCGGAACCGTGGACTGGGAGGCGTTCCACGCCCCGCACCACGCCCGGAGCACCGGCCTGCCCACCTACGCCTTCCGGCGGACCCGCCTGTGGCTCGAGGCCGCCGCGGGCGGCACCGGCGACGCCGACGGGCTCGGACAGCAGACCACCGGCCATCCGCTGCTCACCGCCGCCACCGAACTGCCCGACACCCAGGGCGCGGTCCTCACGGGACGGCTGTCGCTGTCCTCCCACCCCTGGCTCGGCGACCACGCCGTCCACGGCACCGTCCTGCTGCCCGGCACCGCCTTCGTCGAGATGGCCCTGCGGGCCGCGGCGCAGACCGGCTGCGACACCGTGGGTGAACTCACCCTGCACGCCCCCCTCACCCTGCCGGAAAAAGGCTCCGTGGCCGTACAGGTCGCCGTCGACGCGGAACGTGACGGACGCCGTGAACTGACCGTCTGGTCACGCCGCAGCGACACCCCCGACACCCCGTGGACCCGCAACGCCGGTGGCGTCCTGACCGTCGCGCCCTCCGACGGCGTACCGCCCGCCGACCCCGCCGCCTGGCCGCCCGCCGGTGCGGAACCCGTGGACCTGGAAGGGCTCTACGACCGGCTGGCCCGCACCGGATACGGCTACGGTGAGGTCTTCCAGGGCCTGCGCGCCATGTGGCGCCGGGGCGAGGAGCTGTACGCCGAAGCCGCCCTGCCCGACGGAGCACGCACCACCGCCGGAGCCTTCGGCCTCCACCCGGCCCTGCTGGACGCCGCCCTGCACGTGAACCTGCTGGACCTGCCCGGCGGACAGGCCGTGCTGCCGTTCGCCTGGAGCGGCGTCACCCTGCACCGGGCCGGCACCGACCGCCTGCGCCTGCGCCTGTCCCCGGAGGGCAACGACACCGTACGCGTCGACCTGGCCGACGGGGACGGCGCACCCGTCGCCACCGTGCGCGGCCTCGTGGCCCGCCCCGTCACGGCCGAGCAGCTCACCGCCGACGCCGACGACCCCCTGTACCGGATCGACCTCGTCCCGGTCCCCGGCGCGGCCCGGACGGACCTGTCCGACCTGGCCGTGTGCGGTGCCGAAGCGGGCCTCGACGCACCCCGGTACCGCGACCTCGCCGCACTGGCGGACGCGGGCGACGTGCCCGGCACGGTCGTCCTGGCCGTACCCGCCGACCCCGCCACCGGCGCCGACCTGCCGGAGCGGGCACGCGACCTGGTGGGCACCACCCTGGACACCCTGCGGCTATGGCTCGACGACGAACGCCTCACGGGCCGCCGGCTCGCCGTACTGCTGCGGGGCGACCACCTCGCGCACGCCCCGCTGTTCGGCCTGGTGCGCGCGGCGGCGGCCGAGAACCCCGGCCGGTTCCTGCTGATCGGCACCGACGCCGGCACCGCACCGGACACCGCCCTCGCCACGGCGCTGGCGTCCGACGAACCGGAGACCGTGGTGCGCGACGGCGAGGTACGCGTGCCGCGCCTGGCACGCGCCAAGCCCGGCGGCCCCCACGTCTGGGACCCGGACGGCACGGTCCTCGTCACCGGCGGCACCGGAGGCCTGGGCGCCCTGATCGCCCGTCACCTGGTCACCGAACACGGCGTGCGACGCCTGCTGCTGGTAGGCCGGAGGGGCCCGGACGCCCCCGGCGCGGCCGGCCTCCGGGACGAACTCGCCACGCTCGGCGCCGAGGTCACCCTCGCCCGGTGCGACGTCGCGGACCGCGCCGACCTCGCCGCGCTTCTGGGCCGGCACCCGGTACGCGCCGTGGTGCACGCCGCCGGCGTCGTCGACAACGGCGTCCTGGCCACCCTCGACGCGGACCGGGTCGAACGGGTCCTGCGGCCCAAGGTCGACGCCGCCTGGCACCTGCACGACCTGACCCGGGAGTCGGACCTGTCCGCGTTCGTCCTGCTGTCCTCCACCGCGGGCCTGCTCGTCGGCGGCGGCCAGGCCAACTACGCGGCCGCCAACACCTTCCTCGACGGCCTCGCCGCCCACCGCCGCTCCCTCGGTCTGCCCGCCGTCTCCCTGGCCTACGGCCTGTGGGCATCGGACGGCGGCATGAGCGCCGGCATGGACGCGGCCGACCTGGAGCGGCTGAGCCGTCTCGGCCTGCCGCCCCTGGCGCCCGCCCAGGGACTGCGCATGTTCGACGCCGCCCTCGGCGCCGAGGACGCCCTCGTGGTCCCCGTCCGCCTGGACGGGGCCGCCGTACGGGCCCGGCCCGACGGTGTGCCCGCGCTGCTGCGCGGACTCGTCCGCCCCGCGGCCCGCAAGGCGGGCGCCGGGGCCGCCGACGGCCCCTCGTCGGCCACCTGGCGCGAACGGCTCGCCGCCCTGCCCGAAACCGAACGCGACCGTGCCCTGCTCGATCTGGTCCGCACCCACGTGGCCGGCGTGCTCGGGCACCCCTCACCGCAGTCGGTGGACCCCGGACGCGCCTTCCAGGAGATGGGCTTCGACTCGCTCGCCGCCGTCGAACTGCGCAACCTCCTCGCGGGCGCCACCGGTCTCAGCCTCCCGGCGACGCTGGTCTTCGACCAGCCCTCGCCCCGCACCCTCGCCGCCCACCTCAAGACCGAACTGGTCCCGGGACCGGCCGACCTCGCCCGGACCGCCCTGGCCGACGTGGACCGCCTCGAGGCCGTACTGCTCGGCCTGCCCGACGAGGACGGCAGCCACACCCGCGTCACCGCACGCCTCGAAGCCCTCCTCCGCGGCTGGCAGGACGCCCGCGGCGGCGACGCCGCGCCCGCGCCGGCGCAGGACTTCAAAGAGGCCAGCGACGCGGAACTCTTCGCGACGATCGACAACGAACTGGGAGCCCTGTGATGGAAGACCCGGCAACGGCCGACAAGCTCCGCGACTACCTGAAGCGGGCCACGACCGAGCTGGAGCGCAGTCGGCGCCGCGTGAGGGAACTGGAGGAGCAGGACCACGAGCCCGTCGCCATCATCGGTATGGGCTGCCGCTACCCCGGCGGGATACGCACCCCCGAGGACCTGTGGCGCATCGTCGACGAAGGCGTCGACGTCGTCTCCGACTTCCCCACCGACCGCGGCTGGGACGTGGACGCGCTCTACGACCCCGAGCCCGGGTCCCCCGGCAAGACCTACGTGCGCCACGGCGGGTTCCTGCACGACGTCGCCGAGTGCGACCCCGCCTTCTTCGGCATCAGCCCCAAGGACGCGCCCGGCACGGACCCCCAGCAGCGCATGCTGCTGGAGGTCACCTGGGAGGCCTTCGAACGTGCCGGCATCGACCCCACGGCCGTGAAGGGCACGCAGACCGGTGTCTTCGTCGGCCTGATGCACCACGACTACCTCGGCGGCACCATCTCCGGCAGCATCGTCTCCGGCCGGATCGCCTACACCCTCGGACTCGAGGGCCCGGCGGTCACCATGGACACCGCCTGCTCCTCCTCCCTGGTCGCCCTCCACTCGGCGATCCAGTCGCTGCGCAAGGGGGAGTGCTCCCTCGCCCTGGCGGGCGGGGCCGCCCTCATGGCCAGCCCCGAGATGTTCGTCGAGTTCAGCGAGCGCCGCGCCCTCTCGCCCGACGGCCGCTGCCACTCCTTCTCCGACGACGCCGCCGGCGCCGCCTGGGCCGAGGGCGCGGGCATGCTCCTCGTCGAGCGGCTGTCCGACGCCCGCCGCAACGGGCACAAGGTGCTCGCCGTCGTGCGCGGCAGCGCCGTCAACCAGGACGGTGCCTCCAACGGCCTGACCGCGCCCAGCGGACCGGCCCAGGTCCGTGTCATCCAGCAGGCCCTCGCCGACGCCCAGCTGGCCCCCCACCACATCGACGCGGTGGAGGCCCACGGCACCGGCACCACGCTCGGTGACCCCATCGAGGCCCAGGCCGTCATCGCCGCCTACGGGCAGGACCGCCCCGAGGGCCTGCCGCTGTGGCTGGGCTCCATCAAGTCCAACATGGGCCACGCCCAGGCCGCCGCCGGAGTCGGCGCCGTCATCAAGATGGTCATGGCGATGCGCCACGGCACCCTCCCCAGGACCCTGCACGTCGGCACGCCCACCACCGCCGTCGACTGGAGCGCGGGCGACGTCGAGCTGCTCACCGAGCCCCGCCCCTGGGGCGGCGACGGCCGGCCGCGCCGCGCCGGCATCTCGTCCTTCGGCATCTCGGGCACCAACGCGCACACCGTCCTGGAGGAGGCCCCGGCGACCGAGGACGACGGGAGCGCCCCGCACCGCACCGGGCTGCCCGTCGTGCCGTGGCTGCTCTCCGGCAAGGGCGCCGACGCCGTGCAGCGGCAGGCGGAACGGCTGCTGGCCGCCGCCGGCGACCTCGACCCCTACGACGTCGGCCACTCCCTGGCCACCACCCGCTCCCTGTTCACCCACCGCGCCGCCGTCACCGGACGCGACCGTGACGAACTGCTGGCCGCCCTGCGCGAGGTCGCCGACGGCACCCGGGCGCCCGTCGTGGCACCCGAACCCGGCCGCCTCGCCGTGCTGTTCTCCGGACAGGGCTCGCAGCGTCCCGGCATGGGCCGCACCCTGCACGCCGCCTTCCCGGTGTTCGCCGCGGCCTTCGACGAGATCTGCGCCGCCTTCGACGAGCACCTGGACCGGCCGCTGCGCGACGTCATGTTCGACGAGGACGCCGACGGCGCCGACGCACCGCTGCACCGCACCGTGTACACCCAGGCGGCGCTGTTCACCTTCGAGACCGCCCTCCACCGGCTGCTGGAGCACTGGGGCGTCCGCCCCGACCTGCTCGCCGGACACTCCATCGGCGAGATCGTCGCCGCCCACGTCGCCGGAGTGCTCGACCTGAAGGACGCGGTCACCCTGGTCGCCGCCCGGGGCCGCCTCATGCAGGACCTTCCGGCCGGCGGCGCGATGGTGTCCCTGCGCGCCACCGAGGCCGAGGTCCTCGCGCTCCTCACCGACGGCGTCGACATCGCCGCCGTCAACGGCGCACGCTCCGTCGTGGTCTCCGGTGACGAGGCGGCCGTCCTCGCCGTCGCGGCCCAGGCCGAGAAGAGCACCCGGCTGAAGGTGTCGCACGCCTTCCACTCGCACCGCATGGACCCCATGCTGGAGCCCTTCCGCGAGGTACTGGCCGGCCTCACCTTCCACGAGCCCGCGCTCCCGGTCGTCTCCAACGTCACCGGCCGGATCGCCGACGACCTGACCGACCCCGACTACTGGGTACGGCACGTCCGCGAGGCCGTCCGCTTCCACGACGGTGCCACCACGCTCGCCGCCGAGGGTGCCACCCGTTTCCTCGAGATCGGCCCGGACTCGGTGCTCAGCACCATGGCGCAGGACGTGGTCCCCGACGCCATCGGCACCCAGCGGCGCGACCGTGCCGAGGACACCGCCCTCGTCGACGCCCTCTGCCGACTCCACCTCACCGGCACCGGCCCCGACTGGCGGACGGTCTTCACCGGCGGCCGCACCGTCGACCTGCCCACCTACCCGTTCCGCAGGGACCGGCACTGGGAGGACGCCCCCATCCTGCAGGCCGAACGCCAGGCCGCCTCCGGCGGCGACGCGGGCGACCCGTTCTGGGACCTGGTGCGCGAGCAGGACGTGAGTGCCGTCGCCGCCACCCTCGGTCTCGACGACGAGTGTTCCGTCGCCGCCGTCGTACCCGCCCTCGCGACCTGGCACGGCCGGCGACAGGCGCACGCCGCTGCGGACGGGCTCCGCCACCGCGTCACCTGGGAACCGCTGGCGCCTCCCGCCACCCCGGCGCTCGGCGGGACCTGGCTGGCCGTCGTCCCCGCGTCCACCGCCGACGACCCGTGGACCCGCGCGGTGACGGAGGGCCTGGCAGGCAACGGGCTGCACGTCGACGTCCTCACCGTGCCGGACACCGCCGACCGCGCCGCACTGGCCGACGCGCTCACCGGCCGGACCCCGGCCGACGGCATCCTGTACCTGCCCGCCCCGGCGACGCGGCCGGCCGCCCTCGCCGCACTCGTCCAGGCCCTCGGGGACACCGGCGCCGACGCCCCGCTGTGGTGCGCCACCCGGGACGCCGTCGCCCACGGAGCCGGCGCCACCGTCACCGGCTTCGCCCAGGCCGCACTGTGGGGCCTCGGCCGGGTCGCCGCCCTCGAGCACCCCGACCGGTGGGGCGGTCTCGTCGACCTGCCCGCGGAGGCCGGTCCGCGGACCGTGGCCCGTCTGGCCGCGCTGCTCGGCGACGCCGGCGGCGAGGACCAGGTCGTGATCCGTGAGTCCGGTGCCCACGGACGCCGGCTGGAGCACGCCCCCGCACGCGCGGGCGCCCCCTGGAAGCCGTCCGGTACCGTGCTGGTCACCGGCGCCACCGGCGCGGTCGGTGCCGTCGTCGCCCGCCGGCTCGCCGCCGAGGGCGCCGAACACCTGCTGCTCACCTCCCGCCGTGGCCCCGACGCCCCCGGCGCCGACGACCTGGTTCGTGAACTCACCGCCACCGGTACCGGTGTCACCCTGACCGCCTGCGACGTGAGCGACCGGTCCGCACTGGCCGGCCTGCTGGACTCCGTACCGGCACAGCACCCCCTGACGGCCGTCGTGCACCTGGCCGGCGCCCTCGACGACGGCGTCCTGGACTCCCTGGACGCCGACCGGTTCGCCCGCGTCCTCGGACCCAAGGCGGACGCGGCCCTCCACCTGCACGAACTGACCGCCGGGCTCGACCTGTCGGCGTTCGTGCTGTTCTCCTCCCTGACCGCCACCGTCGGCGGCGCCGGCCAGGCCAACTACGCCGCCGCCAACGCCTACCTGGACGCCCTGGCCGAGCACCGCCACGCGGCGGGACTGCCCGCCACCTCCGTGGCCTGGGGCCCGTGGGGCGGCGACGGCATGGCGGCGCACGGCGCGGTACGCGCCTCGGCCCGGGCGATGGGCATGTCCCTGCTCGACCCGGACACCGCCCTCACCGCGCTGCGCCGCGCCCTGGACGGCGGTGACACCACCGTCACCGTCGCCGACGTCGACTGGTCGGTGTTCGCCCCCGCGTTCACCTCGACCCGTCCCAGCCCGCTGCTGTCCGCACTGCCCGAGGCCCGCCGCACCACGAGCGGCCCGGACGGCGCGAACGCGGCCGACGGCTTCGCCGAGAAGCTCGCGGGACTCACCGGAGGGGAACGCGAGCGGGCCCTGTACGACCTGGTCTGCGGCCAGGCCGCCGCCGTCCTCGGATACGGCGACGCCGGCGCCGTCGAACCGACCACGGCGTTCCGCGACCTCGGCTTCGACTCGCTCACCTCGGTCGACCTGCGCAACCGGATCAGTGGCGCCGCCGGAGTGCCGCTGCCGGCCACGCTCATCTTCGACTACGCCACACCCGCCGCCCTCGCCAAGTACCTGGGCACCGAACTCGCCGGCGCGGACACCTCCGTGGACGCCGTGGTCGCCGAGCTCGAACGGGTCGCCGCCCGGCTCGGCGACCTCACCGCCGAGGACCTGGAGCAGAGCAGGGTCACCACCCGGCTGCAGACCCTGCTCAAGGACCTGGACAAGACCCTCGGCCAGGACGCGGCAGCCGTCACCGGCCGTCTCGAAGAGGCCTCCGCCGACGACGTGTTCGCGTTCATCGACAAAGAACTCGGCTCGGCGTGACCCGGCACTCCCACGACACGACGGCCCACCCGCAGCCCACCTCTTCGCACAGGAGTGGCGACACCCGATGACCAACGACGAAAAGCTGCTCTCCTACCTCAAGCGGGTCTCCGCCGATCTGCACCAGACCCGTCAGCGGCTGCGCGAGGTGGAGACCCAGGACCGGGAACCCATCGCCATCGTCGGAATGAGCTGCCGCTTCCCCGGAGGGGTCACCACCCCCGAGGAGTTCTGGCGGCTGGTCCACGAGGGCACCGACGCCATCGGGGACTTCCCCGGGGACCGCGGCTGGGACGTCGACGCGCTGTACGACCCGGACCCGGACGCCACGGGGAAGACGTACTCGACGCGGGGCGGCTTCCTGCGCGACGCCGCGGGGTTCGAGCCGGACTTCTTCGGCATCAGCCCGCGGGAGGCCGTCACGATGGACCCCCAGCAGCGCCTGCTGCTGGAGGTGTCGTGGGAGGCGCTGGAACGCGCCCGTATCGCTCCCGACTCGGTGCACGGCGCCCGGGTCGGGGTGTTCGCAGGCACCAACGGCCAGGACTATCGTGACCTGCTGGCGCGGATGCCGCAGGACTCCGAGGCGGCGCTCGGCACCGGCGCCCTGGCCGCCGTGATCTCCGGCCGGATCTCCTACACGCTCGGGCTGGAGGGCCCGGCCGTCACCATCGACACCGCCTGCTCGTCGGCGCTCGTGGCGGTGCACCTGGCCGTACAGGCCCTGCGCGGCAAGGAGTGCACCCTCGCCCTGGCGGGCGGCGCCACGGTCATGTCCACCCCCAACTCCTTCGTCGCCTTCAGCCGTCAGCGGGGTCTCGCCCCGGACGGCCGCTGCAAGTCCTTCGCGGACTCGGCCGACGGCACCGGCTGGGGCGAGGGCGCGGGAATGCTGCTCCTGGAGCGGCTGAGCGACGCCCGTCGCAACGGCCACGAGGTCCTCGCCGTCATCCGGGGCTCGGCCGTCAACCAGGACGGTGCCTCCAACGGCCTGACCGCCCCCAACGGCCCCTCGCAGCAGCGGGTCGTGCGCGCCGCGCTGGCCGGCGCGCGGCTCACCCCGGCCGACGTCGACCTGGTGGAGGCGCACGGCACCGGCACCACGCTCGGCGACCCCATCGAGGCGCAGGCCCTGCTCGCCACCTACGGGCAGGACCGGCCCGAGGACGCACCGCTGTGGCTGGGCTCGGTGAAGTCCAACATCGGCCACACCCAGGCCGCCGCGGGCGTCGCCGGAATCATCAAGGTCGTCATGGCGATGCGGCACGGCGTGCTGCCGCGGAGCCTGCACGCCGAGGAGCCCTCCGACAAGGTCGACTGGAGCCAGGGCAACGTCCGCCTGCTCACCGCCAACCGCCCCTGGACCGACCCCGGACGCCCGCGGCGGGCCGCGGTCTCCTCCTTCGGCGCCAGCGGCACCAACGCCCACACCATCCTGGAAGAGGCCCCCGCAGAAGAACCCTCCGAGGAGCCCGCCGCCGAACCCGCGCCGCGCACCGCGCCGCCCCTGGTGCCGTGGGTGCTCTCCGGCCGCAGCGAGCGGGCCCTGCGCGAGCAGGCGGCCCTCCTGGCCGCCGCCGTCGCCGAGGCCCACCCCGTGGACGTGGCGCACTCGCTGGCCGTCACCCGCACCGCCCACCCGTACCGTGCCGTGGTCCTCGGCGCCGACCGGGAGACGCTGCTCGACGCCGTGACCCGTCTCGCGGAGGGCGGCCGTGCCACCGCGCTCGGCCGCGTCCGCAAGGGCCAGACCGCCTTCCTGTTCACCGGCCAGGGCTCCCAGCGGCCCGGCATGGGCCGCGAACTGCACGCCCACTTCCCGGTCTTCGCCCGCGCGTTCGACGAGATCTGCGAGCTGACCGGCGACGCCGAACTGCGCGAGCTGGTCCTCGGTGACGACCCCGAGCCGCTGAACCGCACGGCCCGCACCCAGATCGCGCTGTTCGCCTTCGAGGTCGCCCTGTACCGGCTGGTGGAGTCGTGGGGCCTCACGCCCGACCACCTCGCGGGTCACTCCGTCGGCGAGATCGCCGCCGCCCACGTCGCGGGCGTACTGGACCTGGCGGACGCCGTCACGCTGGTCGTCGCGCGCGGCCGGCTCATGCAGGCCCTCCCCGAGGGCGGCGCCATGATCGCCCTGCGCGCCACCGAGGAGGCCGTACGCCCCCTGCTCACCGCCCGGGTCGGCCTCGCCGCCGTCAACGGGCCGGACTCCGTCGTGATCTCGGGCGACGCCGACGAGGCCGAGGCGGTCGCCGCGCACTTCGAGAAGAGCCGCCGGCTGAAGGTGTCGCACGCCTTCCACTCGCCGCTGATGGAACCCATGCTGGACGGGTTCCGGTCCGTGGTGTCGTCCCTGACCTTCCACCGGGCGACCGTCCCGGTGGTCTCCAACGTCACCGGCCGGCTCGCCACCCAGGACATCGGCACCCCCGACTACTGGGTACGGCACGTGCGCGAGGCCGTCCGGTTCCACGACGGGATCCGCACCCTCGCCGCAGAGGGCGTCACCCGCTTCCTGGAGATCGGCCCCGACGCCGTACTGACCGCCATGGCCCGCGAGTGCCTGGCCGCCGACGACGAGACCGCGGGCGACGCCGTCCTGGCCGCCGCCACCCGCCGCGGCCGGGACGAGACCGAGACCCTGCTCACCGCCCTCGCCCAGCTGCACACCGGTGGCGCAGGACCGCGCTGGGAGGAGCTGTTCACCGGGGCCCGCACCGTCGACCTGCCCACCACCGCCTTCCAGCGCGAGCGGTTCTGGCCCGAGACGGCCGCCACGGCCGGCGACGTCGGCTCCGTGGGACTGGACTCCGCCGACCACCCGCTGCTCGGCGCCGCCACCGTGCTCGCCGACTCCGACGGCGCCGTCCTGACCGGCAGGCTGTCCGTGCGGACCCACCCCTGGCTCGCCGACCACGTCGTCGGCGGTTCCGTCGTCGTCCCCGGCACCGCGATGGTGGAGCTCGCCGTCCGCGCCGGCGACCAGGTCGGCTGCGGCCGGCTGGAGGAACTGGCCCTGGAGGTCCCTCTGGTACTGCCGCCCGCGGACGGCGTCCGCGTCCAGGTCGCCGTGGGCACCCCCGACCCGGCCGGCGCCCGCACGGTCCAGATCTACGCGCGCGCCGAGAACCCGGCCGCCGACGAACCCTGGACCCTGCACGCCTCCGGTCTGCTCGCCGACGGCACCCCGCCCCCCGGCACCCGGCTGGACGTCTGGCCGCCGCAGGACGCCGAGGAGCTCGACCTCACCGGCCTGTACGAGCGGCACGCGGCCGCCGGACTGGACTACGGGCCCGCCTTCCGCGCCCTGACCGCCGCCTGGCGCGACGGTGACACGGTCTACGCCGAGGTACGCCTTCCGGAGCGGCCGGCGGCGGACGCCCCCCGCTTCGGCCTCCACCCCGCCGCCTTCGACGCCGCCCTGCACTCCCTCGGCCTGCTCGGCGACGGCACCGGCGACGACACCGCCCGGCTGCCCTTCATGTTCGCGGGCGTCACCCTGCACGCCGTCGGCGCCTCGGTCCTGCGGGCCCGCATGACCCCCGCCGGCGACCACACCTTCGCCGTCGACCTGGCCGACGCCTCCGGAGCCCCCGTCGCCACCGTCGACTCCCTGGCCTCCCGTCCGCTGACGCGGCTGCGCGGCGAGCAGGACACCGCGGCCGACGCCCTGTTCGCCCTCGACTGGCAGCCGCTGCCGCTCGACCCCGACGCTCCCGACGCCGACCACCGCCTGCTGGAGATCCCGGCCGGGTCGGACGCGGGGACGGTACGCGCCGCGCTGCACACCGCGCTCGCCGCCCTCCAGGACGACGACGCCCGGCCGCTGGTCCTCGTCACCCGGGGCAGCGTCTCCACCGCCGGTGAGGACGTGCCCGACCTGGCCGGCGCGGCGGTGTGGGGCCTCGCGCGCTCCGCGCAGTCGGAGAACCCCGGCCGGTGCGTCCTGCTCGACCTCGAACCGGGCGCCGACCCGGCCACCCTGCTGCCCGCGGTCCTCGCCACCGGCGAACCGCAGGTCGCCGTCCGCTCCGGCACCGCCCGTGCGGCCCGGCTGGTGCGCGCCGAGCCGCTCGACGGCGCGGCGGCTCCGGCCCTCGACCCCGAGGGCACCGTGCTGCTGACCGGCGCCACCGGCGGACTCGGGCCCGTACTCGCCCGGCACCTGGTCACCGCCCACGGCGTACGCCACCTCGCGCTGGTCAGCCGCGGCGGACGGGCCGACGACCTGGTCGCCGAACTCGCCGCGCTCGGCGCGAGCGCCTCCGTGCACGCCTGCGACGTCGCCGACCGCGACGCCCTGGCCACCCTCCTCGACGGCCTCGGCCAGGACCGTCCGCTCACCGCGGTCGTCCATGCCGCGGGTGTCCTCGACGACGGCGTGGTGGCCTCCCTGACGCCCGAGCGCCTCGACGCCGTCCTCGCCCCCAAGGCACTCGGCGCCCTCCACCTGCACGAACTGACCCGCGATCACGACCTGTCGGCGTTCGTGCTGTTCTCCTCCGTCGCAGGCACCGTCGGCGCCCCCGGACAGGGCAACTACGCGGCCGCCAACGCCTGCCTCGACGCGCTCGCCGCCCACCGCCGCGCGAACGGTTCGCCCGCCCTCTCCCTGGCCTGGGGGCCCTGGGCCCCGACCGGCGGCATGACCGGCGCCCTGGACGAGGCCGACCTCGCCCGCATGTCCCGCGGCGGCATGATCCCGCTGTCCGCCGACGAGGGCACCGCCCTGTTCGACCGGGCCCTGGGCACCGGCCGCCCCGCGGTGGCCCCCGTACGGCTGAACCTGTCCGCGCTGCGCGCCCAGGGCGGCGAACTCGCCCCCGTCCTGCGTGCCCTGGCCGGACGCCCGGTGCGCCGGGAGGCCGCCACCGGGGACACCGGGTCCGGCTTCGCCGAACGCATGGCCTCCCTCGGCGAGGCGGAGCGGTCCGAGGCCCTGCTGCACACGGTCCGCGCCCATGTGGCCGCCGTACTCGGACACGCCGGACCGGACACCGTGGAGACCGACCGGGCCTTCAAGGACCTCGGCTTCGACTCGCTCGCCGCGATCGAACTGCGCAACTCCCTGTCTGCCGAGACGGGGCAGCGACTGCCCGCCACCCTCGTCTTCGACCACCCCTCGCCCGAGGCGCTCGCCAACCACCTCGGCACCCTGGTCGCCGGGGCCGCCGGCTCCGTGCGCCGCACCCGGCGCACCGGACGGGCCCGCGTCGACGAGCCGCTGGCGATCGTCGGCATGGCCTGCCGCTACCCGGGCGACGTCCGCACACCGCAGGACCTGTGGCGGCTGGTCGCCGACGGCATCGACGCCATCGCGCCGTTCCCGGTCAACCGCGGCTGGGACGTCGACCGTGTCGTCGACCCCACCCGGCAGCGCCCCGACACCTCCTACGTCGGCGAGGGCGGATTCCTCCACGAGGCAGGGGAGTTCGACGCGGCGTTCTTCGGCATCAGCCCCAAGGAGGCGCTCGTCACCGACCCCCAGCAGCGGCTGCTGCTGGAGGCCTCCTGGGAGGCGCTGGAGCACGCCGGCATCGACCCGCACTCCCTCAAGGGCAGCCCGACCGGTGTGTTCGCGGGCGTGCAGTACCACGACTACTTCGGCAGCTTCGGCTCCGGCAGCATCATCTCCGGCCGGGTCGCCTACACCCTCGGCCTGGAGGGCCCCTCGCTGTCGGTCGACACCGCCTGCTCCTCGTCGCTGGTGGCGCTGCACCTGGCCGGGCAGTCGCTGCGCCAGGGGGAGTCCTCCCTCGCCCTGGTCGGCGGCGTCGCCGTCATGGCCACCCCGGAGACCTTCATCGAGTTCAGCCGGCAGGGCGCCCTCGCCCCCGACGCCCGCACCCGCGCGTTCGCCGACGCGGCCGCCGGAACCGTGTGGGGCGAGGGTGTCGGCGTCCTGGTGGTGGAACGCCTCTCGGACGCCCGCCGCAACGGCCACCCGGTCCTCGCCGTCGTCCGCGGGACCGCCGTCAACCAGGACGGTGCCTCCAACGGTCTGACCGCGCCCAACGGTCCCTCCCAGGAACGCGTCATCCTCCAGGCCCTGGAGAACGCCCGCCTCACCACCGCCGACGTCGACGTGGTCGAGGCCCACGGCACCGGAACGACCCTCGGCGACCCGATCGAGGCGCAGGCCCTGCTGGCCACCTACGGCCAGGACCGGCCCGAGGACCGGCCGCTGTGGCTGGGGTCGGTCAAGTCCAACATCGGGCACACCCAGGCCGCGGCCGGCGTCGCCGGTGTGATCAAGATGGTCATGGCGATGCGGCACGGCAGCCTGCCCAGGACCCTGCACGTCGACGAGCCGTCCGGCAAGGTCGACTGGGAGGCGGGGCAGGTGCGCCTGCTGACCGAGGAGCGGGCCTGGCCCGAGGCCGGCCGGCCTCGCCGGGCCGGTGTGTCCTCCTTCGGGATCAGCGGTACCAACGCCCACGTCATCCTCGAACAGGCCCCGTCGGCACCGGAGTCCGCAGCGGAGCCGGGCGACGACGCCGCCACGGGACCCGCCGTCCCGTGGCTGCTCACGGCGAAGTCGCCGGCCGCGCTCGCCGGACAGGCCGCCGCCCTGCTCGGCCACCTCGACGCCCACCCCGACCTGGACCCCCGCGACGTCGGCTGGTCGCTGGCGACCGGCCGCGCCCACTTCGCCCACCGGGCCGCCGTCACCGGCACCGACCCCGCCGCACTGCGAGGGGCGCTCGCCGCACTGGCCGACGGCGGCACCGCCCGCAACCTCGCCGTGGGCACCGCCGCCGGACGGGCCCGGCCCGTCTTCGTCTTCCCGGGCCAGGGCTCGCAGTGGTCCGGCATGGCCACCGAACTCCTCGACGGATCACCGGTGTTCGCGGCCGGCATGGCCGAGTGCGCCGCCGCCCTGGAGCCCTGGACCGACTGGGACTTCGCCACCGAACTGCGCGGCGGACTCGACCGGGTCGACGTCGTCCAGCCCCTGCTGTGGGCGGTGATGGTGTCCCTGGCGCACACCTGGAGCAGCTACGGCGTCACCCCGGCCGCTGTCATCGGCCACTCCCAGGGCGAGATCGCCGCAGCCTGCGCGGTCGGCGCGCTCTCCCTGGCGGACGGCGCCCGCGTGGTCGCCCTGCGCTCCCGGGCCATCGCCGAGCTGCTCTCCGGCTCCGGCGGCATGATGTCCGTGGGTGAGGGAGCCGAAGCGGTCCGCGACCGGCTCACGGCCTGGGACGGCCGGCTGTCGGTCGCCGCGGTCAACGGCACCGCCTCCACCGTCGTCTCCGGGGACTCCGACGCCCTCGACGAACTCCTCGAGCGGCTGCGCGCCGAGAAGGTCCGCGCCAAACGGCTGCCCGTGGACTACGCCTCCCACAGCGCCCACGTGGAGTCCCTGCGCGAACGTCTCGCCGAGGACCTCGCGGGCATCGAACCGCGCAGCACCGACGTGCCCTTCCACTCCACCGTCACCGGCGCCCCGATCGACACCGCCGAGCTCGGCGCCGAGTACTGGTACACCAACCTCCGCAGCACCGTGCTGTTCGAGCAGGCCGTACGCGGCGCAGTCGCGGGCGGCCACACCCTGTTCGTCGAGTCCAGCCCCCACCCGGTGCTCACCGTCGGCATCCAGGAGACGGACGACGCGGTCGCCGCCGTCGGCTCGCTGCGCCGCGACGAGGGCGGCCGGGACCGGCTGCTCGCCGGCCTGGGCGAGGCCTTCACCCACGGCGCGGCTGTCGACTGGGCCGCGGTCGCCGAGGGCCGTCGCACCCGCCAGGTCCCCCTGCCCGCGTACGCCTTCCAGCGCGAGTGGTACTGGCTCGACAGCACCACCACCGGCGCCGACGTCACCGCCGCCGGCCTCGCGGCCACCGACCACCCCCTGCTCGGCGCCGCCATGGCACGGGCCGGCAGCGAGGAGGCCGTCCTCACCGGCCGGCTCTCGGCGGGTACGCACCCCTGGCTGAACGACCACCGCGTCGGGGACCGGCTGCTGTTCCCCGGCACCGGACACCTCGAACTCGCCCTGCGCGCCGGCGACCAGGTCGGCTGCGGAGACCTGGCCGAACTCACCCTCCACGCCCCGCTGGTCCTGCCCGACCACGGCGCCGTCCAGCTCCAGGCCGTCGTCGGCCCGCCCGACGGCGGGACCCGCCCGCTGACCCTCTGGTCCCGCCCCGAGAGCACCGACGAGGAACTTCCCTGGACGCGGCACGCCGACGGCCTGCTCGCTCCGACCGGCACCCTCCCGGCCGTCGTCGAACCCCTCACCTCCTGGCCGCCGCGTGACGCCGAACCGGTGCCCCTCGACGGCCTGTACGAAGAACTCGCCGCCCTCGGACTCGGCTACGGCCCGCTGTTCCAGGGGCTGCGCGCCGCCTGGCGCACCGAGGACGCCGTGTACGCCGAGGTCGCCACCGAGGCACCCGTCGACGGCTTCGGGCTGCACCCGGCCCTCTCCGACGCCGTCCTGCACACCGTCGGCCTCACCGACGCCGCGGGCGACCAGGCGCTGCTGCCCTTCGTCTGGTCCGGGGTAAGGCTGCACGCCACCGGGGCCACCGCGCTGCGCGTGAAGGTCCGCGCCACGGGCGAGGGCACCGTCGCCCTGACCCTGGCCGACCCGGCCGGCGCCCCCGTCGCCACGGTCGACTCCCTCACGCTGCGCCCGCTGCGCAACGACGTGGTGGAAGCGGCCGCCCGGTCCGCCCGGTCCGGCGCGCTGCACCGCGTCGACTGGGTCCCCGCACCGGCCCCGGCGGGGACCGAGCCGTGGGACGGGGAGGTGCTGCGCGCCCCGGCCGGCGTCGGGGCCGCCGAGACGCGCGCCGCCGTCGCCACCGTCCTCGACGGGCTGCGGGACCGGCTCGCCGGCGAACAGGTCGGCGACAGCACCGTCGTCGTCGTCACCGGCACCGACCCGGCCGGCGCCGCGGTCGGCGGGCTGGTCCGCTCGGCCCAGTCCGAGAACCCCGGCCGCGTCGTCCTGGTCGAGAGCGACACGGACCCCGGCCCCGACCGCCTCGCCGAAGCCGTCGGCAGCGGCGAACCGCACCTGGCGCTGCGCGACGGCACCTGGCACGTGCCGCGCCTGGCCCGTGTCCCGGGTACGGACGCCGAAGCCGCCGCCCCGGACGCCGCGACCACCACCGGTTCCGACGCCGGTCTCGGCTACGGCACCGTCCTGCTGACCGGCGCGACCGGCGCGCTCGGCGGGATCATCGCCCGCCACCTGGCCGGCGACCGCGGCGTGCGCCACCTCCTGCTGCTCAGCCGGAGCGGTGCCGACGCCGGCCTGATCACCGAACTGACCGAGCTGGGTGCCGAGGTCACCAGCGCCGCCTGCGACGCCGGCGACCGCGACGCCCTCGCCGCGGTGCTGGCCGGGATCCCCGCCGACCGGCCGCTGACCGCCGTGATCCACGCGGCCGGCGTGCTCGCCGACGGCGTGCTCGACTCCCTCACCCCCGAACGCGTCGACACGGTCTTCCGCCCCAAGGTCGACGCCGCCTGGAACCTGCACGAACTCACCGCGGACCTCGGCCTGTCGGCGTTCGTGCTCTTCTCCTCCTCCGCCGCCACGCTCGGCTCCCCCGGCCAGGGCAACTACGCCGCCGCCAACGCCTACCTCGACGCCCTCGCCACCCACCGGCACTCCCTCGGCCTGCCCGCGCACTCCCTGGCCTGGGGCCTGTGGGCCCAGGCCAGCGGCATGACCGGCACGCTCGACGAGACCGACCGGGCACGCATCGCCCGCGGCGGTGTCGCCCCGCTGCCCACCGACGAGGGACTCGCCCTGTTCGACACCGCCCTGCGCGGCACCGACCCCGTCGTCATCCCGGTCCGGCTGGACACCGCGGCGCTGCGCGGCCAGGCGGACGCCCTCGCCCCGCTCTTCCGCGGCCTGGTACCCGTACGCCGCGCCACCGCCGGACACGCGGCGGCGGGCGGTGCCGACTCGCTGCGCGACCGGCTCGCCGGGCTGCTGGAGCCGGAGCGAGAGCCGTTCCTCACCGAACTCGTGCAGAGCCGGGTCGCCACCATCCTCGGATACCGCTCCGCCCAGGACGTCAGCCGGACACTGCCCTTCAGGGAGCTGGGCTTCGACTCGCTGGCCGCGGTCGAACTGCGCAACGGACTCGCCGCCACGACCGGACTGCGGCTGCCCGCCACCCTGGTCTTCGACCACCCCACCCCCGCCGAACTCGCCCGGTACCTGCTGGGTGAGCTGACCGGTGCCCTCGACCGGGCCGCGCCCGCCACCGCCGTACGGGCCGCCGCCGACGAACCCATCGCCATCGTCGGCATGGGCTGCCGCTTCCCCGGCGACATCTCCTCCCCGGAGGAGCTGTGGCGCCTCGTGGCCGAAGGCCGCGACGCCGTGGGGGAGTTCCCCGCCGACCGCGGCTGGGACGTCGAGACCCTCCACGACCCCACCCTTGACAGGCCGGGAACCAGCTACACCCGGCACGGCGCCTTCCTGTACGACGCGGCCGACTTCGACCCGGCCTTCTTCGGCATGGACGAGGAGGAGGCCCTCGTCACCGACCCCCAGCAGCGACTGCTGCTGGAGACCTCCTGGGAGGCCCTGGAGCGGGCCTCCATCGACCCGGCCACCCTGCGCGGCTCCGACACCGGCGTCTTCGCGGGCGTCATGTACCACGACTACTTCGGCAGCTTCGGCTCCGGCAGCGTCGTCTCCGGCCGGGTCGCCTACACCCTGGGCCTCGAGGGCCCGACCCTGTCCGTCGACACCGCCTGCTCCTCCTCGCTGGTGGCCCTGCACCTGGCCGCCCAGGCCTTGCGCCAGGGCGACTGCTCCCTCGCCCTGGCCGGGGGAGTGACCGTCATGGCCACCCCCGGCACGTTCGTGGAGTTCAGCCGGCACCGCGGCCTCTCCAGCGACGGCCGCTGCCGCCCCTTCGCCGACGCCGCCGACGGAACGGGCTTCGGCGAGGGAGCCGGTGTGCTGCTGCTGGAGCGGCTCAGCGACGCCCGCCGCAACGGCAGGACGATCCTCGCCGTGCTCCGCGGCACCGCCGTCAACCAGGACGGCGCCTCCAACGGCATCACCGCCCCCAACGGCCCCGCC
This sequence comes from Streptomyces sp. JH34, assembly GCF_029428875.1. NCBI lineage: Bacteria > Bacillati > Actinomycetota > Actinomycetes > Kitasatosporales > Streptomycetaceae > Streptomyces > Streptomyces sp. JH34. The sequence goes on along the minus strand of NZ_JAJSOO010000001.1, from coordinate 1,160,674 downwards.
CAGCAGCGCGTCATCCGCCGCGCCCTGGAGGCGGCGGGTGTCGGAGCGGCCGACGTCGACGTGGTCGAGGCCCACGGCACCGGCACCACCCTCGGCGACCCCATCGAGGCGCAGGCGCTGATCGCCACCTACGGCGCGGAGCACACCGAGGAACACCCCCTGTGGCTCGGCTCCGTCAAGTCCAACCTGGGCCACACCCAGGCCGCCGCCGGTGTCGCCGGAGTCATCAAGATGGTCCAGGCGATCCACCACGAGACCCTGCCGGCCAGCCTCGGAATCGACACGCCCTCCCGGCACGTCGAGTGGGAGGGCGGCAACGTCCGCCCCCTGACCGAGTCCCTGCCGTGGCCGGACCCCGGCCGCCCCCGCCGCGCGGGCATCTCCTCCTTCGGTATCTCCGGCACCAACGCCCACGTCATCGTGGAGGCGCCGCCCGCCGCACCGCCCGCCGCACCGCCCGCCGCCACACCGCCCGCCGGACCCGCGGTGGACGCCGTGCCGTGGCTCCTGTCCGGCGGCACCCCGCAGGCACTGCGGGCCCAGGCCGGCCGACTGCTGGACCACCTGTCCGGCCGCCCGGACGCCGACCCGCGGCAGATCGCCGGCGCCCTCGCCCACGCCCGTGCCGCACTCGGCCACCGCGCCGCCGTCGTCGGGCACACCCGCGAGGAACTGACCGCCGGGCTGCGGGCGCTGGCCGAGGGCCGCACACCCCCCGCCGGCACCGCCGGCCCGGCCACCGACGGCAAGCTGGCCCTGCTCTTCTCCGGCCAGGGCTCCCAACTGCCCGGCATGGGAGCCCGGCTCGGCGCCGTGTTCCCCGCCTTCGCCACCGCCTTCGACGAGGTCCGTGCCCACCTCGACCCGCTGCTGGACCGGCCGCTCGGCGACGTCCTCGACTCCGCCGGATCGCTGGAGCGCACCGAGTTCACCCAGCCCGCACTGTTCGCCTTCGAAGTGGCCCTGTTCCGGCTGCTGGAGTCGTTCGGCGTCAGGCCGGACCTGCTCGCCGGCCACTCCGTCGGCGAGATCGCCGCCGCGCACGTGGCGGGCGTCCTCGGCCTCCAGGACGCGTGCCGGCTCGTCGCCGCCCGGGGCCGGCTGATGCAGGCGCTCCCCGACGGCGGCGTCATGATCGCCGTCCGCGCGACGGAGGACGAGGTCACACCGCTCCTCGGGGACGGGGTCGGCCTCGCCGCAGTCAACGGCCCCACGTCCGTGGTGGTCTCCGGCCCCGCCGGACCGGCCCGCGCGCTCGCCGCCCGCTTCGACCGGAGCAAGGAACTGGCCGTCAGCCACGCCTTCCACTCGGCCCTGATGGAACCGATGCTCGAGGAGTTCCGCGAGGTCGCCGAGCAGCTGTCGTACGGGCCGCTGCGCCTTCCGCTGGTGTCCACCCTCACCGGCGCCCCCGCGGCCGCCGACGAACTGTCCACCCCCGACTACTGGGTACGGCACGCCCGCGAGGCGGTCCGCTTCGCCGACGCCGTGTCCGCACTGCACGACGCGGGGGCCCGGCACTTCGCCGAGGTCGGACCCGGCAGCGCGCTCACCGCCGCCGCGGGGGACTGCCTGCCCGAGGACACGGCCGCCGTCGTCGCCCTCCAGCGCAAGGACCGGGAGGAGACCGAGGCCCTGGTCGCGGGACTCGCCGCGCTGCACGTGCACGGCGTCGCCGTCGACTGGACGGACCTGCTGCCCCACCGCGACGGCTCGGACCTGCCCACCTACGCCTTCCAGCGCGACCGCTACTGGATGACCGGCGACCCGGGGCAGCCCGGGCCCGCCGCAGGCCACCCGCTGCTGGGCGCCGCCGTCGAACGCGCCGACGCCGACGCGGCCCTGCACACCGGCCGGCTCTCGCTCTCCGCCCAGCCGTGGCTGGCCGACCACCGCGTCGGCGGTGTACCCCTGCTGCCGGGCACGGCGTTCGTCGAGATGGCCCTCGCCGCGGGGGCCCGGCTGGGCTGCCCCGTGGTGGAGGAACTGACCGTCTCCGAACCGCTGGTGCTGCCCGAGCACGGCAGCGTCCGCCTCCAGGCCACCGCCGGCGAACCGGACGCCACGGGCGCCCGCGACTTCACCGTGTACGCGGCGGCCGACGACGACCCGTGGACCACCCACGCCACCGGCGTACTGCGCCCCGCGGACCCGGTACCCGCCCACGACCTGACGACCTGGCCCCCGGCCGGCGCCGAACCCGTCGACCTGGACGGCGTATACGAACGGCTCTCCGCACTGGGAGCCGACTACGGGCCCCGCTTCCAGGGACTGCGCGCCGCCTGGCGCCTCGGCGACGAGGTGTACGCCGAGGTCGCCGTCCACACGGACGGCGCCCCCTTCGGCGTGCACCCGGCGCTGCTCGACTCCGCGCTGCACGCCGTCGGACTGCGCTCCGGGGCCCCGGAGCGGATGGCGCTGCCGTTCGCCTGGAACGGCGTCGAACTGCACGCCGCGGGCGCCACCGCCCTGCGTGTGCGGATCGCGCCGCTGGACTCCGGCGCCGTACGCATCGACGCCGCCGACGCCGGCGGCCGTCCCGTCGCCCGGGTCGCGTCGCTCGCACTGCGGGAGGTCGACCCCGCGCGGATCGCCGCGGCGGCCGACGGCGGGCACGAGGCCCTGTTCGCCCTCGACTGGGTGCCCGTCGCCGTGCCTACCGCTCCGCAGGCCGGGCGGTGGGCCGTACTCGGCACCGGCCACGAGGAGCTGGCCGACGCGCTCGGCGGGGAGATCGCCGAGGTCACGACCGTCACCGGACTGCCCGAGGCGGCCGCCGGGGCCCCCGACACCCTGGTCGTCCCGCACACCGGAGGGCAGGGCCCCGAAGCGATCCGCGCCGGCGCCCGGCGGATCCTCGCCGTGGTCCAGGACTGGCTGGCCGACGAGCGGTTCGCCGGCACCGGTCTGGTCGTCACCACCCGGGGCGCCGTCGGCCCCGATCCCGCGGCGATCACCGACCCCGGTGCCGCCGCCGCGTGGGGTCTGATCCGCTCGGCCCAGTCGGAACACCCCGACCGGATCGTCCTGGCCGACCTCGACGACACCGAAGCCTCCCACCGCCTGCTGGCCTCCGCCGTCGCCTCCGGTGAACCCCAACTGATGCTGCGCGACGGCACGGTGAGCGCACCGCGACTCGTCCGCGCCCCACGCCGTGACGGGCACACCGCCGCCGACTGGACGGGCACCGTACTGATCACCGGCGGCACCGGCGCCCTCGGCCGGGAGGTGGCCCGCCACCTGGTCACCGAGCACGGCGCCACGAGGCTCGTCCTGCTCAGCCGCGGCGGTGCGGAGGCCCCCGGCGCCGGGGAACTGCGGGAAGAACTGACCGCCCTCGGTGCCCAGGTCACCCTCGTCGCCTGCGACGCCTCCGACCGTGCCGCCCTCGCCCGCGTCCTGGACGACCACCCCGTCACGGCGGTGGTGCACACCGCCGGTGTCCTCGCCGACGCCGTCCTCACCTCCCTCACACCCGAGCGACTGGACACGGTGCTGCGGCCCAAACTGGACGCCGCCTGGCACCTGCACGAACTCACCGAGGACCGTCCGCTCACCGCGTTCGTGCTCTTCTCGTCCGCCGCCGGCCTGTTCGGCAGCCCGGGGCAGGCCGCCTACGCCGCGGGCAACGCCTCCCTCGACGCCCTCGCCGCGCACCGCACCGGCCTGGGACTGAACGCCGTCTCGCTCGCCTGGGGCGCCTGGGCGGGCAGCGGGGGCATGGCAGACCGCCTGGACGACGCCGACGCGCGCCGCATGGCCTCCGGGGGCGTGCTCGCGCTCGACACGGCGACCGGCCTGGGCCTGTTCGACACCGCGGTGGGACACGGGGAACCTGTCCTGCTGCCCGCCCGCCTGGACCTCGCCACCCCGCGGGACGCCGGCCGCGTCGCCCCGCTGCTGCGGGGCCTGGTGCGCGCGCCCCGCCGCAGCGGTGCCACCGCGTCCGTGGCCTCGGCGGCACTCCGCCGCGACCTCGCCGCCCGCACGCCCGAGGAGCGGGCCGCACGGCTGCTCGACCTGGTGCGGGACGAGGCGCGGCAGGTGCTCGGGACCGAGGAGTTCGAGGCGGAGCTGCCCTTCAAGGACCTCGGCTTCGACTCACTGACCGCCGTCGAGTTCCGCAACCGGCTCAACGAGGCGACCGGACTGCGCCTGTCCGCCACGCTGGTCTTCGACCACCCGAGCCCGGCCGCCCTCACCGACCACCTCGTCGCGGAGCTGGCGCCGTCCGCCGCCGACGGCCCGCGTGAGGAGGACACCCTCCGTGCCGCCCTGGCCGCCCTCCCGGTGGCCAGGCTCCGTGAAGCGGGACTGCTGGACAGCCTGCTCGAACTCGCCGGCCTGCGACCCGAGCGGGAGCAGTCCGCGAACGACGCGCCCGGCCGCCCCGCGATCGACGCCATGGACGCGGAGAGTCTGATCACCCTGGCGCTCGACGACCTCGTCGGCGACGACGACGCCCTGTGAGAAGGAAGAGAACCATGGCCGAGTCCGAGAAGCCCGACACCAGGATGGTCGAGGCGCTGCGCGCCTCGCTCAAGGAGATCGAGCGGCTGCGGGAACGCAACCGGGCGCAGACCGCCGCCGCCCGCGAACCGATCGCGATCGTGGGCATGGCGTGCCGCTACCCCGGCGGAGTCCGTTCGCCCGAGGACCTGTGGCGCCTCCTCGCGGAGGGCCGCGACGGCGTCGGCGCGTTCCCCGACGACCGCGGCTGGGACCCGGACCTGCACGACCCGGAACCGGGCACCCCGGGCCGCTCCTCCACGGGCGAGGGCGGATTCCTCTACGACGCCGGGGACTTCGACGCCGCCTTCTTCGGCATCTCCCCGCACGAGGCACTGGTGATGGACCCCCAGCAGCGGCTCCTGCTGGAAGGCTCCTGGGAGGCACTGGAGCACGCCGGCATCGATCCGTCGTCACTGCGCGGCAGCCCCACCGGGGTGTTCGCGGGCCTCATGTACCACGACTACTTCGGCAGCTTCGGCTCCGGCAGCGTCGTCTCGGGCCGGGTCGCCTACACCCTCGGCCTGGAAGGCCCCGCCCTCACCGTCGACACCGCGTGCTCCTCCTCCCTGGTCACGCTCCACCTGGCCGCCCAGGCCCTGCGCCAGGGCGAGTGCACCCTCGCCCTGGCCGGCGGAGTGACGGTCATGGCCTCACCGGGCACCTACGTCGAGTTCAGCCGGCAGGGCGCACTCTCCCCGGACGGCCGGTGCCGTTCCTTCTCCGACGACGCGAACGGCACCGGATTCTCCGAAGGCCTCGGTGTGCTGGTGCTGGAGCGGTTGTCGGATGCGCGGCGGTCGGGGCATCGGGTGTTGGCTGTGGTGCGGGGGAGTGCGGTGAATCAGGATGGTGCGTCGAACGGGTTGACGGCGCCGAACGGTCCTTCTCAGCAGCGGGTGTTGCGTCAGGCGTTGGTGTCGGCGGGTGTGTCGGCGGTTGATGTGGATGTGGTGGAGGCGCACGGTACGGGGACGGAGTTGGGTGATCCGATCGAGGCTCAGGCGTTGTTGGCGACGTATGGGCAGGGTCGGTCTGAGGAGCGTCCGTTGTGGTTGGGGTCGGTGAAGTCGAACATCGGGCATACGCAGGCGGCTGCGGGTGTGGCGGGTGTGATGAAGATGGTGTTGGCGTTGGGGGAGGGGGTGTTGCCTCGGACGTTGTATGCGGGTGAGCCGTCGCGGAAGGTGGAGTGGGGTGCGGGGCGGGTCCGGTTGCTGGATGAGGAGCGGGAGTGGGTGCGGGGTGAGCGGGTCCGTCGTGCGGGGGTGTCGTCGTTCGGGATCAGCGGGACCAACGCGCACGTGATCCTGGAGGAGGCACCCGACGACGACACCTCCCCCCACCCGGAGCCCGAACCCCACGCACCGGCCGTCATGCTGCCCCTGTCCGCCCGTTCCGCGCACGCCCTCCCCGCACAGGCCGAGCGGCTGCGCGACTTCCTCGACGCACGCCCCGGACTGCCGGTGTCCGCTGTCGCGAGGGCCCTGGGAACCCGGCGCGCGGCCTTCGGCCACCGGGCCGTCGTCGTCGGTGGCGACCGTGAGCAGGTCAGGGCCGGGCTGGACGCCCTCGCCACCGGAGACCCGTCGGCCACCGCCGTCACCGGCCGGGCCCGCACCGGTGGCCGCACCGCGTTCCTGTTCACCGGCCAGGGCGCCCAGCGTCCGGGCATGGGGCTCGAACTCCGTTCCCAGTACCCGGTGTTCGCCGAGACGTTCGACGCGATCGACGCCCGTCTCGGCCTGGACCTGGCGGGCGTACTGAGCGGCGACGACCTCGAGGCGGTGCACCGCACGCAGTACGCCCAGACCGCCCTGTTCGCCTACGAGGTGGCCCTCTTCAGGCTGCTCGAGTCCTGGGGTGTCCGGCCCGACGTGGTGACCGGGCACTCCGTCGGCGAGATCGCCGCCGCGCATGTGGCGGGAGTGCTGGACCTGGCCGACGCCTGCGCCCTGGTCGCCGCACGCGGCCGGCTCATGCAGGCCCTGCCCGAGGGCGGTGCGATGGTCGCCGTGCGGGCCGGTGAGGACGAGGTCCGCCATCTGCTGGACGAACGGGTGGGCCTGGCGGCGGTCAACGGACCGTCGGCGGTCGTCCTGTCCGGGGAGCGCGACGCGGTCCTCTCCGCCGCCGCGACGTTCGCGAAGACCAAGCGGCTCAGCGTCTCGCACGCCTTCCACTCCCCGTTGATGGACGCCATGCTCGACGACTTCCACGCGGTCGTCGGGCGGCTCACCTTCCACGAACCCCGCGTCGACGTGGTCTCGGCGCTCACCGGACTGCCCGCCACCGGCGAGCAGCTGCGCGACCCGCGGCACTGGGTACGGCACGTGCGGGGCACCGTCCGCTTCTCCGACGCCGTCGCCGCCCTCGCGGGGTCGGGTGTCAGCCGATACGTCGAGGTGGGCCCCGACGCCGTCCTGACCGGACTCGTCCGGGACTGCCTCGGCGAGGGCGACGCCACCTTCGTGGCCCTCGGCCGGCGCCACGGCGCCGAACCGGCGGCCCTGCTGTCCGGGCTCGCCCGGCTGCACACGGACGGCCTGCCCCTGGACTGGGCGGCGATCTTCCCCGGGACGGCCCGCGCCGAGCTGCCCACGTACGCCTTCCGGCACGAACGGTACTGGCTGAACGCCGACGTCCCCCTGACCATGGACGGGCCCACCGCCCGGCCGGCCGCCGGCCCGGCCGGTTCCGCCGCCCCCGCCGCGGTCCCCGAGGCCCAGGGCCTGCGGGAACGGCTGGCGGCGGTCCCGGAGGTCGAGCAGGAGGCCCTGCTCACCCACCTGGTGCGCGCGCAGACCGCCGCGATCCTCGGACACGCGGGACCGGATGCCGTCGAAGCCGACGACGCCTTCCTGGAGATCGGCATGGACTCCGTCTCCGCCGCCGAACTGCGCGGAGCCCTCGTCAGCACCCTGGGCGTCACCGTCGCCGCCGGAGTCGTCTTCGACCACCGCACGCCCGCCGCGCTCGCCGCGCACCTGCGTGGACACCTCGCCCGGGGCGGCGCCGAACCGGCGGACGACGACATCGAATCGGTCAGCGGGCTGGTGCGGCGCGCGGCGGCCGACGGCAACTGGGAACGGGCCATGACACTGCTGCACAGCGCGGCGGACATCCTGCCGGGCTTCTCCTCGGCGGCCGAGTTCGGCGAGGTGCGCGACCCCGTGCGCCTGGCCACGGGGGAGGAAGGGCCCCGCCTGCTCTGCCTGCCCTCCCCGATGGCGCTGGGCGGCGCCCACCAGTACGCCCGCTTCGCCCGGCACTTCCACGGCCGGCGCGACGTCCTCGTCCCTGACGTCCCCGGCTTCGTCCCCGGGGAGCCGCTGCCGCGCTCCGTCGAGGCGGTCGTGGAGGTCGTGGTCGAAGGCGTCCGGCGGGCCTGCGCCGACGGACGGCCCTACGTGCTCCTCGGGTACTCCTCGGGCGGGCAGTTCGCCCACGCGGCGGCCGAGGCGATGGAGAAGGCCGGCAGGCCGGCCTCCGGTGTGGTCCTGCTGGACACCTATCTGCTCGCCGACGACGGCACCGAACAGCTCAGGCGCGAGATGTTCAACGGCATGCTGGACCGCGAATCGTCCGTGGGCGGCTTCGGCACCGCGCGCCTCGCGGCGATGAGCCGCTACAGCGGCCTGATCTCCGACTGCCTGCCCGGCCCGCTGACCGCTCCGGTGCTGTTCGTACGGCCCGAGGAACCCTTCGCGCCCGGTCTCGACGGCTGGCAGGCGGTCTGGGAGGGCGCGCACGAACTCGCCGAGGTACCCGGCACGCACTTCACGGTGATGGAGGACCGGGCCGAATCCACGGCCGGAGCGGTGGAGAAGTGGCTGTCCGGCATCGCGACGGCCTGATGCCGGGGAGCACCGCGGGGGTCCGGCGACCGGGTGGCACGCACCGGCCGCCGGACCCCCGCGGCGGGACGCGGCGGCCGGGGGGCCGCCGCTCCGCGGATCCGTCACTCACCCGCCTCACGGAAATGCGACATCCAGGCCTGAATATCGCACCGAATGGTGTCCGGATGCACACCCAGTCGCACTGCGACGTCCTGCGTGGCGAGTTCCGTCTGCCAATCACTGCGCTGCAGGGCGAGCCACATCGTCGTACCGCGAGGACCGCACCTGTGGCGTTTTCCGGTGAGCGGCACGAACAGTTCCAGGTACCCGTCGGGCCGCACGCTGGCGATCAGCCCGTGGTCACGCCCCATGCCGCACCGGCCTCGCGGGTGCGGTGCCGTCATACCTCTCGGCCCTGGGGAAGCCGGCTGTCCTGGACACAGAGAATCCAATCACTCGAGGGTTTTCGGATGCTTCGACGTTACCCGTTCATTCACATTGTGACACTGGCAGTGACCGCACTTTTACAGTGGGGTAAACGATTCGGACAGAGCGGCGACAGCTGTACTGTCCTGCGGGTATTTCTGCCCCCTTGACAGGGGTTCGTTATTCCTTCCGGGGAAATGGCGTTCCGGCCCCGGTCGGTCGGGGGAGACCGCGCAGTGTCTCCGCAGGGCCGGTACCTCCTGCGGAAACCGCTGGAGGCGCCACCAGGATCACCGGCATCGCGAAGCCTGACGTCCCTCTTCACAACGCCTCGACGTGAAGTCGGAAAAAGCTCCATGGCATGGAACTGCTGCACGACTCCACATACATGAGTACGGAGGTAGAGAAACCTCTACCTCGAATCGGCGGTATAAGGCCAATGTGCGGAGGCCCTGCCGCTCCTAATCTGATCCACAGACACCGCGTGGGAAGCGCGTCATTTCATTGGGGAGCACGATGCACACATCACACGACCTCCGTCGGACGGAGGCGGTACGACTGGACACCGTGTCGAAGATCTATGGACGGGCTGACAGCCAGGTGGCCGCGCTCCGGGAACTCTCCATGAGCTTCGCCGACGCCACCTTCACCGCGGTGATGGGACCGTCCGGTTCCGGCAAGAGCACCTTCCTGCACTGCGCCGCGGGCCTGGTCAGGCCGACGTCCGGAAGCGTGACCGTCGGGGGCACCGACCTCGCCGGCCTCGACGACACCCAGCTGACCATGCTCCGCCGCGACCGGATCGGCTTCATCTTCCAGTCGTTCAACCTGCTGCCGGCCCTGACGGTGATGCAGAACATCACCCTGCCGCTGCAGCTCGCCGGAAAGCGGCCCGACAAGAACCTGATCCGCACCGTCGTCCAGCGCGTCGGCCTGGCCGACCGCCTCGGCCACCTGCCGTCCGAGCTGTCCGGCGGCCAGCAGCAGCGCGTCGCCATCGCGCGCGCCCTGGTCACCCAGCCCGCCGTGGTCTTCGCCGACGAGCCCACCGGAGCGCTGGACACCCGTACCGCGGCGGCCGTCCTCTCCCTGCTGCGCGAATCCGTCGACAACGCCCGCCAGACCCTGGTCATGGTCACCCACGACCCGGTGGCAGCCTCGTACGCCGACCGGGTCGTCTTCCTCGCCGACGGCGCCCTCGCCGGCGAACTGCACCGGCCGACGGCCGACGCCGTCGCGGCGCGGATGACACGGCTCGGCGCCTGGGAGGACGAGAACCGCCAGCAGGCCGCACCGATGACGACCGGAGGGCTGTACTGATGTGGCGGCTCGCCCTGCGCACCCTGAAGTTCCGGCGGACCAGTTTCGTCGCGACCTTCCTCGCCATGTTCCTCGGTGCCGCGATCGTCATCGGCTGCGGCGGCCTGATGGAGACCGGCGTCCGGATGGCCGCCGACCCGCTGCGCCTGAACGGCGCCCCGGTCGTGGTCACCGGCGAACAGTCCTACGACGGCGCCGCCCTGACCGAGCGGCACCGCATCGACCCGTCGCTGGTCGGTGAGGTGGCCCGCACCGAGGGCGTCCGCGAGGCCGTCGGCGACGTGTCCTTCCCCGCCACCGTCCTCAAGGACGGCAAGGCGCTGACCGGCGAGGACACCTCGTACGGCCACGGCTGGGCCGGTGCCCGGCTCACCCCCTATACCCTCGCCGCCGGCGCCTCCCCCGTCGCCGGCGGCGAGGTCGTACTCGACTCCGGGCTCGCCGAGCGCGCCGGTGCCCGCCCGGGCTCCGTCGTCGAGATCGCCGTGGGTGGCGACACCCGGCGGTTCACGGTCAGCGGTGTCGCCCGCCAGCGGGGTGACGGCAACCCCGACGCCGCGCTGTTCTTCAGCGACGAGCAGGCCCGCACCCTGGCCGGCGGCCGGATCGACTCGATCGGCGTGCTGCCGGAGAACGGCGCGGACACCGCGGCGGTCGCCGGCGCGGTGCGGTCCGTCGTCGGCGACCGGGCCGAGGTGCTCACCGGCGAGCGGCGCGGCCTGGCGGAGCTGCCCGGCACGCTCGCCAGCCAGCGCACCGTCGTGATCCTGGCGGCCATCTTCGGCTCGTCCGTGGTGCTGATCGTGATGTTCGGCGTCGCCTCCACCCTCGGGCTGTCGCTCCAGCAGCGCACCCGGGAGATGGCCCTGCTGCGGGCCGTGGGCTCCACCCCGCAGCAACTGCGCCGGATGATCCTCATCGAGACCGCGGTGCTCTCCGTGGCCTCGGTGCTGCTCGCCCTGTACCCGGGATACCTGCTCGGCCGGCTGCTCTTCGGCGTGCTCACCTCCAGCGGCGTCGTCTCGTCGGCGGTCGTGTACCACGCCGGCTGGGTACCGATGGCCGTCGGCGCCGTCGTCACCGTGCTCGCCGCCGCCGGGGCCACCCGCTTCGCGGGCCGCCGCGCCGCCCGCACCGAACCGGTCGCCGCCCTGGCCGAATCCGCCGTCGGCACCCGCTGGTTCAGCGTGCCCCGGCTGCTGATCGCGCTGTTCTTCCTCGCCAACGGCATCGGCCTCGCCGTCGCCACCGCCACGGTGATGGAGGACGGACCCACCCTCGCCAGCACCGCCGGACCCGCCTCCGTGCTGTTCTGCATCGGCCTGGCGCTGCTCGCCCCCGGCATCACCAAGGCGATGGTCGCCCTGCTGCACCTGCCGGTGCGCGCCTTCTCCGGCATCCCCGGCATGCTCGCCCTGCGCAACGCGACCACGGCGAACGTCCGTATGGCGGGCGCCGTCGCGCCCATCGTCCTGCTCATCGGCATCGCCACGGGCACCCTCTACATGCAGGCCACCGAGGACCACGTCTCCCAGAGCTCCTACGACCGGAACGTCCTGGCCGACTACGTCCTCGACTCCACCACGGGCGGATTCGCGCCCGCCGTCGTCGAGCGGGTCCGGTCGACGCACGGTGTGGCCGCCGCCTCGGAGTTCGTCACCAGCCGCGGCTTCGTCGACGCCCCCGACGGGCGTGCCGACACCGAACTGCGGGGCGTGTCCGCCGAAGGCGTGCGGCAGAGCCTCGACCTGCGGCCCGTCGCCGGATCCCTGTCCGGCCTGCGCGGGGACACGGTCGCCCTCTCCGACAAGAAGGCCGAGGAGTACGGCGTGGGCGTCGGGGACCGGCTGCCGTTGCGCCTCGGCGACGGCACCGCCGTACGCCCCACCGTCGTCGCCCTCTACGCCGACAACCCCAAGCAGCAGTACGTGACCCTGCCCGCGGCGACCCTGGCCCCGCACACGAGTGACGGGCTTCCGCACCAGATCCTGGTCCGCTCCGAACAGGGCGGCACCGCCGGACTCCGCGAGGCACTGGCCGGGCTGGCCGCGGGTGTGCCCGGCACGGAACTGGACGACGGCGACTCGCTGGCCGGCCGGAACAACCAGATCCAGCAGATCCTGGTGGCCGCGAACTATACGATCGTCGCCATGATCGTCGGATACGCCGCCATCACCGTCGTCAACACCCTCGTGGCGGTGACCCGCAAGCGCCGGGCCGAGTTCGGCCTCCAGCAACTGACGGGGGCGACGCGCCGTCAGGTGCTCGGCATGCTGACCGTCGAGGGCGTCCTCATCGGAATCATCGCCACCGTCCTCGGAACGATCGCCGCGGCGACCACCATCGTTCCGTACAGCATGGTCAAGTCCGACTCCTATCTGCCCTCCGGATCCCCCGGGATCTACCTCGCCATCGTCGGAGGGTCCCTGGTGCTGGTCTTCGGCGCCACGCTCCTGCCCTCGTGGCGCGGAATGCGCACGCCCGCCGTCGACACGGTGAAGGCCGCGTGAGCCGTATCAGGACCGGACCGTCCCCGGCACCCCCGTCCGGGGACGGTCCTTCCCTCGTCCGCCCCCGCGAATGGGACGATGGGCGCATGCGACTGAGCCGGGCCGTACAGGACACACTGGTCGGCGCGCTGATCGCCGCCGGAGCCCTGGCCTCGGTCGTGCTCTTCCTCACGACCACGTACTTCACCGTCCTGTGCCTCATCGGGATCGGCTTCCTCGCTCTGCCCCACCTGACCACCGCGGTGCGCTGGGTCTGCGACCTGAGCCGGCGTGCCGCCGCCCGCTCCGGAGTCCCGGTGGAACGGCCCTACCGGCCGGAACCGGAGGAGATCGAGCGGGACATCGTCGGCTGGGTGCGCCGCTGCAAGTGGATCCTGGCCGACCCGGCGAGCTGGCGCGACCTGCTGTGGCTGCTCCTCAACAGCGTCGTAGGCCTGCTGCTCGGCAGTGCCCCCGCCGCGCTGCTCTACTACGCGGGGGAGGGGCTGCTGCTCGCCTGCGGGCTGTGGCGGCCCGTCGCCTCCGACGGCGTGGGCCGCTGGTACGCGTTCATCACCGTCGACAGCTGGCCCGCCGCCCTCGCGGCGGCCCTGGCGGCGCTCGCGGTGTTCGCCGGCTGGCTCCACCTCAGCCCCTGGATTCTGAAGGGGTACGCCTACTTCGTCCTGTTCCTGCTGGGCCCGACCCAGCGCGCCCGCCTGGCCTCCCGGGTGCGCCACCTGTCGGAGACGCGCTCCGGCGCGCTCGACATCCAGGCCGCCGAACTGCGCCGCATCGAACGCGATCTGCACGACGGCGCCCAGGCCCGGCTGGTCAGCCTCGGCCTCACCCTCGGCGCCGTCGACCGGCAGCTGGACCGGAACACCGAGGAGGCCCGCCGGCTCCTGCACGACGCGCGCAGCTCCTCCGTGCAGGCCCTGCGTGAGCTGCGCGGCCTGGTCCGGGGCATCCACCCCCCGGTGCTCGCCGAACGCGGACTCGCCGACGCGGTCAGGGCCTTGGGCCTGGCCAGTCCACTGCCCGTCACCGTCACGGCGGTCCTGCCGGGGAAACTGCCCGATCCCGTGGAGTCCGCCCTCTACTTCTCGGTGTCGGAACTGCTCACCAACGCGCTCAAGCACGCCGACGCCCGACAGGTCGAGGTGGATCTCCACTACGCGGACGGCACCCTGCACGGACAGGTCACGGACGACGGCCGAGGGGGCGCCGAGATGTCGGCCGGGAGCGGTCTGGAGGGCATCAGGCGGCGGCTGGCATCCTTTGACGGCGTCCTGGAGATCGACAGTCCCCCGGGCGGCCCGACCGTCATGAAAATGGAGTTGCCGTGCGCGTTGTCCTCGCCGAAGACCTCTTCCTCCTGAGGCAGGGAATCATCCAACTGCTCGAGGCCTACGACTGCGAGGTGGTCGCCGCCGTCGACAACGGGACGGACCTGAGACATGCCATCGCCGAACACCGTCCCGACGTCGCCGTGGTGGACGTCCGCTTACCCCCGACGTTCACCACCGAGGGCCTGCAGGCGGCCCTGCTCGCCCGCCGTGAGCAGCCAGGCCTGCCGATCCTCGTCCTGTCCCAGCACGTCGAGCAGATGTACGCCCGCGAACTGCTGGCCGACGGCACGGGCGGCATCGGCTATCTGCTCAAGGACAGCGTCCTCGACGACCGTCAGTTCATCGACGCCGTCCGCCGCGTCGCCGCGGGCGGCATGGCCATGGACCCCACCGTCGTGGCCCAGCTGATGACGTCCCACTCCCGCGACGAACCGCTGTCCGCGCTCACCGCGCGGGAGCGCGTCGTGCTGGAACTCATGGCGGAGGGGTGCTCCAACACCGCCATCGCCCAGCGGCTGACCGTCACCGAGGGTGCTGCGGCCAAGCACATCTCGAACATCTTCTCCAAGCTGATGCTCCCCCCGTCGAGTGACAACAACCGCCGTGTCCTGGCGGTGCTCGCCTACCTCAACGCGTGAGTCCCGCCCGCCGCCCCCGGCCCTGGGGGCGGTAGGGGTGTGGCCCGCGCCCCCGGCCGGTGAGACTTCTCGGGCACGCCCGGCGCGGCCCGTCCGCGCCGCCGCCACGAAGGGAACCCGCACCCCATGACCACGTCGGCCGAGCTCAACAGCCTGTGGATACGCCGCTACCACCCCCGTCCGGACGCGGCGGTCAGGGTGGTGTGCCTGCCGCACGCGGGTGGCTCGGCGACCTTCTACCAGCCCGTGTCGGCGGGTCTGCCCGCCGACACGGACGTGCTCGCCGTGCAGTACCCGGGGCGGCAGGACCGGCGGGCCGAGCCCTGCGTCGCCACCATCACCGAACTGGCCGACCAGGTGACCTCCGTGCTCCTGGAGTGGACGGACCGTCCACTGGTCCTGTTCGGGCACAGCATGGGCGCGACCCTCGGCTTCGAGGTCGCGCGCCGGCTCGAGCGCGACCACGGCGTCGTGCCGCACGCCCTGTTCGCCTCCGCGCGCCGGGCCCCCTCCGCGCCCCGCACGGAGAGCGTGCACCTGCGGGACGACGACGGAATCATCGAGGAGATGAGGCTGCTGAGCGGTACGGACTCGGCCGTTCTCGAGGATCCGGAACTGATCCGCATGGCCCTGCCGGCGATCCGATCCGACTACCGGGCCGCCGAGACCTACGTCTACGAGCCGGGTCCCGCGCTGCGATGCCCCGTGTGGAGCCTCGTGGGCGACAACGACCCCAAGGTGACCGTCGAGGAGGCACAGGCCTGGTCGAGGCACACCGAGCGCGCCTTCGAGTTCCGTGTCTTCCGGGGCGGCCACTTCTACCTGGCCGCGCACCAGCAGGAGATCATGCGACTGATCGCCGAGCGGGCGGCCGTACCGGCGGGCACCGGCTGACCGGTCCGTCCGCACATGTGGCCGAGGCGGTCCTGACGGTACGGGCGGTGCGGCGTTACCCTGCGCGGACGATCCTTCACAGGAGGTACGGATGCGTCGTTCCGTCGGCCGGAATGTGTCGTTCTCAGTCGTGATCGCCGTCATCGGCTCGCTCGGTGCCGCGGCCCCGGCGGCCTCGGCACCACCCGTGCCGCCTCCCAAGTCCCCGGTGGCGGTGGGATACGGGGGAGCCGTCTCGAGTGTCGACGCGGACGCGTCGGCCGCCGGCATCGAGGTACTCCGCAAGGGAGGCAACGCCGTCGACGCGGCCGTCGCCACCGCCGCCGCGCTCGGTGTCACCGAGCCCTACTCCGCGGGCATCGGAGGCGGCGGGTACTTCGTCCACTACGACGCCAGGACCGGCAGCGTGGGGACCATCGACGGCCGCGAGACCGCGCCCCGGAGTGCGGACCCGTCGCTCTTCCTGGAGAACGGGCAGCCGATCCCCTTCAACGACGCCGTCACCAGCGGTCTCGGCGTCGGCACCCCCGGCACACCCGCCACCTGGGAGAAGGCGCTCGACGCCTGGGGCAGCAAACCGCTCGGGCGGCTGCTCGAACCGGCGGAGCGGCTGGCCCGCGACGGATTCGTCGTGGACGACACCTTCCGCTCGCAGACCGCGTCGAACCGGGCGCGGTTCGCCGACTTCCCCGCGTCCGCCGAACTCTTCCTGCCGGGCGGCCAGTTGCCGGTGACCGGATCGGTGTTCAGGAATCCAGACCTCGCCCGCACCTACCGCACGCTCGGCCGTGAGGGCGTCGACGAGCTGTACCGGGGCGAGCTGGCCCGGGACATCGTGTCGACCGTGCGGAAGCCCCCTGTCGACCCGGCGGCGACGCGTGTGGTGCGTCCGGGGGATCTGACGACCGGGGACCTGAAGGCGTACCGCGCGCTGCGCCAGGCCCCGACGAGGACCGCCTACCGCGGCCTCGACGTGTACGGCATCGGGCCGTCCTCGTCCGGGGGCACGAGCGTCGGCGAGGCCCTCAACATCCTCGAGTCGACGGACCTTTCGAAGGCGACCGAGACGCAGTACCTGCACCGCCTCATCGAGGCGAGCCGGATCGCGTTCGCCGACCGGGGCCGGTGGGTCGGCGACCCCGCGTTCGAGGACGTGCCGACGCGGGCGCTGCTCAGCCAGCGGTTCGCGGACTCGCGCGAGTGCCTCATCAAGGACGACGCGGTACTCACCAGCCCGCTCGCTCCGGGTGACCCGCGCCACCCCGCCCGCTGCGCCGGCGGGGGAGAGGCCGCCCCGACGACGTTCGAGGGGGAGAACACGACGCACCTGACGACCGCCGACAAGTGGGGCAACGTCGTCGCGTACACCCTGACGATCGAGTCGACGGGCGGCAGCGGAATCACGGTTCCGGGGCGGGGGTTCCTGCTCAACAACGAGCTGACCGACTTCTCGTTCGCGCCGGCGAATCCGGCGGTCCACGACCCGAACCTGCCCGGCCCGGCCAAGCGCCCGCGTTCCTCGATCTCGCCGACCGTCGTGCTGGAACACGGAAAGCCGGTACTGGCCCTCGGGTCGCCGGGCGGTGCCACGATCATCACCACGGTCCTGCAGTCCATGACGGGCCACCTGGACAGGGGGCTGCCACTCGTCGAGGCGATCGCCGCCCCGCGCGCGAGTCAGCGCAACTCGGCCACGACCGAGATCGAGCCGGGGCTGTGGGACAGCCCGGTGCGCGGGGAGTTGGAGGCCCTCGGGCACGTGTTCAAGGCGAACCCGGAGATCGGGGCCGCCACGGGCATCCAGCGCCTCCCCGGAGGACGCTGGCTGGCGGCAGCCGAAAAGGTGCGGCGCGGTGGCGGGTCGGCCATGGTGGTATCGCCGAGCGGCCGTTCCTGACCGGTCGGCGCGAGCAGAGGCCTCGGGGCCGGAAGGGCGTGGTTCATCGCGCCCTTCCGGCCCCGAGGCCTTGACACGGCCGGTCGCCCGCTGCCGGGTCGCGTCTGCAAGGAGGAGCCCGCCAGGGTTCTTCGTGTCCAGTGAAAGGGCGACTACGACGGTGCGTACGCGCATGCTCTTCCTCTCCGCGCTCTCCGGCGCCGCTCTCCTCGCGGCGGCACTCCCCGCCACCGCGGTCGCGGACGGCGAAAGCCCGGTCGGGGCGGCCGAACTGCTGGCCAAGGTGAGGAACTGCAGCCGGATTTCCCAGGGGAAGTACCGGACCGATCAGAGTGCGGCCGCCACGGTCCCGGTCTGCGGGACCGACGAGGCCGTGTTCTGGGAGGCCGACATGGACATCGACTGCGACGGTCAGGTCACCACCGTCTGCAACACGAGGACCGACCCCTCGTTCCAGCCCCGGACGGCCTTCCAGGGATCGGACGGCAAGTACCTGGACTCCTCCGAGGTGCCCTACGTCGTCGTCCCCGGCCCCGGACCGCTCTGGAACTACACCACGTCGGGGATCAAGGGGGGCGGTGTCGCCGCCGTCATCCACGACGGCAAGGTCCGCTACGCCGTCGTCGGGGACACCGGGCCCACCGGAATCATCGGCGAGGGCTCGTACGCCCTGGCCCGGTCGCTCGGCATCGATCCGGACCCGAAGACCGGCGGAACGGCCTCCGGCGTCACCTACATCCTCTTCAGGAACTCCAGGGCCGCACCGATCGAGAGCCCTGCCGCCGCCGTCAGCGCCGGTGAGGCGCTCGCCCGCAAGTTCGCCGGCGGAGTCTGAGGGCACCCCGTCAAAGGGGCGTCGGGGGCCGTCGCCCGTGCCGGCCCCCGCGTGTCCTGCCGACGGCCGGGTCACCCGCCCGGCCGATCCGGCGGGCGCCCCGGCCGGTCCCGGCTCCGCGGCCCGGACCGGGGCGGCTGCCGCTCACGGCGTAACCCGAGTAGGGTCGCGACCGTGACTCTCCAGGACTTCGCCCGCAGCGAGTACGTCAGCCTCACCACGTACCGGAAGGACGGCACGCCGGTGGCCACGCCCGTCTGGGCGGCGGCGGACGGCGACGTCCTCTACGTCTGGACCCGCTCGGACTCGTGGAAGGTCAAGCGGCTGCGCAACGACAGCCGCGTACGCGTCACCGTCTGCGACGCCCGCGGCCGGATCGCCGAGGGCGCCCCGAGCGCCGAGGGCACGGCCAGGCTGCTCCACGGGGACGCGATGGCGGGGGTACGCAAGGTGCTCACCCGCAAGTACAGCTGGAAGTTCTGGCTCGTGGACGTACCCGCCACACTCGTACGGCTCGGCAAGCGGCCCCACACGGGGATCGCAGTCACCTTCTGACGGGGGCGCGCGCCGGTAGCGGCCGCGCCCCGCCCGCCCCACGCCGGAAAAGCGCGCGTATCCCTCCCGTAACACGCCTGCGGTCGAATGCCCGCGGACTGGAGTGCTCCAGTCCCGGGCGACCGATGAGGCGACGGTGACAGTGCATCAGCACACGGTGGAAGTAAGGGCGTTCGCACAGTACCTACGAGACCTGGCTGCCCTGCTCGATCCCGGTCAGGGATGGTACGGGGTCTTCTGCGCACGGGACCCCGCGGGTATGCGTGCCTGCTTCGACGGCTCCGAGGTGCCGCCCTGGGACGTGGTCGAGTCGCTGCTCCAGGACCTCGCGGCGGTGCGCGGTGCCACGTACGCGGCGAGGGAATCCGTACGGGCCGCCGCCCTGTGTTCCGCGTCGGCCGCGGCGCACGACAGCCGGCCGGGCGGCCGTCAGGCCCTCGCCGACCGGCTGGGCGTGATGCTCCGGGAGCAGTCGTACGCCGCCCGGCGGTTGCGGGATGCCGACGCGGACGGGGCAGCCGCTCCGGCGGTGGGTCCGGACGCCCTGGCCTGGGCGCGGGACGACCACACCCGTGCCACTGCGCGATGTGCGGAGCTCCGCGCCCGGCTCGCGGCGGTGGACGGGGCCCTGCCCGGAGCGGCGGGCGCCGGCCCGCGCGAGGAGTCCGCGCCGACCGGGCCCGCGCGCACCGAACCCGCGCCCACCGAGCCCGCGCGCCCAGCCTCCGAGCCCACCGTGCCGGAGCCCACCGTGCCTGCGCCCGGCGCGTCCGAGCCCCGGCGCAGGAAACCCCGGGGGGCGCGCTTCGCGGGTCTGGAGATGGAGGACGAGACGCAGGCGGGCCTCTTCCCCGCGGCCGGACCGGGCCGGCCTGCTCCCTCGGCGGGCGTCACCGCTCCGCGCGGAGCCCGGTTCCATGGTGCTCCGGCCGACGTGATCGCTTCCCCGGCCCCCCGTGCGCAGGAGTACGACCCCGCCGCACGCCGGGCCTCCGAGGACACCGTCGCCCTGCTCGAGCGGCTGCGCGCGGAGGGCCGGAGCGGCGAGGCGCACGCGGTGCTCTGCGAAGCGGCCGCGTGGCCCGCGGAGCGGCTGCCGGTCCTGGCCGTCGCCCTGCACGGGGCGGGCCTGGACGCCGACTGGGCGACCCTGCTGTGGGAGGTGTCCTCCCTTCCTCCCGTCGAACTCGCCGACGCGGCGGCTGCGTTGGCTGCCGCAGGCCACGCGGACGACTGCGGGCAACTGCTGCGGCAAGGAGTGGCACGGCCCGCCGCCGAGGTCGCCGACGCCGTCGTCGCCCTCGACCGTGCGGGCCGGGAACCGGAGGCGCGGGCGCTGCTGGGCGCGTTCGTGCGCGCACGGACCCCGCAGGACGCGGCGCGCGTCGCCGAGGGCGGCCCCCGCCACCTCGTTCCCCGTCTGCTGGCCGCCGCGCGCGAGGTGTCGGCGGCGCGGGAGTGGGATGTGGTCCACGCGCTGCGGATGGCGGGCATCGCGGCGCCGTAGGCCGACCCGCCCCGCGGGCCGCCCGGGGGGGTGTCGACCGCTCGGGTGTGAAACATGATCGACTCCGCCGGTTCACGGCGATGGTCTTGCCCCGTTGTGTGACGGGGCTTACGTTCTCCTCCTATGCACCGTGTCTACGGGCGTAGAGGCTCTCTGACGCCGCGTCGAAGGAGCAGCTCATGTCCCACGTCGTACGCGCCGCACTCGTCCAGGCGACCTGGACCGGCGACACCGAATCCATGATCGCCAAACATGAGGAACACGCTCGCGAGGCGGCCCGGCAGGGCGCGCGGATCATCGGATTCCAGGAGGTGTTCAACGCCCCCTACTTCTGCCAGGTCCAGGAGCCCGAGCACTACCGCTGGGCCGAACCCGTCCCGGACGGGCCGACGGTCCGGCGCATGAGGGACCTGGCCCGCGAGACGGGCATGGTCGTCGTCGTGCCGGTCTTCGAACTCGAGCAGTCCGGCTTCTACTACAACACCGCTGCGGTGATCGACGCCGACGGCTCGTACCTCGGCAAGTACCGCAAGCACCACATCCCGCAGGTCAAGGGCTTCTGGGAGAAGTACTACTTCAAGCCGGGGAACGCCGGCTGGCCGGTCTTCGACACCGCCGTCGGCAAGGTCGGCGTCTACATCTGCTACGACCGCCACTTCCCCGAAGGCTGGCGTCAACTAGGGCTTAACGGAGCCCAGTTGGTGTACAACCCGTCCGCCACCTCCCGGGGGCTCTCCAGTTACCTGTGGCAGCTGGAACAGCCCGCCTCCGCCGTCGCCAACGAGTACTTCGTCGCCGCGATCAACCGCGTCGGACAGGAGGAGTACGGCGACAACGACTTCTACGGCACGAGCTACTTCGTCGACCCGCGGGGGCAGTTCGTCGGTGACGTCGCCAGCGACAAGGAGGAGGAACTCCTCGTCCGTGACCTCGACTTCGGGCTGATCGAGGAGGTCCGTCAGCAATGGGCGTTCTACCGGGACCGCAGGCCGGACGCGTACGAAGGGCTGGTGGAGCCGTGACGGGACTGTACGAGCGGCACCTGGCCGTCAGCCCCGAGTGGCTGGCGCTCTACTACCGGCACCCCCTCGAACTCACCCATGGTGAGGGACGCCACGTCTGGGACGCGGACGGCAACCGGTACCTCGACTTCTTCGGCGGCATCCTCACCACGATGACCGCGCACGCCCTGCCCGAGGTGACCAAGGCCGTCTCGGAACAGGCCGGCCGCCTCATCCACTCCTCGACGCTCTACCTCAACCGCCCCATGGTCGAGCTCGCGGAGCGGGTCGCCGCCCTCTCCGGCATCCCCGACGCCCGCGTCTTCTTCACCACTTCGGGCACGGAGGCCAACGACGCGGCCCTGCTGCTGGCCACCGCCCACCGCTCGTCCAACCAGATCCTGGCCATGCGCAACAGCTACCACGGCAGGTCGTTCTCGGCCGTGTCCGTCACCGGCAACAGGTCCTGGTCCACCACCAGCCTGTCACCCCTGCAGACGCTGTACGTCCATGGCGGAGTCCGCACCCGGGGACCGTACGCCGAGCTGAGCGACGAACGGTTCATCAAGGCCTGTGTGGCCGATCTGGAGGACCTGCTCGGGCACACCAGGGGAGTCGCGGCGCTGATCGCCGAACCCGTCCAGGGGGTAGGCGGGTTCACCGCACCGCCCGACGGGCTGTACGCGGCGTTCCGCGAGGTCCTGGACCGGCACGGCATCCTGTGGATCTCCGACGAGGTGCAGACGGGCTGGGGGCGTACGGGCGACCACTTCTGGGGCTGGCAGGCCCATGCCTCGAGCGGGCCGCCGGACATCCTCACCTTCGCCAAGGGCATCGGCAACGGCATGTCCATCGGCGGAGTCGTCGCCCGCGCGGACGTCATGAACTGCCTCGACGCCAACTCCATCTCGACGTTCGGGGGTTCACCGGTCACCATGGCGGCCGGGCTCGCCAACCTCTCCTACCTGCTGGAGCACGACCTCCAGGGCAACGCCCGGCGGGTCGGCGGCCTGCTCATCGAGAGGCTGCGGGCCGTCGGCGCCGGCTCGCCGGCGGTACGGGAGGTACGTGGCCGGGGGCTCATGATCGGCATCGAGCTGGTGAAGCCCGGCACCGACGAGGCCGATCCGGAGGCCGCGGCCGCCGTGCTCGAAGCGGCCCGCGCCGGCGGGCTGCTGATCGGCAAGGGCGGCGGCCACAACACCAGCGTGCTGCGGATCGCGCCACCGCTGTCGCTGACCGTCACCGAGGCCGAGGAGGGCGCGGAGATCCTGGGCGAGGCGCTGCACGCGGCAACCTGACAGCAGGTGCCCCGCGGCAGGGCCCCTGCCGCGGGGCGGCCCGCGTCCCCGTACGTCACCACGCACCCGGCCCACGTGCACGGGCCGGCTCTGTCACCGCGAGGAGGGACCCATGAGCCGCACCGTCATCCACGGCGGCCTCGTCGTCACCGCGTCCGACGAGATCCACGCCGACGTTCTCATCGAGGGCGGACGCATCGCAGCCCTCGCCGCCCACGGCACCGACGCCGCGGCGAGCTGGAGTGCCGAACGCAGGATCGACGCCACGGGGATGTACGTCGTCCCGGGGGGTGTCGACGCGCACACGCACATGGAGATGCCCTTCGGCGGGACCTACGCCGCCGACACCTTCGAGACGGGCACCCGGGCCGCGGCATGGGGTGGTACCACCACGATCGTCGACTTCGCCATCCAGACCATGGGGCGTTCCCTGCGGGAGGGGCTCGACACCTGGCACGCGAAGGCGGACGGCAACTGCGCCGTCGACTACGCCTTCCACATGATCCTCTCGGACGTGAACGAGTCCTCGCTCAAGGAGATGGACCGCCTCGTCGCCGAAGGGATCACCTCGTTCAAACTCTTCATGGCCTACCCGGGCGTCTTCTACAGCGACGACGGCCGGATCCTCCGCGCGATGCAACGGGCCTCCGGCAACGGCGGCCTGATCATGATGCATGCCGAGAACGGCATCGCCATCGACGTCCTGGTCGAGCAGGCCCTCGCCGGGGGGCGTACCGACCCCCGCCACCACGGCGACGTCCGCAAGGTGGCGCTGGAGGCGGAGGCCACGCACCGCGCGATCCAGCTCGCCCGGGTCGCCGGAGCGCCGCTGTACGTCGTCCACGTCTCCGCCGACGAGGCCGTCGCCGAGATCGCGTCCGCCCGCCACAAAGGGCTCCCGGTCTTCGGCGAGACCTGCCCGCAGTACCTCTTCCTCTCCACGGACAATCTGGCCGAGCCCGGCTTCGAGGGCGCGAAGTACGTCTGCTCGACCCCGCTGCGGCCCCGGGAGCACCAGGAGGCGCTCTGGCGCGGTCTGCGGAACAACGAGCTCCAGGTCGTCTCGACCGACCACTGCCCCTTCTGCTTCTCGGGCCAGAAGGAGATGGGCAGGGACGACTTCTCGAAGATCCCCAACGGCATGCCGGGCGTGGAGAACCGGATGGACCTCCTCCA
The DNA here is from genome assembly GCF_029428875.1 of Streptomyces sp. JH34. Lineage (NCBI taxonomy): Bacteria > Bacillati > Actinomycetota > Actinomycetes > Kitasatosporales > Streptomycetaceae > Streptomyces > Streptomyces sp. JH34. Next base: position 1,136,935 of record NZ_JAJSOO010000001.1, on the reverse strand, counting down.
CCAGGCCGTCGTGGACGGTCACATCTCGCGCCGGCGCTGGATCGAGATCGCCTGCGCGTCCCCGGCCAGGATGTTCGGGCTCTACCCCAAGAAGGGCACCATCGCACCGGGTGCCGACGCGGACGTCGTCGTCTACGACCCCGGGGCGGAGCAGACCATCTCCGCCGGGACGCACCACATGAACGTCGACTACTCCGCCTACGAGGGCAAGCGCGTGACGGGGCAGGTCAAGACGGTGCTGTCGCGGGGCGAACCGGTCATCGAGGACCGCGCGTTCGTGGGTCACGCGGGCCACGGGACCTACCTGCCGCGGGGGACCTGCCAGTACCTGTGACATCCGGCTGAGCCGTGCCGCCGTCCTCCTCGGAGACGGCACGGCGTCGCGGAGACGGACCGGACGGGTGAGTCACCGGGTGGGGAGCGGGTCTCCCTACTCCTTCACGAAGGCCAGGAGGTCGGGATTGATGACGTCCGGATGTGTCGAGAGCATCCCGTGGGGATAGCCCTCGTAGCTCTTGAGCCTGCCGTTCGGCAGGAGCTTCGCGGACAGCGGGCCGGCGTCCTCGTAGGGAACGATCTGGTCGTCGGTGCCGTGGGCGACCAGGACCGGCACCTCGATCCTCTTGAGGTCCTCGGTGAAGTCGGTCTCCGAGAAGGCCTTGATGCACTCGTAGTGGGCGTTGGCCGCGCCCCGCATTCCCTGCCTCCACCAGTTGTCGATCAGTCCCTGCGACACCTGGGCACCGGGGCGGTTGAACCCGTAGAACGGGCCCGACGGCAGGTCGATGTAGAACTGGGCGCGATTGGCCGCCAGGGAGGCGCGGAGCCCGTCGAACACCTCGATCGGCAGCCCGCCCGGATTCGACGCGGACTTCACCATGACCGGTGGCACGGCGCTGACGAGGACCGCCTTCGCCACCCGGCCCGGCTCGGCCCGTGCGACGTAGCGGGCGACCTCGCCGCCGCCGGTGGAATGGCCGATGTGCACGGCCTGCCGCAGGTCGAGCGCCTCGGCCAGTACGGACACGTCCGCGGCGTAGGTGTCCATGTCGTGCCCGGCCGCGCTCTGGGTGGAGCGCCCGTGGCCGCGCCGGTCGTGGGCGATCACGCGATAGCCCTGAGCGAGGAAGAACAGCATCTGGCTGTCCCAGTCGTCCGCGCTGAGCGGCCATCCGTGGTGGAACACGATCGGCCGGGCGTCACGAGGGCCCCAGTCCTTGTAGTAGATCTCCGTGCCGTCAACCGTGGCGACCGTGCCCATGGCTGATCCTTCCGCTTGAAGTGCTCGTGCGCCGAGTGTGCGGGTACGGGCCGGCCCCACCGGGCGGGAGGATGCCACCACCGAGGAGGCCGATACCGTGACCAAACGCCACAAACGATACCTTCGATGGTCGAATCGCTCATTCCGTGACGACCTCGGGACCTGGTCGCCGGACGGGAGACCCACGGCCGGGCGCTGGGCGTGCCACCCGCGACGCGCCCGCACGACGGCCGGCGTACGGGACCCTGCGCGGCCCGATGTGGAAAGCTCTGTCGCGGCACGTCGCTCACGGACGCGCCCGCAGAGCCGCCCCGGCGTGCCCCCCCGGACCACTGAGGACCGCTGCCCGGAGGACTTCCGGGCGTGCCGGTCCCGGCATCCGCAGACCCGCGTTCCCCGCCAGCACCGGACCAGGAGCATCTGTATGGATTTCGGACTCGTCCTCCAGACCGATCCGCCCGCCTCGGCCGTCGTCGGACTCATGCGCCGCGCGGAACGTAACGGCTTCCGCTACGGCTGGACCTTCGACTCGACCGTGCTGTGGCAGGAACCCTTCGTCATCTACAGCCGGATCCTGGAGCACACCGACCGGATGATCGTCGGGCCGATGGTGACGAACCCGGGGACCCGCACCTGGGAGGTCACGGCCTCCACGTTCGCCACGCTCAACGAGATGTACGGAAACCGCACCGTCTGCGGCATCGGGCGCGGCGACTCCGCGATGAGAGTGGCGGGCCGCAGACCGAACACCCTGGCCAGACTGGGTGAGGCCATCGAGGTGATCAGGGACCTCGCCGAAGGGCGCGAGGCCGTCGTCGACGGACAGCCGGTCCGGATCCCATGGGTGAAGGACGGCAGACTGCCCGTCTGGATGGGTGCGTACGGGCCCAAGGCCCTCGCCCTGGCGGGGGAGAAGGCGGACGGCTTCATCCTCCAGCTGGCCGACCCCTACCTCACCGAATGGATGGTGAAGGCGGTACGCGACGCGGCCGCCGCGGCCGGCCGCGACCCGGATTCCGTCACCGTCTGCGTCGCGGCACCCGCCTATGTGGGCGAGGACCTGGACCACGCGCGGGAGCAGTGCCGCTGGTTCGGCGGCATGGTCGGCAACCATGTCGCCGATCTCGTCTCCCGTTACGGCGAGCACTCCGGTCTCGTGCCCGAGGCGCTCACGGCGTACATCGCCGGACGCTCCGGATACGACTACAGCCACCACGGCCGCACCGGGAACCCCGACACCGCCTTCGTCCCCGACGAGATCGTGGACCGGTTCTGCCTGCTGGGCCCCGCCGACGCCCACATCGAGAAGCTTCAGGTCCTGCGTGAGCTGGGCGTCGACCAGTTCGCCGTCTACAACATGCACGACGCCCGGGAGGCGACCATCGACGCCTACGGCTCCACGATCATCCCCGCGCTGTCCGCCTGAACCCCACACACCCGCGGCGGCCGCCCGGTCACCGCGCCCCGCCCGGCGTCCGGCCCAGTCGAAAGGACTTCTCGCCGGTCTCGACATCCGAGGGTCAGTCCCTCCACCGTTTTCCGGCGGTGCCGGTCCATAGTGGTTCTTCACCTGAGTGTCGTGTGCTGAGGACTGCCCACCGTCGCACAGGCGGTACCCGGTGCGCCGCCCGACATGCACGGTGGGAAGGCCTCCTCCCCGGAGCTGTGCACGCGGTGATTCCCTGACCGGATGACCGGCCGAAAGCGGTGACCGGCCCGTGGAGGCCGGCGGGCGGCGGGAGATGCGGCGAATGCTGAAGAAAGAGACAGTGAGACCCGGTGTCGTGGAACCAGCCGACTGAGGGAGTGTGCGGGATGGCCGAAGAAAAGAAACTGAAAAAGGGCGACAGCGTCTCCTGGCAGAGTCACGGGCATTCCGTGCAGGGGAAGGTGAAGCGGAAGATCACGAAACGAACCGAAGCGGCCGGGCGTACGGTTGACGCCTCGAAGGACGAACCGCAGTACGAGGTCGAGAGCGACGAGACCGGTCGTCGGGCGGTGCACAGTCCGGATTCGCTGCGCAAGAAGGGCACCTCGTCGTGAGCGAAGAGAGCGAGTCCAGCCGGAAAGAGGCTGCCGACGAGTTCGGTGAGGCGGTCAACATGACGTCCGGGCGGCTGGAAGCATGGCTGGCCACAGACGATTCCAAGAGCGTGGGCCAGTCCGAAGGGGACGGCGAATCGGTGGGGCACGCCTCCGGCAGGCGCATCGTCGAGCTGCTCGACAAGAACAGGGCCGACCTCTCCGACGACGACATCGCTCATATGCGAAAAGTCGTCAGCTACGTGCACCGGCACCTCGGGCAGCGCCCCGAAGGTGATGTGACGGACACGCGGTGGCGATATTCCCTCATGAACTGGGGGCACGATCCGCAGAAGTGAGGGGGCGCGGTCCGCCTGCTGTTTCCGGACAGGTACGGGCGCAGTGCGACTTCCCCCTCTCGTCGGTTCCGTTGTTCCGCCGGCGGACATCGACGGCGCCGCGCGGTCGATGTCCGCCGGCGAACGCACACGCACGAGCGTGGAAATCCTGGAGAGGTAGGAAATGGCCGAGGGCACAGTGCAGGTGTTCAGTGCTGAGAAGGGCTACGGATACATCCGTCCCAGTGCGGGCGGGCCTGAGATCATCGTGCATTTCTCCGCGATCATCGAGGCGTGTCCCGTGGGGCTCACGGCGGGACAGACGGTGAGCTTCGACGTCGTCCAGCGTCGGCGCGGGCCCGAAGCCGAACGGGTGAAGGTCGCGGCCCGGCTGAGCGCGGACCGAGGAGGGCGCTGAGCGGAACGCCCACCACGCCCGGTGCCGGCGGCCGGACCGGGCGCCCCTTGTCAGAGCCGCCGTCCCTCGCGGTCACGGTGGGTGAGCCGGTTCTGGAGCAGGGACAGGGCGCCGGTGCGCTGCCCCCGCAGGGCCGCTCTCGCCGCGTTGGCCCCGGGCGCCCCGTGGACTCCTCCCCCCGGGTGCGCGGAGGCGGATGCGAGGTAGAGGCCGGGGAGGGCGGTCTCCGGCCGGCCGGTGCCCGGGGAGGGGCGGAAGACCAGTTGCTGGTGCATGGCGGTGGTACCGCCGTTGATGGCGCCACCGTGGAGGTTGGCGTCCATGCTCTCCAGCGTGGGCGGGGCGAGGACGCGCCGCGCCCTGATGAGGCCGCGGAATCCGGGGGCATAGCGCTCGACCTGGACCTCGACGCGGTCGGCCATGAGCTCCTGCTCCCGCGCGTCCCACGCACCGGACAGCCCCTCGTCCCCGGCGTCCCCCCGGACGCGGTGCGGTACGTGCGTGTAGGCCCACGCGGACTCGGTGCCCCGGGGCGAGCGGCAGGGGTCGGTCGTGGTCATCTGGCCGAAGAGGGCGAAGGGCCGGTCGGGGACACGGCCCATGGCGATCTGCGCCGCGAAACGGGTGAGGGCGTCCACGCCTTCCGCCAGATGCACGGTCCCGGCGTGTGCGGCCTCCGGGCAGGTCCAGGGCACCGGGCCGTTCAGTGCCCAGTCGACCTTGAACGTGGCGAAGTCCCACTGGAAGCGTTTCAGGTCGCTGAGCAGCCGTCCGGGCAGGTGCTGTTCGGCCACCAGGGAGCCGTAGAGGGCCGGTGCCGACACATCGGCCAGGACCGCCCTGCGGGCAGGTACCTCCTCGCCGCTCCTCGTGCGGACGCCGACGGCCCGCCCGCCGCGGACGACGACCTCGGTGACCTGTTCCCCGCAGCGGACGGTGCCGCCGCGGCGTGCCAGACGGCGGACGAGCGCGCCGGTGAGTGCCCCGGAGCCACCCGTGGGCACGGGGAAGCCGTAGGTCTGCCCGAGCATGGACATGAGCCAGCCGAAGCCCCCGCTGCCCGCCGACTCCGGGGAGAGGTCCGCGTGCAGGGCATTGCCCGCGAGCAGGAGCCTGCCGCCCTCACCCCGGAACTCCTCCTCGCCCAGCCGCCGCACCGGCAGCACCATCGTCCTGGCCAGCCGCAGCCCACCGGCGGCGCGCAGCCGCAGCGCCAGCCGCGCCCCGGAGCGGAGCGGAGGGAAGGGCGTGAACAAGGCGTCGAGGATGTCGGGCCGCAGCGTCTCCCAGACCTCCCGCAGCTCCCTCCACGCCGCCCCGTCCCCGGGAGCGAACGTCTCCAGGCTGGTGGCGGTCTCGTCGGGGTCACGGCTGAGAACCGCGCAGCGGCCGTCCAGCAGGGGGTGGGCGAGTACCTTCGGCGCGTGGCTCCAGCCCAGGCCCTCCCGTTCCAGATGCAGACCGGCCAGGACGGGGGACGCGGCAGCGAGGGGGTAGAAGGAGCTGAAGAGGTCGCTCGCGAAGTCCGGGTCGACTCCGCGGTCGTGCCGGACCGCGCCCCCCGGCTCGTCCTGGGCCTCCAGGACCTCCACGCTCCAGCCCGCATCGGCCAGGAGGTTCGCGGCCACCAGCCCGTTGGGTCCCGACCCGATCACTACGGCGTCCGGCATGACTCGCTCCTGGCTGTGTACGCGGTCCGCACATCGTGGCGGCTGATTCCGGGTCTCTGGGTGCGGGCTCAGGTGCCGTGCTGCCGCAGGCGCCCGGCGTCGGCACCGGCCGAGCTGCTCCCGGCGTCCTCGCACACCCGGGCGAGCCGCCCGAGCATCGCGCGGTGCCGCACCTGTTGTGCCACGTCCAGGAGGCCGTTGTGCAGGGCGCCCCCGGGACCGCGCAGCGGGTGCTCGTCGAAGATGAGCAGAGTGTGGCGTCCCCAGGGCCGCAGTTCCATCGCGATCCTGGCCGTTCCCAGCGGTCCGCTGTCCGCCTCCAGTTCGAGGACGGCCGTCGGTTCGCTGCGGCGCACGACGGTCCGGTTGTGCAGGGTCAGCGGTCCGACCTTGATCTCGTAGCGGAGGGCCGCCCCCACTCGGGGCCACTGCCCCTCGTCGTGCTCGGCCCGGGACGTACCGACGACCCAGTCCCCGTAGCGTTCGGGATCGGAGAGCACCTCCCAGACGTCCTCGGGCGATCTCTTGATGAGGCGGTGTCGTACGGCCATCTCTTCCTCCGCCGCTTGAAGTGCCGCGCCGCTCGCTGCGCGTTCCCACGCTAGGCCCCCGCGCACACTCGCGCGCGGGGACGACAGCCCGCCGCTGCCCCTCGGCGGCCACCGGGCGGCACCGGGCCGTGGGCGTCCGTACAGCGCCGTCCGCCCGGGTGGACGAGGCCTCCGTTCAGGGGACGAGCAGGGTCTTGATCATGCCGTCGGCCTTCTTCTGGAACGTCTCGTACGCCTGCGGACCCTCTTCGAGCGGCAGGTGGTGGGTGGCGAAGGTGTCCACGCCCAACGGGTCGTCGTCCACGAGCAGGGGCAGCAGGTCGTCGACCCAGCGCCTGACGTTGGCCTGGCCCATACGCAGCTGGATCTGCTTGTCGAACAGTGTGAGCATCGGCATCGGGTCGACGGACCCGCCGTACACGCCGGAGACGGAGACGGTGCCGCCCCTGCGCACCGCGTCGATCGCCGCGTGCAGGGCCGCCAGGCGGTCGATGCCGGCGTTCTCCATCAATCGCTGCCCGATGGCATCGGGCAGGTAGCCGACGGCCGTGTGTGCCGCCTTCGCGAGCGGCGAGCCGTGGGCCTCCATGCCGACGGCGTCGATCACCGCATCCGTGCCGCGCCCCTGGGTGAGGTCCCTGATGGCGTCGCCGATGTTCTTTCCGTACCGCCGAACGTCCAGACACGTGGCTCCGTACGAGCTCACCCGGTCGAGACGCTCGGGGACGAGGTCCACGCCTACGACCAGGCCCGCGCCCCGGTGGAGCGCGATCCTCGCGGCCATCGCCCCGATCGGTCCGAGACCGAACACGGTGACACTGCCGCCCGGCGGAACGGCCGCGTACTCCACCGCCTGCCATGCCGTCGGCAGTACGTCGGACAGGTAGACGAACCGGTCGTCCGACGGGCCGTGCGGGACCTTGATCGGCAGATCGTTGCCGAAGGGCACGCGCATGTACTCGGCCTGGCCGCCGGGAACCTGTCCGTACAGCTTGGTGTACCCGAACAGGGACGCCCCCGTGCCCCGCTCACGCACCTGGGTGGTCTCGCACTGGGAGTACAGCCCCCTCTCGCACATCCAGCAGTGGCTGCAGGACACGTTGAAGGGGATGACGACACGGTCACCCGGCGCGAGGGAGGTGACCTCAGGACCGACCTCCTCCACCACGCCCATCGGTTCGTGTCCGAGGATGTCACCGGGGTCGAGGTAGGGGCCGAGTACTTCGTACAGGTGCAGATCGGAGCCGCAGATCCCGGTGGAGGTGATCTTCACGATGATGTCGGTGGGATCCTGGATCTTCGGGTCGGGCACTGTCTCGACCCGCACGTCCCGCTTCCCCTGATAGGTCAGTGCGCGCATGATCGCGATCCTCTCGACGACGAGATGTGTGTGTGAGCGGGCGTTGCCGCCTCCCGGGGCCCTCCGCGACGAGCCCGCGAGGGCAGGTGGGGACTCCGTGACTCCGTGCAGGGGGACCGCACTCGCCTGACCAGCATGGAGTTCTCGGGTGGGCGGCCATGGAAACGCGGGGCCGGCGTGTCGTGCTCGACCGGTCCGGGCGAGATCGGAACGCGCGAGCACCGGCATCATCATCGCCGCGAACGCCGCCCCGTGCCGCCGCCACACCGAGTGGTCGGTCATGTCGCCGCCGATTCCCCCGGATCAGCCGTCACCCGCCACGTCCGTCGCACCACTGACCCCGGGACCGGCCATCAGGGGGAGATGCCCCGAGGGGGCTGACGGTGCTCATCGGCGGGCGGCCGGCCGACGGTCGGCGGCCCCCCGCCCTGACCGTTCCAGGAACGCCACAGAGCCGCGTACGCGCCGTCCGCGGCGATCAGTTCGTCGTGAGTACCGAGCTCGACGATCCGGCCGGCCTCCATGACGGCGACCCGGTCGGCGTCATGCGCGGTCTGCAGGCGGTGCGCGATGGAGATCACCGTGCGGTCCGCGCGTACGGCGGCCATGGCGCGCTCGGCGTGCCGCGCCGTCGTGGGGTCGAGCAGCGCCGTCGCCTCGTCGAGGATCAACGTGTGGGGGTCGGCCAGATCCACCCGGGCGAGGGTGAGCTGCTGGGCCTGTGCGGCGTCGAGCCGGACGCCGCCGGGGCCGAGACGGGTGTCCAGGCCGTCCGCCAGTTCCCCGGCCCAGTCGGCCTCCACCCGGGCGAGCGCCGCGAACATGGCGCTGTCGTCGGCGTCGGGGGCCGCGATCGCGAGGTTCTCCCGCAGGGTTCCCAGGAACACATGGTGCTCCTGGGTGATCAGGATGATGCGGTTGCCGAGCTCACCCGCCGCGGCGAGGGCCGCCACCGGGACGCCGCCCACCGTGACCGTCCCCGTACGGGGCGCCCCGACGCCGGACATCAGCTTGCCGAGGGTGGACTTGCCCGCCCCCGAGGCCCCGACCAGCGCCAGTCGCTCACCGGGCCGCACCGTCAGATCGATGTCGTGCAGCACGTCGTGCGTACCCGAGTAGGAGTAGCGCACCCCGGAGACCTCGATGCGGTCGTCGGCGGGCCGACGGGTGTCGGGGGCGGTCTCGTCGGTGACCAGGCCGATGCCCTTGATCCGGGCCAAGGACGCCCCGCTGCGCTGGAGCTGTTCCACCCAGGTGAGTGCCCGGTCGAGGGGGTCGACCAGCTGCCACATGTAGAGGCTGCCCGTCACCACCACACCCAGGTCCACCGCTCCCTCGAGATAGGCCAGGCCCCCGGCCAGCAGCACCAGCGCCAACGGCAGCGTGTGGGCGAAGCCGGTGACGGGGAACAGCACGGTGCGCAGGAACAGGGTGCGCCGGCCCGCGCGGTACGCCGAGTCGACCGCCCTGTCCGTGTGGAGCACCCTCTCCGCGCTCAGGCCGAACGCCTCGACGGTGTGGGCCCCTTGGGCCGTGGCGTTCAGGGCCTCGGCGACGTCGGCCCCGGCCGCGCCCTCCGCGAGGTACGCGTCGCGGGCCCTGGCGAGGTACCAGCGGCTGACCCACCACACGAACGGCATACCGACGAGCGCGCACAGCCCCAGCAGCGGATGCAGCAGGAAGACCGCGACGAAGATGAAGAGGACCTGTACGGCGGCGAGGAACACGTCCGGTGCCGCGTTCCGCAGCGTCGAGGCCACCGTGCCGACGTCCACGGACGAGCGGGTCACCAGATCGCCGGTGCCGACCCGTTCGACCACGCGGGCCGGCAGGGAGAGGGTCCGGTCGAGGACCTCCTCACGCAGCCGCGCCAGGGCGCGCTCGCCGAACCGGTGGGAGTGGTAGCGCGCGTACCGGGTCAGCACCAGCTGGGTCACGGCGAAGCCGAGCACGCCCAGGGACAGCAGGTCGACCCGGGAGCCGGTGATGTCACCCTGTTCGACCCCGGTGACGATGTCGCCCAGCAGCCACGGGCTCGCGAGGCCCGCGAGCGAGGCGAGGCAGGTCAGGAGGACGATACCGGCCATCGCGCGTCCGTCGTCCGTGATCAGACTCCGGACGGCGCGGCGGACGGTCGCACCGTCGGCGACCGGGAGCCGGGGTACCTCCGGTGAAGCGCTCATCGGCTCATTCCTTCCTGGGGGCGGGCCGCAGGGACGGACGGCAGGTCTCCACCGGCGCCGCGGAAGACCAGTGCGCGGTACCGGGGCTGTCGTTCGAGCAGTTCGCCGTGGGTCCCCACCGCCACGACCCGGCCGTCAACGAGGAGCGACACCTGGCTCGCGTGACCGAGCACCAGCGGGGACGTGCTGACGACGAGGGTGGTGCGATCCCGCCGCGCGGTGTCGACACGTGCGGCGACGGTCGCCTCGGTGTGCGCGTCCAGGGCCGAGGTCGGCTCGACCAGCAGCAGGACCTCGGGGTCGGCGAGCAGCGCCCGCACGAGCCGCAGACGCTGCCGCTGGCCACCGGAGACGTCGAGACCGCGGTCGCTCAGGCGGGAGCCCAGTCCCTCGGGCAGCGACTCGACGATGTCCTCGGCCACGGCGGTGCGCAGGGCCCTTTTGACGTCGTCGTCGGAGTGGTCGCGGACGGAGACGGCCGCGCGAACCGAACCGCTGAACAGGTACGAGTCGTTGCCGGCGAAGAGGATGCGGCGGCGCACCTCCGCGAGCTCCATGCCGGACAGCGGGACGCCGCCCCACGTGGCGTCGGAGTCCGTGTAGCGACCCAGTCGGTCGACCACGGCGCGCGCCTCGTCGAGCCGGGCGCTCACCAGCGCCGTCATCCGGCCCGCGGGGACGACCAGCCCGGAGGCCGGATCGTGCAGGTCGGCGGGACCGCTCGGCGGGGGCACCGGGGTGCCGCTGCTCTCGACGTCGGGCGACAGCGCCAGGATGTCCGTCACCCGTCGTGCGGCGACGAGTCCGCGGGGGAGGTCGTCCGCGCCCTCGATGAAGAACGTCACGGGGGCCAGGAGCGCGGCGACGTATCCGTAGACGGCCACCAGGTCTCCGACCGTGATGGCGCCGTCGGCCGCCATCCGGGCGGCGATCCATGTGACGAGGGCCAGGAAGAGGATCGGCAGGCAGGTGCCCAGGGCCTGCACCCAGCTGGTCAGCGAGGCGACGCGGTACCCGTCGGACACGAGAGCCGTGGACCGCTCCCGGTACCTGCGGATGAACATCGGCTTCCCGCCGATGCCGTTCAGCACGTTCAGGCCGGTGACGACGTCCACGGCCTGGGCGGTGAGGTCCCCCTGCTTCTGCCGGTAAGCACCCTCGGCGCCGTGCAGCCTCTGCAGCAGCGGGCCGACGGTCACGGCCAGCAAGGGGACGCCCAGCAGCACCACGAGCGCCAGCAGGGCGGAGATGCGGAAGAGCAGCACGGCTGCCGCGGAGTAGGCGATCACCGCGCCCACCCCGGGCCCCGTGACGGTCAGGGTCTGCGCGATCCGGCTCGTGTCCCCGGCCTGCAGGTGCGTCAGCTCACCCGCCGACACCTTGCCAGGCAGGGCCGCGCCGAGCCGGGTGACCTGCCTGACGACGACCTGCACCGTGCGGTAGGCGGCATCGACCCGGATCAAGGTCATCGTGCGGTGGCGCAGGATGCCGAGGCAGGCGATGAGCGCACCGACCGCGAGGACGGCCGACACCCAGAGAACCAGCTGCTCCCTGTCCTCCGCCCTGAGCCCGCGGTCGATCGCCTGGGACATGAGGTACGGCGGCAGCATCAGCGCGCACATCCAGGAGCTGCCCCACAGGGCCCCCAGAAGGACTCGCCTGCGCTGCATCGTCACCAGCCACCACAGGAACCGTGCCGGGCCGCGGAAATCCGGTACTCCGGGATCGGTGTGGGGAACCCGGTGCGGATACGTGCGCAGGTCCGGTCCTTCGGTCATCTCGGTTCCTCACATCGGTTCGACGAGCGGACTCGTGCCGCGCCGGACGGCCTCGGCCCGGCGACGGCGTGCCGGCGGCGTGGGAGAACGCCCTCGACGCCGGTCTCCGGAGGACGGCCCATCGTTCAGCGCGCCGGGAGCGCCGGGAGCCCGCCGGGCGGCTCGCACTCACCGGCCGTCAACTGTGTGCCGCGGAGCCTGCACGGAGAGATCATTCCGGTCATGCTTTTAGCTCCCCGCGGGCTTGTCAAGGCCGCGGGGAGACACCCCCGGCGGCTTCGACGACTGACGCCGCGCTCAGCGGGTGCCGGACAAACCCGTTCGCAGGGGGCGGGAGTTCGACGGGCGGGGCCCCTTCACGACTGCGCCGGGCCCCTGCCGAGTACGGCGCCGACGTCCACGGAGTCGTCCGCGGAGGGCGTGCCCGTGGGGACCGGCTCGTCGAAGCCGGAGAAGTCCACGGCGGCGTCCGCGCCGTCGCCGTGGACGGTGATCCGCACGGGGTGGTGCTCGCCCCCGGTCTCCACGTACGCCGTCAGTTCCTGTCCGTGCAGTGTCCTGGTGACCGGGACGGTGCGCACGCCGTCGACCGTCGTCACCTCGCCCTTGGTGTACGTCCCGGCATTCGAGTCGGCGTTGTCGGAGACCAGCCTCTGGAAGGTGTCCAGATCGCACGCGTCCACGACGGGCCGCAGCCTGGAGTCCGACGCCGAGCCCTTCAAGTACCGCCCGGCGAGGACGGACTCGAAGGCGGAGCCGCCGACCGGTACCTGGTTCTCCCAGAAGTCCGCGTCGGGTTTCACCCAGACCGAGTCGCCTCGCTTGATGATCTCCACCTTGCCCTTGTCCTCGCCCAGGTCGACGCCGCCCACGCAGTCGCCGCTCCGGTCCAGGCTGAGGTCGACCGTCATCGGGGCGCGGTTCTTCCCCAGGTCGCCCCGCGCACGCAGGTGCAGGGACCCGGCGGCCAGCAGGGCGTCACGGGAACGGCCTGCGATCTGTTCGGCCGGAAGCGATTCGATGTCGTCGTCCGCCTGCGCCACCGTGCCGCCGGTGACGGCGAGCAGGGCGACCGCCGCGCACGCGGCGGCCCGTGTGGCGATGCGCTGTCCTGCCACCGCGCCTCCTCGGAAACGTCCCTGTTCAGCGCCTTTTCGACCCGGATTCACTCCCCAGTGCGAGCGTACGCCCGCGCACGGTTGCCTGCGCGGCGGGCCGGGAGTACGGAGGGTGAGGTTCGGCGCTGTTTTCGGCTACGGACCGTGGGGGAGAGCAGCCCTGAAGATCACCGGAACTCACCGGAACCAAGGGGAGACATGAAGAAGCTGTTCAAGGGGAACGCCGTACGCGCACTCGTCCGGGGGGCGGCCGTCACCGGTCTGGCCGCCGCGCTCGCCGTTCCGGCCACCGCGGCGGTGGCCGTCGCGCCGGCGGCCGCCGTTCCTCCCGGCCTGTCGTGCAGCACCGGCAAGCACGCGATCGACGACTACACCGGGTTCGCGCTCTGCAGGAACAACGGGTCGGCCACCCAGACCTTCTGGGTCCACCTGGTCTGCGGGTGGTCCCCGGACGTGGACGGTGAGCACGTCACGCTCAGGCCGGGCGAGTCCGGGCAGTCGACCGCCCACTGCGCGGGCCTCGGTTCGGGGATCGGCGAGATCCACGTGCGGCCGTAGTACCGCCTGCCGGGCACCTCGTCGCCGCAGGGACGTCGTCCCGCGCGCGCCCGCGGGTGCCGCAGGTCCCCCGCCCCGCGCGGGGCGGGGGACGGGGCCGATCCGTGCGCGGGGTGCTTGAGCGGCGGTGCTTGAGCGGGCCCCCACGCCTCGTTACTCTCCAGTAGAACCGCTCGGGCGGACCCACGGGCGGGCCCGGGGCCGGTGTTTTCCGGCGGACGCGAGGAGGCGGTGGCGATGTCCTCAGCAGACCCCACGGAGCGGACCGGACCGCGTGTGCCGGTCGAACCGTCAGCCGCTCCCGGGCTGGTGGACTGCGCCCGCGAGCTGGCCGAGGGCCGGACGACCTCGTCCGGACTGGTCGCCGCGGCGCTCGCGCGCGTCGAGGCGAGCCGGCACACCCTCAACGCCTTCCGGCAACTGCGCGCGGAGGCCGCGCTCGCCGAGGCCGCGGAGGCCGACCGCCGGCTCGAGGCCGGGGAGCGCCTTCCGCTGCTCGGGGTGCCGGTCGCGGTCAAGGACGACACCGATGTCGCCGGCATGCCCACCTACTTCGGCTGCGACGGCGTACTGCCGCCCGCGACCGCCGACAGCGAGGCCGTCCGCAGGCTCAGGGCCGCCGGGGCCGTCGTGGTCGGCAAGACCAACTCCTGCGAGCTGGGGCAGTGGGCGTTCACCGAAGGGCCGGCGTTCGGCGCCACCCGCAACCCCTGGAGCACCGCTCACACGCCGGGCGGTTCGTCCGGAGGCTCCGCGGCGGCCGTAGCCGCCGGACTGGTCCCCGCCGCGCTGGGTTCGGACGGTGCGGGCTCCATCCGCATCCCCGCCGCGTGGACCCACCTCGTCGGCATCAAACCCCAGCGGGGCCGGATCTCCGTCCACCCCCACAGCGATGCCTTCCAGGGCCTCACGGTCAACGGTCCGCTCGCCCGTACGGTCGCCGACGCCGCCCTCCTCCTGGACGCCGCGGCAGGACCGCACCCCGGTGACCCGCACCGCCCGCCCGCCGTCGACGCGTCCGCCGCGGCCCGCCGCGACCCGGGCAGGCTGCGCATCGGCCTGTCCCTGCGGCCGCCGCTCACCCTCACCCGCAACGCACCCCACCCGGAGGTGGTGCGTGCCGTCACCGCGCTCGCCGAAGCCCTCGCCCGGCTCGGCCACCACGTCGAGGAGGCCAGGCCCCGCTACGGACTGATCGGCCTCTCCTTCGTGCCCCGGGCCACCGCGGGCATCGCCGAACTCGCCGCGCTCCACCCCGAACCCGGACTCCTGGACCCGCGCACCCGCAGCGCCCTGCGCACCGGGACCCGCCTCGGTGGCCGTGTCGTGCGGGCCGCCCGCGCGCGGGAGGTGCGCCAGCACGCCAGGATCGGCGCCTTCTTCGACACCGCAGGCGGCGGCCCCGGGTACGACGTGCTTCTCACCCCGACCACGGCGGCCCCGCCCCCACGGGTCGGGGCCTTCGACCACCTCAGCGCCTGGCGCACCGACCTCGCCATGACGTCGGCCTGCCCCTACGCCTGGCCCTGGAACGTACTCGGATGGCCTGGCGTCAACGTCCCGGCAGGCTTCACCCGCGACGGCCTGCCCCTCGGCGCCCAGCTCCTCGGCCCGTCCCGCAGCGAGGCCCTGCTCGTCTCGCTCGCCGCCCAACTGGAGGCGGACCGCCGCTGGTACGAGCACCGCCCGCCGGAGCTCAGTGCGGCCGGCGGGCGGTGACCACCCACGTGCCGGCCTCCAGCAGGACGCCCTCAGGAGTCTCGTAGGACCGGAAGACGTCCGCCGTCGCGGCGCGCCTCCCGTCCGCGACCGGTGGCCCCTGCGTGGCGGCCGAGAGCCCCGTTCCACGCCTCGGCCGCCGTCACGGGAGCTCCCCGGCAGGAGCCCGCAGGAGGGCCTCCACGCGCTCGACGGCGAGGATCGCACCGAAGGCGACCAGATGGACCAGGCAGTGATCCGTGAACGGCGGAACGCGCCAGGCCGCGACGTCCTCGTCGGTGATCCGGTACGGGGCCCGCGCCGCGAGCAGCGCGAGCCGGGCTCCCGGCCGGTCCGCCCTCTCCGGCAGCGGCGCGGCCAGGGGCAGCGGGGTGACACCGTCCCAGCCCGCCACCGACTCCCGTACGAACGCGGCGTCCCGGGTGCTCAGAAGGCCCGCCCCCTGGTGCGCGGCCGTGCGCAGCGCACCGTAGGCCGTTCCGACCGGGCCCTCGGCCGCCCACGCGGGCGGCTCGCCGGCCGTGCCGAGCAGCGGCAGGGAGGTGCCGGGCGTCAGGTCCCGGCGCACGGTGGCGGCCAGCGAACGGCCCGCGGTGCTCCGCACCAGCCGGTACTTCTCCACACCCCCGGGCAGCATCTGTTCGGACAGCAGCGAGGACACCACCCGGTTGATGAAGTGGAAGGCGAGGGCCGTCCCCACGTACTCGTCCGTCTCGTGCGCCGGGAACGGCGGCGGCCCGCTCATGTCCTTGCCCCAGGCGAGCAGCCCGCGCTCGCCGGGATCCTCCGGTTCGTCGCCCCGGAGCACGGTCTCGGCGAGCCGGTGATCGCCCGTGGCGTGCAGCAGGACCGCGTGCGCGGTCGCGCAGAACGGGCACCGGTTGGCCAGCGAGACCCCGGCGGCCACCAGTTCCTTCCCGGTACGGGAGGCGCGGCCGGCGAGCAGGGACTCCCGCATCAGCGCCCAGGTGGCGGTGAGAAGGGGAGGGGAGGCGGACAGGACGACGAACGTCGAGGCGTTCCTGATGCCGAAGTCGGCGGCCAGCTGCGTGTAGACGTCCGCCACCTCTCCGGTGGCGGACTGGGGCGGGTCGGGCGAGGTGTAACGGAAAGGTCCGGTCATGGCGACGATGCTGGCCCGCGACGCCCGTCCGTGGCGTCGTACGGCGGGCGACAGTTGTGGCTGCCCCCGGGGGACGGGCGCCCGCCCGCACTACTTCCCCGGGAGCAGCCGGCACCCCGTCCTCCAGGACGACGCGCCCACCGGCGTGGGGGAGCTACTGTGCCGCTCATGCGGGGGGACATCGACCGGCGGACAGTGCTGGACACAGCGGGCGCGGCGGCCGTGGGGGCTGCCGTCGTCACGGCGGCATGCGTGGCGTCCTCACCCGGAGCCCTCGACGTGCTGCTCGTCGCGGTGGGTTCCCTGGCGCTCGCCGCGCACCGCCGGGCCCCGCGCCTCGTGCTCGGCGTGACCACGCTCTGCATGTTCGGGTACGCCGTCCACGCGCATCCGGGGAGCTGGGTGGCGCTGCCCGTGGTGGTGGCCGTCCACGCGGCCGCCCGCAGCGGGTACCGCGCCCAGGCGGCCGGGGTGGGGGCGGTGTTCCTCGTCGCCTACTCCGTCGTGCTGCTCGTCTCCGTGCCGGGCCTGCGGGACACCGTGGAGCGCGTGCTGCTGCTCGCGGGCTGGTTCCTGTGCGCCGGTGTCACCGGCCTGATCGACAAGAACTGGCAGGCCTATCTGCGCCAGACCGAACAGCGCGCCGTGGACGCCGAACGCACCCGGGAGGAGGCCGCCCTGCGTCGCGCCGGTGAGGAGAGGCTGCGCATCGCCCGCGAACTCCACGACTCGCTCACCCACTCCATCTCGATCGTGAAGCTCCAGGCCGGTGTCGCCGTCCACCTCGCCCGCAAGCGGGGCGCCGAGGTGGAACCGGCGCTCCTGGCCATCCAGGAGGCGAGCGGCGAGGCAATGCGGGAACTCCGCTCCACGCTGGAGGTGCTCCGCACGGACGTGGTGGACCCCCGGACCGGCCTCGCCCGGATGGACGAGCTCGCCGGGCGGGCCAGGGCCGCGGGCATCGAGCTGACCGTCGACGTCGAGGGTGACGTCCGGCGCCTCCCGGCCGAGGTCGACGGCGCCGCCTACCGCATCGTGCAGGAGGCCCTCACGAACGTCGCCCGGCACGCAGACCGGGCGGGGACGTCCGTGCGGTTCACCTACGCGGACACGGCGCTCGTCGTGCTGGTCGACGACGAGGGCCCCTGCCACTCCGGTGACCGGGTCACCCCCGGCACCGGCCTGACCGGCATGCGCGAGCGCGTCACCGCCCTCGGCGGCACCCTCCACGCGGCGCCCGCGGCCCGAGGGGGCTTCTCGGTCCGCGCGGAACTGCCGCTGGCGCCCCGGACGGCCTCAGGATGATCCGCGTCGGGATCGTCGACGACCAGGCGCTCATGCGGGCCGGATTCCGTGCCCTGCTGGACGCGGAGGAGGGCATCGAGGTCGTCGGGGAGGCCGCCGACGGACGGGCGGCCGTGGAACTGGTCCGCGCGTACGTCCCGGACGTGGTGCTCATGGACGTGCAGATGCCCGTCATGACCGGAATCGACGCCACCCGGGAGATCGCGGCCGATCCCGACCTCGCCCGTGTCCACGTCGTCATCCTCACCAACTACGGACTCGACGAGTACGTCTTCGACGCCCTGCGCGCCGGGGCCGCCGGGTTCCTGCTCAAGGACACCGAACCGGCCGAGCTGCTCCGCGCCGTCGAGGTGGCGGCCGACGGTGAGGCCCTCCTCTCGCCCGCCGTCACCCGCCGGCTCATCGGCGCGTTCGTGTCCCGGCCGCCGGACCGTGCCACCGCCCGCGGCCTGGAGACACTCACCCGGCGTGAGCGTGAGGCCACGGCGCTGGCCGCCCGGGGGCTGACCAACGACGAGATCGCCGTCCACATGGTGGTCAGCCCCTTCACGGCGAAGACCCACATCAGCCGTGCCATGACCAAGCTGCGCGCCCGTGACCGCGCCCAGCTGGTCGTCTTCGCGTACGAGTCCGGGCTGGTCGAGGCGAGCAGACCCCCCGGCGTTCCGGGTCCCGCCGGACAGGAGTGACCGGTTCCGCCGGAATGGGCGCGGGCCACTGTGGAGAGGGGACCGGTCAGGAGATATCTTGATGTCAAGCAATGTTGCAGACGTGGAGCGGAGCACCCGGTGACTGACTCGACCATCATCTATACGCACACCGACGAGGCCCCTGCCCTGGCGACGTACTCGTTCCTGCCCGTCATCGAGGCCTACGCCTCGACCGCGGGTGTCACGGTGGAGCGCCGCGACATCTCCCTGGCGGGGCGGATCATCGCCGGCTTCCCGGAGCGTCTCGAGGCCGGCCAGCGTATCGATGACGCGCTCGCCGAGCTCGGTGAGCTGGCCAGGACTCCCGGCGCGAACATCATCAAGCTGCCCAACATCTCGGCCTCGATCCCGCAGCTGAAGGCCGCGATCGCGGAGCTCCAGGCGCAGGGCTACGCGCTTCCGGACTACCCGGACGACCCGCGGACCGACGAGGACAAGGACGTCCGCGCGCGGTACGACAAGGTCAAGGGCAGTGCGGTCAACCCCGTCCTGCGTGAGGGCAACTCCGACCGTCGCGCCCCCGCCTCGGTCAAGAACTACGCCAAGGCCCACCCGCACCGCATGGGTGCCTGGAGCGCCGACTCGAAGACGAACGTCGCCACCATGGGCGTCGACGACTTCCGCTCGACGGAGAAGTCCGTCGTCATCGAGGAGGCCGGTTCCCTGCGCATCGAGCTCGCGGGCGACGACGGCACGACCACCGTGCTGCGCGAGTCCGTACCCGTCCTGGCGGGCGAGGTCGTGGACGCCGCCGTCATGCGCGTCGCCGCGCTGCGTGAGTTCTTCACCGCCCAGGTCGCGCGCGCCAAGGCCGAGGACGTCCTGTTCTCCGTGCACCTGAAGGCCACGATGATGAAGGTCTCCGACCCGATCATCTTCGGCCACGTGGTCCGCGCCTTCTTCCCGAACACCTTCGCCAAGTACGGCGACGTGCTCGCGGCGGCCGGCCTGACCCCGAACGACGGCCTCGGCGGCATCCTCAAGGGCCTCGACTCCGTGGACGCCGGCGCCGAGATCAAGGCGTCCTTCGAGGCCGAGCTCTCCGAGGGCCCCGCCCTGGCGATGGTCGACTCCGACAAGGGCATCACCAACCTGCACGTGCCGAGCGACGTCATCGTCGACGCGTCCATGCCGGCCATGATCCGCACCTCCGGCCACATGTGGGGCCCGGACGGCAACGAGGCCGACACCATCGCGGTCCTCCCGGACAGCAGCTACGCCGGTGTCTACCAGGTCGTCATCGACGACTGCCGCGCCAACGGCGCCTTCGACCCGTCGACCATGGGTTCCGTGCCCAACGTCGGTCTGATGGCGCAGAAGGCCGAGGAGTACGGCAGCCACGACAAGACCTTCGAGGTCCCCACCACCGGCACGGTGCGGGTCGTCGACGGCAAGGGCGACGTCCTCCTGGAGCAGACCGTCGGCGCCGGTGACATCTTCCGGATGTGCCAGACCAAGGACCTGCCGATCCAGGACTGGGTCAAGCTCGCCGTCACCCGCGCCCGCGCGACCGGCAACCCGGCCGTGTTCTGGCTCGACGAGGGCCGCGCGCACGACGCCAACGTCATCGCCAAGGTCAACACCTACCTGGCCGAGCACGACACCGAGGGCCTGGACATCTCCATCCGCACGCCGGAGGAGGCCACGGCGTTCTCCCTGGAGCGCATCCGCCGCGGTGAGGACACCATCTCGGTCACCGGCAACGTGCTGCGTGACTACCTCACCGACCTGTTCCCGATCCTCGAGCTGGGTACCAGCGCGAAGATGCTCTCGGTCGTCCCGCTCATGAACGGCGGCGGACTGTTCGAGACCGGTGCCGGCGGCTCCGCGCCCAAGCACGTCCAGCAGCTGGTCAAGGAGGACTACCTGCGCTGGGACAGCCTGGGTGAGTTCCTCGCCCTCGCGGTCAGCTTCGAGCACCTCGCGACCACCACGGACAACGCGCGCGCCCGGGTGCTCGGTGCCACCCTGGACCGGGCGACGGGCACCTTCCTCAACGAGGACAAGTCCCCGAGCCGCAAGCTCGGCGGCATCGACAACCGCGGCAGCCACTTCTACCTGGCGCTCTACTGGGCCCAGGAGCTGGCGCGGCAGACCGACGACGCCGCGCTCGCCGAGGCGTTCGGACCGCTCGCCAAGACGCTGTCCGAGCAGGAGCGGACCATCGTCGACGAGCTGATCGCCGTCCAGGGCAAGCCCGCCGACATCGGTGGCTACTACCAGCCCGACCCGGCGAAGGCGGAGGCCGTCATGCGTCCGTCGGCCACCTTCAACAAGGCCATCGCGACCCTGGGCTGACCCCCGGACCGCACCCCGCACACACGACCGCCCCGGCGGGCATCCCCGCCCGCCGGGGCGGTCGCGTGTGCGGGCTCTGGCTCCGTGTCCCCCGGCTACGGCACCCGCGCGGTCCACTCCTCGGTGGCGAACTTCGTCTGCACCAGCTCCTCCGCCCGGGCCAGTTCGTCCGTGGTGACCGCGCCGGTGGCCAGCCCGTAGCGGTCCCGGAAGGAGCTGATCATGCGCTCGATCACCTGCTCACGGGCGAGCCCCGTCTGACGCCGGAGCGGGTCCACGCGCTTCTGGGCGCTCCTGGTTCCCTTGTCGGACATCTTCTCCTTGCCGATGCGGAGCACCTCGAGCATCTTGCCGGCGTCGATGTCGTACGACATGGTCACGTGGTGCAGGACGGCTCCCGGACCGCCGGCGGGGCCCACCATCCGCTTCTGGGCGGCCCCGGCGATCTTGCCGACATCGGTGGCGATGTCGTTCAGGGGCTGGTACCAGGCCCTGATGCCCATGTCGCCGAGTGCGCCCAGGACCCAGTCGTCGAGGTACGCGTAACTGTCGGCGAAGGTCAGGCCCGACACCAGCGACTCCGGCACGGAAAGCGAGTAGGTGATGGTGCTCATGGGCTCCACGAACATGGCCCCGCCGCCGGAGATCCGCCGCACCACGGTCATCCCGTGCCTCGCCGCCCCGTCGGGGTCCACCTCGTTGCGCAGCGACTGGAAGCTGCCGATGACCACGGCGGGCGAGGCCCACTCCCACACCCGCAGCGTGGGCGCCCGGCGCCCGGCGGCCACCTCGGCGGTGAGGACCTCGTCGAGCGCCATGTGCAGGGCCGGTGGCTGAGGCTCCATGTGCACCAGCTGCCAGTCGAATTCGCCCCACTCCCTCGCGTGGGCCAGCGCCCGCCGGACGGCGACGCCGACGCCCTCCGCGGTCAGGCCCAGCATGACGGCCGACTCCGGCAGGGCCGCCGTGATACGGGCCGCCAGACCGGCGGCGTCCGTCGAGGAAGGGGCGCCTTCCAGCGCCCCGTCGATCGAGAGGATCGCCTCGTCGGGCTCCAGGAAGAAGTCCCCGGCGACGCGCACGTCACGCAGCACGCCCTCCCGGACGTCCAGATCCACGACGACAAGCTTGCCGCCGGGCACCTTGTACTCGCCATGCACGGCCTCGTCCCCTTCCCGTGTGCGATCGGGAGTCCGGGCCTGATGCGCGGCATCCCGGCATACGCACACATACGTCGCACCGCACCTTAACGCCCGCCCGTGACGAGCGGCGGCGCCGCCCTGCCCGGCGACCGTGCGGCAGCGCGTGCGAACCGACCGGCCGGGACGAGTGCCGCGCCCACCTCCGCGCGCCGGCCCCTTGCCGGGAACCCGTGCGAACTGTTCTTGTGTACGCGCGGGCCACAGGCGCGGGCGACCGGCTCGGGTGACGGGCGGCGTTCGAGGGAGCGGTTGCGGGATGGGTTCGGAGACGGATCAGGGGCAGGACCTCCAGGACGCGCCTTCCGGGCGCCTGCCCGAGGGGCTGGCCGACGCGCTCCGCGCGACCGCGGAGGAGATCGCGGAGCTGCTGCGTGGCGCCCCCGACACCCGCGCCCCCGTGCCGGGGCTGGTGTGGACGGTGGGGGAGGTGGCCGCGCACCTGGCGCAGGCGGGCGAGCTGATGGCGGAGGTGGCGGCGGGGCGTTCCCGTCCTCACGGCGACGGCACCCCGCAGGGCATAGCCGCGGCCAACGAACAGGCGCTCGCCGTGTTCCGCGAACGGGCGGCGCGACCACTGGCCGCGATGATCGTGACGCAGACCGAGGCATACCTGGACGCGGTGGCCGAGCACCCCGCGCAGGAGACGCTGCTGACGCCGATGGGCCCGATGAACCGCGTGGTCCTCGGTTCCTACCTCCTGACGCACATGCTGGGACACGGCTACGACCTGGCCCGCGCACTGGGGCGTCCGCACATGGTCGACCGGGCACGGGTCGCGCTGACACTCCCGTTCATGGTCGAGGCCATGCCGTGGGTGACCGACGCCGCCGCCACGGCGGGGCTCAACGCCCGGTACGCCGTCCGGCTGTGGGGTGGCGGCCGGTTCGGAGTGACGTTCACCGACGGCACGGCGACCGTGGGCCACGAGTTCCCGGACCGCCCGGACTGCACGATCTCCATCGAGCCCGTGACCTTCCTGCTGATGGCCCTCGGCCGCTGCTCGCCGGCGGCCGCCATGGCCCGGGGGCGGGTCCTCGCGTGGGGACGCAGGCCGTGGCTGGGGCCGCGTTTCCCGGAGTACTTCACGGCTCCGTGAGGGAGCGGGCCGCCGTGCCGCACCACGGGCCCCGGGGCCGACGATCCCCAAGCCACCACCGAACGCCGCAGCGAGGAGCAGCACCCGTGTTCACCACCCGCCCCACCCTTCAGGGCACCTTCGGCATGGTGTCCTCCACCCACTGGCTCGCCTCGCAGTCCGCGATGGCCGTCCTGGAGGACGGTGGCAACGCCTACGACGCGGCCGTCGCCGCCGGCTTCGTCCTGCACGTCGTCGAACCCCACCTCAACGGCCCGGCCGGCGAGGTCCCGATGATCCTCGCGCCGAAGGACGGCGACGTGCGGGTGCTGTGCGGCCAGGGTCCCGCCCCCGCCGGCGCGTCCGCCGCCCACTACCGCTCGCTCGGCCTGGACCTGGTCCCCGGCACCGGGCCGCTCGCCGCCGCCGTGCCGGGCGCCTTCGACGCCTGGATGCTGCTGCTGCGCGACCACGGGACCAGGTCCCTCGCCGAGGTCCTGCGGTACGCCGTCGGATACGCGGAGGACGGCCACGCCCCGGTGGAGCGTGTCGGCCTGACCGTGGAGACCGTCCGCGAGCTGTTCGAGACCGAGTGGCCGGCCTCCGCCGAGGTCTACCTCCCCGACGGGAAGGCGCCCGAGCCCGGCCGGCTGTTCCGCAACCCGGCCCTCGCCGCGACCTGGCGCCGTCTGACGGCCGAGGCGGAGGAGAAGGGCGGCGAGGACCGTGTCGCCCAGATCGAGGCGGCCCGCGAGATCTGGCGCACGGGCTTCATAGCCGAGGCGCTGGCCCGTCAGGCCGCCGTACCCACCATGGACACCAGCGGAACCCGCCACACCGGCACCCTCACCGCCGCCGACCTGGCCGCCTGGTCCGCGACGTACGAGGCACCCGCGACCTACGACTGGAACGGCTGGACGCTGGTCAAGGCCGGCGGCTGGAGCCAGGGCCCCGCCTTCCTCCAGCAGCTCGCGCTCCTCCCGGCGGAGCTCCCGGCGTACGGCTCGGCCGCGTACGTCCACCTGCTCGTCGAGGGCTGCAAGCTCGCCATGGCCGACCGTGAGGCCTGGTACGGCGACGCCGCCGACGTACCCGTCGAGACCCTGCTCTCCGCCGCGTACAACGACGAGCGGCGCGCCCTGATCAAGGACACCGCGTCCCTGGAGCTGCGCCCCGGCAGCCCGGAGGGCCGCCCCCCGGTCCTCAGCGCGCACGCCCGTGCCGTCGCCACAGGGGTGTCCGGCTTCGACGCCACGCAGGTCCCGGCCGCCGGAGCAGGCGAGCCGACCGTCGCGAAGGACGGTGCGACCCGCGGCGACACCTGCCACCTCGACATCGTCGACCGCTGGGGGAACATGGTCGCCGCCACACCGAGCGGCGGCTGGCTCCAGTCCAACCCGGTGGTACCCGAGCTGGGCTTCCCGCTCGGTACCCGGCTGCAGATGGCCTGGCTCGACGAGGGCCTGCCGAACACACTGACCCCCGGCCGGCGCCCGCGTACCACGCTGACGCCCTCCCTCGCCCTGCGCGACGGTGTCCCCGTCATGGCGTTCGGCACTCCCGGCGGCGACCAGCAGGACCAGTGGCAGCTGCACTTCTTCCTCGCCGTGGCGCTGCGGGACCGGGTCCGCGGCGGCCTCGACCTCCAGGGCGCCATCGACGCCCCGAACTGGCACAACGACAGCTTCCCCGGCTCCTTCCACCCGCGCGGGATGCGCCTGGGAAGCGTCACCGTCGAGGAGGGCATGGATCCCGAGGTGGTCGAGGAGCTGCGCCGGCGGGGCCACGACGTCACCGTCGGCGACCCGTGGTCCGAGGGCCGCATGTGCGCCGTCGCCCGGGACCCGGAGACCGGCGTCCTGTCCGCCGCAGCGAACCCCCGTGGGATGCAGGGATACGCCGTCGGCCGCTGACCACCTGCCCGTGGCGGCCCCGGCGGACCGTGCTTAGCTGGAGCCATGATCGATGACTTCCTGTACGGGACCGCCGGGCACGCCGGGGCGACTGCCGAGGTCGAGAGGGCGGTCCGGGCGGCGGCCGCCGCCGAGATCCTCCCGCGCTACCGGCAGCTGGCCGCGCACGAGATCGTCGAGAAGAGCGGCCCCCACGACCTGGTCACGGCCGCCGACCGGCTCGCCGAGGAGCACCTCACCGCGTCGCTGACCCGGCTGCTTCCCGGCTCGGTCGTCGTCGGCGAGGAGGCCGTGCACGCCGACCCCGCCGTCTACGACGCCCTCGGCGGCGACGCACCCGTGTGGATCGTCGACCCCGTCGACGGCACCCGCCAGTTCGTCCGCGGCGAACCCGGCTTCTGCACCCTGGTGGCCCTCGCCCGGCACGGCGAGGTGTACGCCTCGTGGACGTACGCCCCCGTCCTCGACGAGGTCGCCGTCGCCGTGCGGGGACGGGGTGCCACGCTCAACGGCGCTGCCCTGCACAGCGGTTCGCCCGCCCCCGGTGCCGTGCTCAAGGTGGCCATGTCCCACCCCGACTACACCTCCGACGCCCAGAAGCGCGCTCTGCTCGGCCTGCGCACCGAGGGCATCGACGCCCGCGCGTGCGGATCGGCCGGCCTGGAGTACCTCGCCGTCGCCTGCGGGGCGCAGGACGGCGTGGCCTTCAACTGGGAGTTCGCCTGGGACCACGCGGCGGGGCTGCTCCTCGTCACCGAGGCGGGCGGGACCCAGTCGACGCTCTCCGGCGCCCCGTTCCGCATCACCGGTGGGAACGACCTGCCCTTCACCGCCGCCAGGGACGAGGCGACCGCAGGGCGGATCCTCGACGCGCTGCGGGCCGGCCGTCAGGGCTGAGCCGGAGCCTTCCCGCCGCGTCGAGCGGTTCTCGTCCTCCCTCCCACCGTCAACGCGTTCGTGCGGTGGCGGTGGCGGTGGCGTCGGTCGCGGCGGCCCGGGCCACCCGTGTCGATCCGAGGACCTGCCGCAGACCCGTGTGACGGTCGCGACGGCCCTCACCGTCTTCCGGGGCGCGCCGGACCAGTGGATCGCACGGGGAGCCGGCGACGGTGCCCGCCTCATCGCCCTGTACAGAAGAGCCTCCGCCTTCATGGCGGTGGGTGACGTACACCCTCGACGGACGTACACCCCCGTCGTACCCCCCCCGTCAGGAGGCGGCGTCCAGCACGGCTCGCACCTCCCGTACGACACCGGCCGCCGCTTCCACCGCCGCAGCGTCCAGGCCGCGCAGGGCCGCCGACACCCGGTCCGTGAAGTCCGCCGGGGCGTCCGGCAGGGCGGCGGCGGCAGCGAGCGCGCCCTTCTCGTTGAGGCACCAGACGCGGTGGTGGGCGTGCAGGACCTGGGCGAGGATCCCGAAGGCCTTCGACAGGCAGAGAGCCACATGGAGCGTGTCCCCGGGCGGGGCCGACTTGCGCGCGGACGCCACGGAGAAGTCCGCCTCCCACACCGCCCCGGTCAGTGCGCGGCGCAGCGGCTCGGGATAGACGCGTACGGCCTCCTGAAGGGCTGTCAGCTCTCCCCTCGGGTCGTCGAGCACCTTGCCCAGCGCGACCTCTCCCACGTAGCAGGGCGACCAGAAACCCAACGGGTGGCCGGGCTGGATCCCCACCTCGAAACGGCCGACCCGGCAGTCCGACCACACCGACTCCACCCGGTCCAGATCCCGCAGGATCCAGTCGACGGCGACACCGTCCACCGTCAGCCACGCCCCGCCGTTCACCCAGGGGCCCCAGCCTCCCGGCCCCGCGACCTCGGTCGGCGCCCCCTGGGCCTCGGACGCCAGCGCGGTGAGGGCGGCCAGGTCCGGGGTGCCCCGGTAGTAGACGCCCAGATCCCAGTCGGAGTCGGGACGGTGGGTGCCGCGAGCCCTGCTTCCGCCCAGGACGACGGCCTCGACGGAGGGCAGCCGGGCGAGGCGGGAAGCCATCGCGCCGACGGCGGGAGAGGGTGCGCACGCGTTGTTCATCGTGCGGGAGGCTACCCGGGGGCCCGTCGTCCCCGCCCCCGAATATCCTGGGTCCCCGGCCACCGGCTGACAAAGGAGTCCGAAGGTGCCATCGATGCTGGATGCCGTCGTCGTGGGTGCGGGTCCCAACGGGCTGACGGCCGCCGTCGAACTGGCCCGCCGCGGCTTCGCGGTGGAGGTGTTCGAGGCCGGGGAGACCGTCGGGGGCGGCGCACGCACCGAGGAATTGACCCTGCCGGGCTTCCGCCACGACCCGTGTTCCGCCGTGCACCCACTGGCCATCGGATCCCCCGCCTTCAACGCGATGCCGCTCGACCGGCACGGTCTCGAATGGCTCCAGCCGCCGCTGTCCCTCGCCCACCCCTTCCCGGACGGCACCGCCGCCGTACTCACCCGCTCGGTCGGGGAGAGCGCCATGTCGCTGGGCCCCGAGGACGCGGGCGCCTACCGCAGACTGGTCTCGCCCTTCACCGGCCATTGGGACACCCTCGCCGAGGACTTCCTGCGCACCCCGTGGGACGGCCTGCCCCGCGACCCCTACCGCTGGGCCCGCTTCGGACTCGACGCCATACAGCCCGCCGCGCTGCTCTCCCGCCGTTTCCGGGGGGAGAAGGCGCGAGGTCTGATCGCCGGCCTCGCCGGGCACGCCATCGCTCCCACCAGCGGCTTCGCGACCGCGGGTATCGCGCTCCTCTTCGCGCTCGCCGCGCACGAGAACGGCTGGCCGGTGCCTCGGGGCGGCTCACAGTCGATCTCCGACGCCCTCGCGTCGTTCCTGCGCGAGCAGGGCGGCACCATCCGCACGGGCATCGAGGTCAAGCGCCTCGACGAACTCCCGCCGGCGCGCGCGTACGTCTTCGACACCTCGCCCACGGCGCTCGCCCGGATCGCGGGTCTCGGCGGCGCCTACGACCACTACCGCTACGGGCCCTCCTGCTTCAAGATCGATTACGCGCTCTCGGGTCCCGTGCCCTGGACCGCCGAGGAGGCCCGGCGGGCCGGGACCGTCCATGTCGGCCCCTCGGCCACCGAGATCGACGCGGCCCTGCGGGCGGCCGTGGGCGGGCGCGACCCGAGTGTCCCGTTCCTGATCACCGCGCAGCCCAGCCTCGTCGACCCGGGACGCGCCCCCGAAGGGCGCCACGTCTTCTGGGTGTACGGGCACGTCCCGGCCGGCTGGGAGGGTGACGCCACGGAGGTCGTCGAGCGTCAGCTGGAGCGGTTCGCGCCCGGCTTCCGTGACCTGGTCCTGGCCCGCGCCGTCGCCGGGCCGCCCCGCCTCGCGGCGCGCAACGCCAACTACGTCGGCGGCGACATCGCCACCGGGGCGTTCGCCGGGCTCCAGACGGTGATCCGGCCCCGGCTCGCCCGCGTGCCGTACGCCACCGCGCACCCCGCGGTCTTCCTCTGCTCGTCGGCCACCCCGCCCGGCCCCGGTGTGCACGGCATGTCCGGGCACCACGCGGCGAAGGCGGTGTGGCGGCGGCTGCGGGCGGCGTGAGCGTTCAGGCCGTCGCGGCCAGCACCGCCGTACGCCCGCCCAGCACCCGGGAGAACGTGTCGGTGACGTGGGTGAGGGCCTCGGCCGTGCCGGGTGCGACGGTCAGCGTGCCGTCCTCGCCGGAGGTGATGTCCTTGTCGAGCGTGAACCAGCCCGGCACGATGTGCGCCGCGCCCATGGAACTCAGCACCGGGCGCAGCGCGTAGTCGATCGCCAGCACGTGCGCCGTGCTGCCCCCGGTGGCCAGCGGCAGGACGGTCTTGCCGGTCAGCGCGTACTGCGGGAGGAGATCCAGCAGTGTCTTCAGCAGCCCCGAGTACGCGGCCTTGTAGACGGGCGTGCCGATGACCACGCCGTCCGCGTCGTCGAACAGCGCCGCGGCCTCGACGACGGCCGGGTGCCGGAAGTCGGCGCCGAGCAGCGCCTCGGCGGGAAGGGTGCGCACCTCCAGAGGCGTCACGTCGTGGCCCTGCTGCCGGAGCCGGTCATCCAGGTGGCGCAGGAGACGTGCGGTGCGGGAGGTGGCTGAGGGACTGCCGGAGACGGACAGGATCTTCGCCATGGTGGGGACCTCTCTCTACGGATCAGGAATGGGGGCGGTGCCGGACGCCGCCGGGGCCGACAGCGGTCACCACGCACTCGAATCGACCGTGACGACGGGCACCAGCCCGTTGCGCAGGGTCTCCAGGAAGGTGACGGTCTCCGCGGCCACCGAGCGGTGCTGCATGTCGTTCAGTACGTCGTGGTGGGCGTCCCGCACCACCGCAAGACGCGCGCGCGGCAGTGACTTCGCCGTCGCGGCGAGCGCGTCGCGGTCCGCGAGGGGATCGGCGTCACCGACGAGCAGCAGTGCGGGGATGTCGATCCCGCCGTCGTGCGCGGCCGTGAGCAGGGCCTCGGGAACCGCCTGGTCGAGCGCGCCGCGCCGTGTCCCGGTGTCCTCGGTGAGCGTGTCCCGATGGGCGGGGCAGGAGGTACGCACGTCGAGCTCGTCCTCCCAGCCGCCCCCGGCGGCGGCCCCGCCGCCGGGGATCCCCGCGAGGACGACGGCGTCCGGCCGCAGGGCGGACGGGACCCCGCCCCGGCCGAGGAGCGCCGCCACGGCGACGGCCCCGGTGTCCGCCCCCACCAGTACGAGGGGGCGTACGACACCGTTCTCCCCGGTGGCCGAGTCCTCGGCTGCCGCGGCGAGTTGTTCACCGAAGCGGGTCAGCGAGCCCTCCAGGTCGCGCTCGTCGAGGCCGAGGGCGTCGACGACACGGACACGGTAGGCGTCGGCGGCCAGCCGCCTGCCGAGCCGGCTGTAGGTCGCGCGGGTCTCGCCGCGGCCCGGCACCACGACGACGGTGCCGCGCGTGCGAAGGCCCTCGGGGGCGTGGTGGTCGGTGTACTCGGTCATCTCGGACTCCTGCGTGTGCGTGCGTGCTCGGGGGGTTCGCGGACCAGGTCAGCCGTTCACGAGCTCGCGCTCGGAGGTGTGGCGGTTCGCGGGAAGCGGCAGTCCGAGGTTGCCGCGCAGGGTGTCCGCCTCGTACTCGGTCCGGAACAGGCCGCGCTTCTGCAGGAGCGGCACCACACCGTCGACGAAGCGGTCGAGGTCGTCGTGGTTCCGGAAGGCCAGGTTGATGCCGTCCAGGGTGCCCGCGTCGTACCACTGCTCGATGGTGTCGGCGACGGTCCCGGGCGCTCCGACGAACGGTGAGCGGCGGAACGCGTTGACGGAGTCGGCGACCTGACGCAGCGACAGGTTCTCCGCCTTCGCCCGCTCGATGATCTTGGCGGCGCCCGTCCGGCCGCCCTTCTCCGCGAGGTGGGCGACGTCCGGGAACGGGGCGTCCAGGTCGTGCGCGCTGAAGTCGTACGCGCCGAACGAACGCCCCAGGAGCGCGAGATTGCTCGCGAAGTCGTTGTCCTCCTCGAAGATCTCCCGCTCGCGGCGCCGGGCCTCCTCGTCGGTCGCCCCCACGATCGGACCGCCGTGGATGAGGACCTTGATGTGGTCGGGGTTCCGCCCGTGTGCCGCGGTGCGCTTCTTGATGTCGGCGTAGTACTCCTGGGCCTGCTCCAGCGTGCCGCCCGGGGCGTAGACGCCCTCGGCGACGCGCGCGGCGAGGTCGCGGCCCTCTGCGGAGACCCCGGCCTGGAAGATGACGGGCTGGCCCTGCGGGGACCGGGAGATGTTGAGCGGTCCGGCGACCTTGAAGTGCTCTCCGGTGTGGTCCAGCGCGTGCAGCCTGGACGGGTCGAGGAAGACGCCGCGCTCCACGTCGGCCGGGAAGGCGTCGTCCTCGTAGGAGTCCCACAGGCCCCGCGCGACCTGCACGAATTCCAGGGCGCGGCCGTAGCGCGTGGCGTAGTCGAGGTGCTCGTCGAGCCCGAAGTTCTTCGACGTACCGGTGTCGAAGCTGGTCACCACGTTCCAGCCGGCACGCCCGCCGCTGATGTGGTCGAGGGAGGCGAACCGGCGGGCGAGGTTGAACGGCGAGTTGTAGGTCGAGCTCGCGGTGCCGACGAGGCCGATGTTCCTGGTGTGGGTGGCGACGGCGGAGAGCAGGGTGAGTGGCTCCAGCCGGTTCAGGTAGTGCGACGGGTAGGTCGCGTTGATGAACTGGCTGTCGACGACGAACAGCGCGTCGAACAGGGCGTGTTCGGCGGCCCGGGCCTGCTGGATGTAGTAGTTGATGTCGATGCTGGCGTTCTTCGCGACGGCCGGGTCCTTCCAGAGGCCGTGCTGGCCGGGGCCCCCGACGCCGTACGGGTGCAGTGCGAGATGGATCCTGCGGGACATGGGGTGTTCCTCTCAGTGGTGCTGCGGGGATGCGAAGGGGGCCGGAAACGCTGCTGTCAGCCGCTCAGTCGCGCGCGCAGGGCCTCGCGCTCGGACCGGGAGGCGGTCGGTGTGCGCAGCGTCGGCGCGGAGCCGACGAGCAGGCGTGTGTACGCGTGCCGCGGGTGGCTGATCACGTCACGGGCCGCTCCCACCTCGACGAGCTCACCCCTGTAGAGCACGGCGACGCGGTCGGCGGTCCCGGCGATGGAGCCGAGGTCGTGGGAGATGAAGACGAGGGACGTGCCGGAGGCGCGGAGCTCCTTCAGGATCTCCAGGACCTGGACGCGGTTGGCGGAGTCCAGGGCGCTGACCGGTTCGTCGAGGATGACCAGGGCCGGCTCGGTGACGAGGGCGCGGGCCACGGCGACGCGCTGGCGCTGGCCGCCGGAGAGCTCTCCGGGCAGCCGGCCGAGCAGTTCCGCGGACAGGTGGACCCGGTCGAGGAACGCACGGGCCCGCTCCACCGCCTCCGTGCGCGGCACCCCCTGGATGAGGAGCGGTTCGGTCAGGGAGTCCTCGACGGTGAGGTCCGGGTCGAGGCTGCGCAGCGGATCCTGGAAGACGTACTGGACGACGCCGCGTCGGCGCAGGCCGCGCCACTGGCGGTCGCCGAATCCGGTGACGTCCTCGCCGCCGACCCGGATCGAGCCCGCCGAGGGCCGTACGAGACCGAGCACGGCGCGAGCCAGCGTGGACTTCCCCGAGCCGGTCTCGCCGATGACGCCGACGGTCTCCCCGGGCGCGACGCTCAGCGAGACCCCTCGCAGCGCGCTACGGCCCCGGCGCCCACGGCCGTAACGGACCTCCAGGCTCTCGATGTCCAGGACGGGCGCCGCACGGCCGCCGGACCCCTTCTCCGGTGCGGTGACGGTCATGACGCCTCCTGGCCGGTGAGGAACCTGTCCAGGCCGTAGCTCTCGTGCTCGGCGATGAGCAGCCGGGTGTACTCGTGCTGCGGGTCGTGCAGGACGGAGTGTGTCGGGCCCTGCTCCACCACCTCGCCCTGCCGCATGACGAGGACCTCGTCGCAGAGCTGGGCGACCACGGCCAGGTCGTGGGAGACGACGACGAGCGCCAGGCCGGTGCGCTCGCGCAGTTCCGCCAGCAGGTCGAGGATCTCCGCCTGGACCGTGACGTCGAGTGCGGTCGTGGCCTCGTCGGCGATGAGGGCCCGCGGTTCGACGGCGATGGCCGCCGCGATCAGGACGCGCTGGAGCATGCCGCCGGACAGCTCGTAGGTGTACTGCCCGTAGACCAGCTCCGGGTCCCGGAGCCGTACCGCCACGAGGAGTTCGAGGGCCTGCCTGCGTGCCTCGCGCCGCTTCACCCCGTTCTTGACCCGGATGACCTCGGCGATCTGGGCGCCCACACGGATCGACGGGTTGAGGTAGGACGCCGGGTCCTGGAACACGGCGCCGACCGTGGTGCCCCGCAGGGACGTCCACTGACGTCGCGTCAGGGAGGCGATGTCGGTGCCGTCGATCTCGACACGACCGCCGGAGACCTCGAAGTGCGGCGGCAGGATACCGAGCACCGCACGGCAGGTGAGGGTCTTACCGCTGCCGGACTCTCCGACGATGCCGACCGCCCTGCCGGGGGTCAGGTCGAAGCCGACGCCGTGGACGATCTCCCGTCCGGTGACCCGGTCGCTGACGCGTACGTCCCGGACGGCGATCACCGGCGTGGCGGCCGGGGCGGCTGGGGAGCCGGACTCGGTGGCCGTGTACTCCTCGGCGCGGTCGGGGGCGGTGTTCTGGGACAGGGTCCTCATCGGGAACCTCCCACGGGGACGGGGGCGGATGTGCCGGTGCGGGCACGGGACTTGCGCCTGTCGACCAACGCCCGGCCCGCTTCGCCGGAGACGTCACGGATGGCGTCGGCGAGCAGGTTGCACGCCCAGACCGTGACCATGATCAGCAGGGCGGGTGCCACCGGGGCCCAGGGCTGGTGGCTGAGATAGCCCAGGTCGGAGGCGAGCAGACCGCCCCAGGTGGGTGCCGGCGGCTGGACGCCGATACCGAGGAAGGTCAGGCTCGACACGATGACGAAGCCCACGCCGATGGTCTGGGCGAGCGCCACCGCGATCGGCGGGAGCACCTTGACCCAGACGTGGCGGCGGACGACCCAGCTCACGGAGGCGCCGGAGATGACCGCGGCCTCCACGTACGGGGAGCGGGCCACGGCCAGGGTGGCGGCCCTGGACACCCGGTAGAAGAGCGGGGAGACCAGGGCGCCCGTGACGAGCATGGCCTGGGTGATGCCGTTGCCGAGCAGTGCGATCACCGCGATGGCGAACAACAGGAACGGCAGGGCGACCAGGGTGTCTGCCAGACGGAGGGTCAGCCATTCGAAGGCCCGCCCGGAATAGACCGACAGGATGCCGGGGACCGCTCCGACGACCAGGGCCGTGAGCGCGACCTCCAGCGATCCGAGCACGCTGATCCGTGAACCGTCCAGGAGGCGGCTGAACACGTCACGCCCCAGGTAGTCCGTCCCCAGCCAGTGGGTGCCAGAGGCCGAGGCCAGGGTGTTGTCGCTGGTCGCCAGGGGGTCCTGCGGGGCGAGCCAGGGTCCGCAGACCGCGAGCAGGGCGATCAGCACGAGGATCGCCACGGCGATCCGGCCGGATGTGAGTGAGAGGACGCGGCGCACCATCGTCATACCCCCCTCTGGGAGGCCGGCATCACACGCGCCAGCACCAGGTTGATGATCAGGTTGAAGGAGACGACCAGCACGATCGACACCACGAGCACGCCCTGCACGGCGGGCACGTCACCGGCCTGCGCCGAGTCGTTGGCGAACCGGCCGAAGCCCTGGAGGCCGAAGATCCACTCCGTGACCACGGAGGCGCCGACCAGGGCCGGGAACTTCTGGCCGATCGTGGCGAGGGCGGGCCCGAGGCCGTTGCGCAGGACGTGCCCGAAGAAGATCCGCCGAGGGCTCAGCCCCCGGACCACCGCGCCCGTCACGTAGTTCTCGCCGTAGGCGGCGATCAGGCTGGACCGCAGCTGACGGGCGACATCGGCGATGACGTCGAAGCTCAGCGCGAGCGCGGGGAGCGTGATGTGGGCGAGCCACGGACCGACTCCCTGCTCGGCCGGTGTGTACCCGGCCGAGGGGAACAGGCCGAACCCCACCGCGAGGACCGCCACCAGCACGATGCCGACGACGAAGGCCGGCATCACCGAGATCACGGTGACGAAGCCGGTGATCGCCCGGTCGACGACCGTGGTGCGCCGGAGCGCGGCCACCGTACCGAGGACGAAGCCGCCGACCACACCGATGAGCAGCGCGAAGGTGGCGACCGAGAGGCTGACTCCCAGTCCGAGGCCGATCAGTGTGGAGATGTCGGCCCCGTTGACCCAGCTGGTGCCGAGCTGTCCGCGCAGGACATCGGTGAACCAGTTCCAGTACTGCGTCAGGAAGGGCTGGTCGAGCCCCCACTCGGCCTCGACGCGCTGGATCGCCTCGGGGGTCGCCTCCTCGCCCAGCTGGATCCGTGCCGGGCTGAGCCCGCTCATGGACCGCAACGCGAACGTCACGAAGGTCGCCACCAGGAACACCGGAACGAAGATCGCCACCGACCGTCCCAGGGCGGCTGCCACCCGCCCCGCCGCGTGCCGGGCCGTGGCCGTGGCGAGCCGGCGGCGGCGCTCGGCGTCCACCTCCTGTGTGGTGGTCGTCATGGGGCTGCCCCCTCTCTGGAGTGGATGGGCGGTCAGGATCCGGCGGCGATCTTCACGCCGGTCCAGTCGATGTGGGCGGGGTTCTCCGGCAGGTCGGACAGGCCCTTGCTCTTGGCGAAGAGGTTGGGCGAGGAGAAGGTGAAGATCAGGGCCCTGCTCTCGAGGCCCGCGCGCGTGGCAGCCTGGAGGACCCGCGGGTATTCGGGCGCGTCCAGCGGTGTCCGGCGCACCTTGGCGACGGCCTCCTCGAAGCCCTCCGGTTCGTAGGGAGTGCTGAGGTTCAGCGGGCCGTCGGGGCCGAAGTGGGCGGTGAGGGTCTGCACCGCGGAGTCACGCCCCGTCGTCGAGTACAGGGAGAAGGCCAGGTCCTTGGCGAAGAAGGGGGTGGCCCAGTTCTTGTCGATCTTGATGGTGACCTCGACGCCCACGGCGGCCAGCTGTGACTGGACGATCTCGGCCTGCGGGTCCTCCGCGGGGATGACCAGGTCCAGCTTGATGTCGCCGGGCTTGTGACCCGCCTCGGCGAGGAGCTTCCTCGACCTCGCCGGATCGTAGGGGTAGGCGTTCTCCGACGCGGAGTCGTAGGCGACGTAGCCCTTCGGGAACGGCTGGTCGGTCGTCTCACCGTGACCGAACGTCAGCTTGTCGACGAACTCCTTGCGGTTGACCGCGTGGCGGAGCGCGTCGACGACCCTGTCGTCGTCGAACGGCGCCTTGTTGACGTTCAGGCTGATGTTGGAGGCGTTGAAGCCGGGCAGGGTGAACACGTCCAGCCCCGCTTTGCCGGCGGCGGTGGCCTGGCTCGGGTCGAGGTCGGCGAAGTTGTAGACACCGGTCTGGAGGCCCGAGACGACGGTGGAGGCGTCGGGGGCGGACACCAGCTCGACGTTGTCGATGTGGATGTTCTCCGCGTCCCAGTAGTCGGGGTTCTTCCGCAGGACCGCCTTGGTGCCCGGGACCAGCTGGTCGATGACGAAGGGCCCGGCGCCGACGGGGGCCTGGTCCAGCTCCGTGGGGTTCGCCGCCGCCTTCGGACTGGCGATCTGCAGGACGCGCTCACCGAGCAACTGCGGTATCTGGTAGTCGACCTGGGTGAGAGCGAGCGTGGCGTCCAGACCGTCGGCCGTCACGGATCCGATCGACGTCAGGTCACCGAAGAGCGCGGAGTTCTTCTGCTTCTGCGCACGCTCGACGGCGGCCTTCACGGCCGCGCCGTCCACCGGCTCGCCGTCGCTGAACGTCAGCCCGGGACGTACGTGGAAGGTGATCCGGTCACCCTTCTCGTTGTACTCCCAGCTCTCGGCGAGGTCCGGGACGGCCTTGCCCTCCCCGTCGGTTCGCGTCAACGAGGCGTACACCAGCGCGAGTTCGCGGAACTGTGCACCGCTCCCCGACACCACCGGGTCCCAGTGGCCCGGGAAATAGGAAGAGGCCCATTTCAGGGTGGCGCCGCCGGCCGCCGACGAGGCACTGCCGCCGCAGGCGCTCAGAGCCGGGACGAGCAGGGCGACAAGGGCGGTTCCGAGGGCTGCGGCCCTCAGGCCGCCCGTCCTTCGGGCCGACCGTACGTCCGGTCGGTGTCGGGGCGTGAGTCGTGCGGGCATCTCGATCTCTCTGATGAGCCCCCGGCCCGGAAGAGGGCAGGGGGAAGCGGGGGAGCGCGGGAAGGGCGGCGCGGCACTCGCACGGAACTGTCGTCGCGTGTGCCCGCATGCGTCATCGAGGCGACGGCGCACGGCTGGGCGGGAGCGGCCCCGGCAGGACGCCGAGGTGGCACGGCCCTGCACGGGGATACGACGAAAGACGCGACCGGGGGCGGGAAGCCTGCGCGGAGGACAGGCGCGGATTCAGCGGACCGGCGCGGGCCCGGTGCTGCCGACGGACGTCAGACAGCGCCTGTGGAAGGGGGGTGGTGGGCGGTCAGCGACAGAGTGCGCTGGAGGTGCGCCGCAGGTCCACGTAGCGGCACACCACACCGGGGTGCGTCGAAAGCATGGCCATATCCTTGCGGCAGCCGTCCACGCCTGTCAATGGACACCCATTGGTGTCTCATTCAGCGGGACGGGACTCAACCGCAGATCAGAGCGCTACGGAAGGCCGGGAAGGTCCGACGGATGCACTGACCGTTCGTCAGGATGCAGCCACATAGGGCCGTTCGCGGTGTCCAGCGGGACCGCACCCGCCGGGGGCCACGCCCCCGCCGCCAGCAGGTGGCGCTCCGGCCCGGTCAGGCTCCGGTGGCGCTCCAGCGCCTCCGACGGGGAGAGCGCGGGGGAGCCGTCCAGGAGCCCCGCGCAGAGCTCGTCGACGGCCCCCGCGTAGGCCGCGTACGGCCGCCATCCGGGGACCACGCGACGTCCCGACGGGGTGCGCAGCAGCAGCGTGGGCAAGGCGTACCGGTACCCGCCGTCGAACGTCTCCTTCGCCGCGCCCGGATGCGGCGATCCGCTCCGCACGGACAGGACTTCGGGGACCGGCCGCCGCGCCTCCGCACGGTCGGCACGCACCCGTTCCAGCACCCCGGGCGACCCCGCGTCCGACCTGAGCCGCACCGGGTCCAGGCCCTGGACGCCGCGCGTGGCGGACACCGCGGTCTCCATGGTGTCCGCCGGTTCACCGAGCACGAAGACGCTCTCCCGGAGCCGGCGCAGGGCCCGGTCGGCCACGTCCGGTCCCTGGAGCTCGGCGGCGGCGGCAACGAGCGACGACGGCCAGGAACTCGCCGCGACCCGGCTCAGCCGGGCGGCACGAGGCGCTCGGGTGTGCGCGGTGATCTCCTCGACGTACCTCGCGTAGTGGGCGGTCTCGGCAGCGGGATCGGGTGCCGGGTCGTCCTCGTCGTCGAAGAGGACCGCGTACGCACGCCGCCAGCGGACCCGGCCGTCCAGCGCGGTCCGCAGCCTGCGGAAGGCCGGATCCGAGCCCCACGCCCAGGGGCACATCGGATCGGTGTACTCCACCACCTCCATCAGCGGCGCACCCGGCCCGACGCTCACGCGGCACCGACCGCGGAGGGCCGTTCGCGTACGTCGGCGGGCAGCAGCGCCGCCAGCGTGAGCGCGCCGAGGACCGCCGCGGCCTCCGACTCGACCTGTCTCCACACCCCGGGCAGCCCCACCGCCGGGCCCGGGTAGTCGAGCGCGCTCAGCGACTCACCGCGCAGGGTGAGCAGTTCACCGTCGACGGCGCGCACGACGTCCAGCAGCGCGATCTCCTCGGCCGGTCTGCCCAGCCAGTAACCCCCCTCGCAGCCGCGCCGGCTGCGCACCAGCCCGGCCCTGCGGAGTTCGCCCACCACGGATTTCAGGAATCTGAACGGAATCTCCTGCGAGGAGGCGATGGCTTCACAGGAGAGCGGACGGCCGGGATCACTCGCGAGCTCCAGAAGGGCCCGCGTGGCGTAGTCCGCCTTCGCGGAGATATGCATACCCACATCATGCCCGGCGCGACGGCGGCGGGCGAGGCTCTCCCGGTTGCTCCGCTGCCACGCCCCGCTCCAGATTGCGGGAACATTGCCGCAGGTGAAGGGGAAAGGACACCTCTTGACATCCTTTTCACCGCCGACCTAGCGTCCCATGCCATGAGCGAGCCGTTGACGACCCCCGGAGAAGGCTTCCACCCCCATCTCCACGAGACCCCGGGCCGCGCGGCGGCCCCCCTGCGCAGCCGTCTGCACCACATCCGCGCGGACGCACTGGACGGGGACACGGCGCAGACCGGCGGGATGCGCAGGTTCGGCGCGGTGAGCGGGAAGACCGTCGGTTCCGAGAAGCTGTGGATGGGCCAGACGCATGTCGCCCCCTCGACGGCGTCCTCCGACCATCACCACGGCGAGTCCGAGACGGCCATCCACGTGGTGAGCGGACACCCCGAGTTCGTCTTCGTCGACGACTCGGGGGACGAGCCGGAGGAGGTGCGCCTGCGCACCTCGCCGGGCGACTACGTCTTCGTCCCGCCGTTCGTCCCGCACCGCGAGGAGAACCCGGACCCCACCGAGGAGGCCGTGGTCGTCATCGCCCGCAGCACCCAGGAGGCGATCGTGGTCAACCTGCCCCGCCTGTACGCCCTGGGGCAGGACACGGCGACCGGCTGACCCGACCACCCGTCCGCTCCGTCGTCCCGCGAGGAGGGGGACCGGGCGAGGTCCGGTGCGGGCCGGAGGATTACCTCGGCGGTAATCGACCCCCTGCCACACGTGCGGCACGCTGCCGGTACGCAGGGCAGGGCGGCACGCCGGTGGGCGGGAGCCCCGCCCCGCGGGGACGCCCCGCCCGGGTGCGCCCGTACCGACGAGAGGACACGCCATGACCATCCACGAGACCGCCGTCGAGCGCTACTTCGCCGCCTGGAACGCCGCCACCCCGGAGGACCTGGTCAAGGCGGTGGCCTCGGCGTTCACCGAGGACGGGACCTACACCGACCCGCTGGTCGAGGCCAGGGGCCACGACGGGATCACGGCGGCGATCGCCGGTGCCCAGCAGCAGTTCGCCGGATTCAGGTTCGAGCTCACCGGTACGCCGGACGCGCACCACGACCTGGTGCGCTTCACCTGGGACCTCGTCTCCACCGCCGACGGGTCCTCTCCCGCGGCCGGATTCGACGTGATCACGCTCGCCGAGGACGGCCGCATCATCAGCGTCGCGGGCTTCCTGGACCGCCTGCCGCAGGCGTGACCCTCGCTCAGCCCGCCGCGCGGAGAAAGGCGGCCGTCTCCGGATCGGCGGGCAGGAACGTCTCGACGGCCAGCTCCGAGACGGTCACATCCATCGGGGTGTTGAACGTCGTGGCCGTCGAGATGAACGACAGCACCTGCCCGCCCGCCTCGATCCGGAGCGGCAGCGCGTACGGGTGAGCGGCCGGAGACTGCCCGTCCGTCCGCCCGTCCGTGCCGGTGCGGGTGCCGCGGGCCGGCGCCGGGTAGGCGGCGACCTCCTCGTACAGGCCGCGCAACGCGTCCGAGGAACGCAGCGTGGCCTGCCGGTCCATCCGCTCCAGCAGATGGGCGCGCCACTCGCCGAGGTTGCGGATCCGCGGGGCCAGGCCCTGCGGATGCAGCGTCAGGCGCATGGCGTTCAGGGGCGGTTGCAGCAGATGGCCGGCCAC
The DNA here is from genome assembly GCF_029428875.1 of Streptomyces sp. JH34. Taxonomy (NCBI): domain Bacteria; kingdom Bacillati; phylum Actinomycetota; class Actinomycetes; order Kitasatosporales; family Streptomycetaceae; genus Streptomyces; species Streptomyces sp. JH34. The sequence goes on along the minus strand of NZ_JAJSOO010000001.1, from coordinate 1,097,184 downwards.
CCCCTCGAGCAGCGTCCCCACACCCTTGTTCGCGGCCACCACGTCGTACATCCCGTTCATCACCAGGGCGGGGAACGGTTCGTAGGCCGTCAGCAACTGGTCCAGGCCGGCTCGGAGCGTTGTCATCGCCGGGGCTGTCAGTGACGTCTCGGGGTAGGAGGGGGCGTAACCCGCCGCCATGAGGAGCGAGTTGCGCTCGCGTACGGGAACGTCGAGATGTTCGGCGAGATGCAGCACCATGGAGCGGCTCGGCGTGGACCTCCCGGTCTCGATGAAGCTGATGTGCCGCGCCGAACTCTCGGCCTGCAGCGCGAGTTCGAGCTGGGTGACACCTCGCAGCCTGCGCCAGCCGCGCAGCAGGTCCCCGACGTTCACGTCATCGACCGTCCTGGTCATGGCAGTCGTCATGGTCAGGACGGTATCCGATCCGGGCGGCGGACCCGATGAACTGCCCACGGGCCCTGGCCGTGGGCCGGTCCGCACGAAGGACGGCCCGAGGGCCGCGCCGTGACCGAACGGCGCCGGCGGCGATCACCCGTGGAGCGAGCGGGCCCCCGGGCTGCCACCACTGAAGAGCTGTCCCATGGCGATCTCCTCGCCGATCACCGACCACAGGGTCCCGTCGTCACGGAAGGGGAGCGGGTCGACGCCGCTCGTCTCCTGACGGATGCGTTCGACCTCGCTCTCCAGGCGCTCGAACCCGGCTTCCTCGTCGTCGCCGAAGGTGAACTCCTCGAGCAGGCGGTGAAACCGGAGGGCGACCTGGAGGAGGGAGGAGACGTCCGTGTGGAGTTCCTGGGCGGTTCCCTCGTCGGGATCGAAGGCGTGCACCGCACCGGAAACGGGGTCGAGGGCCAGGTGGGCGTTGAGCAGCCAGCCGATGACCGGCCAGCCGCCCGCGGCCTCGGAGGCGTCCTCGACGTCCTCGATGTGGACGACGTCCTGGACGAGAGGCAGCCGGCCGGAGCCCTCGTCGGGCTCGCGCAGCCAGAGCGACCCGGAGGGCACGCCGACGCTCTGCAGGAGGCGCGCGCCCTCGGTGGACGCGGCGGAGGGCGGGAAGGCGGTCGCGGGCAGGGTCGCGACCCGGTCCTCGCCGAGGAGGTCGGCGAATTCCCCCGGGATGACGTCGAAAAGCACTGCCGAACTCCGAACTCGGCGGCGGCACGCTCGCCGTGGGAATCGTGGTGGACGGAATCGGCCACCACGACAGCGTCTCAGACCGCGGCGTCCGCCGGGAATCGGGGTTCCGGCGTCCGGCCGGCACGGCCTGCGCTTCTGCGCTCGATGACGCGGTGGGTCCGACGCGACGGGCGCCGGCTACGCCCGCCCCGGCGAACCGATCGCCGTGCGATCCGGCAGCGGCTGCAGTCCCCGGTGCGGACGGTCGGGGACTCGGCCCGGCCCGGCCGCCCGGCGAGGTCTCATATGGCTTCCGGCCCCCGCTCGCCCGTGCGGACCCGCACGGCGGTCTCCACGGGCAGGGCCCACACCTTGCCGTCGCCGATCTTGCCGGTGCGGGCGGCGCGGACCACCGCGTCCATGACCGGCTCCGCGTCCGCGTCCTCGACGAGCACCTCGATGCGGATCTTGGGGACCAGGTCCACCCTGTACTCGGCACCCCGGTACACCTCGGTGTGGCCGTGCTGGCGTCCGTACCCGCTGGCCTCCGTGACGGTCATCCCGTTCACGCCGAGGTCCTGCAGAGCGGTCTTCACCTCGTCGAGGCGGTGCGGCTTCACGACCGCGGTGATGAGCTTCATGGGGCGGTGCTCCTGTCCTGGAGGCGAAGTGCGGAATGGCCCGGGGTCTGCGCGGCGGCATGACCCAGGCCGCCGTGATCGTAGGCGCTCTCCGCGTGCACCGTCTGGTCCAGGCCCGTGAGTTCCTCCTCCTCCGAGGCCCGCACACCCATCAGCCGGTCGATCCCCTTGCCGATCCCGTACGTCACCAGGAAGGTGTACGCGGCCACGGCGAGCACCGCGACGGCCTGCCGGGCGAACTGGCCCGCTCCGCCGCCGTAGAGGAGACCGTCCACGCCGCCGGTCATCGCGGCCGTCGCGAACAGCCCTACGAGCAGCGTGCCGACGACGCCTCCCACGAAGTGCACACCGACGACGTCCAGGGAGTCGTCGTAGTCGAGGCGGAACTTCCAGGCGACCGCGTACGAACAGACGACACCTGCCACGAGCCCGACGACGGTGGCACCGAGCACGCCGACGGTCCCGCACGCGGGAGTGATCGCCACCAGTCCCGCGACGACGCCGGACGCCGCGCCGAAGGTGGTCGGGTGCCCGTCGCGTCGCTGTTCGACGAAGAGCCAGCCCAGCAGACCGGTGCAGCCCGCGACGAGGGTGTTGAGGACCGACGCCGCGGCCAGACCGTTGGCGCCGAGTGCCGAGCCGCCGTTGAACCCGAGCCAGCCGAACCACAGCAGCCCCGCGCCGAGCATCACCATCGGCAGGTTGTGCGGACGCATCGCGTCCTTCTTGAAGCCGATCCGGGGTCCGATCACCAGGGCGAGGGCCAGGCCGGACGCTCCGCACGTGATCTCCACGACGAGCCCGCCGGCGAAGTCCAGGGCGCCGAGCGAGTCCTTGATCCACCCGCCGGGTCCCCAGACCCAGTGGGCGACGGGAACGTATACGAGAAGGGTCCACACCGGCACGAAGGCCAGCCACGCCGCGAACTTCATGCGGTCCGCGATCGCCCCGCTGACCAGTGCCGCGGTGAGGATCGCGAAGGTGAGCTGGAACGTGGTGAACAGCAGGGTGGGCACGCTGCCGGTGAGATCGTCCGGACCGATGCCGACCATGCCGGCATGGCCGAGTCCGCCGATCAGTCCCGCGAACGTGTCGTCGCCGAACGCCAGCGAGTAGCCGGCGAGCAGCCAGACGACCGTGACCAGAGCGATGGACACGAAGCTCATCATCAGCATGTTGAGGACGCTCTTCGTGCGGACCATGCCGCCGTAGAACAGGGCGAGGCCAGGTGTCATCAGCAGGACGAGAGCGGTGGCGGCCAGGAGCCAGGCGGTGTCGCCTGTGTCGAGGCCTGCCGCGGCCAGGGTCACGGGGGTCAAGAGAGGGTCCCTCCTCGGGGCGGCGTGGGGTCCGGCCCAGAGAGAGTCGCGGGCGTGCGTTTCACATAGGACGCCGTCGCGTTTCCGGAATGTTTCATTGCGTGAAGGTGACCGAAACCTCACTGTCCCGCAGTGGGCGCGACCGTGCCCCGCCGGTCCGCCCGGGCGGGGCGGACGGACCGGCGGGGGTGTGGTGGCCACGGACGTGTGCGACTACGGCGTCACCCTGTTGCCGCCGAAGGTGACGACGAGGGAGCCGTCCCCGGCGAAGGACCAGTCCATCGCGCCGGAGTAGGCGGAGCAGGCGGACCCGTTGGAGCCGGTCCAGAACTGGTTGGAACCGTCGGCGTCACCCACGGTCTTGTCGTTGGAACCGTCGTCGTCACGGCACGAGACGTTGCCGCGGAACACCGAAGTGCCCTTGTCGAAGGAGAAGTTGCGCTCGGCGTTGTCGATGCTGACGTTGTCGGACACCGCCATCGAGCCGGGGTTGCTGTTGTAGGTGAACCCGTGGTGGCCGTTGCCGTAGGCGATGTTGCGCCGGACGATGTGGTCGACCTCGATGCCGTCGCCGCCGAGCTTGTAGCCGTTGCGGTCGCCGTCGGAGTTCACGGTTCCGTCGGAGAGGGTGCCGTTGTCGTAGGAGAGGGAGTCCTCGATGGTCACCGGCCCGATGGGACCCGTCTCCGACTTGGTGTAGAGGTCCCAGCCGTCGTCGATGTTGTTGTGGGACACGGTGTACCGGAAGACGTTCCCGGGGCCCGACGTGAGCTTCGAGGCGAAGCCGTCCGCGTCCTCGCCGTCGGAGTCCGCGTTGTCGTGCGATTCCGAACTCAGGACGAGGTTGTTCGCCGGCCACTCGGCGTCGGGGGTGTCGGAGGCGATCCGCGAGATCTGGAGGCCCGAGTCGTGGTTGAAGCGTGTCACGACGTGCTCGATGACGTTGTTGCTGCCGCCGACGAAGATCCCGTTGTCGCCGGCGTGCTCGACGACGATGCCGTCGACGTGCCAGTACGCGCCGTTCACCGCCAGGCCCCGGTTCGCCGGGGCCTCGCTCATGGCGGCGAAGTTCAGGACCGGTGTCTCGTCCGGGTAGGCGGCGAGCGTCGTGCGGGCGGCCGAGGTGCCGTCGTTGCCCGGCGGGATGGTGACCGTCTCGGAGTACGCGTACGTCCCGCCGCGCAGGTAGATCGTCCCGCCCGGGGAGACGCGGCCGATCGCCGAGGGCAGGGTCGTCGGGTCGGACTGCGTTCCGGCGGCGTCGTCGTCGCCGCCCGGTGCCACGTACAGGGCGTCGGCGGTCGGGGCGCTGAGGGGCGTGGAGGTGGCCTGGGCCATGGTGCCGGACAGTGCGAGGAGTGATCCGGACAGCAGGCCGATGCAAGCGATGACGGGCTTCTTCAACATGGGGGTGGCCCTTCCTGTCGGGGCACGGTGCGGCAACGCGTCCGTTCGGGTTTCTGAACGAACGAGCAGGCCGACACCGCGCCCAAGTGAGGGGAAAGCGCTTTCTCGGACCGTAGAGTCCTGTCGTGAGCGCGTCAATAGATTGGTACGTGATTACAGTTCATTGACGTGAATGATCTGGAAGGGTCCCGTTGCCTCGCGGCCGGACCCGGGAGGGAGGGATGGCGCGAACTCGAGTCGGATTTCCGCGCGAGGTCCATGTCGGATTTCCGCCAGCCGTCCCGCCCCCGGTGCCCGATGCTTGGACCATGCACACCGACACCGAGCGCTGCGTGCGGGCCGTCCGCTCGAAGGACGCCCGCTTCGACGGCTGGTTCTTCACCGCGGTCCTGACCACCCGGATCTACTGCCGTCCCAGCTGCCCGGTCGTGCCGCCGAAGGCCGGGAATATGACCTTCTACCCCAGCGCGGCCGCCTGCCAGCAGGCGGGATTCCGCGCCTGCAAGCGCTGCCGGCCCGACACCAGCCCCGGCTCGCCGGAGTGGAACGCCCGCGCCGACTCCGTAGCCCGGGCCATGCGCCTGATCCAGGACGGGGTCGTCGACCGCGAGGGTGTACCGGGGCTCGCCGCCCGGCTCGGCTACTCCGCCCGGCAGGTCGAGCGCCAGCTCCTCGCCGAGGTGGGCGCCGGCCCGCTCGCGCTGGCCAGGTCCCAGCGTGCCCAGACCGCCCGGGTCCTCATCGAGACCACGGGACTCCCCATGGCCGAAGTCGCCTTCGCCGCCGGGTTCTCGTCGATCCGCACGTTCAACGACACCGTGCGGGAGGTCTTCGCCCTCGCCCCGGGCGAACTGCGTGCCCGCGCGTCACGAGGCCGCCGCACCCCGGGGGCCCCCGGGGGCATCGCCCTCAGGCTGCCGTACCGTTCCCCGCTCACCCCCGGCAACCTCTTCGGACACCTCGCCGCGACGGCGGTCCCCGGCGTGGAGGAATGGCGTGACGGCGCCTACCGGCGCACGCTCACCCTCCCGCACGGGCACGGCATCGTGGCGCTCACCCCGAGGCCAGGCCACATCGACTGCCGGCTCTCCCTGACCGACCCCCGCGACCTCACCCAGGCCATCAGCCGCTGCCGCCGGCTCCTCGACCTGGACGCCGACCCGGTCGCCGTGGACGAACAGCTGCGCTCGGACCCGGTGCTCGCCCCGCTGGTCGACGCCGCCCCCGGACGCAGGGTGCCACGCACGGTCGACCCGGCTGAGTTCGCCGTACGCGCGGTGCTCGGACAGCAGGTCTCCACGGCCGCTGCCCGCACCCACGCGGCCCGGCTGGTCAGGGCACACGGGACGCCGGTGGAGGACCCCGGAGGCGGCCTGACCCATCTCTTCCCGACGCCCGGGGCGCTGGCCGGTCTCGACCCGGAGGCGCTCGCGCTCCCGCGCAGCCGGCGCACCACGCTCACCACGCTCGTGGCCGCCCTCGCAGACGGGTCCCTGCGACTGGAGGAGGGCACCGACTGGGAGAGGGCACGCGCGGAACTGGCCGCTCTGCCCGGCTTCGGACCCTGGACCGTCGAGGTCGTCGCCATGCGGGCCCTCGGGGACCCGGACGCCTTCCTCCCCACCGACCTCGGGATGCGCAGAGCGGCCGGACAACTGGGCCTGCCGGCGACCCCCGCGGCCCTCACCGCACGTGCCGCGCGGTGGCGCCCCTGGCGGGCCTACGCCGTGCAGTACCTGTGGACCGTCGACGACCACCCCATCAACCATCTGCCCGCCTGAGGGCGTGAGGACGAACCGTGATCACCACACCCACGACGACCCGGCGGCACACGGTCGTCGACAGCCCCTACGGGGCACTCACCCTGGTCGCGACCGACGGCGTGCTGTCCGGTCTCTACATGACGGGCCAGCGGCACCGGCCGCCCGAGGAGACCTTCGGGGTACCCGATACGCGGCCCTTCGCCGAGACCGCCCGTCAGCTGGACGCCTACTTCGCGGGGGAGCTGACGGAGTTCGACCTCCCGCTGAGCCTGGCCGGCACACCGTTCCAGCGGAGCGTCTGGGCCGAACTCGTACGGATTCCGTACGGCGGGACCCGCTCCTACGGCGAACTCGCCGAGAACCTCGGCAAACCGGGCGCCTCCCGCGCCGTGGGCCTCGCCAACGGCAGGAACCCTGTCGGAATCATCGTCCCCTGCCACCGAGTCGTCGGAGCCTCGGGGAGCCTGACGGGCTACGGCGGCGGGCTGGACCGCAAGCAACGGCTGCTCGCCTTCGAACGAGGGACGGAGGGTGAGGCGCCGGCCCTGTTCTGAGCGCCGGCGGCCGGGCCGGGCCGGGCACCCCGGCCCGGCCCGCACGGTCAGCTCGTGAAGATCTCGACGACCGACCAGATCGCCAGGCCGAGCATGCACAGACCGCCGATCCGCTGCACGGTCTTCAGCGGCACCCGCTTGGCGATGAACCGGCCCGCGAGCAGCGCCAGCGCGGACACCGACATGAGGGCGATCGCCGACCCGATGGCCGTGGACCATGCACCGTTGCTCGCGGCGAGGTTCGCGGTGGTGATCTGGGTCAGGTCGCCCCACTCGCTGATGAACACCGCCATGAAGGCCGTCGAGTAGACCGGCCAGAAGCCGGTGACGGTCTTGATCTCCTCGTCCTCGTCCTCGTCACCCGAACCGCTGCGCAGCAGCATGAACGCGCCGAACGCGAAGAGGGCGGCCGAGACCAGCTTGACGGTCCAGTCGGGCAGCAGGCCGATCAGCCCGCCCGCTCCGACCGCGATGGCGACGTGCACGATGAACGCGGACGAGGTGCCGAACCAGACGTAGAGCGGCCGCATGCGGGTGCCCATGGCCAGCGAGGCGAACATCGTCTTGTCGGGGAGCTCCGCGAGGAAGATCAGGCCGAAGGCGGTGAGAATCGCCAGGAGGTCGAGATGCATTCCGGGTGGCTTTCTGTGAGAGCCGGGCCCCGGGCCTTCCGCGAAGTGCCGCTCGGGCTTTTTCGGAGGACCACTCGGCCCGGCATGACGGCGCCGCCCGCAGGACGCGGACGTGTCATACCTGACCGAAGGTCTCGCCCACCCGTAAGCATCTACGAGCCCGGCCACCGGGAACCCGAAGGCTCCAGTGTGTCGACGACCGGTTTGCGGGGCTACTCCCCTTCGCAGCCGTCAACGATACCCCATCGGACCTGCGGGTGAGTGGCTCGGTACAGTCCTGGGGTGATCGTCCACGCCGTCCCCGGGAGTGCCCCCGCATGAGCCGTCGCCCCCGCAAGGCCGCCGCGACGGGGCCGTCCCGGCCCACGGTGAGCGTCTGCCGGGGCTGCTGCTGCGGCACCCCGAAGATCCCCGGCGTGGACCACGCCGGACAGCTCGCGCAGCTGCGCGGGTCCCTCGACGGGGCCGCCACCGTGCGGGCCGTGGAGTGCCTGGACGCCTGTGAGCACGGCAACGTCATCGTCGTACAGCCCTCGGCCGAGGGCCGCCGCGCGGGCGGCCGCCCCGTCTGGCTCGGACTGGTCAACGACCCGCAGGCCGTCGCCGACATCGCCACGTGGGCGGCGGAGGGCGGCCCCGGCCTCGCCGACCCGCCGGAGATCCTGGACCTGTACGCCTTCAGCCCTTCCCGCCGCATCCGCGCCGGGCTGGAGGAGAAGGACGACCGGTGACCCGGGCCGGAGTGCCTCCGGCGGCAGCGGGAACAGGGACCCGACGATCCTCGTTCCTACTGCGCCGAGGCACTTCCGGGTCACCTGACCACCCGTCGGACAGTTGGCTTCATGAAGGCGCAGGACTGGTGTTACACCTCATCTTCGCAGTTCCCCTCCTGGCCGTCCTGGCACGGCTGCTGATGCTGCGGCGCGGCGCGGGACGGCGTCCGCGATGGCACAAGCGGCCTGTGGCGCTGATCGGTTCCGCCCTGATCGCCGGCGGCCTCACCGTCATGGTGTGGGGCATCGGCGTCTTCGCAGGAGGTCTGGACGTCCGGGAAACCTGCGAACTCACCCTGCACACCACATATGACCAGGCGTGGCGCGACCGCACGGGAGCGGATGGCACGTCCTACTTCCCGTTGGCGGACGCGTGCAACGAGCACGTCGGTCTCGTGCCCGTTTGGGTGAACCCGACCATCGTCGTTCTCGCCGTCCTCACCGTCAGTGCTCTTGGCCTTGCCCTGTTCCGGATCGCCCGAGCGCTTCTCCGCAGGAAGAAGCCGGTCTCCTCGTGAAGCGACCGGCGTCAGTCAGCCGTGCTGCGGTCGTATGGAGCAAGTCCCTTACCGGCAGACGTCGATGACGACACGTCCGGTCGGCGCGCAGACTCTCGACCGCCCGCGGACAGCCGTTCCAGCAGTGCGGGCAGCGCCGTCCCGATGGGTTCGCGCACCGTCTCCTCGGCCAGCTCGTCGTACGGCGTCGGCTCGGCGTTCACCACGATGAGCCGGGCCCCGTGCTCCACCGCGATCCCCGCCAGCGAGGCCGCGGGCTGCACCTGGAGCGTCGTACCCACCGCGATGAACACCTGGCTCGCCTTGGTGATCGCCATCGCCTCCGCCAGAACCTGGGGATCGAGGCGCTCGCCGAACATCACCGTCGCCGACTTCAGGATGCCGCCGCAGACCGAGCAGGGCGGATCCGCCTCCCCCGCCTCGACCCGGGCCAGCGCCTCCTCCATGGCCGACCGTGCGTGGCAGCGGGTACACACCACTTCGCGGGCGGTGCCGTGGAGTTCGACGACCTTACGGGCGGAGAGCCCCGCCCTCTGGTGCAGTCCGTCGACGTTCTGCGTGATCACCCGGACCGGAGTGCCCGACTGTTCGAGCGCGGCCACCGCACGATGGGCGGCGTTGGGCTCGGCGTTCCACGCCGCGGCGTCGCGGCGCATCAGCCACGAGCGGCGCCGGATGTCCGGGTCGGACATGTAGAAGTCGTAGGTGACGAGCTTCTCCGCCTCCGGATCCTTCCGCCAGAGGCCCTGCGGACCGCGGTAGTCGGGGATGCCGGAGTCCGTGGAGACACCGGCGCCGCTGAGGATCGCGACGAGAGTCATGGCCCGAGCCTACGGACGGGGTCGTCCCGCCGCGATGACATTTCCGCGGTCACCCCATAAGGTCCGGGCCATGGCCAAGGTCAATGTCAGTCTGGACGCGGAACTCGTCGTGGAAGTCATGGTGCTCGCGGGCGTCGGCAATCCGCAGGACGCCGTCGAGCTGGTCGTACGCGACTACATCGCGCGCGGACACCGCACCGAGGCGCGCGCCGCCGCGCAGGACGACGCGCGGAGGGAGGCCGACGCCAGGCCGCAGGACCACCAGGGCTGACTCCTCACCACGTGACCCGTGCGCCGTCCTCCAGCTCGGCCGCCCCCGCACCGGAGTCCAGTACCTCCAGCGCCGCCCCGATGCGCAGCCCCAGCCGGCCGTGCAGGTGGCCGGCGAGGTCGGCGCGGTCCACCAGCCGCCAGGAGAGCAGTTCGTCCTCCTGGATCCGGATCGCGTCGAACTGCTCCTGTTCCAGCACACCGCCGTCGTAGACGTAGGCGACGATCGGCGGACGCGCGGGGCCCCGTGTCCAGTCCACCGCGAGCAGCCGGCCCGGCGCGAGGTCGAGGCCGATCTCCTCCGCGGTCTCGCGGCGCGCGGCCTGCCGGGGGCTCTCGCCGTCGCCGGACTCGATGGTGCCGCCGGGAAGCACCCAGCCCTCCCGGTAGTTCGGCTCGACGAGCAGGACCCGTCCCCGCCCGTCCCGGAAGAGAGTGGCGGCCCCGGCCAGTACGCGGGGGAGTCCTGCGATGTAGGTGGCGTAGTCATCAGAGGTGGTCACAGAGGCAGCGTAAGGGCTGTCCCGTGATCCCTGGCGGGCGCACGACGACAGCTACGGCACCTCGCGCGTTGTCGGAACGCCCGAACACATCCGGTATGCGGGCGTTCTTCCGCCTTGCGATGCGCCGCATCTGACGCCGTGCGCCGACCCACCGGGGATCACGGGACAGCCCTCAGGGGCCGTGCACGTGCTTTCGGACAGCCATGGGCAGATCAGGGGTGGTCCCGATATGGTCGGGGCGGCGCGACTGCCTGTTCGAAAGCAAAGGGATGCAAGGTGACGGACGGAGCAGCGATGGAGACCCCCCACGTGCTCGTGGCGGCGGACAAGTTCAAGGGCTCGCTGACGGCAGTGCAGGTCGCGGAGCGGGTGACGGCCGGGCTCCGGCGTGTCGTACCCGGGGCGAGGGTCGAGACCCTGCCCGTCGCGGACGGCGGGGACGGCACGGTCGCGGCGGCGGTGGCAGCCGGGTTCGAGCGCCGGGAAGCGCGGGTGACCGGCCCGCTGGGGACCCCGGTCACGGCGGCGTACGCGGTGCGCGACACCACCGCGGTGGTGGAGATGGCCGAGGCCTCCGGCCTCCAGCACCTGCCGGCGGGGGAGTTCGCCCCGCTCACGGCGACGACGTACGGGTCGGGCGAACTGCTGGCGGCCGCGCTCGACGCGGGCGCCCGGACGATCGTGTTCGGTGTCGGCGGCAGCGCCACGACGGACGGCGGCGCGGGCATGCTCTCCGCGCTCGGGGCACGCCTCCTGGACGGCGGCGGCAAGCCCGTCGGCGCGGGCGGCGCCGCGCTCGCGGAGCTGGCCGAGGCCGACCTGACCGGGCTCGACCCCCGGCTCGCGGACATCGACCTGATCCTGGCCAGCGACGTGGACAACCCGCTGACCGGCCCCAAGGGTGCCCCCGAGGTCTACGGACGGCAGAAGGGGGCCACCGAGGACGACATCGCCGTCCTCGACGCGGCTCTCGTCCACTACGCGTCCGTGCTCGGCCCCGAGACCGCCGGACTGCCCGGAGCGGGCGCCGCCGGAGGGATCGGCTACGGCGCACTGGTCGCGCTCGGCGCACGCTTCAGGCCCGGCATCGAGGTCATGCTCGACGTCCTCGGCTTCGCCCCCGCGCTGGCCCGCGCCACACTCGTCGTGACCGGTGAGGGTTCGCTCGACGAGCAGACACTGCACGGCAAGGCCCCGGCCGGCGTCGCCGCCGCGGCGCGCACCGCAGGAGTGGAGACCGTCGCGGTGTGCGGACGCCTCGCCCTGCCGCCGGAGGCACTCGTCCGGGCCGGTATCAGCCGGGCCTACGCCCTGACGGACCTGGAACCGGACCCCGCCGTCTGCATGGCGCAGGCCGGCCCCCTGCTGGAACGCGCGGCGGAGGCGATCGCCCGCGACTTCCTGTCCTGACGCGCCGCCTGTCCTGACGTACCGCCGGTCCTGACGCGCCGCCGGTCCTGACGTACCGCGGTCCTGACGTACCGCCGGTCCTGACGCGCCGCCGTGAGGGGAGGCCCGCCCGGCCTTCCCCTCACGGGTGCGGCGCGGTCAGCCTGAAGGCGTCCAGCGCCAGCATCATCTCGATCAGTTCGCGCGGCCGTGACAGCGACCTCGAGGTCAGCCGCTCCAGCCGCCGCAGGCGGTTGAGCACGGTGTTGCGGTGGCAGTACAACCGCCCGGCCGCCCTCCCCGCCGACCCTCCGCACTCCAGCCACGCCTCGAGCGTCCGCACCAGCAGCGCCCGGTCCGCCGGGGCCAGCGCCAGCAACGGGCCGAAGACGTCCGCGACCAGCCGTGCCGCCAGCTCCGGCTGGCTCACCACCAGCGCCGTGGGCAGCCGTTCCTCCAGCCGTACGAACTCCGTCGTGCCCGGCGGACACGTCTGCAGCGCCAGCTCCGCCAGCCGCCGCGCGGCCCCCAGCCCCGCCAGGCCCTCCGCCACCGGGCCGACTCCGCCGGGGCCCGCGCAGCACCGCACCAGCAGCGCGAGGAACGCCGCCGGATCCAGGTCGCCCAGGGCGACGACGACGAACTCGCGGTCCGCCCGCCTCCTCCGGAAGAACCGCAGTCCTTCCGCCTCCATCGCGGTGCCCGCCGGTCCGCCCTCGCCCGCCCGCAGCACCGCGACCGCGTAACGCCCCTGCTCCGGCAGGTCCAGACCGCCTGCCGCGCGCGCCGTGAGGCCCGGCTCCGACCGGCCCTCCAGCAGGGCGTCGAGCAGCGCCCCGCCCCGCTCGTCACCGCGCCGCCGCATGTTGTCGCTCCGTCCCGCAGCCGAGCCGCTCATGGCTGGTGAGGATGCCACCGGCCGGCCCGGGGACGGCGGCGCGCCACCTCCCTCTGTGCACGCGCACAACCCGGCCCTTCGAAGACTGGTCACCCGCAGCGAGTGCGCCCGGGGCCGTGGACGCGCGCCGTGCCCGCTGCTGGTCTGTGGCACCACGACGACCAGTCGGAAGGAGGAGGACGCATGGCAACGCTCGAGATCCGCGAACTGTCCGTGGGCTACGGCCCGGTACGGGCACTGCGCGACGTCTCCGTCGACGTGCCGGCCGGCGCGATCACCGCGGTACTCGGCGGCAACGGCGCCGGCAAGACCACGCTGCTGCGGGCCGTGTCGCGGACCCTCGGCTTCCACCGCGGGACGGGCACGGGCACCATCCGCTTCGACGGCCGGCCCCTGGACGGGCTCCGCCCCGCCCAGGTGGTGGCGGCAGGAGTGATCCAGGTGCCGGAAGGGCGGCAGGTGTTCGCCCGGATGACGGTGGCGGACAACCTGCGGGCGGGCGCACTCGGGGCACGCGGCGGCCGCAAGGCGGCGGCCGCCGCCCTCCACCGGGTACACGAACTGTTCCCGGTGCTCGCCCAGCGCGCGCACCAGCGGGCCGGACTGCTGTCCGGAGGCGAGCAGCAGATGCTGGCGATGGGCCGCGCGCTGATGGCCGGCCCCCGCCTGCTGCTCCTGGACGAGCCGTCCCTCGGCCTCGCCCCGCTGATGGCGGCCAGGATCGCCGAGACGATCCAGGAGATCAACGCGAGCGGCACCTCCGTGATGCTCGTCGAGCAGAACGCGGCCATCGCGCTGCGGCTCGCCTCCACGGCGTACGTCCTGGACGTCGGCGAGGTCGCACTCGACGGCCCCGCCGACGAGCTCGCCGCATCCGACGAGGTACGCCGCCGCTATCTCGGCGTCGTCGACGAGACCGCCGCCGAGGACGCCGCACAGGCGGAGGGCGTCACCCGCACGCTGAGCAGGTGGTCCGCGTGACGACCTCCCCGGCCCCCCTCACCGTGCGCGACGTGACCGTACGCTTCGCCGGACTCACCGCCCTCGACGCGGTGTCCTTCACCGTCGAACCGGGCAGTGTGCACGCCGTCATCGGACCCAACGGCGCGGGCAAGTCCACCACCTTCAACGTGCTCTCCGGCGTCTACCGCGCCACCTCGGGCAGCGTGCACCTCGGCGACACCGAACTCACCGGACTCGCCCCGCACCGGATCGCCGACCTCGGCGTCGCCCGCACCTTCCAGAACCTGGCGCTGCCGCCTCACTCCACCGTGGCCGAGAGCCTCATGCTCGGACGGCACCGGCTCACCCGCGCCGGGTTCGTGGCCTCCGGGCTGAGGCTGCCCTCCGCGACCCGGGAGGCCCGGCGCCATCTCGAACGGGTGCGGGAGATCGCGGAGTTCATCGGCCTGGACAAGGAACTCGACTTCCCGGCCGGAGCCCTCCCGTACGGCAAGCAGAAGCTCGTCGAACTCGGCCGCGCCCTGTGCATGGAGCCCGAGGTCCTGCTCCTGGACGAACCCATCGCGGGCATGACCGCCGACGAACGCCGCCGCACCGCGGCCGTCGTCGCCGGTGTGCGCGACAGCCTCGGCATCTCGATCGTCATGGTCGAGCACGACATGGGGGTGGTGATGCGGCTCGCGGACGCGGTGACCGTACTCGACTTCGGACGCAGGATCGCGGGTGGCACGCCCGCCGAGGTGCAGAACGACCCGGCCGTCGTGCAGGCCTACCTGGGGGCACAGGAATGACCACCTTCATCGAACTCCTCCTCGGCGGCCTGTCCATCGGTTCGGTCTACGCACTGATCGCCCTGGGCTTCGTCGTCATCTTCAAGGCGACCGAGGTCGTCAACTTCGCCCACGCCTCGCTGCTCCTGGCCGGCGGATACGTCACCGCCGTACTCCACGACGACATCGGCTTCTGGCCCGCGCTCGGCGTCGGGATCGCGGGCGCGGCCGTCGTCGGTTCGGCGGTCGAGTTCCTCGTGATGCGCCGCTACCGGGGGAGTGACCAGAGCGTCCTGGCCATCGTCACCATCGGCGTCGACATCCTCCTCACCACCGAACTGGTCCGGCGGATGGGGACGGACGTCATGTCGCTCGGCGACCCGTGGGGCGACGACGTCGTCACCGTCGGGGGCGTCACCCTCGCCGAGACGCGCATCGCGGCGTTCCTCGTCGCGGGGCTGCTCATCACGGCCTTCCTGCTCGCCTTCCGCTTCACCTCGTGGGGCGTCTCCATGCGAGCGGCGGCCGAGAACCCGCAGACCGCCGCGCTGATGGGCATCCGCCTCGGCCGCGTCTCCCTCTCCGCCTGGGCGGTCGCCGGGGCGCTCGCCGCCGTCGCCGCACTCTTCCTGACCGTGTTCCCGACCCCGGGCCTGGAACGGGCCACCTCGCTCGCCGCCCTCAAGGCGTTCCCCGCCGCGATCCTCGGCGGTCTCGACTCGACGACCGGGGCGCTCGTCGGCGGACTCCTCGTCGGAGTCACCGAGTCACTCGCCACCGGCTACCAGAGCGACCTCTCCTTCCTCGGACGCGGCATCGGGGACCTCGCGCCGTACCTGGTGATGGTGGTCGTCCTGCTCGTCCGGCCGGCGGGACTCTTCGGTACGAAGGAGCTGTCCCGTGTCTGAGGCAACCAAGGACCCCACCGCGCCGGTCACCACGGCCGGGGCAGCCCCCGCGACAGGGGTGTCGCTGCGCCGGCCCGCCCCCTACCTCTGGCTCGCCGGCTCGGTCCTGCTCCTCCTGTTCCCCTTCTACCTGGAGCGCTTCTGGCTCCAGGCCGGGCTGTTCGCGATGGCCGCCGCGATCGGGGCCATCGGGCTCAACCTGCTCACCGGCTCCACCGGCCAGCTCTCCATGGGCCACGCCTTCTTCCTCGCGGTGGGCGCGTACGGCTACTGCGTCCTGGCGGGGGAGAGCAGCACGGAGAACGGCCACGCCATGACCGGCCTGGGCCTGCCCACCTGGCTCGCGGCCGTCCTCGCCGTGCTCCTCGCGGGCGCCGCGGGCGGGCTTTTCAGCCCCATCGCGGGGCGGCTGAGCGGTGCCTACCTCGGCATCGCCACGCTCGCGCTGATCTTCATAGGCCAGCACGTGCTGTTCAACGCGGGCTCGCTCACCGGCGGCTTCAACGGCCGTCCGGTACCGCCCCTCTCGCTCTTCGGGTTCACCTTCGACGACGCCGAGGTGGTCGTGGCCGCGGTGCCCTTCCAGTCGTCCGAGAAACTCTGGTACCTGGGCCTGGCAGCCCTCCTGGCCGGCGGGCTCTTCGCCCGCGGGGTGCTGCGCGGCAGGCCCGGCCGGGCGCTCAACGCCATCCGGGACCACCGGATCGCCGCCGGAGTGATGGGGGTGCCGGTGGCCAGGTACCGGGCCGGCGTGTTCGTCCTGTCCTCCATGTACGCGGGCCTCGCGGGCGTCCTGCTCGCGCTGGTCTTCCAGCGGACCGTGCCCGAGTACTTCGGCATGATCCTGTCCCTCGAATACCTCGCCATGATCGTCATCGGCGGGCTGGGCAGCGTCGCGGGAGCCGTCGTCGGCGCCGCGTTCGTGTCGCTGCTCCCACAGGTGCTCACCCACTACAGCGACTCCCTCCCCCTGGTGTCCGCCCCTGGTACGGGCGGCATCGCACCGGGCGAGGCGTCCCGCTATCTGTACGGCGCCGCGGTCGTCGCGGTCGTCCTGTTCCTGCCCGGCGGCATTGCGCGTCTGAAGACTCCAGGGGAGAAGAAGAAATGAAGTCACGTGTTGTCGGAGCCGTCGCGGCGGCTCTCACCCTCACCCTCGCCCTCGCGGGATGCAGCGGGAAGGCCAAGTCGTCCGACGACGGCTCCGCCGACAAGAGCGGGGTGAAGACCGGGGAGGGCGTCACCGACTCGAAGATCACCCTCGGCGCCCTCACCGACATGACCGGCGTGTACGCCTCGCTCGGCAAGAGCGTCACCCAGGCCCAGCAGCTCTGGGTCGAGGAGACCAACAAGGCGGGCGGCATCTGCGAACGGCAGATCGAACTGACCGTCCGAGACCACGGATACGACCCTCAGAAGGCGATCGGCGCCTACACCGAGCTCGAACCGGACGTGCTGGGCTTCACCCAGTTCATCGGCTCCCCGTTCGTCTCGGCCGTGGAGTCGCGCATCGACGGCCAGGACAAGGGCATCGTCCTGCCCCAGGCGTGGTCGGCGAACCTGGTCGGGTCCAAGTACGTCCGCGTCATCGGCGCCACGTACGACGTCGAGACGATCAACCTGGTCGACTTCCTGCTCGACGAGAAGCGCATCGCCAAGGGCGACAAGATCGGTCACGTCTACTTCGAGGGCGACTACGGCGAGAACGCCCTGGCCGGCTCCAAGCACGCGGCGAAGGAGGCGGGCCTCACGGTCGTCGAGCAGAAGATCAAGCCGACCGACAACGACATGACCGCCCAGGTCTCCGCGCTCAAGCAGGCCGGCGTGAAGGCGGTGATCGTCAGCGCGGGTCCCCGGCAGGCGGCCTCGCTGGTCGGTGTCGCCGCCGCCACCGGCTTCGCTGTCCCGGTCGTCGGCAACAACTCGGCGTACGCCCCTCAGCTGCTGGCGACCCAGGCGGGGGCGGCCCTGCAGAAGGACTACTACATCGGTGCCTCCACCCTGCCCATCGGTGACGCGGGTGCGGGCCCGGCGAAGCTCGCCGAGGCATACGCCGCCAAGTACCCCAAGGACGGCCTCGACAACGGCGTCATCGCCGGATACAACGCGGCATCCGTCTTCGGCGAGGCGCTGAAGAAGGCCTGCGAGTCGAAGGACCTGACCCGTGAGGGCGTCGACAAGGCGCTGCTCACGGTCAAGGACTTCGGTGGTGACTTCGGGATCTCGCACGACTTCACCGACCCGTCGGCGCCGTCCACCCGGGAGACCGTCGTCATGAAGCCCGACGCCAAGATCCCCGGCGGCCTCAAGGTGGTCCGCCCGGCCGAAGTGGCTCCGGCCGCCGAGTCCTTCACGTCCGGGTCCTGACTCTCCCCGCACAGCGACTGGCGCGGCGGAGCTTGGGTCCGGTGTTGCAACGACCACCGGACCCAAGCTCGGCCGTGTGCGCGGTCAGTGGGTGTAGGCCTCCACTTCGGACAACTGACCAGCCGGCCAACCGGTGTTCGCGGTGAACGTCAGCCGCAGGTACCGCACCGGAGTCCCGGTGAGCGTCACCGTCGCGGTGTTGCCGCTCGACGGATCGAAGGTGTACCCCGTCGCCGCCTTCAGGGAGCCGTACACGGAGTTGTCGGTACTGCCCGTCACACCGATCGTCTGGGTGCGCGTCGCCCAGGCGGCGGCCGGAGGCAGCTTCAGCACCAGCCGCCCGACCGCCTCGGCGGCGCCGAGGTCCACGGTGACGGACTGCGGGAAGGCGTTGTTGCGGCTCTCCCAGTAGCTGTCGGCGTTGCCGTCCACCGCGTTGCCCGCGCCGTACACGTCGGCGTGGCCCGTCTCCGTCACGGGGCGTCCCTGAGCGAGGTTGCCCGTCTCCTCGGGCGGGTCCGTGGGATCGGGCGGGTCCGTGGGCCCGCCGCCCCCGGGGACACCGCCGTTGGTCCACACCGGGGCGGGCCAGACACCCGTGCAGGCGGGCGGGTTCGCGTACCAGCCCGAGTTGCCGGCGCCCTGCGTGATCTGGAAGCCGCTTCCGACGCAGTTGTGGATCGGGTTGGACTGGGCGATGTGCGTGGCGACGACCTTGTCGAACGAAGCCGTGCCCGGGGCCTGGATCTGGAGGGCGTACGTCCCGGCCCCGTCGATCTTGATGTTGTCGAAGTGCAGCCCGTTGCTCGCGCCCTCGATGAGGTGGATCGCGGCGTAGGAGCTGTCCAGGATCTCGCTGTCGGTGATGTTGATCGTCGCACCGTTGATCGGCTCGTTGAGGCCGCTGAACCAGATCGCACCGACGCCGAAGCGCCAGTTGAAGTCGTTGTTCCCCGTGCGGATCAGGGTGTTGCGGGCGGCTGTGTGCGTACCCGAGACGGCAGTGCCCTGCCCCGAGTTGACACCCGGGTACCGGTTGGCGATGTGCAGCCCGCCACCGTTGGTGATCGTGTCCGACATGACGTTGTCGGAGATCGTGATGTCCTTGCCGCCGTACGTCACGATGTTGTTGGCCAGGATCGGCAGGATCACCGTGTTGAACGTGAACCTGTTCTTCACGTTCGGGACGTTCTCCGCCCACATGGCCAGACCGTCGTCACCCGTGTTGCGGACGAAGGTGTTGGTCACCGTGGAGTTCGTGACCCCGTAGTGGAAGTTCACCCCGTCTGCGGTCTGGTCCAGGATCCGGCTGTTCCTGATGGTGAAGTCGTCCATCGGGCCGTCCATCCAGGCGCCGCACTTGGTGTGCTGCATCCAGACGTTGTCGACGACCGAGTCGGACATGGCCCCGCCGATGGCGTTGACCTGGTCGTTGTCCACCCGCTCACGGATGTCGCCGATGATGGCGAAGTCCCTGAGGGTGACGTCGCTGCTGCCGCCCTGCGCCGCGTACTTCCCGTACACGCCTACCGCCTTGCCGCGGTCGGTGGGGTGACGGCCGGTCAGCACGCTGTACCAGGGGCCCGCGCCGCGCAGGGTCACCTTGTCGACGACGATGTGGTCCTGGACCTTGAAGGTGCCCTGCGGGACGTACACCTCCTTGCCCTGCGTGCGGCCGGCGTCGACCGCGGCCTGGATCTTCGCGGTGGAGTCGGCGGCCCCCGTGGGGTCGGCGCCGAAGTCGGTCACCACGTCCAGCGCGCCCGACGGCTTGCCGACCGGTGCCGCGACATGCTCGAAGTCCGCCAGGTCGATGGTGAACGACGGCGAGGCGGCGGTGGAGGTGACCTGGAGCCGGATCTTCGTACCGGCGGCCAGGGTGGACCCGAACATGGTCCGGGTCTCGTCGTAGAAGTGGTGCGGATCGGTGTCGCCCGGGTTGTTGTTGAACGGGTAGCCCCCGTAGTACCAGCCGTACTTCGACGTCACCGGCACGCTCTTGAGTGAGGAGCCGTCGACCCGCAGGTCGAGAGAGGCGTCCCGGCCCGTCCCGGCCGCGTTGTCGGGCAGCGAGTAGCGGAACGTCATGGCGTTCGCGGGGGCGGTGAGCGTGAACTCGACGTACTCACCGGCCGAGTCGAGCGTGACGGCCTGCCGGCCGGACGCCTCGGACGGCAGCGATCCGTAGAGGCGGTCGGGGCCGATCAGGGAGCCGTTGGTGGCGGCGTACTCGGCCTCCTGCTCCTTGAACGGGACGGTGGCGCCCCGGCCGGATATCCCGACGGGCGAGGGCGCGGGGACCGCTGCGGCCTGCGCCGGGGGAGCGCCGGCCAGGACGACCGCGGCGGCGGTTCCCGCCGCGGCGAGTACGAGGGAGAGGGAGGCGGACAGGGAGCGTCTGAGAAGGCGCGGTCCAGTGAGTGGTGGGGTCACGTGTGGGACGTCCTTGCGGCTCGAGGGGCTCTTCGGACGCCCCACAGGCTAGGAGCAGTCCAGTAAAGAAGTCCACGGTGCTGCGCAAGATTTCGTCTGCATCGCTCAAATTTGTGACTCGAATCGGGAATGCTGAGCGAACGCGTCGTGCGCAGGGTTTCAGGAAATGGAGCTTGTCATGTCCATTGACAGGCGATCCGTCCGGCTGGCTTCATGTGGGGAACGCAATGGGAGCGCTCCCATGTGTCGGGCCCGCCTCACCCCCACGAAAGGCGACAACGGATGAAGCCATGGACGAGAAAGCGGCTGGGCACGGCGCTGGCCGCCGCGGCGACCGCCACCGCGCTGCTGATGACGGCGTCCGGCCCGGTGGCCGCACGGCCGGCATCCGAGCCCCCGGCGGCACGGACCGCGGCGGCCGGGACGGACTGGCTGCACACCGAGGGCAACAGGATCGTCGACGCGCAGGGCGACGAGGTCTGGCTCACCGGGGCCAACTGGTTCGGCTTCAACGCCACCGAGCGCGTCTTCCACGGGCTCTGGTCGGCCAACCTGGACACGATCACCCGGCAGATGGCGGAGCGCGGCATCAACATCCTCCGCGTCCCGATCTCCACCCAGCTGCTGCTGGAGTGGAAGAACGGGCAGGCCGCGACGTCCAGCGCGGTCAACACCTGGGCCAACCCCGAGCTGAAGGACAAGACCACCCTGCAGGTGTTCGACGCCTTCCTGGGGGTCGCCGAGAAGTACGGCATCAAGGTCATGCTGGACGTCCACAGCGCGGAGGCCGACAACTCCGGCCATGTGTACCCCGTGTGGTGGAAGGGGGCGATCACCACCGAGCAGTTCTACTCCGCCTGGGAGTGGGTGACCGCCCGCTACAAGGACGACGACACACTCGTGGCGATGGACGTCAAGAACGAACCGCACGGCAAGCAGTCGGACAGCCCCCGGGCCAAGTGGGACGGCTCAACGGACCAGGACAACTTCAAGTACACGTGTGAGACGGCCGGCAAGCGCATCCTCGCGATCAACCCCCACGTCCTCGTCATGTGCGAGGGCATCGAGGTCTACCCCAAGGACGGGGTGAACTGGTCCTCCACCTCGGCGGCGGACTACCACGGCATGTGGTGGGGCGGGAACCTGCGCGGCGCGAAGGACCACCCGGTCGACCTCGGCCCGCAGCAGGACCAGTTGGTCTACTCCCCGCACGACTACGGACCGCTCGTGTACCAGCAGCCCTGGTTCCAGGGCGAGTGGAGCCGCACCACGCTGGAGCGGGACGTCTGGGACCCCAACTGGCTCTACCTGCACAAGGAGGGCACCGCACCGCTGTTCATCGGTGAGTGGGGCGGCCACCTCGACAACGGCCCCAACCAGAAGTGGATGACCGCCCTGCGCGATCTGATCGTGGAGAACGGCATCCACCAGACCTTCTGGTGCGTCAACCCGAACTCCGGGGACACGGGCGGCCTGCTGGGCCACGACTGGGCGACCTGGGACGAGGCCAAGTACGCGCTGCTCAAGCCCGCCCTGTGGCAGTCAGGTGGGAAGTTCGTCAGCCTCGACCACGAGGTCGGACTCGGTGGCCAGGGCAGCACCACCGGCATCAGTCTGGGCGACCTCTACGGCGGCTGAGCCCGCCCCCGCCCGGCGCACCGCCCCCTGAACGTCCTGGGGTGCCGATGAACCCCACCGCCTCGGCACCTCAGGGCTCTCCACCCGGACACTCCTCAGCCGTCCCCGCGCAACGCGTTGATGAGCAGCAGGGCGATGTCGTCGGTCCCCGGCGTCGCGCGCTTGGCGTACCGCACGAGCGTGTCCGCGACGGTCTCCATGTCCTGGTCCAGCGCGAGGGCGAACTGCGCGGCCAGGTCGGCGGCGGCGTCGTCGAAGGCCACCCCGGGAGCCTCCACGAGCCCGTCCGTGTACAGGGCGAGCGCCCCGCCGGGAGGCAGCGGGAACTCGGCCGTCGGGTAGCGGGACGCGGGGTCGATGCCCAGGAGGAGGCCGGGCGGCAGGTCGAGGACCTCGGTCTGCCCGTCCGGCTGTCTCAGCAACGGCGGGGGGTGGCCCGCGGTGGCCATGCGGACGGTGTGCCGCGCGAGGTCGAGATCGATGTAGAGGCAGCTGGTGAAGAGGCCGGGATCGAGGTCGGTGAGCAGCCGGTTGGTGCGCGCCAGGACCTCGTCGGGCGGAGCGCCCGCGGAGGCGTGGACGGCGGTGCGGACCTGCCCCATGAGCGCGGCGGCGTTCTCGTTGTGCCCTTGTACGTCGCCGATGGCGGCGGCGGCCGTGGTGCCGTCCAGCCGGATCAGGTCGTAGAAGTCCCCGCCGATGCCCATGCCCCGGGTCGACGGGAGGTAGCGCGCCGCCACGTCCAGACCGGTGATCGCGGGCAGCGTCTGGGGCAGCAGGTGGGCCTGCAGGCTGTGCGCGAGCCTGTCCTTGGTGTCGTACAGCCTGGCTCGGTCCAGCGCCTGGGCGAGCAGCCCCGCGATGGAGGTCAGCAGGGCGCGTTCCTCCGGTTCGAAGGGGTGGGGCCGGTCATAGGCGAGGACCAGCGACCCGACCGGGTGCCCGGAGACGATCAGCGGCAGGAAGGCGCAGGCGGCCACCGCGTCGCGGAGGTCCGCCGAGGGATAGGCGCGCTCCAGCTCGGTGAACGTGGGGTAGAAGTCGGGGATGCCCGTCATCAGCACGTGCGCGGCGGGCGTGGCGGAGGTCAGCGGGGCACCGTCGAATCGCTCCATGAGTGCGGGACGGCTGCCCCTGGCGCCCTCGACCCTCAGCCGCCCCTCCGCCGACGTCATCACGACGAGCGTCTGTATCCGGAAGGCGGGCATGAGCTGGTCGGCGGTCAGTTCGATCACGTCCCGTGTGCCGACCGCCTCGGTGAGCGTCGCCGCCAGGTGCATCAGGTGGTACAGCGCGGTGGCCCGGCTGGGCACCGCGGAGTAGGTGGGCAGCGCGGGTGAGGGGATGTCCCGGGGGCCGGGCCGCGAGGCGGGCAGGATCCGGACGCTGATGCCCGTGTCGTTCGGGAACAGGTGGAAGGACAGCCATCGGTCCGGTGGCCGCAGAACGGTGAAGGAGGTCTGCTGGCGGCTGATGACGGCCGCCCGGTAGTGGTCCTCGACGGAGGGGTTGTCCAGCCAGGGGAGCGAGACCCAGGGGAGGGTCCCCAGCACGTCCTCGGCCCGGGCTCCCAGGAGGGCGGCGGCGTCGTCGTCGAGGAAGACGACCGTACCGTCGATCGACAGCGAGCAGCTCCCGCCGGGCAGCCGCCGCACGAACTCCGCGATGGCCGTGGCCTCGGCCGGGCCCGGGGCGTCCGGCTCCGGGGGCGACAGCACCCGTGGCTGGGTGCCCGGCAGGATCGGGTAGCCGCTGCTCTCGGCCTGCCGCAGGAGCATGCCGATCCCGTGGCAGCCCCTGACGACGGCGTCACGCTCCTCGGGAGCCAGAAGCGGCGAGTGCGAACCGGGCCAGAGCAGCGCGAGCCCGCCCCGGGCCTTGGAGCCGGTGTGGATGGGGGCGGCGCCGAGCGCGAACTGGTACGGCAGCACGAGCGCAGGCCGTGGATAGCGGCGTGCGAGCTCCTCCTGGCTGCCGAGCCAGATCAGACAGCGCAGACGCACGGAGTCGGCCACCGGAATCGGCGCGGACAGCGGCACCCGGGTCCACGGCGCGGCGAGCTGCCCCGGCACCCCGGCGAGCACGGCCAGGTGGAGTGTGGTCCCGTCCGGCGACAGCAGGTACAGCATCGCCACGGACGCACCGGTCTCACGCACCACGTGGGCCACGGCGCTGTCCAGCAGCTCCGTGCCCGAACCCGTGGCGGCGACAGAGGCGGCATGGTCCTGCACGCCTTCCAGCGTCCCGCGTGACGGACGGCCGCGCACCCGCTGACGCACGTCGCCCCGGCGGCGGTACGGCCGGGTGCGCGAGGTGCGCGTCGCGGACGGGGAGCACCGCCCCGGCGGCGTCCGCCGTACATGGGCGAGGGCCCGGATGCTGGGGAGCATCCGGGCCCTCGGCGAAGCGTCACACGCGGTTACGGGTGCTGTGCCGCCCGTGCCTCGCGCCGGTTGTCACGGAAGGTGTTCACCCGCCGTGCCGTGGCGAAGAGCGGGATCACCGCCCCCAGGACCACCTGGAGCGCACAGCCGGTCTGCAGGAGCAGCTGACCGCCGGGGGCGTCGAACGCCCACGCGGCGAGGAGCCCCATCGCTGCCACGATCCAGCTGAGCATCGCCACCGCGAGGACACCCCGCGGCTTCGGGTACTCGACCCGGCTGACCATCAGCCACGCCACTCCGATGATCGCGAGGAGCGTCGGCACGAAGGGCAGCTCCAGGAGCACGATCGAGACGACCGTGAGCGCTCCGAAGGGGCTCGGCATGCCCTGGAACATGCCGTCCTTCAAGGTCACGCACGAGAACCGCGCAAGCCTGAGCACCACCGCCAGCAGCACCACGATCGCCGCGAGCGCCGACACCCGCTGGTGTGCGTCGTCCGCGACCATGCCGTACACCAGCACGAAGTACGCCGGTGCCAGACCGAAGCTGATGAGGTCGGAGAGGTTGTCCAGCTCCGCACCCATCGGCGAGGACCGCAGCTTGCGCGCCACGAGGCCGTCGAAGAGGTCGAACACCGCCGCCAGGAGCATCAGGATCACCGCGGTGGCTGCGGAGTGCCGGGCCATGCCCGACTCGTCGCTGCCGGTGAGGTGAGGGATGAGGATGCCCGTGGTGGTGAAGTACACCGCCATGAATCCGCACGTGGCGTTACCGAGGGTGAGGGTGTCCGCTATCGACAGCCGCATGGAGAGCGGCATGTCCTCCGCGTCGTCCTCCTCGTCGGCCTCAGGTACCCAGCCGGTCTGCGTCTCAGGATCAACTACGGTCAATTCGAGTCACCCCCGCGGTCGTGGCCTGGCCGACCTCGACCGCGACGTCGACACCTTCGGGAAGGTAGATGTCCACGCGCGAGCCGAAGCGGATCAGACCGATGCGTTCGCCCTGCTCCACCTTCGTACCCTGCGGGATGTAGGGCACGATCCGACGGGCGACCGCTCCCGCGATCTGCACCATCTCGATGTCGCCGAGCTCGGTGTCGAAGTGCCAGACAACGCGCTCGTTGTTCTCGCTCTCCTTGTTGAACGCCGGGACGAACCCACCAGGGATGTGCTCGACCGAAGTCACGGTACCGGCCAGCGGAGCCCGGTTGACGTGAACATTCAGCGGGCTCATGAAGATCGCGACGCGGGTGCGCCCGTCCTTCCACGGCATGATGCTCTGCACCACGCCGTCGGCCGGCGAGATGACGCGACCCTGGGTGATCTCGCGCTCGGGGTCGCGGAAGAACCACAGCATGCCCGCCGCGAGCGCGGTGGTGGGCACGGCCACGGCGGCCCAGCGTCCGGACTTGCGGGCCCGGGCGAGGCTGAGTGCCGCGGTGGCGACGGTCGGGAGGAGCCACGGCGATGCTCCACGGGCGAGGCGGACCCCGCCGCGCGTTGCAGGGATTTGGCTGTCGGGCATGGTTGACCTTCGTAGCGGATGATGCCGCGCTGGCAACGGGGGGACGGCGGCTTTCCGGCGATGCTATCGGGTGCGAGCGGCAACTGGGCAAGCCAGCAGCCGAGTCGGACAGCTGAAAGGCTCCGGACGGGGGTGACCGGGTGTGATGTTCTTCGCCACCAAATCACCTCGAAAGGTACATTTCAGCCCTGGAGCCGGTACTCCTCGAGCAGCCGGCGACCGATGATCATTTTCTGGATCTCGGCGGTACCTTCACCGATCAGCAGCATCGGGGCCTCGCGGTAGAGGCGCTCGATCTCGTACTCCTTGGAGAAGCCGTAACCGCCGTGGATGCGGAAGGCGTCCTCGACGACTTCCTTGCAGTACTCGGAGGCGAGGTACTTCGCCATCCCTGCCTCCAGGTCGTTCCGCTCCCCGGAGTCCTTTTTGCGCGCTGCATTGACCATCATCGCATGAGCGGCTTCGACCTTGGTGCCCATTTCAGCCAGTTTGAACTGGATCGCCTGGTGCTGGGCGATCGGTTTTCCGAAGGTCTGACGCTGCTGGGCGTACGACACGCCCAGTTCGAACGCACGTTGTGCGACGCCACAGCCACGCGCGGCGACATTCACCCGCCCGACCTCGACACCGTCCATCATTTGGTAAAAACCTCGGCCGGTCGTGCCGCCCAGTACGCGATTGGCCGGAATGCGCAGTCCGTCCATGATGAGCTCGGTGGTGTCGACACCCTTGTAGCCCATCTTGTCGATCTTCCCCGGGATCGTGAGGCCGGGGCGGACCTCCCCGAAGCCCGCCTCCTTCTCCACGAGGAAGGTCGTCATCGACTTGTGCGGAGCGGTGCCCTCGGGGTGTCCTTCGTCACTCCGGCACAGGACGGCGACCAGGGTGGACGAGCCGCCGTTCGTCAGCCACATCTTCTGGCCGTCGAGGACGTACTCGTCGCCCTCCCTGACGCCCTTCGACGAGATCGCGGAGACGTCGGAGCCGAGCGCCGGCTCGGACATCGAGAACGCTCCCCGCACCTCGCCCAGCGCCATCCGCGGCAGGAACGTGTCCTTCTGCTCCTGCGTGCCGTGCTGCTTGAGCATGTACGCCACGATGAAGTGCGTGTTGATGATGCCCGACACGCTCATCCAGCCCCGGGCGATCTCCTCGACGCACAGCGCGTACGTGAGGAGTGACTCGCCCAGACCGCCGTACTCCTCCGGAATCATCAGCCCGAACAGGCCGAGTTCCTTGAGGCCTTCGACGATGTCCGTCGGATATTCGTCGCGGTGCTCCAGCTGGGTGGCGACAGGAATGATCTCCTTGTCGACGAAATTCCGGACCGTGGAGAGAATTTCCTGCTGGACGTCCGTCAGACCGGCGGTCTGTGCGAGTCGGCTCATGGCTGCTTCTCCACGTTCTTGCTCGTCGTCTGGTCGATCTCGGGGCGGCCGGGCTGCTCGCCGCCGCGTTCCTTGATGTACGTCTCGGTGGGGACCATCACCTTGCGGCGGAACACGCAGACCAGCGTGCCGTCCTGTTTGTAGCCCTTCGTCTCGACATGGACGATGCCGCGGTCGCTCTTCGACCTCGACGGCGTCTTGTCGAGGACGGTCGTCTCGCCGTAGATCGTGTCACCGTGGAAGGTCGGCGCGACGTGCTTCAGCGACTCCACCTCCAGGTTGGCGATGGCCTTTCCGGAGACGTCGGGAACCGACATACCGAGCAGCAGCGAGTAGATGTAGTTGCCGACGACGACGTTCTTTCCGAAATCGGTCGTGCTCTCGGCGTAGTTGCTGTCCATGTGCAGCGGGTGGTGATTCATGGTCAGCAGGCAGAACAGGTGGTCGTCGTATTCCGTGACCGTCTTCCCGGGCCAGTGCTTGTAAACAGCACCGACCTCGAACTCCTCATAGGTGCGTCCGAACTGCATATCAGGCCTCCGGAGCTTCGAACTTGGAGGTGCGCTGCATCCCGGCCGCGCGGCCCTTGCCCGCGATGACCAGGGCCATCTTGCGGCTGGCCTCGTCGATCATCTCGTCGCCGAGCATCGCCGAGCCCTTCTTGCCACCCTCTTCCGAGGTGCACCAGTCGTACGCGTCGAGGATGAGCTCGGCGTGGTCGTAGTCCTCCTGCGCGGGCGAGAACACCTCGTTGGCGGCGTCGACCTGACCGGGGTGCAGCACCCACTTGCCGTCGAAGCCCAGCGCCGCCGCACGGCCCGCGACCTCGCGGTACGCGTCCACGTCGCGGATCTGCAGGAACGGGCCGTCGATGGCCTGCAGGTCGTGCGTGCGGGCCGCCATCAGGATGCGCATCAGGATGTAGTGGTACGCGTCCGCCGGGTAGCCGGGCGGCTGCTGGCCCACGACCAGGGTCTTCATGTTGATGGAGGCCATGAAGTCGGCCGGGCCGAAGATCAGGGTCTCCAGGCGGGGCGAGGCGGCTGCGATGTCGTCGATGTTCACCAGGCCCTTGGCGTTCTCGATCTGCGCCTCGATGCCGATCTTCCCGACCTCGAAGCCCATCGTCTTCTCGATCTGGGTCAGCAGCAGGTCGAGCGCCACGACCTGCTGCGCGTCCTGCACCTTCGGCAGCATGATGCAGTCGAGGTTCGGGCCCGCGCCCTCGACGACCGTGATGACGTCGCGGTACGTCCAGTGCGTCGTCCAGTCGTTGACCCGCACGACGCGCGTCTTGCCCGTCCAGTCACCGTTGTTGAGCGCGTCGACGATGTGGTGCCGGGCGCCCTCCTTGGCGAGCGGCGCGCACGCGTCCTCCAGGTCCAGGAACACCTGGTCGGCCGGGAGGCCCTGGGCCTTCTCCAGGAACCGCGGGTTCGAGCCGGGCACCGCCAGACAGGAGCGGCGCGGACGAAGTCGGTTCACCTGGGCGGTGGGCGTGGTCATGCGGGGACCTCCAGAGGGTCGAGCTTGTTCGCTTTCCGGATCTCGTCGACGATACGGCCGATGATCTCGGTGATGCCGAAGTCCTTCGGGGTGAAGACGGCGGCGACGCCGGCGGAGATGAGGGCCTGCGCGTCGGCCGGGGGGATGATGCCGCCGGCGATCACGGGGATGTCCGGCGCACCGGCGTCGCGCAGCCGGCCCAGCACGTCCGGGACCAGTTCCGCGTGAGAGCCGGACAGGATGGACAGGCCGACGCAGTGCACGTCCTCCGCCAGGGCGGCGTCGGTGATCTGCTCGGGTGTCAGCCTGATGCCCTGGTAGACCACCTCGAAGCCGGCGTCCCTGGCCCGTACGGCGATCTGCTCTGCGCCGTTGGAGTGCCCGTCCAGGCCCGGCTTGCCGACCAGCAGGCGCAACCGTCCGACACCCAGGTCCCCGGCGGTGCGGGCGACCTTCTCGCGGACCTGTGCGAGCGGTGTCCCCGCCTCGGCGGCGACGGCCACCGGAGCGGAGGAGACGCCGGTCGGCGCCCGGAACTCACCGAACACGTCGCGCAGTGCCCAGGCCCACTCGCCCGTGGTGACGCCCGCCCGGGCGCACTCCACGGTCGCCTCCATCATGTTCTCGGTGCCCGCCGCCGCCTTCTTCAGAGCCGTCAGGGACTCGGTGGCCCGGGACTCGTCGCGGTTGTCGCGCCACTCGTGCAGCGCGGCGACGACCCGGGCCTCGTTCTCCGGGTCCACCGTCATGATGGCGGCGTCGAGATCGGCGGTCAGCGGGTTGGGTTCGGTCGTCTCGTAGATGTTGACGCCGACGATCTTCTCCTCGCCGCCCTCGATCCGGGCCCGTCGTGCCGCGTGCGAGGACACCAGCTCCGACTTGAGGTAGCCGGACTCCACGGCGGCCATCGCGCCGCCCATCTGCTGGATCCGGTCGATCTCGGCCAGCGACTCGGCGACCAGCTCGTCGACCTTCGCCTCGACGACGTGCGAGCCGGCGAAGATGTCCTCGTACTCCAGCAGGTCGCTCTCGTGCGCGAGGACCTGCTGGATGCGCAGCGACCACTGCTGGTCCCAGGGGCGTGGCAGCCCCAGTGCCTCGTTCCAGGCGGGCAGCTGCACGGCGCGTGCGCGGGCGTCCTTGGAGAGGGTGACGGCCAGCATCTCCAGCACGATGCGCTGGACGTTGTTCTCCGGCTGCGCCTCCGTGAGCCCCAGGGAGTTGACCTGTACGCCGTACCGGAAGCGGCGCTGCTTGGGGTTCCCGATGCCGTACCGCTCGCGTGTGACCTGGTCCCAGATGCGCCCGAACGCGCGCATCTTGCACATCTCCTCGATGAAGCGGACGCCCGCGTTCACGAAGAACGAGATGCGGGCGACGACGTCGCCGAACCGCTCCTCGGGCACCTGCCCGGAGTCACGTACGGCGTCGAGCACCGCGATGGCCGTCGACATGGCGTACGCGATCTCCTGGACCGGAGTGGCCCCCGCCTCCTGCAGGTGGTAGCTGCAGATGTTGATCGGGTTCCACTTCGGGATGCGGTTGACCGTGTACGTGATCATGTCGGTCGTCAGACGCAGCGACGGGCCCGGCGGGAAGACGTGCGTCCCCCGCGACAGGTACTCCTTCACGATGTCGTTCTGCGTCGTGCCCTGGAGCTTGTCGGGGTTCGCGCCCTGCTCCTCGGCGACCACCTGGTACAGCGCCAGGAGCCACATCGCGGTCGCGTTGATCGTCATCGAGGTGTTCATCTGCTCCAGGGGGATGTCCTGGAACAGCCGCCGCATGTCACCGAGGTGCGAGACGGGCACGCCGACCCGGCCCACCTCGCCGCGGGCGAGGACGTGGTCCGGGTCGTAGCCGGTCTGCGTGGGCAGATCGAAGGCGACCGACAGACCTGTCTGGCCCTTGGCGAGGTTGCGCCGGTAGAGCTCGTTGGACGCCTCGGCGGTCGAGTGACCGGCGTACGTCCGCATGAGCCACGGACGGTCCTTCTGACGTTCGGTCATCGTTGACCTCAGACGTTGCGGAAGCGGTTGATGGCGTCGATGTGCTGCTCGCGGAGCTCGGTGTCGCGCACGCCCAGTCCCTCGCGGGGCGCCAGCGCGAGGATGCCGACCTTGCCCTGGTGCAGGTTGCGGTGCACGTCGTGCGCGGCCTGGCCGGTGTCCTCCAGGGAGTAGACCCTGGAGAGCGTCGGGTGGATCTTGCCCTTGGCGATCAGGCGGTTGGCCTCCCACGCCTCGCGGTAGTTGGCGAAGTGGGAGCCGATGATCCGCTTGAGCGACATCCACAGGTAGCGGTTGTCGTACTCGTGGTTGTAGCCCGAGGTCGAGGCGCAGGTGACGATCGTGCCGCCCTTGCGGGTGACGTACACGCTCGCGCCGAACGTCTCACGGCCCGGGTGCTCGAAGACGATGTCCACGTCCTCGCCGCCGGTCAGCTCGCGGATGCGCTTGCCGAAGCGCTTCCACTCACGCGGGTCCTGGTTGTGCTCGTCCTTCCAGAACCTGAAGCCCTCGGCGTTGCGGTCGATGATCGCCGTCGCGCCCATCTTCCGGCAGATCTCCGCCTTCTGGTCGCTGGAGACGACACAGATCGGGTTGGCGCCGCCGGCCAGCGCGAACTGGGTGGCGTAGGAGCCGAGTCCGCCGCTCGCGCCCCAGATCAGCACGTTGTCGCCCTGCTTCATGCCTGCGCCGTTGCGCGAGACGAGCTGGCGGTAGGCGGTCGAGTTGACCAGGCCCGGGGAGGCGGCCTCCTCCCAGCTGAGGTGCTTGGGCTTCGGCATCAGCTGGTTGGACTTGACGAGTGCGATCTCCGCCAGGCCGCCGAAGTTGGTCTCGAAGCCCCAGATGCGCTGCTCGGGGTCGAGCATCGTGTCGTTGTGGCCGTCCGAGGACTCCAGCTCGACCGAGAGGCAGTGCGCGACGACCTCGTCGCCCGGGTTCCACGCGTTCACTCCGGCGCCGGTGCGCAGGACGACACCCGCAAGGTCCGACCCGATGACGTGGTACGGCAGGTCGTGGCGCCTGGTGAGCTCGCTGAGCTTGCCGTAGCGCTCCAGGAAGCCGAAGGTCGACACCGGTTCGAAGATCGAGGTCCAGACGGAGTTGTAGTTCACCGAGCTGGCCATGACGGCGACGAGCGCCTCGCCGGGCCCGAGTTCGGGCACGGGCACCTCGTCCAGGTGCAGCGACTTGCGGGGGTCCTTGTCGCGGGTGGCGAGGCCGGCGAACATCTCGGCCTCGTCCTTGTGCACGGTCACCGCGCGGTACGACTCGGGGATGGACAGGGCCGCGAAGTCCGCGGCCGTGCTGTCCTGCGATTGGATCGCGTCCAGGATTTCCTTCACGGTGATGCCTCCGGCAGATCGGGTCTCCGGCGTCGGGGGAAACGCTCGGAGGACCCCTGTGGTCAGGGGAACGGTGCGGTGTGGAGGTGTGCCGTCGGTTCGGCGGGTGGTGCGGTGTGCCTGCTCGGTGGAGCAGAAAAGGTTTGCCTGTGACGCAGGCGCCCGGGCGCGCCGACACGTGGTCTGCGGGGACAGCCGGCGTACGAGAGGTCTCTGCACGCCGGCCGCCCGGACTCCTTCAACGTATGGCACTGCGTGACAGGTGGCAAGGCACCCAGTGCCAACAATTTCTCTCAGTTGTCATCTCGTAGGCACGCATGAGCAACATCATGGGCGGTATGTCATGTTGCGCCCCCTTTTCCGGGTGCTACGGCGCGGTGCGGTACACGTACGGCGTCGTCGTGCTCAGGGCGGTGAAGCCGAGCCGTCGCAGGATCGGGGCGGACAGGTCCGTCGCGTCGACCTGGAGGAAGCGGCAGCCGTGCCTGGCGGCGACGCGCGCACGGTGGGCGACCAGTGCCCGGTAGATCCCCCTGCCGCGCCAGGGCGCCGCGGTCCCGCCTCCCCACAGCCCGGCGAAGGCTGTACCGGGGTACATCTCCATCCGGGCCGAGCTCACCGGTTCGTCGCCGGCCATGGCGACCACCGCGGCGAACGTGTCCGGGTCTGCGTCGAGACGGGCCAGCGTCCGGTGGCGCAGCCGTGAGCCGTCGGTGCCGAAGGCCAGCTCATGGGCCCGGACCATCAGTTCCACCCCGGCCGCGTCGGTCACGTCCCGCAGCCGGACGCCCTCGGGGAGTTCCACCGATGCGGACCGGCCCTCCACCGGCGCCACCAGCAGGGTCTCCGACGGCTCCGCCTCGAAGCCGGCGGCGGTGAGTAGCCCGCCCAGTCCCGCCGGGCGGTCGTGCCCGTACAGCTTCCACTCGAACTCACCGAGGCCCCGGGCGGTGTAGTGCTCCACCTGCGCGGCGATCTCCGACTCCGCGCGGCCGGGGGAGAGGTCGGGGGCCGTCCACACGACCCCGTTCCAGTCGTCGGCGCCACCGGTCTGGCGCACGACGCCACCCACCCGTTCGACGTGTGTCCCGGGGCTGTCGGGCCGGGCGTGTTCGCGCATCTCGTGGTCGAACAGGGCCAGCGTCTCGTCAGGGTTCATGCGCGCATCCGAGCACGTGGGACCCCTGCTGACCACCGGGTTTTCCGATGACACTGCGTCAACCGGCGTCCTGGGGGCACACGGAAGTGATCTTGACGGAACGTTACGGGCTGGGGTGATACGCGATGGGCATACGGGCGCGCGGGGGAATGCGGAACGGGCGCGGACCCGACTTCGACGTCCGGCGGACGGCCTTCGGCTTCGTCCTCGCCGGCATCCTGCTCGCCGGGGGCGGGCTCGCGCTGCGCACCGCTCTGCGGAGCGCCGAACGGCATCCGGTCGCCGCCGTCGTCCTCACGGTCCTGCTGGTGGCGGGGACTGTCGCGCTCCTGCGCAGGCGGCGAAGCCGCAGGCGGGCCGCGAGAGCCGCGACGGCGGTGGTCGAGACCGCCTACGACGTCGTGAACGCCGCCCTGGAGGAGCAGGCCGAGGCCGCTGCCGTACAGGCCACCGAACCGCTGCCGCGCCCGCTGCCGGTCGACTACGCGGCCATGGATCCGTACGAGTTCGAGGAGGCCGTGGCCGGACTCTGCCGGCGCGACGGCTGCCCGGACGCCGAGGTCGTCGGCGGTGCGGGTGACCTCGGCGCGGACGTGGTCGCCACGACGCCGGACGGGCGCCGGCTGGTCGTGCAGTGCAAGAGGTACACGGCCGACAACAAGGTCGGCTCGCAGGACCTCCAGCGCTTCGGAGGCACCTGCTACGCCGTGCACGAGGCCGACGTCGCCGTGATCGTCTCCACCGGCGACTTCACCGGCCCCGCCCTGGAGTACGCCGAGCAGTGCGGGATCCTCTGCCTCGGCCCGGACGAGCTCGGCGCGTGGAGCGAGGGGGCCGCGCCGCCGCCCTGGCACGGGACGGCTGCCGTGGAGCCCGCCGTCGAGGGGCCCGCCTTCGAGGACGAGCTGCCCGAGGCGCCGCTCAGTGCTCCTTCAGG
This sequence comes from Streptomyces sp. JH34, assembly GCF_029428875.1. Taxonomy (NCBI): domain Bacteria; kingdom Bacillati; phylum Actinomycetota; class Actinomycetes; order Kitasatosporales; family Streptomycetaceae; genus Streptomyces; species Streptomyces sp. JH34. The sequence continues at coordinate 1,063,242 of NZ_JAJSOO010000001.1, read as the reverse complement.
GCCTGCTGGATCGTGCGCATGATCTCGTCGAGCGGGGCGTCGGTGCGGGCCACGGTGACCAGCACCTCACCCTCCCTGGACACAGAGGCCGCGGGGGTCTTCGCGGGCTCGCCGCCCGCGGTCCGCCCCGCTCCGATCCCGGTACCGAAGGTGTCCCGGACGATCGCGAACGCGTGGTCGAGCTGCGACTCGACGTCGCCCTGGCCGTCCGCGCGCAGCCAGCGCCGCAGCACGTGGTTGTGCGCGGTCACCACGGCGGACGCCGCGACCTCGGCGAGCAGCGGGTCGTCATTGCCCACGTGGTGGTCGCGCTCGTCGAAGTGGCCCAGCAGATAGCGCGTGAACAGCCGCTCGTAGCGGGCCACCGAGGCGATCTCGGCCTCGCGGAGCGTGGGCACCTCACGGGTCAGCTTGTAGCGCGCCACGGAGACAGCGGGCTTCGCCGCGTACATCTTCATGACCTCCTTGATGCCGCGGCACACGGTGTCGAGCGGGTGCTCGTGCGCGGGGGCGGCGTTGAGGACGGCCTCGGCCCTGACGAGGGTGTCGTCGTGGTCCGGGAAGATGGCCTCCTCCTTGGACCGGAAGTGGCGGAAGAACGTGCGCCGGGCGACCCCGGCCGCCCCCGCGATCTCGTCGACCGTCGTCGCCTCGTACCCCTTCGTGGCGAACAGTTCCATCGCCGCCGCCGCCAGTTCGCGGCGCATCTTGAGCCGCTGGGCGGCGGCCCGGGTGCCGGCGGTGGTTTCCGGGGCGTCCGTCGCGGTGGAGGAACGGGGGGACTTGGCGGGTTGGGACATGAGGTGAACGTAACCCATCGGCGCAGGGGAGTGCGTCCGTGGGGGCGGGTCGCCCGAGGGGCCCAGCAACCCGCCCCACCCTGCACCGGTGTCAGCGGCGGGCATATTCGCGGAAGCCGCGCCCCGTCTTGCGGCCGAGGCAGCCCGCGGCCACCAGATGTTCGAGGAGCGGCGCCGGGGCGAGCCCAGGGTCGCGGAACTCGCCGTGCAGAACCTTCTCGATGGCGAGCGAGACGTCCAGACCGACGACGTCCAGGAGCTCGAAGGGCCCCATCGGGTAGCCGCCGCCCAGCTTCATCGCCGCGTCGATGTCGTCGAGCGACGCGTAGTGCTCCTCGACCATCTTGATCGCGTTGTTGAGGTAGGGGAACAGCAGCGCGTTCACGATGAAGCCGGCCCGGTCGCCGCAGTCGACCGGGTGCTTGCGCACCTTCACGCAGACCTCGCGGACCGTGGCGTGCACGTCGTCGGCGGTGAGCACCGTACGGACCACCTCGACCAGCTTCATCGCGGGCGCCGGGTTGAAGAAGTGCATCCCGACGACGTCCTCGGGGCGTGAGGTCACCCGGGCGACCGCCACGACCGGCAGCGACGAGGTGGTGGTCGCGAGCACCGCACCCGGCTTGCAGACCTTGTCCAGGGTCGTGAAGAGCTGCTGCTTGACCTCCAGGTCCTCGGCGACCGCCTCGACCGCGAGATCGACGTCGGCGAAGGAGTCCAGCGAACCCGACGCGGTGATCCGGGCGAGGGTCTCGTCCCGGGCCTCCTCCGTCAGCCGGCCCTTCGACACCGAACGACCCAGGGACTTGGCGATCCGCGCCTTCGCCGTGTCCGCCTTCTCCTGGCTGCGCGCGGCGAGCACCACGGCGTACCCGGCCTTCGCGAAGACCTCCGCGATGCCGGAGGCCATCGTCCCCGAGCCGGCCACCCCCACCGAGGACACGCTCCGCCCGGTGACCGCGCCCGCGCTCTCCTTCGGGGTCAGGGCGTCCGGCACCACGGTCTGGCCGCCGGCCGCGTCGTACGTGTAGAAGCCCCTGCCCGCCTTGCGGCCGGTCAGGCCGGCTTCGCTGAGCTGCCCGAGCACCGGTGCCGGGGCGTGCAGCCGGTCGTGGGACGCCGTGTACATGGCCTCCAGGACGGTGCGGGCCGTGTCGATCCCGATCAGGTCGAGCAGCGCCAGGGGACCCATCGGCAGCCCGCAGCCCAACTTCATGGCGGCGTCGATGTCCTCACGGGAGGCGTAGTTCGCCTCGTACATCGCCGCGGCCTGGTTGAGGTAGCCGAACAGCAGGCCGTCCGCGACGAAACCCGGCCGGTCGCCGACGGCGACCGGCTCCTTGCCCAGCTCACGGGCGAGCCGGGTGACGCTCTCCACGGCGGGCGGCGCGGTCAGCACGGAGGAGACCACCTCCACGAGCTTCATGGCAGGCGCCGGATTGAAGAAGTGCAGGCCGAGGACGCGCTCGGGGTGCTGCGACTCGGCGGCCAGCCGGGTCACGGAGAGGGCGTTCGTGCCCGTCGCCAGGATCGTGGTGGGGGAGACCACAGCGTCGAGCTCCCGGAAGACCTGCTGCTTGATCTCGTAGGTCTCGGGCACGACCTCGATGACCAGCTCCGCGTCCGCGGCGGCCTGCAGATCGGAGAACGTGCGGAACCGGGCGAGGACGTCGCGCCGCTCCTGCTCCGTGATCCGCTCACGGCGCACGGCGCGCGCGGTGGAGGCCTCCAGGGAGGCGACGGCCTGCCGGGCCGCGGCCTCGCTGATGTCGATTCCGATGACCTCGCGACCCGCACGGGCCAGGACCTCGGCGATGCCGGTGCCCATGGTGCCGAGGCCGACGACGGCAATGGTGGAGAGAGGGGTGTCCATCACGGGACTCCAGGGTGAGTGACGACTGTGAGGAGCACGGCGGCGCACGTGGGTCTTGGATCGACCGGCGCTCGGTGTGCGGGGACTGTGTGTCGTGGTGCACGGACCCGGGTGCGCACGGGCACCCACGGGTGAGGAGGTGACGGGCTCTGTCCCGAGCCACGTCTCACGAACTGCCGAACCGACAAGCAACTCCGGACGGCTGCGTCACCAGGCCACCGGAGCCTGCGGGTGTGTGTCCCGCTCACTTGAGCTTAACCGGCGAGTAACGAGCGCGCCAGCCCTGGCGGCCTGTGCACTGGCACACAGTTCCGCGAACACCGAGAGTGCGCGTCGCTAAACTCACCGTCATGGATGAGGAGTTCCGCTCACTGACGGACAGGCTCGGGGACGAGGCGGGCTGGTGCGAGGACTTCCGGCGACTGCTCGCCACCGAGGACGACGAGGAGCTGGCCCTGGTCCTCGTCGAGCGTGAACGGCCGCTGTGGGCCCGCGAGATCGCGGCGTTCCGGCTCGGCTGCCGGGGCGACCGCCGGGCATTCGAGGCACTGGTCCTTCTGCTCAACCACCGTGATCCCGAGCGCTGCGTGTCGGCCGCGCACGCCCTGCGTCTCCTCGGCGACCCCCGCACGCCCAGAGCGGCGGCCGCGCTCGCCACCAACAGTCTGCGGACGGGCTACGCCCTGCACCCGGTGCGGCTGCTGACCGCGCTGCGCGCACCCGAGTCGGTACCCGCCCTGGTCAGCACCCTGCACCGGCTCCTGACCCCCGGCGAACCGCACTGGCGCGTGGCTCTGGCCTGCGTCGAGGGGCTGGGGAGCCTGGGGGACGACAGGGCCCGCCCCGTCCTGGAGGCAGCCCTGCCGCACCCGCGCCTCGGTACGGCGGCGGAGGAGGCGCTCAGGCGGCTGCCGGAGGGGTGAGGGGGCGGGCGGGTGCAAGGGGACCGCAGTCGACTGGCTCCCCATTACCGTCCGGCATCCACCAGAGGCGCCAGGAACGGGCCCCCACCCTCCTAGTAAGAGCCGTCCGAGAAGATCACGTTCCGTGGTGACGGCCACCTCATCCCGATCGCGACGGCCTGCGCGTCAGTCGCACGCGGCAAGCAGCTCGCGGACGGCGGTTCTCACGGATTCGTCCTGGACGAAGCCTCGCCACCCGCCGCTGCTGCGCAGCCGCTGATCAAGGGTCGGCACACCACGCACGAGCTCGGCAGCGGGCCGGGCTGCGCGGCCGATTCGGGCCAGGTAGCGCACTGCGGGGAGCATGACCGGCAGCCATTGTCCCTCGGCCGGCCCCCGCAAGGCAGTCATCAGCGCCGGCACGGTGCTTTCGGTGTCGCCGGTTACCGCCCACAGGGCGTGTGCTGCTTCGACACGGGTCCAGGGTTCGGTGTCGGAGGTCATGGTCCGGAGCCGGTCCGCGTGCTGGGCGGCGTGCGTGCCCAGGTCGGCGAGCATCTGCAGGGCAGGGCGCGGGAAGCCCTTCCCCGCGACAGTTCGTCCAAGTGCTTCCAGGGCGGGGCCGGGTTCTCCACCGACCTTCCAGTAGGCCCAGGCCGCGAGTTCCGTGTGCTCCGCGCCGACGGCCGACCGGGCCAGGAGAAGTTCCGCCGCCCCGTTTCCTGCTCTTCCGATTCCCGCGAGCGCTCCCGCTGCAGCGGTCCAGGTCCGGTCGTCCTCCAGCAGGCCGAGCAGCTGCGGAACCGCTGCATCGGCAGCGGGGCCCCAGTCAGCGAGCACCTGACAGTACGCGCTGAGTACGTGGTCGTCCGTAGCGGAATCGAGCCGGCCGCAGATCATGGGAAGCAGCAGGTCGGCGTGGTCGGGAAGGTGGCCGACGACCTCATGGAGCGCGGGGAGGACTGCGTGATGCCAGTCGGCGGAGGGGTAGTGAGCAGAATTCGAAGCGAAACCGGACCGTGGGTGAGCCGCCGCATCGATCAGGCCCGGCACGCAGCGGGGGTCGTTCATCCGGGCCAGCGCCCATAGGGCCGCCTCGGCGACGGCCTCCCGTTTACGTGTGGTCCGGGCACGGGTGTCGCCGATCAGCGCGGCGACCTCATCCGCGTGAGCCGCGGCCGCCGGACCCAGACAGGCCAGCAGTTCGGCCGCCCTGAAACGGACCTCGGCTGCGGGGTCGTCCAGCCGTGCCACGAGGCGTGGAAGGAGCGCGGTGGCAGGTGAGCGCCACTGGGCCAGCAGCCCGCCGGCACGGGCCAGGCCGCCGATCCGCTGTTCGACGTCGGGGTGGTCATCCAGCAGGCCGAGTGCGAAAGAGGGAGACGGGCCGGTGAGCAGCGCAGCCGTCCAGTGGTGGACACCCTGCACACCGGTCTCCACCGCGCTGGTGCGCTGCCACAATTCGACGCTCTTCGCCCACATGCGGGCGACCCTACGTCGGACGTCAGCCGTCGTCGCAGCGGCGTGGTGAGATGCCTGATCACATGCTCAGACGAAGGCCGCTTACGCGTCCCTCAGCCACCAGCCCGAGCCATCACGGACGACGGGCCGTTCGGACCTCGAGTCCAGCCGCAGGCTGACCGGCTGGGGCCTCGTCAGGCTGTTTCGGGCACTCGACCTCAGCCTCGACACCAGCGGCACGCAGCCGGTGGGCGAGAAGAGTCGTCTCGGGCATCGTCCCTGCGAACATGCCGGCCCGGATCTGCTGAAGTGTCCTCTTCGTCCGGGCCAGATCTCCGCCAAGTTCGGCGCGAAGAACCTTCATCACGGGCACCGAACTGGCGTGAGGATCACTGAGTAGTACGAGCCGCGCCTCGCCGTGCTCGGCCAGAAGACGCCGGCGCAGGTCGTCCGGCACGGAGCTTGCCCCTGTCCCGCACTCGTACAAAGCGTCACCGCAGCCGGAGCAGTGGTAGCCGATGTCCCATTCAAGGCTCTGCCCAACCAACGCCAGTACGCCGACGCACTCCAGCTCCGAGCCGCAACCCGAACACTGTGCCGGGTAGCTGACAGACGCGGTCAGCACGACCTGTCCCCTCCACCGGCACGACCTTGACGCCCCGGACCCCGGGGCCCTGATGCCAAAGGCAAGCTAGGTCCCCACGGGCAGCGCGGGGAACACGACCACCGAGCCGTCCTTGTCGCGGGCGATCTCGATCGCCACGTCTGTCGCACGGCTGTTGACCGTGATGCCATCGCCGAGCTGGTGAATCCGGTGTGTCGCGCGCATCAGTCGATCGACTTCACCAGGTGTGAAGACGGGCCGCAAACCATTCGGGCGGGCCAGCTCCAGCGCCGACAGACGCACCAGGACACCGGCGATGCCGGAATCGAGCTCGTCGAGGCGCTGTTGATCGCGCCTGAGTGCGCGGGTGAAGCTCTCGAACAGGTTGCCGGGGTCGTTCTGGGCATGCTCGACGGCTTGCAGGACGATGACCCGTCGCTTCAGTGCGAGGGCGAGGGTGGCGAGTTCGAGGTGGGCGCGGAAGGTGCCTCCCTGGTCGTCGACGCCGGGGAACGACTTGGTCAGCGCGGCGATCTCGACGGCCTCGCCGTCGGGCAGCTTGTCGAGTGCGCTCCGCCACCGGGCAAGGCGGCGATCAGCCCTGCCCAGCGCCGTGTTGATGGCATGCACCGCCGAGTCCAGTCCCAGCGAGACACCGAGCTTGCCCTGGTCCAGCAGGATGGCGGTCGCTTTGTCGATGGCATCGCGGCAGCCGTCGAGTTCGCTGTGCTCGTCATCGAGCTTCTCTTCGTGCAGTTGCTCCAGCAGCTCTGTGATGTGCTCGATGGCCTGTTGGCGCTGGCGGTCGGCATGCGCGCTCACCCCCACCGCCACGGCCATGAGCACGAGCGGCGCGGCCACGGTGAGCGCCGCGCTGCCGGCGGCCGCGACACCGGCCGTCGCGCCGGCCCCACCTGCTGCGCCCGCCGCTGCCGCCTTGCCGACCGGCACGAAGGTCGCGCCGGCGACGATGCGGCCCCCGTGGTCCACGATTGGACCGCGGATACCACCGGCCAGAGCCTTCGACACCATCGGGCGAAGGGTGCCCTGACCGAGCTGAGCGGCGACCTTCGCCGGAACCACCATGGTGTACAGGTTCTCGCCGGCGGCGGTGGCCGTGGCCGCAGCGGAGGAGTTCCGCGCTGTCTGCGTGACGAGTTGCGACAGGTGCTGTGCCAGGGGACTCACGGCATCGAGCGGGATGCCTCGGCTGCGGTCGAGGTCGGCGGGCAGCGGATGCACCTCAAGCGTGGCGATCGGCTCGTCGGCCAAGGCAGCCAGCACACTGCGCAGTTCGCCCAGGCGCTCAGCCGTCATCGGACCGTCCCCGGCCACTGCGGGCACCCGGACGTCACCCGTCGCGAGTGTCCACACCGGAACGGCTGGTGCCTTGCGGTAGTCAATCATCGTCTCCCCCTTGTACGCCCACAGCCGCGTACGGCTGACGCCCGACAGGAACGGCATGAACCCTCATGTGATCAACCGGCACGGAAACCCGGTGATCACTGGCCTCTTGCCTGCCCTGCGGCCGACTGACCCAACTCCCCCTGAACGTAGTTAATCTACGTGATCTGCGGACGTGCGAACGCCCTGCGCAGGAAGCGGTCGGCCTCGGAACCGGGCACGGAGATACGGGCAGGGCGAGCCGGCGGTCGCACGGACGCCGATCGAGCCCCCGGCGGCTCCTTCACAGCTCGGCCCAGACCGTTTTGCCGGGTGCGCCGACACGGTCAGGCGTACGCGGAAGTCGCGCCCCGGACGTTGCCGTGCTGCACCGTAGTAGAGGAACTCCGCGAGGTTGTCCGCGTCGGGTGAGAGATCAAAGAAGCGGCTGCGGCGGAGGCGGGCAGGGATCCGCGCGGCCGGTACGTCGACGTCGAACACCCGGAACGTGGAGAGCTGCTGGGCGACCTTGGAGACCTCTTCGCCGCCGTCCGAACTGGCCAGACGCGGCAGAGTGGAGAGACCACTGCTCAGCCGCTGGATGCCGAAGCTGCCGCTGTCGGACTCCTTCCCGGCCCGCTTGTCGACGACCTTGGCTTCCTCGCCGGAGACGGTGATGCGTCGGCCGCGTCCTTGCGTGCGCTCGAACTGGAAGCTCTTGATGCGGGACAGGCTGTAGGCGTCCTCGCTGCTGCGGAGCTTGCGGCGGCGGACGGTGAGTTCGTACTCGTCGGGTGCGTTCACGCTCGCGTGGGTCGTCCACGTCGCCTTGAGGCGGATCGTCATGGACGTGGGCGGCTTGGGGCCACCCCAGAACGCGACCTCGTCGAAGCCGCCCCGTGCGTCCAGGGCGGGCTGGAGGTCGGTGCGGATGATGTCCGAGAGCAGGGAAGACCTTCAGCAGGTTGGACTTGCCGACCCCGTTCGGCCCCACCAGGACTGTGAGGGGGCCGAGGGGGACGGTCACGTCACGGAGACTGCGGAAGTTCTCCACGTGGAGTTCGAGCAGACGGCTGGGCATGGTCGCGGACCTATCGGGTGAGTGGGGCAGCGGTCATGTCATTCCGGGAAGGGCGCGCTTTCCGGGGCGTAGGTGCCGAGGGCGCGGACGTACCGGACCTCCTGCACCAGGGCACCACCTGCCTCGAAGGTCTCCTCCGCGCCGTCCGGCCGGAACCCCGCCCGCTCGTAGAAGCGCCTGGCCCGCGCGTTCCCCTTCAGCACCCAGAGCGTCGTCTCGTCGAACCCGTCCGCCGATGCCCGGTCGGTCACCTCGGCCAGGAGCGCGCCACCGATGCCGGTAGCGATGCGGTCGGGGTGCACATAGATCGCGTACAGCTCCGCGCTCCCGGGCCGGGCGCCCTCGTCGCGGCACGGGCCGTAACAGACCCACCCGGTCACCGTGGCGTCCGGAGCCTCGGCCACCAGGTTCACCGGCCCGCCCTCCGCCGTGAGGTGCGCGCGTCGGCGCTCGGCGTCCTGGGCGATGTCCATCGCGTCCAGATATGCCGACGGGATCAGCCCCGCGTACGCGCGTTGCCAGCCGCGTACCCGGATCTCCGCCACGGCGGCGCAGTCGGCGAGAGCCATGTCGCGTATGCGCACGCCGGGGGCGTACGCGGGGACGGTCCGTGTGATCACGCGGACCATCCTGGCGTACGCCCCCGGCGAGGGTCAGGCAATTCGTCAGCGGCGGAAGCCGAGCAGCCCGTGGAGCATGCTGCCCTTCGTGCTCGCGCCCGCCTTCGCGGCCGGGGCGGCCTTCGGTTCCGGCTGGGCGTCACAGACCGCTTCCGGCCCGCCGCCGTCACCGGCCGGCAGGCTGCCGTCGGTGAGGTAGCGCACCAGGTGCTTGTCCAGGCATCCGTTGCCGCTCAGCGTGATGCCGTGGTTGCCGCCGCCCTGCTCGACGACGAGGCCCGAGCCCTTGAGCCTCCGGCTCATCGTGACGCCGCCCTCGTAGGGAGTGGCCGCGTCGTCGGTGGCCTGGAAGATCAGCGCGGGCGGGATCTCGTCGTTGCCGACCTGTACGGGCTCCAGGGACTCCACCGGCCAGGTGGCGCACGGGGCGTTGTACCAGGTGTTGTTCCAGGTCATGAAGGGCGACTTGCGGTGCGTCTGCCAGGTGTCGTTGCGCCAGGTGCTCCAGGTCCGCGGCCATCCGGCGTCGCGGCACTGCACGGCCGTGTAGACGGAGTACCCGTTCTCGCCCGCCGTGTCGACGGCGGCGAAGTCCTCGTACGCCGTGGCGAGCGCGTCCTGGTCCTTGTCGTTCACGTACGCCGCGAACGCCTCGGCGAGGCGCGGCCAGTAGCCGTTGTAGTAACCGCCCGGCATGAAGGTGTCCTCGAGCTCCGCCGGCCCGACCTTTCCGGCCGCGGGGTGCTTCTTCACCGCGTCGCGCATCCCGTACCAGGCGGCCTCCACCCGGGCGGGGTCCTTGCCGAGGCCGTACGCCGCGTCGTTCTTCGCCACCCATGCGGCGAAGGCCTTGTGGCGGGCGTCGAAGGCGTGGTCCTGGCCGAGGTTGTCCTCGTACCAGACGCCGTCCGGGTCGACGACCGAGTCCAGTACGAGGCGGCGGACGCGCTCGGGGAACAGCTTGGCGTAGACCGCGCCGAGGTAGGTGCCGTAGGAGTATCCGAAGTAGTTGACCTGCCGCGCGCCGAGGGCCCGGCGGATGACGTCGAGGTCCTTCGCGGCGCTGACGGTGTCCATGTACGGCAGCAGGTCGCCGTGCTTCTCGCCGCACGCGGCGGCGAAGGACGCGGCGCGGTTGCGCGCCGTCCGTTCCGCCTCGTAGGAGTCCGGCACGGAGTCAGGGCGTACGGGGTCGAAGTACTTCGGCGAGCAGTTGAGGGCGGGGGTGCTCTTCCCGACCCCGCGCGGGTCGAACCCGATCACGTCGTACTGGGCGGCCAGTTTCGCGGGCAGTGCGGACGCCACGAAGCCCGCCATGGACAGCCCGCTGCCGCCCGGACCGCCGGGGTTGACCAGCAGGGGGCCCTGCGAGGTCTTCGCCGTGTGCGGGATGCGGGACAGCGCGAGGGTGACCGGCCTGCCTGACGGGTTGTCATGGTCGAGCGGGGCCCGCACGGTCGCGCACTGCAGTGCCGGATACGACTTCGTCCCGCAGCCGGTCCACTTGAGCGGCGCGGCGGGACGCGGCGCCGCCGTACCCGTCCCGGCGGACGCGGTGGGCGGTGTCGAGGCGGTGGACGGCGCGGCGGTCACCAGACCCGCGACCGTGGCACCGACGGCGACCAGAATTCCTGCACGTTTCGTCATAGGGCCTCCCGGGGCCGGAGATTGCGGCTGTGGGTGGCACAGCCCCGGCCGCATGCTTCCCGTATCGCGCCGGGGAAGGACACATGTCGGCGAGAGTTGACCCGTTCGGTGAGTGGGTCCCGTGCGGTCAGAGCAGTGACAGCTGGGTGGGGCCGGGTGCGGGGCCGTCCACGGCCGGCGCCGGCGTCTCGCGGGTGACGCGGCGGGCGCCGCCCCGGTCGGCCGGGCCGATGCCGAACTCGGCCGCCAGCTCGTGCACCCGGCGGGTGATGTCGCGCTGGTACCAGGTCGGCGCGTACGCCCCGTCGGCGTACATCCGCTCGTACCGCTCCACCAGATGCGGATGGTGGTGGCCGAGCCACTGCATGAACCACTCGCGGGCGCCGGGTCGCAGATGCAGCACGAGCGGGGTGACGGAGGTCGCCCCGGCGGCGGCGACGGCACGGACCGTGTCACGCAGTTGGCCGGGGCTGTCGCCGAGGAAGGGGATGACGGGCGCCATCAGCACCCCGCAGCCGATGCCGTTGTCCGCCAGGGCGCGGACGACGTCCAGCCGGCGCTCGGGCGAGGGGGTGCCCGGTTCGACCGTGCGCCACAGCTCCTGGTCCGTGAAGCCGACGGAGACGGAGACACCGACCTCGGTGACCTCGGCGGCCTGCCGCAGCAGGTCGAGGTCGCGCAGGATCAGTGTGCCCTTCGTGAGGATGGAGAAGGGGTTCGCGTGGTCGCGCAGGGCCGTGATGATGCCGGGCATCAGCCGGTACCGCCCCTCGGCCCGCTGGTAGCAGTCGACGTTCGTGCCCATCGCGATGTGCTGGCCGTGCCACTGCCGGGAGGCCAGGTGGCGGCTCAGCAGTTCTGCGGCGTTGACCTTGACGACGATCTGGGAGTCGAAACCGAGACCCGTGTCCAGGTCCAGATAGCTGTGGGTCCTGCGGGCGAAGCAGTACACGCAGGCGTGGGTGCAGCCGCGGTACGGGTTCACGGTCCATTCGAACGGCATGCGGGACGCCCCGGGCACCCGGTTCACGATCGAGCGGGCCCGGATCTCGTGGAAGGTGATCCCTCGGAATTCCGGGGTGTCGAAGGTGCGCGTGGTCACTGCGTCCGCTGCGAAGAGCGCGCCGCCGTTCCCCGTGTTCGTGGTGTTCTCTGCCAGATTGTCCCAGCGCATGAACCCCTCCTCGGTAGTACTCCGGCTGAGAATAGAACATGTGTTCCCTTGATCGTGCACGGCGGGGGGCGGGACCCGATTTTGAGGGGCCGTGCCCGAGGTGGTTGGCTCAGCAGCACCCCGAACAACCGAGTGCTGGAGGAACAGGCATGGCGCAGGTCGAGGCCACGACAGAGCGGATCATCGCGGCGGACGCAGAGACGGTGTTCGATGCGCTGGCCGACTACAAGGAGGTCCGGGGCAAGGTGCTGACCGGGCACTTCAGCGAGTACGAGGTGCGCGAGGGCGGAGACGGCGAGGGCACCCTCGTCCACTGGAAGCTCCAGGCCACGAGCAAGCGGGTCCGCGACTGCCTGCTCGAGGTCACCGAGCCCACGGAGGGGCAGCTGATCGAGAAGGACCGCAACTCCTCGATGGTCACCACCTGGACCGTCACCCCGGCCGGCGAGGGCAAGTCCAAGGCCGTCGTCTCCACCGTGTGGAACGGTGCCGGCGGCATCGGAGGCTTCTTCGAGAAGACCTTCGCGCCCAAGGGACTCGGCCGGATCTACGACGAACTGCTGCAGAACCTCGCCGCCGAGGTCGAGAAGTAAGCCTGAGCCCCCTGCCGTTGGCGTGCGGCCGGCCTCACCGGAACGGGTGGTTTTCCCGGGTGGCCGGTTGCGCGCCGTAGTGCCTCCCACCGGCGCATAAGCCCTCTACGCGCGCCGTGCGCGCGCCTGTTCGCGTTTGCCCCGCCTTGCCACCTGATGCGAGAAATGGGCGGCGCAGCTGCGATGAGGGGAGCGTCACGTGGTGGGTGGGATCACTCTGGTGAAGGACGAGCCGGGAGGCACGGAGCACGGGCCGCCCGGCACCTTCGTGGACGCCGGACCGCCCGCGCCGCCGACCGCCGCCGGACCGCCCGCCCCGCCGGACGAGATCAGCCCCCGCAGGGTCCGGCTGGTGTTCCTCGGACTGATGCTCACCCTGCTGCTCGCGGCGCTCGACCAGATGATCGTCGCCACCGCCCTGCCGAAGATCGTCGGTGAGCTGCACGGCCTGGACAAGATGTCCTGGGCGGTGACCGCCTATCTGCTCGCCTCCACGATCGGCCTGCCGATCTACGGGAAGCTCGGCGACCTCTTCGGGCGCAAGAGCGTCTTCCAGTTCGCGATCGTCGTCTTCGTCATCGGCTCCGCACTCGCCGGCTGGTCGCGCACCATGGACGAACTCATCGCCTTCCGGGCCGTCCAGGGCATCGGCGGCGGCGGGCTCATGATCGGCGTCCAGGCGATCATCGCCGACATCGTTCCGGCCAGGGAGCGCGGCCGCTACATGGGCCTCATCGGAGCTGTCTTCGGTCTCGCCTCCGTCGCCGGACCGCTCCTCGGCGGGTTCTTCACCGACCACGCCTCCTGGCGCTGGTGCTTCTACATCAACGTGCCGTTCGGCATCGTCACCCTCGCCGTCATCGCGCTCGTGCTGAAACTGCCCAAACCCGCCGTCCGCCCGCGGCTCGACGTGCTGGGTGCCCTGCTGCTGGCCGTCGCGTCCACCTGCCTGGTGCTGCTCACCAGTTGGGGCGGTACGGAGTACGCCTGGGGCTCGCGGACCATCCTGGGTCTCGCCGTCGGAGCCGTCGTGACGACCCTGCTGTTCCTCGTCGTCGAGCACCGGGCCGCCGAACCCGTCATCCCGCTGCGGCTGTTCCGCGACTCCGTCTTCAACGTCACCTCGCTGGTGGGCGCGGTCGTCGGGGTCGCGCTCTTCGGGGCCGCCAGCTACCTGCCGACCTACCTCCAGATGGTCGAGGGGGTGTCCGCCACCGAGTCGGGGCTGCTGATGCTGCCCATGATGGGCGGCATCGTCATCGCCTCCGTCGTCTCCGGACAGCTGGTCTCGCGCACCGGCCGCTACCGGGTCTACCCGCTCGTGGGCGGAGCCGTGTCGACCGTCGGGATGTGGCTGCTCTCCCTCCTCGACACCGATACGTCGGCGCTGGAGTACGGCGCCTGGCAGGCGGTCCTGGGCATCGGGATCGGCCTCGTCATGTCGATCCTGGTACTGGCCGTGCAGAACTCCGTACGTCAGTCCGACCTCGGCACCGCCACCAGCGCCCACAACTACTTCCGGCAGATCGGCGGCAGCGTCGGCGCCGCCATCTTCGGCACCCTGTTCGCCGGACGGCTCGCGGACGCGCTCGCGGTGCGGCTCCCCTCCGGGGCCGATCTGCCCGACCCGGAGTCGATCACCCCGCAGCTGGTCCACACCATGGAGCCCGCACTGCGCGACGCCTACATCCAGGCGTACGCCGACGCGATGCCGCGGATCTTCCTCTACCTGGTGCCGGTGCTTCTGCTCGGCCTCTTCCTCGCCTTCTTCCTCAAGGAGAAATCGCTGGTGTCCCACCACACCCCGCAGACGGCCCCCGACCCGGCCGCGGAGCACTCCACGATCCCCATGGCCCGCACCGATTCCGGCCCGCAGCAGCCCGTTCCGCCCTCCGGGACCCCGGTGCGCGGATGCGTCCAGCACCCCGACGGCACCGAGGTCGGCCGGGCCGCGCTCACGCTCATCGACGGTCAGGGACGGCAGGTCGGACGCGGGGCCAGCGACGGCGACGGGCGGTACGCGCTGAGCGCGCCCGGCGCCGGCTCCTATGTGCTGATCGCAGCCGCGGGCGGGCACCAGCCGCAGGCCGTCAGCGTCACGGTCGGCGAGCGGCCTGTGGAGCTGGACGTGGTGCTGGGCGGGGCGGGCCGGCTCGCCGGAGCCGTCCTCACACCCGACGGCGCGCCCGTCCGCGACGCGGCGGTCACGCTCACCGACGTACGGGGCGAAGTCGTCGCGAGCACCCGTACCGGGCGCGAAGGCGCCTACGTCATCAGCGAACTGGTGGCCGGTGAGTACACCCTGGCCGCCAGCGCCCCGGCTTTCCGCCCCGCCGCCCTCCCGGTCAGCGTGCAGGCCGCCCGGGAGACCAGACAGGACATCGAGCTGGCCGGCGGCGCCGTGCTGCGCGGGATCGTCCGAGCCCCCGGCGGACGCGCCGTCGAGGACGCCAGGGTCACGCTGCTCGACGCGGCGGGCAACGTGGTCGACACCCTGACCACCGGCTCCGACGGGGCGTTCCGGTTCGTGGACCTGTCGACCGGCGAGTACACCGTGATCGCCGCCGGCTACCCGCCGGTCGCCACCGTGCTCCAGCTCCCCGGAGGAGGACGGACCGAACGCGATCTCCAGCTGGGGCACGAGGACTGAGCGCGGTCGTGCGGAAGGGGGTGCGCGGACTCGGCCGCGCACCCCCTCCTCTCACGGCAGCAGACGGGGCTTCCGCCTCGCCGCGACGTCCTCGACCCAGCCGAAGGACACCACCGCCACCGCGATCAGCACCCACGCGAGGCCGAACTGCGTCCACGGGCTGTCCAGCGGCAGGTGCTGCTCCAGCGCCGGTACCTCCCACATCAGATCGATGAGCGGCACCGCGGCCATCAGCGCCACCTCGTGCCAGAGATAGACCGTCACCGCGCGGGCGTTGAACACCGTCACGATCCGGTCGGCCACCGGATGACGCACGAGGCCGTCGAAGCGGGGCCGGAAACGCAGCAGGAGCAGGACGAACCCCGCCGACCACAACGCCTGGGCCAGCGGGATGTCGTCCAGGTCGAACGAGCCCTCCGCCGGGTGCCCGGCGGCCCACCAGGCCCCCGCCGCCATCAACGGCGCCGCGACGGCAAGCGCTCCCGGGCCACGCAGCCGGTCGAGCACACCGTCGCGGTGCGCGAAGCCCAGCAGCCAGCAGAACAGGAACACCGACGCGTCGCTCAGCGCGCTGCCCAGCCGGCCGTCCGGCACACCCGACACCGTCTCCAGCACCACGACGGGCACCAGCGACAGGACGAGCACGGGTAGCGGCGCCGGCCTGAAGAGACGCAGCAGCACGGGGGAGAGCAGCACGAACCACAGGTAGGCGCGCAGATACCAGAGCACCGCCCAGGCCTGCTCCCCCCACGCGTTGCCCGGCGGGTCGCCGACCGGCAGGACCCAGAGGAGGACGTCCGGCCCCGGTACCCAGCCGTGCAGCAGCATCGCCACCCCGAGTACGAGACCGAACAGCCACACCGGAACCAGCAGCCTCCGGAGTCTGCTGCGGAGCACCACGGGGGCCGGCCGTTCGAGCGAGCGGGCCATGAGCGATCCGGCGAGCGCGAACATCACGCCCATGGAAGGGAAGACGTATCCCAGCCATGGCCACGCGAAGGTGTGGTAGGTGACCACCCGGACGAGCGCCACGGCCCGCAGCACGTCGAAGGACCGGTCGCGGCCGGTGGCCGTCGCCGTCGCGGGGGAGGGCGGGGCCGCCGTCCTGCGGTGCGTCCCCGCCACTACGGCGCCCCGACCTGGGACGTGCCCACCTCGCCGGTGCGCTTCAGCTTCTGCCAGCGCAGCCGGCCGCCGGTCGCCGCCGTCACGCAGGAGTGGATCAGCACGAGGTACATCAACTGTCGGTAGGCGAGCTGCTGGAGGGGCAGCATCAGCAGACAGCGGTACTTCTCGCGGTCGAGACGGAAGGCGTACGCCGCGCAGAACAGCTGAACGGCCAGGACGGCCAGCCAGGCGAGCAGCGAGGCACGGAAGTCCACGAAGATCATCGCGTAGACGGTGAAGACGTCGATGAGCGGCGCGAACACGGGTGTGACGATCTGGAAGAGGACGACGAGCGGCATGCCGACCCGTCCGAAGCGCCCCGAGGGCCCCCGGTCGGTGACGGAACGGCGGTGCTTCCACAGCGCCTGCATGGTGCCGTAGCTCCAGCGGTAGCGCTGACGCCACAACTGCCCCAGGGAGGCCGGTGCTTCGGTCCAGGCGCGGGCGTGCTCGGCGTAGACGACGCGCCAGCCCGCACGGTGGAGCGCGATGGTGATGTCGGTGTCCTCGGCCAGGGTGTCCTCGCTCATCCCGCCGGCCTCGAGGACCGCCTGGCGGCGGAAGGCCCCGATGGCGCCCGGGATGGTGGGCATGCAGCGCAGCAGGTCGTACATCCGGCGGTCCAGGTTGAACCCCATCACGTACTCGATGTGCTGCCAGGCACCGATCATCGTGGACCGGTTGCCGACCTTCGCGTTGCCCGCGACGGCACCGATCCCGGGGTCGGCGAACGGCTGGACGAGCTGGTGCACGGCGTCCGGCTCGAAGACGGTGTCCCCGTCCATCATCACGACGATGTCGTACCGTGCGTGCCGCACGCCGTTGTTGAGCGCCGCGGGCTTGCCGGCGTTCTCCTGCCGGACCACCCGCACATTGGGCAGGCCGAGCGCTTCGGCGATCTCCGCGGTGCCGTCCGTCGAGCCGTCGTCGACGACCACGATCTCGATGGGATGGGTGCTCGCGGCGAGGGAGTTGAGGGTATTGGCGATGCACTCCTTCTCGTTGTACGCGGGGACGATCACACTGACCGGCCCGGTCACCTCGGGGCCCCAGGTGAATCCGCGCCTGTTCCGCTGCCGGTGGTGACGCCGCGCGAGCAGGAGCATCATGCCGAAGCGGCCCAGGACCGCGACGCCGACGACGGCGAGCACGGCGGCCAGTCCCGGCACGCTCCACTCCGCCACGGCGACGGCGGCGAGCAGCGCGCGGCCCTCCCAGACGCTCGCGGTGTCCGCCGTGCGGTGGGCGGCCTGCTCGGCGTTGCCCTGCGCCGATCCCGCCTGCGCGGGGCCGCCGGGCTGTGCGGCGCCGTCCCCGTCCCCACCGGTCTCGCCGGCGGCGGCCGCGTCCTGCTGCTGCGCGCCGCTGACGGTGGTGAAGGTGTAACCCTTCGCCTTCATCTTCTTGATGTACTTCGGCAGCGCGGCCAGCGTCTCGGAGCGGTCGCCGCCCGCGTCGTGGAACAGGACCGAGGCGCCCTCGCCGCCCTCCGGAGTCGCCCATTTGACGATCTTGGAGACGCCCGGCCGTTGCCAGTCCTCGCTGTCGGTGTCGATGAACACGCTGGTGTAGCCCATCGCGCCGAGGCGCTGGTAGACGGGCCAGCTGTAGTCGTCGATCGCGTCGGTCCTCGAGGAGTACGGGGCGCGGAACAGTGTCGTCGTGATGCCCGTCGCGCCGGCCAGCGCGAGCTGTGTCTGGGCGATCTCCCGCTTGACGCGGGCCTCGCTCTGGTACGAGAGGTCGACATGGGTGAAGGTGTGGACCCCCACCTCGTTGCCCTCGTCGACCATCCTGCTGACGACGTCCGGGTAGCGCGAGATCATGGAGCCGACGAGGAAGAAGGTGCCCGGCACGTCGTTCTCCTCCAGGATGTCCATCACCTTCCCGCTCCACTCGGGATCGGGGCCGTCGTCGAAGGTCAGCACGATGGTCTTGTCCGGCACGGACTGGCTGCGGGCGGTGCCGCCGGGGAAGCTCAGGATGGGCCCGCCCTCCAGCACCTCGTCGGGCACCGTGTCCGCCGAGGCGTTCGAGCGCACCCGCTGGTCGTCGCCGACCTCGGCGCGGAGGTATCCGTCCAGCAGCATCGTGCAGACGAGCCCGAGCAGGAGCACCAGGGCCATGATCACGCGGGGCCGGGGAACGGCCTGGCGCCCGACGCGGCCGATCCTGCCGGGGGTGGCGTGACGGCGGCGGGAGGCGGCCATCAGTTCGCCCCGCCCGATGCCGTAGCCGAGCCCGAGCCCGAGCCCGAGGCCGTAGCCGAGCCCGAGGCCGAAGCCGTCGCCTGGCCGGACGGGGCCGCTCCGCCGGACGCCGGCGGTGCGGGCGTGCCGCTCGGGGGTGCGGTGCCGCCCGGCGGCACACCGTAGCCGGGCCGCATCCTGCCGCCCGGCCCCGCTTCCGCGGCAGGCCCGCCGTCGAACGGGAGCAACTGGGAGGGGGTCAGGGAGATGCCGCCCATGAAGGCGAGCCCCAGCACGGCCGCGTAGCCGACGCACAGGGTGCCCAGCAGCACGCCGACGCGGCGCAGCAGCTTGGCCCGGCGCCCGGAACTGTCCACGAAGACGGGCCCCTCCTGGGGCTGCCCGGCCGTGCGGCGGCGCTCGGCCGCGCGGGCCGGGCCGGCGTGTGCCCGGCGTCGGCCGCGCGGCGCCAGGTCTTTCTCGATGACGGGGTCGGATTGCATGTGCGCATGGTGGCGAAGCTTGTTGTGCGAACTCTGGAGCTTTTCTGGCCGTCCGCTGTGAAAAGGGCCCGAACCTGTCGGCCCGCTGAGAGTGCGGCGGACGCGCTGCGGCTTTCCCGTACCTCTCGAACCCTGGTCCGCAGGGGAGTTGAGGGATTCGGATGACCGGCCGAGGCCCTTTTCCATGAGTTCGCTGTGTCCTTGCGAAGGCCCGTGGTGTGAGAGGTTCAGGAGGTCCCGGCAGCACCGGCTGCCGTTCCGGACGACTTTCCGAGAGCAGGTGCACATACGTCATGCAAAGGCGCACACGGGTCTCCTCGGCCCTTGCCGGGCTGATCGCGCTCGGCCTCGCCTGCTCGGCCTGCTCGACGGGCGGTGTCGCCGATCAGGCGAAGGGGTCCGCTCCGCCACCGCCGACGGCCACCCGGACCGACTACACGCCGTACGTGAGCGCCACGACCGCCGCCGACACCGACGACGCGGGGTCCCCCGACACGTACAACCTGGCCTTCGTGACCTCCGAGGCCGCCGGCTGCACCCCGCTCTGGGGCGGCACCACGGCGGTCACCGATGAGGCGGTCGCGGCCCGCGTCGAGAAGCTCACCGCGAGCGGGGCGGACGTCCGGGTCTCCTTCGGTGGCGCCGCGGGCACCGAGGCGGCACTGACCTGCGGCAGCGCACGGGAACTCGCCGACGCCTACGCGGAGGTGCTGGACGCCGTCGGCGCCACGAAGGCGGACTTCGACATCGAGGGCGACGCGCTCACCGACACCGCCTCCGTCACCCGCCGCAACGAGGCGCTCGCCCTGCTCCAGGACGAACGCGACCTCGACGTCACCTACACCCTGCCGGTCATGCCCGACGGGCTGGAGGACACCGGGACCGCCGTCCTGGAGGACGCGGTGGACCAGGGGGTCGAGATCTCCGCGGTGAACATCATGGCGATGAACTACAGCACCTCCCACGACGGCGACATGGGCGACTACGCCGGGAGCGCGGCACGCGCCGCCCACGACCAGCTCGTGGACCTCCTCAGGCTGTCGCAGGAAGCGGCGTGGAAGGCGCTGCACATCACCGTGATGATCGGGGTCAACGACGTCGAGGGGGAGACCTTCACCCTCGACGACGCGACGTCGCTGCGTGACTTCGCCACCCGTCAGGGGGTCGGCGCCCTCTCCCTGTGGGCTGCCTTCCGCGACCAGGAGTGCGCCTCGGGCGAGGGCACGGCGACCGCGTCGGACACCTGCAGCGGGATCGACCAGGAGGCGGGCGCGTTCGCCGAGGCGCTGAGCGGCTGAGACGCCGACGGCCCGGCTCAGCGCGGCGGGGCCGCCCGCACCAGGGCCATCAGCGCCTTCGCCCCGGGGCTCATGGCCCGGGACGGCGGGAGCACGACGACGCTCTCGTAGACCGGCCGGTGCGTCCCGGCGACATCCACGGCGACCAGTCCGCCCGCTTCCGGCTTGCGGGAGAAATGGTGCGGTACCACGGCGATCCCGAGCCCCTCGTGCACCAGTTCCAGCAGGCTGTGCACGTCGCTGACCTCGAGCGCCACGGTGCGGCGCACCCCCGCCGCGGTGAACGCCTCGTCCGCCGCGCGGCGGGGCCCCCAGTCCGGGTGGAAGTCGATGAACGACTCGCCGCGCAGGTCGTCCCACACCACTCGCGCCCCCTCCTCCGCGAACCGGTGGCCGGGGGAGCACAGGACGACCATGGGCTCGCGGGCCAGCGGTACGAGATCGCCCCGCCACTCCGGCGGGCTGACGGTCGCGGCGAACGCGAGGTCCAGCCGGCCGCCCGCCACCCCGTCCAGCAGGCTGGACGTGCCCTCCTGCCGGAGCCGTATCTCCATGTGAGGGTGCTCCCGGTGGAAGGCCGCGAGCAACCGCGCCGTGCTCACCCCGGCCACGCACTGCTCCACCCCGAGCGTCAGCGTGCCGCGCAGCAGACCCCGGACGGCGTCCACCGCGTCCCGCGCGGCCCTGGCGCCCGCCAGCGTGCGCTCGGCCTCCGTCAGCAGGGCCTGTCCGGCCTCGGTGAGCCGGACCGACCGGGTGGTACGGCTGAAGAGCGGCGTCTTCAGCTCGTGTTCCAGGGCCCGCACCGACGCGGACAGCCCCGACTGCGACACCGCCAGCCGCTCGGCCGCCCTGGTGAAGTGCTGCTCCTCGGCGACCGCGACGAAGTGCTCCAGCTGACGCAATTCCATGATTGAGCAATCTAGACGATGAATCCCAGCGCAATCTCCTGTTGGACCGCTGGATCTTTCTCCGCCAGTCTTGAGGACGCGCACCAGACCTGGCGCGCTACGCCGTGCCCCGTGGAGTGCTCGTATGTACCTTCCGTCCGCCGACCGCTACGACGCCATGCCCTACCGGCGCACCGGCCGCAGCGGCCTGCTGCTGCCCGCGCTGTCCCTCGGGCTCTGGCACAACTTCGGAGGCGACCGGACCCCCGAGACCCAGGGCGCGATCCTGCGCCGGGCCTTCGACCTCGGCATCACCCACTTCGACCTGGCCAACAACTACGGCCCGCCGCCCGGTTCCGCCGAAACCGCCATGGGCCGCGCCCTGAAGACGGACTTCGCCGGCCTCCGGGACGAGATCGTCATCTCGACGAAGGCGGGCTACCACATGTGGGACGGCCCGTACGGGGAGTGGGGATCCCGCAAGAACCTGCGCTCCTCGCTGGACCAGAGCCTGAACCGCCTCGGCCTCGACTACGTCGACATCTTCTACTCCCACCGCTTCGACCCGGACACCCCGCTCGAGGAGACCATGGGCGCCCTCGACACGGCGGTGCGCCAGGGCAAGGCGCTGTACGCCGGTGTCTCCAACTACTCCGCCGAGCAGACCCGCGAGGCGGCCCGCATCCTGAACGAGATGGGTACCCCCCTCCTCATCCACCAGCCGCGTTACTCCATGCTGGACCGCTGGGTCGAGGACGGACTGCTGGACGTCCTCGACGAGCTCGGCACCGGCTCCATCGCGTACTCCCCGCTGGAACAGGGCATCCTCTCCGACCGCTATCTGAACGGTGTCCCGGAGGGCTCGCGGGCGGCGGGTACCAGCCCGTTCCTGTCGGCCGAGGCCGTCACCCCCGACCTGGTCGCCCGGCTGGGCGCGCTCAACGAACTCGCGCGGGAACGCGGGCAGTCCCTCGCCCAGATGGCGCTCGCCTGGGTGCTGCGCGGCGGCCGGGTCACCTCCGCCGTCGTCGGCGCGAGCAGTGTCGCCCAGCTGGAGAACAGCGTCGAGGCGGTCCGCGGACTGGAGTTCGGCGACGACGAGCTGGCCCGGATCGAGCAGCTGGTCGAGGGCACCGGCCGCGTCTGATCCCGGAGCCGTCCGCCGCCCGGCACCCGGGCGGCGGACGGCTTCACCGGACTGGACCAGTGACAGATCACCGAGGCCCTGGCCCGGCGGTGCCCCGGCGCGTACCGTGATCCGGCACGAAGATCCTCTTCCCGTGACGGGCGGGGGAACGGCCGACCAGCGACAGGACCGCGCACCGTGAAGATCCTCGTCAGCGCCGACATGGAGGGCGCCACCGGAGTGACCTGGCCGGGCGACGTGCTGCCCGGCACCCCGCAGTGGGAACGCTGCCGTGCGCTCTTCACCTCCGACGTGAACGCGGCGGCGCTCGGCTTCTTCGACGGCGGAGCCGACGAGGTGGTCGTCAACGAGGCCCACTGGAGCATGCGCAACCTGCTCCTGGAACGGCTCGACGACCGCGTCCAGATGCTCACCGGCAAGCACAAGTCCCTCTCCATGGTCGAGGGCATCCAGCACGGGGACGTCGACGGCGTCGCGTTCGTCGGCTACCACACGGGCGCCGGCACGGAGGGCGTGCTCGCCCACACCTACCTCGCCAACTCCATCACCGGGGTCTGGCTGAACGGGGTCCGTGCCAGTGAGGGCCTGCTGAACGCCCACGTCGCGGCGGAGTACGGCGTCCCCGTCGTCCTCGTCACCGGCGACGACCTGACCTGCGTGGACGCCCGCGGCTACGCACCCGCGGCGCGCACGGTCGCGGTGAAGGACCACGTCTCGCGCTACGCCGCCGTGTGCCGCACCCCGGCCCGCACCGCCGCCGACATCAGGGCCGCCGCCGCCGAAGCGGCCGCGCTCGCCGTCCGCCACGCGCCCGTGACCGGCGGGTCCTGGACGGTGGAGCTGGAGTTCGACGCGGAGCATCTGGCGGCCGCCGCGACCGTGGTCCCCGGCGTGGCGCCGAGCGGCGAGCGGCGGGTCGCCTACACCAGCGGGACGATGTACGAAGGTATTCGCACGTTCAAGGCGGTGACGACGATCGTGTCGGCCGCCGTGGAGGAGCAGTATGGCTGAGGCGGACCACCCCACCGGACCGGTCGACGAGCGCGCCCTCGACGAGTCGGTGACGTTCACCTCCGAACTGATCCGGATCGACACGACCAACCGCGGCGACGGCAGCTGCCGGGAGCGCCCGGCCGCCGAGTACGTCGCGGAGCGGCTGGCCGGCGCCGGGCTGGAGCCCGCTCTCCTGGAGCGCACCCCTGGACGGACGAACGTCGTCGCCCGGATCCAGGGCACCGACCCGTCGGCCGACGCCCTCCTCGTGCACGGCCACCTCGACGTGGTGCCCGCCATGGCGGCCGACTGGTCCGTGCACCCCTTCTCCGGCGAGGTGCGCGACGGCGTCGTGTGGGGGCGCGGCGCCATCGACATGAAGAACATGGACGCGATGGTCCTCGCCGTGGTCAGGGCCTGGGCGCGTGCGGGCGTCCGCCCGCGCCGCGACATCGTCGTCGCCTACACGGCCGACGAGGAGGCCAGCGCCGACGACGGCGCCGGGTTCCTCGCCGACCGGCACGCGGGGCTCTTCGACGGCTGCACGGAGGGCATCAGCGAGTCCGGGGCCTTCACCTTCCACGCCGGACCCGGCATGGCGCTCTACCCCGTCGCCGCGGGTGAACGCGGCACGGGATGGCTGAAGCTGACAGCGGAGGGCAAGGCCGGTCACGGCTCCAAGGTCAACAAGGCCAACGCCGTCAGCAGGCTCGCCGCCGCCGTCGCCCGGATCGGGGCCCACGAGTGGCCCGTGCGGCTCACCCCGACGGTACGGGCCGCGATCGTGGAGATCGCCGCGCTGCACCACATCCGCGTCGATCCCGACGCCCCCGGATTCGACGTGGACGAGCTCCTCGGCAAGCTCGGCCCGGCCGCCGCCCTGATCGAGCCGACCGTGCGCAACAGCACCAACCCGACGATGCTGGAAGCCGGTTACAAGGTCAACGTGATCCCCGGCCGTGCCACCGCCCAGATCGACGGCCGCATGGTGCCCGGCGGTGAGGACGAGTTCCGCGAGACCCTGGACCGCCTCACCGGCCCCGGCGTCGACTGGGAGTTCCAGCACCGGGAGGTCGCCCTCGAAGCGCCGGTCGACTCGCCGACGTACGCGAAGATGCGCGCGGCCATCGAGATGTTCGACCCGGACGCCCACGTCGTCCCCTACTGCATGTCGGGCGGCACGGACGCCAAGCAGTTCTCCCGTCTGGGCATCACCGGCTACGGCTACTCCCCGCTGAAGCTGCCCGTCGGCTTCGACTACCAGGCGCTGTTCCACGGTGTCGACGAGCGCGTCCCCGTCGACGCGCTGCACTTCGGCGTCCGGGTCCTGGACCAGTTCCTGCGCACCGCCTGACCCGCCGCACCACTCGCTGAACCGCACTGTCAGAACCAAGAGGGGGGAATCGATCATGGTGTCCACAGAGGCGTACGGCACGTGGCCGTCACCGGTCGACGCGGCGCTGACCGCCGCGCAGGACGGCAAGCCGGAATTCGTCGGCACCGTCGGCGACGAGGTGTGGTGGACGGAACCCCGCCCCGCCGAAGGCGGCCGCCGCGCCCTCGTGCGCCGCCGCGCGGACGGCGGCACCGGGTCCGTGCTCCCCGCACCGTGGAACCCGCGCAGCCGCGTCATCGAGTACGGCGGAATGCCGTGGGCGGGCGCCCCGCGTGAGGAGGGCGGACCGCTGGTCGTCTTCGTCCACTTCCCCGACCAGCGGATGTACGCCTACGCGCCGGACGGGCCCGACGAACCGTGGCCGCTCACCCCCGTGTCCGACATCGGCGGCGGACTGCGCTGGGTGGACCCGCAGTTGCAGCTCGCACACGGTGAAGTGTGGTGCGTACTGGAGGAGTTCACGGGGGAGTCGCCCACCGATGTGCGCCGGGTGATCGCCGCCGTGCCACTGGACGGTTCGGCCGCCGCCGATCGCGGAGCCGTACGTGAACTCACCGACGACCGGAACCGGTTCGTCACCGGCCCCCGGCTGTCGCACGACGGCGGCCGCGTCGCCTGGATCGCGTGGGACCACCCGCAGATGCCGTGGGACGGCACCGTCGTGAAGATGGCAGACGTCACCGCCGACGGCACCTTCACCGGGGTCCGCCCTCTGGTCGGCGACGTCGACGAGTCCGTCGTCCAGGTGGAGTGGGACCGCGACGGCTCGCTGCTCTTCGTCTCGGACGTCGGAGGCTGGTGGGAGCTCCAGCGGATCAGGCCGGACGCCGTCGCCGACGCGGTCGTCCCCACCAGCCGGCTCTGCGCGGTCAGGAACGAGGAGTTCGGCGGGCCGTTGTGGAGGATCGGCCTGCGCTGGTTCCAGCTCCTGGACAACGGGCTCATCGCGGTCATCCACGGCCGGGGCACCACGGCGCTCGGTGTGCTCGACCCCGAGACCGGTGAACTGGTCGACGCCGTCGGCCCCTGGACCGCGTGGGCCGAGACGCTCGCCGTGCAGGACACCAGGGTCATCGGAATCGCCGCGAGCCCCCACACCTCGTACGAGGTGGTGGAGCTGGACACGGCCACCGGGCACACCCGGACCATCGGCGCGCCCCACGAGGACGCCGTCGACCCCGCCTACCACCCCGAACCGGTGATCCGCACCTTCACCGGACCGGGCGGCCGGGAGATCCACGCCCACGTGTACCCCCCGCGCCACCCCGACCGCACGGGCCCCGAGGGCGAACTGCCGCCCTACGTCATCTGGGCGCACGGCGGTCCCACCGGCCGCACCCCGCTCGTACTCGACCTGGAGATCGCCTACTTCACCTCCCGGGGCATCGGCGTCGCCGAGGTCGACTACGGCGGCTCGACCGGCTACGGCCGCGCCTACCGCGAACGGCTCCGCGAGGAGTGGGGCGTCGTCGACGTGGAGGACTGCGCGGCCGTCGCGCTGGGCCTGGCCGAGGAGGGTTCGGCCGACCGGGGCCGGCTGGCGATCCGGGGCGGAAGCGCCGGGGGCTGGACCACCGCCGCCTCCCTCACCCGGACCGACGTGTACGCCTGCGGGGCGATCAGCTACCCGATCCTCGACCTGGAGGGCTGGGCGACCGGTGAGACGCACGACTTCGAATCGCAGTACCTGGAATCGCTCGTCGGCCCCTACGCCGAGGTGCCCGAGCGCTACCGGGAGCGCTCACCCGTCAACCACACCGACAGGCTGACCGCGCCGTTCCTGCTGCTCCAGGGACTCGACGACCCGATCTGCCCACCCGTCCAGTGCGAGCGCTTCCTCACCGCGATCGAGGGGCGCGGCATCCCCCACGCCTACATCAGCTTCGAGGGTGAGGGGCACGGGTTCCGCAGGGCCGAGACGGTGAAGCGCGCCCTGGAGGCCGAACTCTCCCTGTATGCACAGACGTTCGGCATCGAGCGCCTCGACGTGCCCCGGCTGGAGTTGAAGAAGTGACCCTGGAACCGCTCGCACGCCCGGCCCGGCTGCGGCCCGGCGCCCGGGTCGCGGTCGTCGCCCCCAGCGGCCCCGTGCCGGCCGAGCGGCTCGAACGCGGCCTCGACCTCCTGCGGGGATGGGGCCTGGATCCCTTCGCGACCCCTCACGCGCTCGACACGCACCCGCGGCTCGGCCACCTCGCCGGTACGGACGAGGACCGCGCCCGGGACCTCCAGGAGGCCTGGTGCGATCCGGGCGTGGACGCCGTGCTGTGCGCCAGGGGAGGGTACGGCGCGCACCGCATGGTCGATCTCCTGGACTGGTCCGCGATACGGGCGGCCGGGCCCAAGGCGTTCGTCGGGTACAGCGACATCACCGTGCTGCACGAGGCGTTCGCCCTTCGGGCCGGATTCGCCACGCTGCACGGCCCTATGGTCGCCACCGAGGCCTTCCTGAAGGACGAGGCCACGCAGGACAGCCTGCGGTCCACCCTGTTCGCACCCGAATCGGTGCTCACCCTGGGCCTGGACACGGCGGCGGCGCTGGTCCCCGGTACGGCGTGGGGGATCACCTTCGGCGGCTGTGTGAGCCTGCTCGCCGCCGACGCCGGAACCCCGGGCGCCCGGGCCTCGGCCCGGGGCGGGCTGCTGGTGATCGAGGACACCGGGGAGGAGCCGTACCGGCTCGACGGCATCCTCACCCGGCTGCTGCGCATCGGCGCCCTGGACGGGCTGTCCGGTGTGGTCTGCGGCTCGTGGGAGGCCTGCGGACCCTACGAGGGGATACGGGCCGTACTCGTCGACCGGCTCGGCGGTCTCGGGATCCCGGTGGTCGAGGAGTTGGGCTTCGGCCACGGCCCCACGGCGCTCACCGTCCCGCTCGGGGTGCCCGCGGTGCTGGACGCGCCCGCCGACGGCAGCCGGTGCACCCTCACCTCCCAGGTGCCGGCGCTGATCTGACGCGACGGCGGCCGCAGGACCGCGCCGGATCTTCCCGGGAGACTCGGCCCCCGTACGTTGACAGAGGTATGAGCTGTGTCACAGCATGGGCCGGGCCCGGTACTTACCGGTCGGTAAGGTGTCCTCGGTGTGGAGGTCCATGTGTCGCGAGCCGTATCCAGATTCCGCCGTCCACTCACCGTGCTCGCCGGGGCGGCACTCATCGCCCCACTCGCCCTGACCGGTGCGCCGCCGGCCGCAGCGACCGGCGGATACAGCGTCACCGCGCTGGAGTTCACCGTGCGGGCCGGTGACCGGTCCTGCACGGTGGACGCCGATCTCTACAGGCCCACCGGTGTCGACGCGCGGCACCCGGCCCCGGCCGTCCTCGCCACCAACGGCTTCGGGGGCAGCAAGTCCGACGGCTCGACCGACGTCATCGGCAAGGCCTTCGCCGAACGCGGCTACGTCGGCCTCGTCTACTCGGGCCTGGGGTTCGGCGGGTCCGGCTGCCTCATCACGCTCGACGACCCCGCGATCGACGGCAGGGCGGCCTCCGGCCTCGTCGACTTCCTCGCGGGGACCCGCGCCGCCGACGACGGCACCAAGGCCGACTTCGTCACCTCCGACGGACCCGGCGACCCGGTGGTCGGGATGATCGGCGGTTCGTACGGCGGAGCGATCCAGCTGGCGACCGCCTCCGCCGACCGGCGCGTCGACGCGCTCGTCCCCCTGATCACGTGGAACGACCTGGGGTACTCGCTCGCCCCCAACGCCACCGGGGCGACGCGGGGTGTCTCCTCCGACACCCCCGGCGTCTTCAAATGGCAGTGGACCAACGGCTTCTACCTGATGGGCGAGGGTCAGCCCCTGCTGGTCCCGAGTCTCGACCCGTCGCGCTTCGGCAGCCTCGGCTGCCTCCACTTCGCCGCGCGGGCCTGCGACACCATCCGCCTCCTGAACTCCGGCAGCTACCCGGCCGCCGCGACCCAGGAGATGCTGACGTACGCGCGGAGCGTCTCACCCGCCTCCTACCTCTCCGGTGTCACCGCTCCCACGCTCCTCGTCCAGGGCCAGGCCGACAGCCTGTTCAACCTCGACGAGGCCACCGCCACCTACCGGGCGCTCAGGTCCCAGGGCACGACGGCGAAGATGATCTGGCAGGCGTGGGGCCACAGCGGCGGTCAGGTGCCCGGCGAACTCGACCTCTCCACGGGTGATCTGGAGTCCAGTTACGTCGGGCAGCGCATCCTCGACTGGTTCGACCGCTACCTCCACCACGACGAGGAGACCTCCACCGGACCCGAGTTCGCCTACTACCGGGACTGGGCGAGCGGCTACGGCACCGCGGGCTCCGTGCCCGCCCCCTCCCGCACGATGTACCTCTCCGGCGACGGCGCCCTCGTGGACAGCCGCTCGGAGGTGGCCCGCGGCAGCCGCCAGTACACCAACTGGCTGCTGCCCACCAGCCACTCCGAGAGCTCCCTCGCCGGGATCATCGGCCTGTCCGACCCGGCGCCGTACGACACCAAGGGCACCTACCTGGGCTGGACGAGCGCCCCGCTGACCGCGCCGGTGGACGTCGTCGGCGCGCCGAAGGCCACCTTGAAGGTCGTGTCCCCGAAGACGGAACGGGTCCAGAACAGCGGTGACGCCGCGGACAAGCTCGTGCTCTTCGCCAAGGTGTACGACGTGGCGCCCGACGGGACCCAGAAGCTCGTCAACCGCCTGGTCGCCCCGGTACGCGTTCCCGACGTCACCCGCCCCTTCACCGTGGAGCTGCCCGGCATCGTCCACCGGTACGAGGCCGGGCACCGGCTGCGGTTCGTGATCGCCGGGAGCGACACGGCGTACTTCGGGAACCGGGGCGTCAAACCCGTCACCGTGGTCAGCGCTCCGCAGGACACCGGAGTCCTGGAGCTCCCCGTGGTCGGCTGACCGTCACCCGTACGGCCCTGCTCCGCAGCTCATCGAGTCCGTGACGGAGCGATCCTGGGGGCTGGGGACCGCCGTTCCCGCCCCGGACCCCAGGACCCAGCGAAAGGGCCGCCCATGAGTCCCAAGGACGTATCCGGCGGGAGCACGGGCGCCTTCAGCCCCGCCCGCATCGCCGTCACCCTCCTGGCCGTGCTGACGATCGTCTTCATCTGCGTGAACACCACCGAGGTCACCATCCGCGTGATCATCCCGAAGGTCACGATGCCGCTCTGGGCCGCCCTCCTCGGCGTCTTCGTGGCGGGTGCGCTCTGCGGGGCCTACCTGTTCCGCAGGCGGTCCTCGAGGTAGGGGAGGACCGCTCGTCCCCCCCCCGGCCGTTCTCCGCACGTCCGTGGCCTGTGCGGCAGCCTGAAAGGCGGCGCCGGGGGTACGCGCGTCTCATCACGCCCCAGGGGCGTGGCGGACGACTGTGGACGGCGGAGAGGACATGAACGTGCGGACTGTCGGTGTCGAGGAGGAGCTCCTGCTCGTGGACGCGGGAAGCGGCGATCCCCGGGCACTGTCCACGGCGGTGCTGGCCCTCGCGGAACGCCGCGCCGAGGGCGACTCCGTGTTCGAGCCCGAACTGCATGATCAGCAGGTCGAGTTCGCCACCGAGCCGCGCACTGCGATGGCGGACCTGGCGGAGGAGATACGGCGCTGGCGTGCCGAGGCGGCGGACAGCGCGGCCGAGGCGGGCGCCGCCGTCGCGGCCCTGGCGACCTCTCCGCTGCCCGTCAGCCCCTCCATAGGGCAGGACGAACGGCACCGGTGGCTGGCCCGGCGTTTCGGCCTGACCGCACAGGAGCAGCTGACCTGCGGCTGTCATGTGCACGTGTCGGTGGATTCGGACGAGGAGGGCGTCGCGGTGCTGGACCGGGTACGGCCCTGGCTCCCGGCTCTGCTGGCCCTGAGCGCCAACTCCCCCTTCTGGCAGGGGAAGGACACCTCCTACGGCAGCTACCGGAGCAGGGTCTGGGGCCGCTGGCCCTCGGCCGGCCCGGTGGAGCTGTTCGGCTCGGCCGACCGCTACCACGCGCAGGTCGGGGAACTGGTCGGCACGGGAGTCCTGCGCGACAAGGGAATGATCTACTTCGACGCCCGGCTCTCGCACCGGTATCCCACGGTGGAATTCAGGGTGGCAGACGTGTGCCTCGATCCGGCGGACACCGTGCTGCTGGCCACGCTCGCCCGGGGCCTGGTCGAAACGGCGTCACGCGCCTGGCGGGCCGGGGACCCGCCGGACCCGGTCGCGGCGAGCGTGCTGCGCATGGCCGACTGGCAGGCCGCGCGCTCGGGTACGGAGGGACAACTGATCCATCCGGTCACCAGGCGTCCCGAACCGGCCGCCGACGTCGCGCACGCCCTGCTCGACCACGTCCGTGAGGCGCTGGAGGACAGCGGGGACCTCGCGTCGGCGGAGGCCGCGCTGCGGACCCTGCTGGGACGGGGTACGGGCGCGCGGGTCCAGCGGGAACTGCTCGCGGATTCGGACAGTCTCCGCACCGTCGTGACCGAGTGCGCGGCCAGGACGCGCGGCTGACACCCATGGCGTCCGTGCGTGCCCGGGCCGGCCGGCCCGGGCACCGGGCGACTTCCCCGAACAGGGGACGTGGGCGCGCCAGGAGGGTGAGGATGGAGCGCATGCGCAGGCGTGTGGTCCTCGACGCCTTCGCCGAACCGGAGAACGGCGGGGAGGGCCGGTGATCATCTGGGTGAACGGCGCCTTCGGCAGCGGCAAGACGACGCTCGTCGAGGAACTCCGCGGGAGGATGCCCGACGCGCTCGTCTACGACCCCGAGCAGACGGGCTTCGTCCTGCGGGAGATCGTGGAGGTGCCGACCGGCGACTTCCAGGACCTGCCTCTGTGGCGTAGGCAGGTCGCGGACATGGCGGTCGGCCTAGTGCGCGAGTACGCGCGCCCGGTCCTCGTCCCGATGACCCTGGTCGATCCCCGGTACGCCGACGAGATCTTCGGGGCCCTGAGGGCCGCCGGGGTTACGGCACACCATTTCTTTCTCGATGTGCCCGCGCCCGTCCTGGAGGCGAGGCTCGAAGCACGGGTCCTCTGCCCCGGTGATCCCGCACGCGACGAACGGGCCCGCGCCTGGTGCAAGGCGCAGGTGCCCCGGTGCGTGGCCGCCGCCGGCCGGCTCGGGGGAGGGACCGTACGGCTCGACGGCGAACAGGCCACACGTGAACTCGGCGACCGGGTCATGTCGCTGCTCGCCTGAACGGTCAGGCGGGCACGTTCCGGTCGACGTACTCGAAGACCGAGCCGTCCGGGTGCAGGGCGATCAGATTGCGGCCCGCCGGGGTGGGCAGCGGGCCCGCGACGACCTTGGCGCCCACCCTGGTGAGCGCCGCGTGCGCCTCGTCGACGTCCTTGACCGCGATGGTCGCCGACACCTTGCGCAGCACCTCCAGCTCCGCCTCCGGCCCGCTCATCAGCAGGAAGCAGCCGATCGCGGCCACCGAGACCCCGCCGCGCTCGAAGCGCAGCGCCGGAGTGCCGGTCAGGCCCTCGTAGAAGGCCACCGAGGTCTCCAGGTCGTCGACACAGATGCGCAGCGTGGTTCCCAGGATCTCCATGCCCACGAGGGTAGTTGCCGACCCGCCCGGATGTGATCGGTTCCCCGCCGCCGCCCCCGTCGCCTGATCACGCGCGGCAGAGAACCTCGCCGTGGGGCACCATGAACCACGCGTCGGGCTCCTCGCCCCACGCGCGCCAGGCGTCCGAGACCGCCGCCAGCTCCTCCGCGCTCGCGTGGCCGCCGTCCACCGCCGGCCTCGCGTACACCGACGCCGTCGTACGCTCCGCCCACAGGCCGCTCCACCAGGCGCGGTCCTCCGGTGTGGCGAAGCACCAGGCCGCCGCGGTCGGGGTGATGTCGGTGAAGCCCGCCCGCCGGGCCCAGGACAGCAGGCGGCGTCCGGCGTCGGGCTCCCCGCCGTTGGCGCGGGCCACCCGGCCGTACAGGTCCTGCCACTCGCGCATCCCGGGCACCTCCGGGTACCAGGTCATGGCCGCGTAGTCGCTGTCGCGGGCCGCGACGACGCCACCCGGCCGGCAGACCCGCCGCATCTCGCGCAGCGCCTGTACCGGATCACCCACGTGCTGGAGCACCTGGTGGGCGTGCACGACGTCGAAGGAGTCGTCCGGGAAGTCCAGGGCGTGGACATCGGCGGTGGCGAACTCCACGTTGTCCAGGCCGTGTTCCGCGGCGGTCTCCGCCGCGCGGTCGAGGGCGTCGCGGCTCGGGTCGACGGCACTCACCCGCCCGGGCGCCACCAGCGCGGCGATGTCCGCGGTGATGGTGCCCGGGCCACAGCCCACGTCCAGGACCGTCTGCCCCGGACGGAGCTCGGGGACCAGGTACGCCGCCGAGTTGGCGGCGGTCCGCCACCGGTGCGAGCGCAGCACCGACTCGTGGTGGCCGTGTGTGTAGACGGCGGTTTCCTTCGGCATGGCTGTACGTCCTCTCTCGGACCTCAGTCGCGGGCGATGGCGCCGACGGTACGCCGCGATGTCGGATCCTGAGACAGGTATCTCGTTATGTGAGAGCGCTACACGGGCATCGGGCAGTACACCGTCAGCGCCTCGGGCAGTTTGTCGATCAGCAACTCCGTCCCGGAGTGCGCCACTTCGCCGTCGAACGCGTACGGAGTGCCGGGTGTGAGCCCTGCGAGCCGGACCCTGCTGCGCCGTACGGCGGCGTGGACGGGGGACCGGCTCAGTGGTCCGGCGACGGCCGCGGCGAGCAGCCGGAGGCCGGGGGTGCGGCCTCCGTGCACCACGCGGACGTCCAGCAGTCCGTCCGCCAGGTTGTGGCGGCGGCCCGGGGCCGGCCCCACCCTCTGGAACAGCCCGTTGCCGACGAAGAGGAGCCACAGCGGCCGTCGCCTGCCCTGGAGTTCGGCGGTCAGGGGGCGGGAGCCGCGCAGGGCCTCGAAGGCCGCAAGTACCCCGGCGGGCCAGCCGCCGATCCTGGGTGCCCAGTGCTCCCGGGTCCGCACGAGCTCCGGGTACACACCCAGGCTGAAGGCGTTGAGGAAGTAGCCGGGCGCCCCGTCCGGTCCCTCCGGTCCCGGCAGGAAGCGGCCGAGGTCGACCCGGACCGCGTCGCCGGCGGTGAGGGCCGTCACGGTGTCCTGCACGGTCTCGATGCCGAGGTCGTAGGCGAAGTGGTTCAGGGTGCCGCCGGGGAACACCGCGAGCGGGACGTTGTGGGTCGCCGCGGCGGCCGCCGCCATGTTGACGGTTCCGTCGCCCCCGCAGACACCCAGGGCCTTGCCCTGGCGGGCCGCCTCCTCCAGGCATCCCCGCAGGTCGGCGGGCGCGCACTCCACCGTCTCCGCGAGCGGCAGCGCGTCGCGGATCAGGGCTGCCGCGTTCGTCGCGGAGCCGGACTCGCGGTTGACGACCACCACGAGGTCCTTGCCGGCGGGCAGTACCGGAGCCCCGGACCGCGGCCGGCCCGGCGCCGGCAGCTGCCCGCGGGTCGGGACGACACCTCGCAGTGCGAACGCCGCGCCGACCCCGAGCGCCGCACCGGCCACCACATCGCTCGGATAGTGGACCCCGGTGTAGACGCGGGAGGCGGCCACGGCGGCGGCCACGGGCGCGACGACCGCGCCCCAGCCCTTCGACTCCAGGGCGACCCCCGTCGCGAAGGCCGCCGCGGAAGCCGCGTGCCCCGACGGGAAGGAGGTGGTGAACGGCTGACGCTTCAGCTGCCTCATGACCGGGACCATGTCCAGTATCGGGCGCTCCCTGCGCACCGCCTGCTTGCCCACGGTGTTGATCGCGGCCGAGGCGACCGCCAGCGAGGCGACCCCGCGCAGGGCCGCCCTACGGGACCGTGCGCTGGAGCCCAGCGCCGCCATGCCCGCGGCGGCTCCGAACCACAGCAGCCCGTGGTTGGCGCTGCGGCTCAGCCGGGGCAGGACGGCGTCGGCGCCGGGCCAGTGTCTCTCGGCCACGCCCTGGAACGCGGCGACATCGCGCTGCAGGAACCGGGTGCGCCAGAAGCCGGGGGAGAAGGGACCACTCTGTGTCGACATGGGACAGCGAATACCCTGCGACCGGTCGGTGAACCAGGAGGCGCGCACGGTGAGGTCCGTCGCACACCGGTCGAACCGCGTGAATCGGATGAAGTGTGTCGAATTCCCGTCGCCCTTCCCGGCTCGTCGCAGCTGAGGCGTTGCCCCGACAAGATCCGGCCCGTTAGCCTGCGTTCGTGATTCCGGTCATTGGCCGGAGTGTCGAACGAGATTGGTGGGCGATCATGGGGCGACTCGTCCCTGCGGTGACCAGGGCGCTGGATGTTCTCGAACTCTTCCTCCAGGGTGAGGGAACCCTCTCCGCCCCCGAGGTCACCCGCAAGCTCCAACTGCCGCGGACCACCGTCCACGAGCTGCTCACCACGCTCGCCGCGCGGTCCTACCTGGTCACGGTCCCGGAACAGCCGGGCCGCTACCGGCTGGGTGTGCGCACCTACCAGCTCGGCAGCCGTTACGCCGAACAGCTCGACCTCGCCGCCGAGGGCCAGCAGGTGGCCCGTGAGGTCGCCGAGACCTGCGGCGAG
Organism: Streptomyces sp. JH34; assembly: GCF_029428875.1. Taxonomy (NCBI): domain Bacteria; kingdom Bacillati; phylum Actinomycetota; class Actinomycetes; order Kitasatosporales; family Streptomycetaceae; genus Streptomyces; species Streptomyces sp. JH34. Next base: position 1,028,372 of record NZ_JAJSOO010000001.1, on the reverse strand, counting down.
ACGGTCCACGTGGCGATCCTGGAGGACACCGAGGTCATCTACATCGCCAAGGTGGACTCCACGCACGCCGTGCGCATGGTCTCCGCCGCGGGCCGCAAGCTGCCCGCCCACTGCACCTCCGTCGGCAAGCTGCTGCTCGCCGCCCTCCCGGAGGCGGAGCTCGACGCCCGTCTGGACGGGCGCGAGCTCGTCGCCATGACCGACAACAGCCTCACCGACGCCGTGGAGCTGCGGGCCGCGCTCGCCGTCGTCCGCAAGCGCGGCATAGCGGTCGAGCACCGCGAGTCGAACCCGGACGTGAGCTGTGTGGCCGCCCCCGTACGGGACCGGTCGGGACGCGTCGTCGCCGCGCTCTCCATCTCGGTGCCGATGATCCGCTGGAGCGAGGAGCGTGAGGCGGAACTCGCACAGCTCGCGGCGGGGGGCGCGGACGCGCTGTCCGGCCGGCTCGGACACCACCGGGGGCAGATGTGAGGGCCGCCCCCGAGGTGGCCGTGCGCGAGACGGCGGAGCTGGGTGAGGGCCCCACCTGGGACGCGGCGGCGGGACGGCTGATCTGGGTCGACATCCTCTCCGCCCGGGTGCACACCTACGACCCGTCGACCGGCCGCCGCACCGTGATGGCCACCGGGCAGCACGTGGGGGCCGCGAAGCCACGGGAGGGCGGCGGCCTCGTCGTCGCGCTGCGGGACGGCATCGGACTGTACGGCGCCGACGGTGCCTTCTCCTGGCTGGTCCACGACCCCGTCCCCGGGCGGCGCGGCAACGACGCCGCCGTGGCGCCGGACGGCTCGCTCTGGGCGGGCACGATGCGCTACGACGAGGCGGAGGGGGGCGGCACCCTGGCCCGGATCGCCCCGCACGGCACGGTGAGCCCGGTCCTGGACGCGGTGACGGTGAGCAACGGCACCGGATGGAGTCCGGACGGCCGGCTCATGTACTACGTCGACACCCCCACGCGCCGCGTCGACGTCTTCGACGTGGACGGGGAGCGCGTCCTGAACCGGCGCCCCTTCGTCACCGTCGAGGACGGCCCGGGGTGGCCCGACGGGCTGACGGTGGACGCCGAGGGCTGCGTGTGGGTCGCCTTCTGGGACGGCGCGGCGATCCGGCGCTACACCCCCGACGGCCGGCCGGACCTGGTCGTGGAACTGCCGGTCCGGAGGCCCACGGCGTGCGCGTTCGGCGGGTCCGGGCTCCGCGACCTCTACGTGTCCACCGCCCGGACGGGCCTGGACGCACCCCACCCGCTGTCGGGCTCCCTGCTCGTGCTCCCGGACCTGGGTCAGGGGCTGCCGGGGACGCCGTTCGCGGGGTGAGCGGCCGGGACGCCGAGCGGCCGTCCCGGCGGGGCGCCGGAGTGCGTGATTCTGCCGCCTTCCGGCGCCGGTCCGGGGGCGGAAGGCGGGGAACCTCCGTATAAAGGGGCCTGAGGGCGACGCAGGCGGAGGGAGGCCCCGGGATGCACTGGAGCGAGCGGGAGCCGCCCCGCCCCCTCGGGGAGGACCACGGACCCGTCAGGTACGGGCCGCCCGCACCGGACCCCGGACTCCCCGTGCTGCCCGAGCTGGCCGCCGTACTGGCCGCGTCGGCCGCGCGGACGCTGCCCGAGCCTCCTGGTGGCGGAACGATCCTGCGGGAGGCGGCCACTGCCTACTGGGAGCGGCGCGGCCTGCACGGTGGCCCCGGGGACGTCGCGGCGGCCCCGGGCGTCCAGTCCCTCCTGCTCGCGCTGATCGCCGCGTACGGAGGCGACGTGCTCATGCCCCGGCCGTGCCCCGCCACATGGATGCCGCAGGCACGGCTGCTGGGCCGGCCCGCCTACCACGTGCCGACACCCGCCGAGTGCGGCGGCATCCCCGACCCGTACGCCCTGCTGGAGACGGTGCGCAGGGTCCGTGCCGAGGGCGGCCGGCCCCGGCTGCTCCTGATCTCCGTGGCCGACGACCCGACCGCGACCCTCGCCCCGCCCGAACTGGTCCGCGAGGCCTGCGAGGCCGCCGTCTCCGAGGGCCTGCACGTCATCAGCGACGAGACCTGGCGGGACACCCTCCACCGGCCCCACGACACCGTCATGCTCAGCCCCGCGGAGATGTGTCCCGACGACGTCACCGTCCTGTCCGACCTCGCCGGAGCCCTCACCCCGTCCGCCTGGCCGGTCGCCGTCGCGCGCTTCCCGGCCACCGCGCGCGCCGCGGCGCGCCGCGCCCGCGTGCTCGACATCCTCACCGCACTCGGCGCCCTCGTCGCGGAGCCGGTGGCCAGGGCCGCCGCCCACGCCCTGCACGAACCCGACGCCGTCACGGAGCGGATCCGGCAGGCGGCGCGTCTCCAGGCCCAGGTCGCCTCCGCCGCGCACCGCGCGGTGCTCACCGTGGGCGCCCTCGCCAGGCCGCCGCAGGCCGGTCGCCACCTCTACGCCGACCTCGGCCCGCTGCGCGCACGGCTCGCGGCGCGAGGCGTCACGGACTCCATGGAGCTCGAGGACTACCTGACGAAACGTATCGGCGCCCCGGCTCCCGGCGGGCACCGGTTCGGGGACGAACTGGGAGCGCTGCGGGTACGACTGGGTACCGGACCGCTGCTCGGCTCAACCCCGGAGCAGCAGATGGAGTCCCTCACTGCGGTGGAGCCCTTGAAATTGCCGCACGTCGCCCGGGCGCTGAGCATTTTCGCAGCAGCCCTCGATGAACTCCGATGACAGGAGCCTCTCGATGACGGAACAGACCGAGCGCCCGTTCGCCGGAGCCGGCCCCGCGCCCGCCGGCCGTCCCGTCGCCGCTCCGCGCCGTCTCGGAGAGCTCCGGACCTGGCCCCGCAGCTTCGCGGACCGCCTCACCGCCCCCCTCCCGGGTGTCAGGGGCATGACCCGTCTGGCCAGGGAGCGGTCCATGCGGCCCAACGCCGAGGGCCTGAGGGGCATCCACCGGCTGCCGTACGCCCCCCAGCCACTCCCCGCCGCGGGGCCGGACACGATGGCCGTCACCTGGGCCGGACACGCCAGCTGGGTCATCCGTATCGGCGGCCTCACCGTCCTCACCGACCCGGTCTGGTCGCGACGCATCCTGGGCACCCCGGCCCGCATCACCCCCGCCGGCGTGCGCTGGGAGGAACTGCCGCCCGTCGACGCGGTCCTGATCAGCCACAACCACTACGACCACCTGGACGCGCCCACGCTCCGCAGGCTCCCGAGGCACACCCCGCTGCTGGTGCCCGCGGGTCTCGGCCGCTGGTGCCGCCGCCGCCGCTTCACCTGCGTCACCGAACTCGACTGGTGGGAGTCCGTGGAACTGGGCGGTGTCCGGTTCGACTTCGTGCCTTCCCACCACTGGTCCAAACGCACCCTCCTGGACACCTGCCGGTCCCTGTGGGGCGGCTGGGTGATCGGCGACGGGGCCGGGCGCCGGCTCTACTTCGCGGGGGACACCGGCTACGGCCACTGGTTCAAGGAGATCGGCCGCCGCTACCCGGACCTGGACCTGGCCATGCTGCCCATCGGCGCGTACGAACCGCGCTGGTGGCTCTCCGACGTGCACACCGACCCCGAGGAGGCCGTGCAGGCGTACACGGATCTCGGCGCCCGCGCGATGGCACCGATGCACTGGGCGACGTTCCTGCTCTCCGCCGAACCGGTGCTCGAACCGCTGACCCGGCTCCGCACGGCCTGGCAGCAGGCCGGATACCCGCGGGGCGACCTCTGGGACCTGCCGGTCGGCGGCTCACGTGTCCTGGATACCTGACGTGCCCGGACGGGCCGCCTCCGGCTCCTCAGTCGGCCGTACGCGCCCTCAGCCGCCGCCAGAGCGCCGGGGTCCCGCTGATCAGCAGCGTCAGCACGACCGCCGCGAGCACACCCTCCCACGGCTCCGGGAACAGCGAACCGCCCAGGATCCCGATCAGCTGGTACGTCGCCGCCCAGGCCAGACACGCGGGCACGTCGCCACGGGCGAACTGCCGCAACGGCATCCGGCCGAGCAGACAGGCCAGCATCACGGGTATCCGCCCGGCCGGCACCAGCCGGGACAGCACCAGCACCATCGTGTCGTGGTCGTCCAGCTTCCGCTGCGCCTGCGCGAGCCGCTCCGGAGCGGCTCTGCTGGTGATCGCCTCCAGCCACTTCGAGCCGTGCTCCGAGCGGACCCCCCGCTGTCCCAGCCAGAACAGGCATATGTCCCCGAGGAAGGCCGCTCCCGACGCCACGGCGAACACGACGAGCAGGGCGAACGGTGACGTCTGGTGCAGCGTCACGACGGCCGCCGTACTCACCAGCGCACCCGTCGGAATCACCGGCACCAGCGACCCCAGCGCCACCAGCAGGAACAACGTCGGGTAGCCGACGGCCTGCTGCGTCGACTCCGTCGGCAGCTGCCCCAGCACTTCATCGATCACCTACGGGCCTCCGGCCTCACATGCTCGCCGTGCCCCAGCCGGTGCACCGCCACCCCCGGTGCGACCAGGGACGCCTGGCGCACGAACTCGTCACCCGGCGCGTGGAACTCGTGCGGCCGGACCCCGTCCATCCCGATCGGCCAGTACGTGCCGTAGTGCACCGGAACCGCGGACCGGGGCTCCAGCAGCGTCAGCACCTGCGCGGCACGGGCCGCGTCCAGGTGGTGGTGGCCCAGGTTCGGCCCCCAGCCGCCGACCGGGAGCAGAGCCACGTCCACCGGCCCCACCGCGTCGGCCATGGCGTCGAACAGTCCGGTGTCCCCCGCGAAATAGGTGCGGGCCTCGCCCTCGACGACGTACCCGAGCGCGGGCACCCGGTGCGGGCCGACCGGGAGACGGCGTCCGTCGTGCAGGGCCGGGACCGCGCGGACCAGGACCTCGCCGACCCGCACCGTGTCCCCGGGGGCGACCTCGGAGATCCGGAGTCCGCGCACCCGGCGCAGCAGGCGCAGGCCCGGGACGGCCCCGACGGCACCGCGGGGCACGATCAGCAGGCTGCCGGGGGCGAGGCGGGCCAGGGAGGGGAGATGCAGATGGTCGGAGTGCAGGTGGGAGATCAGGACGGCGTCGGCGACCGCGGCCTCGGGCGGAGGGACCTCGCCCCGCCGACGGCGCAGATGCGCGAAGCGCCGCGCGAACAGCGGGTCGGTCAGCACCCGGACCCCGGAGTCCTCGATCGTGCAGGTGGCATGACCCCACCAGGTGACCTCCACCGTCCCGCCTCCTCGTCCGTGCCCACGACGTCGCCCTACGCGTACGAGGGTAGGCGGTCCGCGCCCCTCCCACGCCGGAGTGCTCCTTCACGCCGGACGCGGTACGGCAGCGAGCGGCTACGGAGGGCTACCGCGCGGGTAGGATGCTCACCGGTATCCGGGCTCGGGGGGAGCGGTTCATGGGCGACGTCGTCGCGGACGTACGGGTGGCGGCCATCGCCAGCCTCACACCGCTGGAAGAGCTCGACGGTGACCCGTTCCTCGTCGACACCCGCAGCCAGCACGCCATGTGCGCACGCTGGGCCGCCGGAGAGGGGTACGTCGTCACCCGTCAGCTCCGCGTCTACGGGCTGCGCCCCGATCACCGAGCCCTTTGGGCGGACGTCGAGAGCGGACAGGTCGACCTGTTCGTGGCCCCCAACGACCGGGTACTGGCGCGGGCACTCGTCTCGGTCCCGGACTTCGCGGGCGAGTGCGAGCGCCGTGGTGTGCGCTTCGAGCTCGCCGGACTCGAGGAGCCCGTCTACACCGCTCGCAGCAAGGCCAGCGTCCACCGCAGGCTCTCCATGCCGACCGCAGGATACGACGGCTGCTGAGCCCCGCGGACGGCCCGGGGCCCCACGAGCCTCCGAACGGGCTGTGACAGGCTTGACGCGGGCCCATGACGTACACCGGGCCCGGACGTGAGGTGGAACGGCGTGAGTGACCGGCGATGGCGTAAGGCGGGGGGAACCCTCATGCGCGTGATCTCGGTGTGGGCCGTCTCCACACTCACCATGCTGGCGCTCGCCGGGATCCTGCCGGACTTCCAGCTCCAGGCCGACGACGGCGACACGGTCACCAGGACGGCCTTCACCGCGGCCTGGGGGGCCGGCGCGTTCGGCCTGCTCTCGGCCCTGGTGTGGCCGGTACTCGTCAGGGCGCTGCTCATCGTGCCCGCCCTGGTGCTGGGCGCCCTGGTCTTCTTCCTCAACGGATCGCTGCTGCTGATAGCGCTGCGGCTCATCCCCGACGGGCGCGGCGACGCCGACCCGGAGACCGCCGTCGTCGTGGCGGCCGTCATGTCCGCCGTCGCCTCCGCGACCTCCACCGCCCTCGCGGTCCGTGACGACGACGCCTACCGGCGCCGGCTCTCCAGGCTCGCCGACCGGCGCCGCAGACGCAGCGGCATGCCGCGGAGCGCGGACGGAGGGCGCGGTGGACCGCCCGGAATCGTCTTCGTCCAGCTCGACGGTGTCGGCCACGACGTGCTCGAGCGGGCGGCGGCGGACGGCATCATGCCGACCGTGGCCGGCCTGCTCGCCGACGAGGCGGGCCACCGGCTCACCCCGTGGACCACCGACTGGTCCAGCCAGACCGGCGCCAGCCAGCTGGGCATCCTGCACGGGAGCAACTTCGACGTCCCCGCCTTCCGCTGGTTCGAGAAGGAGACCGGCACCGTCATGGTCTCCAGCAGACCGGCGAGCGCCCTCGAACTGCAGCGCAGGGCCATAGCCCGCACCCATGAGGGCGGCCTGCTCACCGTCGACGGCGCGAGCCGGGGCAACCTCTTCAGCGGTGGCGCGGAGGAGCTCGCCCTGGTCCTGTCGATGGCCGCCAGGCTCGGCAAGGGGCGCGGCTCACGCGCCGGCTACTTCGCCTACTTCTCCGACCCCGCCAACGCCGTCCGTACGGCCCTGTCCTTCGTCGCCGAGGTGGTCCGGGAGATCGGCCAGTCCGTCCGGGCACGGGTGCGCAAGGAGTCCCCCCGGGTCAAGCGCGGCGGGCTCTATCCCTTCATCAGGGCCTTCGCGACCGTCGTCGAACGCGACGTGGTGGTCGCCGCCGTGATCGGCGACATGTTCGCGGGACGCACCGCCGTCTACGCCGACCTCGTCGCCTACGACGAGGTGGCCCACCACTCGGGCCCGCACAGCCGGGACGCGGGGAAGGTCCTGACACGGCTCGACCGTTCGCTCGGCCTCATCCTGAAGATCGCGGACCACACCCCCCGCGCCTACCGGATCGTGCTGCTGTCGGACCACGGTCAGAGCCCGGGGGAGACCTTCGCGGGACGGTACGGCCTCACGCTCAAGGACCTCGTACGGGCCGGCTGCGGGCTGCCCGTCCCCCGCAGGGCGCAACGCACCCGCAGCGCGTCGGAGGCCCGCGACGCCGTGCGCATCGCGCTGCACAGGCCCGTCGTCGGGGAACAGGACGCGCATCACCCGGCCAAAGCCTCCGACCCGGTCGTGCTCGCCTCCGGCAATCTCGGGCTGCTGTCGTTCCCGGACATCGAGGGGCGGGCCTCGCGCGAGCAGCTCGACCGCCGCTACCCCGCGCTGCTCGGTACGCTCGCCGCCCATCCGGGGATCGGCTTCCTGCTCGTACGGAGCCAGAAGCACGGATCGGTCGTGCTCGGGCGGGGCGGGGCGGAGATCCCGGTGGCGGACCTGCGCGACGGGGACGGACCGATCGCCGCCTTCGGGGCCGGCGCGGCGGACGCGGTACGGCGGACCGACGGCTTCCCGCACGTCGCGGATGTGATGGTCAACTCGATGTACGACCCCGGGTCCGGCAGCGTCCACGCCTTCGAGGAGCAGATCGGTTCGCACGGAGGGCTGGGCGGCGAACAGTCGCGGCCGTTCCTGCTGTGGCCGCGGACACTGACGGACCCGTTGGACGCGGTGGCGGCGGACACCCCTCGGGACACGGCTTCGGACGCTCCGGCGAGGGTGGTGCCCGCTCCCGGGCCTGCCGGCTCCGGCGCTCCTGCGGGTCCGGCCGGTCCCGTCGTCGGGGCGGAGGCGGTGCACCGGGTGCTGGCGCGCTGGCTGAGGGAGCTCTCCGGCCCCCAGGTGCCACTGCGGCAGGAGGGCTTCACGGGGGCGGACCGGGTGGACGAACCGTTCGCCGGCGGACCGGCCGGGGAACCGCTCGGACCGGTCGGCCCCGCATCCCCGGGCCGGCCCGGGGAGGTGGCCGAGGGGCCGGTCCGTGTGCTCCGCCCCCTTCCGTCCGTCCCGGATCCCGGTGACACCGTGCCCGGCGCGCGGGGATGAGGCCTGGGGTCAGGCGCTCTCGCGCCGCACCAGCGTGGGATGGAACACCACGGACGGCGCGGGGCCGTCGGCCGGGCTGCCGATCTGCTTCAGGAGGAGCCGCGCCATCTCGGCAGCCATCTCCTCCACCGGCTGACGCACGGTCGTGAGCGGCGGATCGCACGCGACCGCCGCGGTGCTGTCGTCGAAGCCCACCACGGCCACGTCGCCGGGCACGTCCCTGCCCGCCCGCAGGAGTACGGGCAGCGCGCCCTGCGCCATCAGGTCCGAGGCGATGAACACCGCGTCCAGATCGGGCCGTTCACGGAGCAGCTGCCGCATCGCCGCCGCGCCGCCCGCGTGGGTGAAACCCCCTTCGGCGGTCACCACGTCCCCGATACCGTGCTGCCCCAGCGCGTCCAGGAAACCCGTGAGACGCACCTGCCCGGCGGGCATGTCCTGCGGACCCGCGATCGTGCCGATGCGCCGTCGCCCCAGGCTCGCCAGGTGCTCGGCCGCCATCTGCGCCCCGGCCCGCTGGTCCGCCTCGACATAGGTGAGCGGCGACGGGTTGCGGGGCCGGCCGGCCAGCACGGCGGGCAGCCGGGTGTCGTGGAGCAGACCGGGCAGCGGATCGTCGGCGTGCGAGGAGATCAGCACCACTCCGTCGACGTGCCCCTGGCGCAGATACGACAGGAGCTGATTGCGGGACGCCTCGTCGTCGGACAGCATCAGCACCATCTGGATCCCGGCCGGGCGCAGTACGTCCATCAGCCCGGCGACCACACGCCCGAAGTGAGGGTCGGAGAACATCCGGCCGATGAACGGCTCGGAGACGCGGCGCCGTTCGCGCTCCGACACGACCAGCGCGATCGAATCCGTCCGCCGGGTCACCAGGGAACGCGCCGCCCGGTTGGGGACGTAGCCCGTCGTCGCCACAGCCTCCTCCACGACCCGGCGCAACGCCGGGTCCACCGTGGTCGCACCGTTGATGACACGGGACACGGTCGCCCGGGAGACGCCCGCCACCGCGGCCACGTCCTCCAGGGTGGCGGGGCGTACGGGCGGCGGGACATCGGCAGTCATGCAGTCTTTATACCGGGTGATCCGAGTGGCAGGCGAAGGGTTCCGGCACGTCAGCGGCCCTGCCCGCGCACAGCGATGTCAGCGAGGCCAGCTGTCTCCCGCGCGCGGTGACGAGCTCCCGGGCACGTGCTGTGGCCTCGGCCCCGCTGCCGGCCGTCGTCTCCGAACGTGAGACCTGCTGCGACTGGCGCAGATGGTCCTGGATCTGCGCCACCAGCAGGCGGTCGAACGCGGCGCCCTCCGACGCGCGGGCGCTCGCGAGGTCCCCGGCGGTCACCATGCCGGGCATGTCGTGTCCCTCGTGCAGATCGGTGTCCGGCAGTCCCATCCGCGTCCGCAGCCCCCGTAGCTCCGTCAGTTCGGCGGCCTGGTCCGTCCGCAGTCGGGCGGCCCAGGCCCGGAGCCGGGGGCCGGTGGCCTTCTCGGCGGCCAGATCCAACAGGGCGACGGCCTGTTGGTCCATGGGGATCATCAACTGGATCCAGGCGGAGTCGGTCGGGTTCGCGGAGGGGGCGGGCGCTACCGCCGTGGCGGACGGCACGGACCCTGAATCCCCTTCCCGGGCGCACGCGGACAGGGCGGTGAGCAGGAGGAGTATCGATGCGGTGAGACGAGCGGGCATGGGCGGTGTCCTTGCGCGGAGGTGCCTGCCCGGGCCCGGGAGGACCCGGGCAGGCACCGGTGGGCGGGGGGACGGACGAACGGTCAGGGGGTGCCGTCGGCGCCGCACTTGATGATGGCGTTGATGCAGTCGCGCACGCGTTGCGCCATCTCCGCCTCCGGCCACACGTTGAAGAAGTCACCGTGCATCGTGTAGCCGCGCCCCGACGCCAGCCGGAACCGCGCCGGGTCGCCGTTGACGGGGTAGCGCAGCACCTGGCGCAGTTTGGGCACCGGGACGGGATGGGTCGACGGACAGGCGCCGCCCACCGGATAGGCCATGTGGCTCTTGTGGTCGGCCGAGTCGAGGTCCCTGCCGTTCCAGCACTGCGGGAAGTCCAGGTAGCTCTCCATCATCGAGCCCGCCGGGCAGTTGACGAAGTCGTGTGACGGGTTGACCTCGCCGTGGTGCAGGCACGACCAGCGGGAGATCGTGTTGTCGTCGGGGCCGGTCGCCTTCGCGTTGCCCGCCACGATCCGGAGCCCGCGGGGGAACGGCTTGATCGTGCGGATGATGTCGTCCCGCACGCCTTCACCGAGGTAGTAGAAGGTGGTGCCGGTCGGCTCCACCTCCTTGGTGCCGTCGTACAGCGTGGGGACCCAGTACGAGGACAGGTCGGTCCTGGGCGCGCAGCTGGTACCGGCCTTCTCCAGCGAGGCCAGATCGGAGTGGGCGTCGGTGGAGTCGTTGCCGAAGAAGCTGTGCATGTGCGAGGCGCCGGGCAGATTGGGCAGCACGATCGGGTCGTCCGGGGCCCGGTGGGTGTAGGGGCACTCCGCGAGGAATTCGGCGACCCTGACCACGTCGGCGGCGGCCTCCGGTACGGGCGGGACCGCCCGGTCCCCGGCCGCGTTGCCGGCGCCGGCCTGGACGAGGGACAGAGCCAGCGCGGCGGCGGCCAGCCCGGCGACGCGGTAGCGCCACGGGGGCGGGGTCCTGCGTCCGCGGTGTTGCTTCGTACGTCTGCGTAGGAAGAGCACGGCACTCCTGTTCCGAGGAAGTGGGGATTCCTCTGACCGGGGCCCGGCCAGGGGAGAGAGCGCTCTCTCATGGAACGTAGAAGCGTGACGCATGCATGTCAATCCTTTGCGCAGGCCCCCCAATTGGCGGGTATTTGATCGAAGTTGAGGCGGCCGACTATAGGAGAGCGCTCTCTCGCGAGTGATGTCCGATCTCGACGGGAAGGCGTTGTCAGTGGTGGGCGGCAGGATGGTGCCCATGACGACGAACTCAGCTGGTGCGCTCGCCGACACAGCCGCCTACGCAGCCGCGGTCGAAGAGGCCGAGCGTGCCGCCGCCGCGTATTACACCGCAGGTGAGAGCAGGCTCGACGACGATGCCTACGACCGGCTGGTGCGCGGGATCGCGGCCTACGAGGAGGAGCACCCGCAGGAGGTGCTGGACGCCTCGCCGACGGGCAAGGTCGCGGGCGGTGCGGCCTCGGGGGACGTGCCGCACACCGTGCCGATGCTCTCGCTGGACAACGTGTTCTCCGCCGAGCAGTTCGTCACCTGGACCGCCTCCGTGGAGCGGCGTATCGGCCGCCCCGTGGCGGCCTGGAGCGTGGAGCCCAAGCTCGACGGCCTGGCCGTCGCCGCACGCTACCGGCAGGGCCGGCTGGAGCAGTTGATCACCCGGGGCGACGGGACGGCCGGCGAGGACGTCTCCCACGCGATCGGGACCGTGCTCGGCCTGCCCGACCGGCTCGACGCTCCCGCCACGCTCGAGATACGCGGCGAGATCCTCATGACCGACGAGCAGTTCGAGACGGCGAACACGGTGCGCACGGCGCACGGCGCCGCGCCCTTCGCCAATCCGCGCAACGGCGCGGCGGGCACCCTGCGGGCCAAGGACCGCCCCTACCGGGTGGAGATGACCTTCTTCGCCTACGGTGCGCTCGCGCTGCCCGATTCCGGCGAGCTGACGGACACCCTGGCCGAACTCCCGCACAGCGAGGTCCTCGAGTACGTCGCCGGTGTCGGCGTTCACACCGCCGCCGACACCGCGGTCGCCCCGCGCACCGTGACCACGGTCGAGGAGGTGCAGGCCGGGGTGGAGGCCATCGCCGCGCTGCGCGCCGCGCTGCCCTTCGGGATCGACGGCATCGTGATCAAGGCGGACCTGGCGGCCGACCAGCGGGACGCCGGATCCGGGACGCGCGCGCCGCGCTGGGCCATCGCGTACAAGCTGCCGGCCGTGGAGAAGGTCACCCGGCTCCTGGGCGTCGAGTGGAATGTCGGCAGGACCGGCATCATCGCGCCGCGCGCCGTGCTGGAGCCCGTCGAGATCGACGGGTCGACCGTCAGCTACGCCACGCTCCACAACCCCGCCGACATCACACGCCGGGACCTGCGGCTGGGCGACCACGTGATGGTCTACAAGGCGGGCGACATCATCCCCCGCATCGAGGCGCCCGTGGCGCACCTGCGGACGGGTGAGGAGCAGCCGATCGAGTTCCCCGAGGCCTGTCCCCGGTGCGGTTCGGAGATCGACGCGAGCGAGCAGCGCTGGCGCTGCACCCGGGGCCGCGACTGCCGTCTGGTCGCCTCCATCTCCTACGCGGCGGGCCGTGACCAGCTGGACATCGAGGGGCTCGGTGCCACCCGGGTCGTCCAGCTCGTCGACGCGGGCCTCGTCCAGGACTTCGCCGATCTCTTCACGCTGGAGCGCGACCAGCTGCTCTCCCTGGAGAGGATGGGGGAGACCTCGACCGACAACCTGCTGGCGGCCATCGGGACGGCCGCGACCCGTCCGCTGTCGCGCGTCTTCTGCGCGCTCGGCGTCCGCGGCACGGGTCGCTCCATGTCCCGCCGGATCGCCCGTCACTTCGCCTCGATGGACCGCATCGCGGCCGCCGACGCGGAGGCGCTGCAGCAGGTCGACGGCATCGGCAAGGAGAAGGCCGCCGCGGTCGTCAGGGAACTGGAGGAGCTCGCGCCGCTCATCGGCAAGCTGGTGGCCGCGGGCGTCAACATGACGGAGCCCGGTGCGACCCCGCCGCCGGAGCCGGGGGCCGAACAGGAGGGTGACGCCGAGGACGCCCCGGCGGCCGGCCTGCCGCTCGCCGGTATGACGGTCGTCGTGACCGGAGCCATGACCGGTGTCCTGGAGAAGCTCTCGCGCAACCAGATGAACGAGCTGATCGAGCGGGCCGGGGGGAAGTCCTCCTCCAGCGTCTCCAAGCGCACGAGCCTGCTCGTCGCCGGGGAGAAGGCGGGATCCAAGCGGACCAAGGCCGAGGATCTCGGTGTCCGGATAGCCGCGCCCGAGGAGTTCGCCGAGCTCGTCGAGGCGTATCTCGCGGTGGAGGCGTGACAGCTACTCATCGACTCATGTCCTTGAATTGTCGAGGCGGTGGCCTTTTCGTGCCTTGTATTGCATAGTGAGGGTTCGATCTGACCTCGCTATCAGTGGGTCGGTGCGTGCTGGCCGCTGTGGCGGCAGACCTGAGGACGAGGGCCGATGCGTACTTCACGTGACGGGCGGCGGCGAGGCCGGCCGGTCCTCCGGCGGCAGGAGGCGCACGCCGCCCGTGCCGCGGGACGGCCCGGCCCCGTCAAGGGGCTGGCCGTCGACCTGGGCAGCTCCGGGATCCGCGCCTGGGTCACGGGACAGGGCCTCGTCACCGGCGGACCGGCCGGCTGGGAGGACGCCGCCACGCGGCCGGTCCGACGAGGGCGCATCGTCGACGCCGACACGTGCGCCGGGCTGCTCGGGCGGCTCGCGGACACCGCGCTGGGCGCCGACCGGGAGGGCAGCGCCGTCGTGCTCAGCCATCCGGTCCTGGCCGGACGGGAACACCGCGCGACGGCGAGGGAGCTCCTCGCGTCCCTGGGGGCGTCGCGTGCCATGGTCCTCAACAGCGCCGGCGCCGTGGCCCGGTCCGCGGGTGATCCGGCCGGCGGCCCGGTGCTCGTCGTCGACATGGGTGCCGGACTGACCGAGGTCGCCCTGCTCGTCGACGGGACGGTCGTCGACGCCCGGCAGGCCGACGCAGGCCTGGGCGACCTCGACCCGGGTTCGGTGCCCGCCGAACTCGCCCGGAACGTCCTCGATATGATCACGTCCATGTGGCGTGAGGACCGGCACGGAGCGGTACGGGGAGCACTGCGCCGCGGGCCGGTGCTCACCGGAGGCGGTGCGCTCCGCCGTGATGTCACCGACCGGATCACCGGTTGCCTCGGCGTGCCGGTGCGCATCGCCCCCGATCCGTCGACCGCTGTCGTTCGGGGCGCGGCCCTGTTCCTGGACTCCGTCCTGTGCCCTGCCGTCGAAGGCAAGGCGACCGTCCGCCCGGTCCGGCTGAGGTGAGCCCCCTCCCGGGGGCACCCCGGGGGAACGCGCCCCCCACGGGGCCGCACGACACAGCGCGGTACGAAACGGCGCAGTACGGCACAGGGCCCCGCCGTACGCCACCGCACACGGTGCGGCACATCCTCGCCGCGCTCCTCCTCGGCGTCCTGACTCTTCTCGGCGGCACGCCCGCGGCAGTGGAGAACGCGCTTCCGGGGCCGGGGCACAGCGCCGGACAGGCCACCGCCTCCCCGGCTCACGCCACCGCCTCCCCGGCTCACGCCACCGCCTCCCCGGCTCACGCCACCGGCCTCGTCGCGCATGTCTCAGGGCCGTCCGCCGCCGCCCGGACGGACGATCCCGCCCGGTGGGCGGAGGCCGGCCCCCTGACGGCGCCGCGTGCGGGCGCCGACCGTCCGCACGCCCCCCAGCACCTTCCCCCGCCCGGCCACGGCGCCCTGCCGCCGCGCCCGCAGAACCTCCTGCTGCCCCGTGGCGCCGCGCCCGGGGCAGCGGGCGCGGGCCCTTTCCTCGTCGCACGGTCCCGGGCGGCGCTGCCCGGTGTCCGGGGTCCTCCGGAGGTGACGGCCGGTCAGCCGGCTCTTCACCGGTTCTGTCCAACGGACCCGTCGCCCTGCCCTTCCCTCTGAGGTACGGGCGGACGACGCCCACTCGAGGGGATACCCATGACTCGCGCCACCACGGTGCGAGCGGTTCTGGCTGCCGCCGTTCTGCTCGTCTCCGTGTTCATCACCCTGACCCAGTCACCCAGACTCGGCCTCGACCTCCAGGGCGGCACCCGGATGGTGCTGCAGGCCAAGGACTCCGCCACCGCGAAGGCGGACCGGGAGAGCACCGACCGCACCCTGGAGGTACTGCGGCAGCGCATCGACTCCCTCGGCGTCGCCGAGCCGACCCTGACCCGCTCGGGGGAGGACCGGATCATCGTCGAACTGCCCGACGTGCAGGACCCGAGGCAGGCCGCCGACGTCATCGGCAGGACCGCCCAGCTCGGCTTCCACGCGGTCGAGGGCCCCGGTGCCGAGGGCGACGGCGGTCAGGAGACGCTGCCCGACGAACAGGGCGGCCTCCTCGCGCTCGGCCCGGTACGTCTCTCCGGCGCCGGGGTCAAGGACGCCACCGCCGAGTTCGACGCCCAGCAGGGCACGGGCTGGGCGGTCTCGCTCGACTTCCACAAGGACGCGGGCCGCGAGTGGAAGAGGCTCACCGGTGACGCCGCGTGCAACCCCGCCGGCGACGAACGGCGCCGCGTCGCGATCGTCCTCGACGGAAAGGTCATCTCCTCCCCCCAGGTCGATCCGTCGATCGCCTGCGAGGCCGGGCTTCCCTCCGGGTCCACCCGGATCACCGGCTCGTTCAGTGCCGAGGAGGCACGTGACCTCGCCCTGCTCATCAAGGGCGGCGCTCTGCCCGTCCCCGTCGAGATCGTCGAGCAGCGGACCGTCGGACCGACGCTCGGCGCCGCCGCCATCGACGCCAGTGCCCGGGCCGCTCTCATCGGCGCCGCTGCCACCGCACTCTTCATCACCGTCATGTACCGGCTCTTCGGCGCCCTCGCCGCTGTGGCACTGGCGGCGTACGGCGTCATCTCCTACGCCGCCCTCGTCGCCCTGGGGGTCACCCTGACCCTGCCGGGTCTCGCCGGCTTCGTCCTCGCCATCGGGATGGCGGTCGATGCCAACGTCCTTGTCTTCGAGCGGGCCCGCGAGGAGTACGCGGACCGCGGCAAGGGATCGCTGCGCACCGCGCTGACCTCCGGATTCCGGGGTGCCTGGAGCGCCGTCGCCGACTCCAACGTCACTACGCTGATCGCCGCCGCGCTCCTGTTCTTCCTCGGCTCGGGGCCGGTCAAGGGCTTCGGGGTCACACTCGCCATCGGCGTCCTGGTCTCGATGTTCTCCGCGCTCGTCATCGCCCGCGCCCTCACCGAGATCGCGGCGGGTTCCCGGTTCGTCAGCGACTACCGCGGTGTGAACGGCATCGCCCGGCCGGGCCGTGTCCGTACCTGGCTGAACGCACGCGACCCCCAGCTGTTCAGGTCGCCGCGCCGCTGGCTGCTGACCTCCACCGCGCTCGTCCTCCTCGCCGTGACCGGCATCCTCGTGCGGGGTGTCGACCTGGGCGTCGAATTCACCGGCGGGCGTCTCGTGGAGTACTCGACGAACCGTCCCGTCGACGTCGAGACCGCCCGGGACGCGATCGCCGCCGCGGGGTTCACCGACGCCGAGGTCACCACCGCGGGCGAACGCGACCTCTCCGTACGCACCGGGCAGCTGGACAACGACGGGGAACACGCCCTGCGGGCCGCACTCGCCGAGGAGGGCGGCGAGACCACCAAGGTGCGCGACGAGCTGATCGGCCCCAGCCTCGGCGACGAACTGAGGCGCAACGCCCTGATCGCCCTCGGGGTGGCCGTGTTCGTGCAACTCGCCTACCTCGCGGCCCGGTTCCGCTGGACGTTCGCCGTCTCCTCGGTCGGGGCCCTGGTGCACGACGTGATCATCCTGGTCGGCGCCTTCGCCTGGCTCGGACGGCCGGTCGACGGGATCTTCCTGGCCGCGCTGCTCACCGTCATCGGCTACTCCGTCAACGACTCGGTGGTGGTCTTCGACCGGGTACGCGAGCTGTGGGCCAGGAACCGGCGCACACCGGTCGCCGACGTCGCCAACAGAGCCGTCCTGCAGACGGTCCCGCGCACCGTCAACACGGGGATGGGCGCCTTGTTCATCCTGGTGGCGCTCGCCGTGCTGGGCGGAGACTCGCTCGCGGACTTCGCGCTCGCCCTCCTCATCGGCATCTGCGTGGGCACGTACTCCTCGGTGATGACTGCTGTGCCCGGGGCGCTCCTCCTGGAGCGGAGCAGCAAGGCCCCGCCGCCGGCCCGTAAGCGGGCGCCGGGCCGCAGGACGGGAGCCGGGCGGAAACGCCGCGACCCGGCCGACAACGGTGCGCGCGTGTAACGCGGGCGCACGAGGTGCCGGGCGGGGCCGATGCCGTCCCGCCCGGCACGTACGACCGGCACGGAAGCCGGGCTGCGGCACGGTCCGGACCACAACGAGTGATCGGAGTGTGCCGCTCGTGCCCGTCGTGCCGAGTGAGGCCCGTGCAGAAGTGGTGTTCTCCCGTGCGAGGCCCGTGTCAGGCGCGACAGCCGACGCGCCCGGACCGTAACGTCCACCTGCACCGACATCCACCCGCGCCGCCGACCGCGCCGATACGCCTCAGGAGCCGCCGTATGCCCGCCGAACCGCTGTCATCCCACGACGTCGAGGCCGGGCTGCGCGAGCTGCCCGGCTGGCAGCTGGAAGGGGACCGGATCACCCGTACGTACCGGCTGCCCTCCCACTTCGCCGCAGCCGCGCTGACCGTCCACGTCGCCCGGATCCAGGACGAGCTCAACCACCACTCGGACCTGACGCTGGGCTACAACACCGTGGCGCTCGCCGTGCACACCCATGACGCGGGCGGCGCCGTCACGCGCAAGGACCTCACGCTGGCCGCGCGCGTCGAGGCCGTGGCGGCCGGGCACGGGGCGCAGTAGCGCAGCTCCGGACGCGACGGCGCCCCCACCGCACGGATGCGGTGGGGGCGCCGTCGCGAGTGGGACGGATCAGGCGCCGAGGTTGAATTCGGCCGGGTCGGCGCCGAGGCGCTTGCCCTCGTCGAGCGCGGCGAACGCGGCCAGGTCGTCGGCGTCCAGCTCGAAGCCGAAGACGTCGATGTTCTCCGCGATCCGTGACGGCGTCACGGACTTGGGGATGACCACGTGGCCGGTCTGCAGGTGCCAGCGGAGCACCGCCTGGGCCGGGGTCCGGCCGTGCTTCTGCGCGACGGCGACCACCGTCGGGACCTCGAGGAGGCCCTTGCCGGAGCCGAGCGGCGACCAGGCCTCGGTGACGATGCCGTGCTCGGCGTGGAAGGCGCGGGACGTGGCCTGCTGGAGCTGCGGGTGCAGCTCGATCTGGTTGACCGCCGGGACGACGGACGTCTCGGCGAGCAGACGCTCCAGGTGCTCCGGGTGGAAGTTGGAGACGCCGATGGCCTTCGCCCGGCCGTCGGCGAGGATCCGCTCGAAGGCCTTGTACGTGTCGACGTAGGCGTCCTTGGCAGGAACCGGCCAGTGGATGAGGTACAGGTCGACGTGGTCGAGACCCAGCTTGTCCAGCGACGCGTCGAACGCGCGCAGCGTCGAGTCGTATCCCTGCTCGCTGTTCCACAGCTTGGTGGTGACGAACAGCTCCTCGCGGGCCACACCGGACGCGGCGATCGCCTTGCCGGTGCCCGACTCGTTGCCGTAGATCGCGGCGGTGTCGATGCTCCGGTACCCGGCCTCGAGGGCCGTGGTCACGGCGGTCGTGGCCTCGTCGTCCGGCACCTGCCAGACACCGAAGCCGAGCTGAGGCATCTCGAGGCCGTTGTTGAGCGTGATGGTGGGGACCTGGCTCACGAGCAGTCGATCCTTACGTCGTCGGTTGATACTCCCCGGTGGAACGAACGGAGGGGCCCGAGCATTCCCGGTGACCGGATCGGGCGCTGTGCCGCGCACACGTCCGACGCCCCGTCAGGTGGCGGAGGCCGTGTTCACCGGTAGAGGGCGTCCACCTCGGCCGAGTACGCCGTCTCGATCGCCTTCCGCTTCAGCTTGAGCGACGGGGTCAGCAGACCGTGCTCCTCGGTGAACTGGTGCGCGAGTATGCGGAAGGTCCGGATGGACTCCGCCTGCGAGACCGCCGTGTTCGCCGCCACCACCGCCCGCCGGACCTCCATCTCCAGATCGGGGTCGCGCACCAGGTCGGCGGCGCGCATCGGCGTGCGGCCCTGCATGGCGAGCCAGTGCTCCACCGCCTCGTGGTCCACGGTGACCAGCGCCGCGACGTAGGGCCGGTCGTTGCCGACGGCGATGCACTGCGCGACCAGCGGATGCGCGCGGACCCGTTCCTCCAGGCCGCTCGGGGCCACACTCTTCCCCCCGGAGGTCACCAGGATCTCCTTCTTGCGCCCGGTGATCGTCAGATACCCGTCCTCGTCGAGCGCGCCGAGGTCGCCCGTGGCCAGCCATCCGTCGTGCAGCACGGCGTCCGTGGCCTTGGGGTCGCCCAGATATCCCGAGAACACGTTGGCGCCGTGCACCCAGATCTCGCCGTCCTGCGCGATGTGCACGCTGGATCCGGGGATGGGCTGCCCGACGGTGCCGTAGCGGGTGCGCTCGGGCGGATTGGCGGTGGCCGCGGCGGTCGTCTCGGTGAGCCCGTAGCCCTCGTAGACCGCGACGCCCGCACCGGCGAAGAAGAGTCCGAGCCGCCGGGCCATGCCGGAGCCGCCCGACATGGCGTGGCGTACCCGGCCGCCCATCGCCTCCCGTACCTTGCGGTAGACGACCTTGTCGAAGAACTGGTGCTGCATCCGCAGGCCGGCGGACGGCCCCGGTCCGGTGGCGAAGGCCCGCTCCTCCAACGCCTCCGCGTACTTCACCGCGATCTCGACGGCCTTGTCGAACGCCCCGACGCGCCCCTCGGACTCCGCCTTGCGCCGGGCGCCGTTGAAGACCTTCTCGAAGATGTACGGCACCGCCAGGATGAAGGTGGGCCGGAAGGACACGAGGTCCGGCATCAGGGCCTTCGCGGACAGCTCCGGCTGGTGCCCGAGCTTCACCCGGCCGCGCAGCGCCGCGATCTCCACCATGCGGCCGAAGACATGGGCGAGCGGCAGGAAGAGCAGCGTCGCGGTCTCCTCACCCGGCTTCGAGAGGAACACCGGATGCCAGCGGGCGACCATGGTGTCGGCCTCGAACATGAAGTTGGCGTGGGTGATGACGCAGCCCTTGGGGCGCCCCGTCGTGCCGGAGGTGTAGATCAGGGTGGCCACGGAGTCGGGTGTCACCGCACGCCGGTGCCGGTGGACGACCTCGTCGTCGACCAGGGCACCGGCGTCGACGAGCTCGGTCACCACGTCCGCGTCCAGCTGCCACAGCCGGCGCAGGTTCGGCAGCCGGTCGATCACCGAGCCGATCGTCATGGCGTGGTCCTCGTGCTCGACCATGACGGCCGCGACCTCGGCGTCGTGCAGCATCCACAGGACCTGCTCCGCCGACGACGTCGGGTAGATCGGCACGGACTGGGCACCCACCGTCCAGAGGGCGTAGTCGAAGAGGGTCCACTCGTAGCGCGTACGTGACATCAGGGCGACCCGGTCGCCGAACCGGACCCCCTGCGCGATCAGGCCCTTGGCGAGCGCGAGCACCTGGTCGCGGAAGTCGGCCGCCGACACGTCGTGCCACCGCCCCTCCCCGTCCTTGCGTCCGAGGGCGATCCGGTGGGGGTCCTCCTCCGCGAAATCGAAGACGGTGTCGGCAAGACCGCCGACTTGAGGGGCAGCGGCCATGGGTGGGACAGTGAACTCGCGCAATGACCTGCTCCTTGTGGCGCTCCGCACGGCGCCGCGACGCTACCTCACCGCGCGAGGCCGCGGGAGGGTCCGAAGTCTCCGGAAAACGTGACATCTGGCCAGGCCAACCGCAGAAATCGGGCCAGATGGGCAAGGCTCGGGCGCACTTCCGACCACGGAGTAACCGCCTCGGGCGGGAATCTCCACCGAATCTGTACGCGGAACTTACGCCGATTCGGGATGCGGAGGCAGGACCGGAGCGCGGTGGAGACGGTCGCCGCCTGCCAGGATCGCCGCCGCGAGGGCGTCCGCGGCCTCCTGCGCCGCGTCCCTGCGACGCCCGTGCAGCAACACGAAGTCCACATCTCCCAGCTCCGGCAGACCGGCCCGGGCCGGCACCGGCACGAGCCCGGGTGGGATGAGCCCCCGGGTGTGCGCCATCACCCCGAGGCCCGCCCTCGCCGCCGCGACGAGCGCGCTCAGGCTCGCGCTCGTGCACGCGAAGCGGAAGGGCCTGCCGTGCTCCTCCAGCACCTCCAGCGCCCGCGCCCGGGTGATGCCCGGAGGGGGGAACGCGATCAGCGGCAGCGGGCGCTCGGGGTCGATCCGCAGCTGCGGGGCGCCGATCCAGGTGAGGGTGTCCTGCCAGACCAGCTCGCCGTGGGTGTCCCCGGTGCGGCGCTTGGCCAGCACCAGATCGAGCCGGCCCGCCGCGAGCTGCCGGTGCAGGACGCCGGACAGCTCCACGGTCAGTTCCAGCTCCACCTCGGGGTGCTCGCGCCGGAAGGACTCCAGGATCTCCGGCAGCCGCGTCAGGACGAAGTCCTCGGACGCCCCGAGGCGCAGCCGCCCGCGCAGCCGGGTGCCCGTGAAGAACGCCGCCGCCCGCTCGTTGGCCTCCAGGATCGTCCGGGCGAAGCCCAGCATGGCCTCGCCGTCCACCGTGAGGTCGACCCGGTGCGTGTCCCGGCTGAACAGCTGCCGGCCTGCCTCGGACTCCAGGCGGCGGACGTGCTGGCTGACCGTGGACTGCCGCACGCCGAGCCGGCGCGCCGCCTGCGTGAAGCTCAGGGTCTGGGCGACGGCCAGGAAGGTGCGGAGCTGGACGGGGTCGTACACGGGAGCCAGGTTATCGCGATCCGTGATGACAGTCAGTGCGGTGTACGGGATTCCCGATCGCTGCGTTCGGGAGCAGGATGGGGAGGCCACGATTCCGCCCAGAGAGCACGGAGCACATGAGCCGCCGCACCAGCCGCCGTATCCCCGCGCCGCCGTCCTGGCTGCCGGTCGACCCCTACATCCTGGCGCTGATCGGCACGGTGGTACTCGCGGCGCTGCTGCCTGTGTCCGGGACCGGCGCGGACGTCGCGGGCGGCGCGTCGACCGGAGCGGTGGCCCTGCTCTTCTTCCTCTACGGCGCGCGACTCTCCACCGCCGAGGCGCTCGACGGGCTGAAGCACTGGCGGCTCCACCTCACCGTCCTGGCCTGCACCTTCCTGGTGTTCCCGCTGTTCGGACTCGCCAGCCACGGGCTGGTGCCCTACGTGCTGACCCCGCAGCTCCAGGACGGCTTCCTCTTCCTGTGCCTGGTGCCCTCGACCATCCAGTCGTCGATCGCCTTCACCTCGATGGCCCGCGGCAACGTGCCGGCCGCGATCTGCGCCGGCTCCTTCTCCAGCATCGCCGGGATCCTGCTGACACCGCTGCTGGCGGCCGTACTCCTCGGCGGGACCGGGGGAGGGTTCTCCGCGGACTCCCTGATGAAGATCGTCCTCCAACTCCTGGTGCCCTTCCTCGCCGGGCAGCTGCTGCGACGCTGGGTCGGAGGCTTCATCGGCCGCCACCGCAAGGCACTGGGCTACGTCGACCGGGGCTCGATCCTGCTCGTCGTCTACACGGCGTTCAGCGAGGGCATGGTGGCCGGGATCTGGGGCCAGGTCACCCCGCTCCGGCTCGGCGCGCTGCTCGGCGCCGAGGCCGTGCTGCTGGCCCTCATGCTCGCGGTCAGCTGGTACGGCGCGAAGCGGCTGGGCTTCGGACGGGAGGACCGCATCGCCATCCAGTTCGCCGGCTCGAAGAAGAGCCTGGCGGCGGGCCTGCCGATGGCCAGTGTCCTGTTCGGCGCGCACGCCGGCCTCGCGGTGCTGCCCCTGATGCTCTTCCATCAGATGCAGCTGATGGTCTGCGCGGTGATCGCGAAGCGCCGCTCCCGCGACCCGCTGCCGGGCGGCGAACCAGGGCGGCCTGTTCGGGCGAAGGTGCTGAATTGAGGCCTCGGCGCGCGGGACCGACGAGCGGCAACGGTTGAGCACCGGGTGCTGAGCGAGCCGAGCCACATGGGCCGGACCCGGGCGGGCGGCGGCGGAATCACCCAGCTGGTTGCTCACGCCGGATTCGACCCCGAACGCAGGCTGGTCGACTTTCGTTCGCTGCGTCGAACTGGCCGCGCCCGGGGCGCCGGTGAACGAGCAGTCTCGTTCGTGATGGCCCCCAGGCGAGGGACGGTTACTGGCTCCCTCCATCCTCGGACCAGGAGAAGAAGGAGTGGATCGCGGCGAACAAGGAGGTCATTCAGGCTGCGGCGAAGAACTCCGGACTGCCGCCGGACATGGTCGCGGGCATCGCATGGCAGGAGGTCGCAGGCCAGCCGGGATACGCGGACGACGTGGTCGACACGATCCGTGAGCAGGCCGACGCGCCCTGGGGGCTCAGCCCCGTCTCGCCGGAGAATCTGCCGGACCGTGCCGGTGGCAGGGTGGGGAGCCCCGTATGCCGCCGAGTCCGAGGCCGGTGCGGCTTCGGGCGTTGGCCTCGGCGACGCGGGCGCTCAACAACTCGGCGGGGCCGAGCGGCCGCAGACGGGCCGGGTCCGCGTCCCACTCGCGGCCACCTCCGAGCGGGCGGAGCTGGAGGTACGGGCCCTCGTGGCCCATCACCAGGCCCACCCGGCCGCTGCCCCCGTCGTGCACGGCTGTCCCGACGCGGAGGGCGCCCTCGTCTTTCACCCGGCCGCCCCCTTCCTGATCACTGCCGCGAGGGCGTGCGCCACGGGGGCGGAGCAGACGCCGAGGTGGACGAGGGCGTAACGGGCCGGCCGTGCGCTGTCGCCGCCGTCCACGTTTGGCCAGGGGGTGCGTACATCCATCACCGGCAGCTGGATGCCGGCGCCGCTCAGTGCGGCAGCGAGGTCATCGCGCGCGGCCACGGCTTCCTGGGTCTTGGCCGTTGCCGCGCACTCTGCCATGGGTGTCCTGCGGGGGAGGGGCGGCTTCTGCTGCGGCGGTGTCATGGCGTCTTCCTTCGGTTGTTCTTTCGCGGATTCCTCTGCCCGGCCGCACCTCCGCGATTTACGTTGCGTGAGGGGCTCGTCACGAGAATGGCCCGGTCAGGGCCGTGACACACCGAGGGCGGAAGGTGCTTCCCCGGCGGATGAGTCACGTTCCACACGTTCCACGGAGGGCGCTATGCCGACGAGGCGGGCGGTCACAGGCCGCAGCAAGGAACCACGGGCACGGTTCGCGGAGGAGCTCCGGCATCTGCGCACCGAGCGCGGCGACAGTCTTCGCCAGCTCGGCGAACGGCTCGGCTGGGACTGGTCGTTGTTCGGCAAGATGGAGAAGGGCGAGACGGTCGGCGGCCCGGAGGTCGTGCAGGCGCTGGATCAGCACTACGGGACACCGGGCATGCTGCTGGCCCTCTGGGAGCTGGCGATCAGCGACCAACGGCAGTTCAAGGAGCGGTACCGGCGGTACATGGCGCTGGAGGCGGGGGCGACGAGTCTGTGGCACTTCGCGGTGAGTGTGCTGCCAGGGCTGTTGCAGACACCCGGGTACGCCCGGGAGTTGCTCGCGTCCGGTGGACTCAGAGGTGAGGCCTTGGACCAGCAGGTCGAAGCGCGGATGGGACGGCGGGTCATTCTGGCCTGCGAGGACCCGCCTCAGTTCCGGACCATCCTGTCGGAGGCGGCGCTGCGTACGGCCCTGCGGAGTGCGGCGCAGTGGAGGGAGCAGCTCGAGTATCTCGCCGACATGGCGGAACGGCCGAATCTGACACTACAAGTCCTGCCTCAGAAGGCTGGGTTGCATGGTCTGTCGGGCACTGACGTCTGGTTCCTGCGGCTGCCGGACACTCGAACGGTGGCGTACACCGAGCACGGGTACGGAGGGGAACTGCACGAGGAGAGTGCTGCGGTGGAGCGCATGCAACGTGCGTACGATGCAACGCGCGACCTGGCGCTCTCCCCGGCCGAGTCTCGAGAATTTGTCCTGCGTACGTTGGAGGAACTGTCGTGCGATCCATCGACCTGAGCGCCGCGACCTGGCGTAGGAGCAGCCACAGCAACCAGGACGGCGGCGCGTGCGTGGAGGTCTCCGACGACTTCACCACCGTCGTCCCCGTCCGTGACAGCAAGAACCCGCACGGCCCCGCGCTCACCTTCGCGGCGGACGGCTGGTCGTCCTTCGTGTCCGCGGTGAAGGACGGCACCGTGGGCGCCTGAGCAGCCAGGAGAGGGCCCGGCCGGCGCAGGGGGCGCTCCCCGTCGGCCGGACCCCTGCCCCGTGCAGCGGGCGGGCGTCAGCCCTGCCCCACCGTCGCCTCGAGGGCGATGCGGTGGTCACCCGCGTACACGTTCATGGACTGTCCCCGCAGGAAGCCGACGAGGGTCAGTCCGCTCTCGGCCGCGAGGTCCACGGCCAGCGACGAGGGCGCCGAGACCGCCGCCAGCATCGGGATCCCCGCCATCACCGCCTTCTGCGCCAGTTCGAAGGAGGCCCGCCCCGACACCAGCAGGATCGCCTGCGAGAGCGGCAGGCGGTCTTCGGTGAGGGCGCGCCCCACGAGCTTGTCGACCGCGTTGTGGCGGCCCACGTCCTCCCGGATGTCGAGCAGCTCGCCCTCCGGGGAGAACAGCGCCGCGGCGTGCAGGCCCCCGGTCCGGTCGAACACCCGCTGAGCCTCACGCAACCGGTCGGGGAGGGCTGAGAGCAGCGCGGGCGTCACCCGGACCGGGGGAGTGTCGGCGACGGGGTGGCGGGTCGTGGTGCGGACGGCGTCGAGGCTCGCCTTGCCGCACAGTCCGCAGGACGAGGTGGTGTAGACATTGCGCTCCAGCGTGATGTCGGGAACCACGACGCCCGGGGCGAGCTTGACGTCCACCACGTTGTACGTGTTCACACCGTCGGCCGTCGCCCCGGCGCAGTACACGATCGACTGCACCTCGGAGCCCTCGCCGATCACGCCCTCGCTCACCAGGAAGCCCGCCGCGAGCGCGAAGTCGTCGCCCGGGGTGCGCATCGTGATGGCGAGCGGCTTGCCGTTGAGCCGGATCTCCAGGGGCTCCTCCGCGACGAGGGTGTCGGGACGGGTCGTGACCGCTCCGTCCCGGATGCGGATGGTGCGGCGACGCTCGGTGACCCGTCCCATGGCCCTCAATCCCGATTCTGTACGTGTTGGAAGCCGAAACGGCCCTTTATACAGAGGTTGCCATGGGTCACCGGGTTGTCGTGCGGCGAGGTGACCTTGACGATCTCGTTCTCCTGCACGTGGAGGGTCACGTTGCAGCCCACACCGCAGTAGGCGCAGACGGTCGTGGTCTGCGTCTGCGCGGTCTCGTCCCATGTCCCGGCCGCCCGCATGCCGAACTCCGTGCTGAACGAGAGAGCCCCCGTCGGGCACACCTCGATGCAGTTACCGCAGAAGACGCAGGCGGAGTCGGGGAGCGCGGCATCGTGTTCGGTGGAGATCCGGGCGTCGAAACCGCGGCCCGACACGGCGATGGCGAAGGTGTTCTGCCACTGCTCGCCACAGGCGTCGACGCACTTGTAGCAGAGGATGCACTTGTCGTAGTCGCGGACGTACAGATCGTTGTCGATCTTCGGCTGTTCGTTCATCCGGGCGGCGTCCGCGCCGAAACGGCCGGGTTCCGCCTCGTACTCCTTGATCCACTCCTCGGCCCGCGGCGTCGTCGACAGGTCGGTCGAGGAGGCCAGCAGCTCCAGGACCACCTTCCGGCTGTGCCGGGCCCGCTCGGTGTCCGTGCGGACGGTCATGCCCGGCTCGGCGCGACGGGAGCAGGCGGGGGCGAGCGTACGGGCGCCCTCCACCTCGACCACGCACACCCTGCACGCGTTCTTCGGGGTGAGTGTGTCGCCCTGGCACAGGGTGGGGATGTCCTGGCCGGCCGAACGGCAGGCGTCCAGGATCGTCGAGCCCTCCGGGACCCGGGTCTCCTCGCCGTCCAGTGTGAACGTGACGAGGCGGCGCGGCGGCTGGAGCGGTACTGCGGTCACTTGTAGACCCCCAGACGGTCGATGGCGGACTCGACGGCGTTCCACGCGGTCTGGCCCAGACCGCAGATCGAGGCGTCCCGCATGGCCTGCCCCACCTCTCTCATCAGTGCGATGTCCTGGGCCGCCGCGGCGCCCGTACGGTCCGCGATCCGGTGCAGCGCCTCCTCCTGGCGGACCGTTCCCACACGGCACGGCACGCACTGGCCGCACGACTCGTCGCGGAAGAACTCCGCGATGCGCAGCAGGATCCGGGGGAGTTCCACGGAGTCGTCGAGGACCAGGACCACCCCCGAACCCAGCGTCGTGCCCGCCGCGCGGGTGCCCTCGAAGGTGAGCGGGACGTCCAGCTCGTCGGGGCGCACGAACCCGCCCGCCGCCCCGCCGAGGAGCACGGCGCGCAGCCGCTCCGGGGGCCCCGCCAGGTCCAGCAGCTCCCGAAGAGTCGCGCCGAAGGGCAGCTCGTAGACACCGGGGCGGTCCACCTGCCCCGAGACGCAGAACAGCTTGGTCCCGGTGGACGTCTCCGTGCCGGTGGCCGCGTACGCCACGGCTCCCCGCTCCAGGATCGGCAGCACGTTCACGAGCGTCTCGACGTTGTTGACGGCGGTCGGCTTCCCGAAGAGGCCCTTCTCCACCGGGAAGGGCGGCTTGGAGCGCGGCTCGCCGCGCTGCCCCTCGATGGAGTTGAAGATCGCGGTCTCCTCGCCGCAGATGTAGGCACCCGCCCCGCGCCGGATCTCTATGTCGAAGGCGTATCCCTGCCCGAGGACGTCGGGGCCGAGCAGCCCGCGGGTGCGGGCACCGCGCAGCGCGTGGGCCAGCCGTTCGTACGCCCGGGGGTACTCGCCGCGCAGATAGATGTAGCCCTGGCCGGCGCCGACCGCGTAGCCGGCGATCGTCATCGCCTCGATCAGGGCGTACGGATCACCCTCCATCAGCACCCGGTCCTTGAAGGTGCCGGGCTCGCTCTCGTCCGCGTTGCAGACCAGGTAGTGCGGGCCGTCGGCCTGCTGTGCGGTGGCCTGCCACTTGCGTCCCGTCGGGAAGGCGGCGCCGCCCCGGCCGACGAGTCCCGCGTCCACCACCTCGCGGATCACGCCTGCCGGGCCGAGCGTGAAGGCTCGGCGCAGGGCCGTGTAGCCGCCGGTCGAGCGGTAGTCGTCCAGCGAGGAGGGGTCCACGGTGCCGATCCGCCTGAGGAGCACGAGGGCGGGGTCGCCGGCCTGGGGGACGGCCGCGGCGGCCGGGGGCTCCTCCGCGGCTTCCAGGGGTGCGCGGACCGCGGTGACCAGCGCGGGTGCGGTGGCGGGGGCGAGCGCGGCGGAGCAGCGGACCGTGCCTGCGGCGGGCGCCGGAGGGGACAGTGGGGCCGTATGCGCCGGATCTTCCCCCGCCTGGAGCACCGGGTCTTCCCCCGCCTGGAGCAGCAGCGCCGCCGGGGCGCGCTCGCAGAGGCCCAGGCAGGGGCTCTCCTGCCAGACCGCGCCCTCGGCCGGGGTGCCCGGGGATCCCAGGCGCTCGGTGAGGTCCGCGCACACGGCCTGGGACCCCCGGGCCGCGCAGGCCAGGTCCGTGCAGACGTGGAGCACCTTGGCGGGGCGGGGCCGCACCGAGAACAGGGAGTAGAAGGTCGCGACGCCGTACGCCTCGGCAGGGGCGACCGTCAGCCGACGGCAGATGTAGTCCAGCGCGCCCTCACTGATCCAGCCCACGCGGTCGTTGACCGCGTGCAGTGCGGGCAGCAGCTGGTCGCGGCGGTCCTTGGCCGCGGACGCGCCGCCCCGCGCCCAGCGCAGATCCTCGCCGGTGCGCTCGGCCCCGCCGTCCCAACCGGAGGACGGTGGTCCGAGCAGCGCGTCCACCGCCTCACGTTCGGTTTCAGTGGGGGTGGCGTCCGTGTATCTCAGGTCCATGCCGGCACCAGCTTCTCTATCCGTACGGCGGAGGCCTTGAACTCGGCGGTACCGGCGATCGGGCAGTTCGCCTCGATGGTCAGCTGGTTGGTGTCGACCTCGTCAGGGAAGTGCATCGTCATGAAGGCCAGCCCCGGCCTCAGCCCGGTGTCGATCCACACGGGAGCGGTGACACTGCCCCGCCGGGACGAGACCCGCACCTCCTCGCCCGCGACGACGCCGTAGGATTCCGCGTCCTCC
The DNA here is from genome assembly GCF_029428875.1 of Streptomyces sp. JH34. NCBI lineage: Bacteria > Bacillati > Actinomycetota > Actinomycetes > Kitasatosporales > Streptomycetaceae > Streptomyces > Streptomyces sp. JH34. The sequence goes on along the minus strand of NZ_JAJSOO010000001.1, from coordinate 999,302 downwards.
GGGCAGAGCTCGATGTACTCGCCCCGACGCAAGGGGGACGCGTAACTGCCGCTCTGCACACCGGTGTTGTACGAGTCGAGCCGCCGCCCGGTGGTGAGCCGCAGCGGGTAGGACTCGTCGGTGAGGTCGACCGGCGGGTCGTGCCGCACCAGGCCGAAGGGCGCAGCCGGGCCGCGCAGCGCCGGATCGGTCTCCCAGAGCCGGGCGTGCAGGAAGCCCGACGGCAGCTTCTCCGTGTCGGGGCACGGCCATTGCAGCCCCTGGTGCTCCGCGAGCCGTTCGTACGTCATCCCGAAGTGGTCGGGCGACAGGGAGCGCAGCTCGTTCCAGACGGTCTCGGCGTCCTCGAACTTCCAGTCGTGGCCCAGCAGTCCGGCCATCGCGCAGATGATGTCGATGTCCTCGCGGGCCTCGCCCGGCGGGGTGAGCGCGGCGCGGACCCGCTGCACCCGGCGCTCACTGTTCGTCGTGGTCCCGTCGGTCTCCGCCCAGGCGGCGGTGGCGGGCAGGACGACGTCGGCCAGCTGCGCGGTCCTGGTCAGGAAGATGTCCTGCACCACCAGGTGGTCGAGGGCCTCCAGCCGGCGCACCGCCTGGTCGCTGTCTGCCTCCGACTGCGCGGGGTTCTCCCCGATGCAGTACACCGCGCGCAGTTCGCCGGTCTCCATGGCTTCGAACATCTGGGTCAGGGTCTTGCCGTACCGGGGCTGGATGACGGTGTCCCAGGACCGCTCGAACTTCTGCCTGACGGGCGGGTCGAGGATGTCCTGGAAGCCGGGCAGCTTGTTGGGGATGGCTCCCATGTCCCCGCCGCCCTGCACGTTGTTCTGGCCGCGCAGGGGCTGGACCCCCGCGCCGTACCGTCCCACGTGTCCGGTGAGCAGGCAGAGGTTGATGAGCGCGCGGACGTTGTCGGTCCCGTTGTGGTGCTCGGTGATGCCCAGGGTCCAGCAGAGCTGCGCCCGTTCGGCCGTGGCGTAGGCGTGCGCGAGGTCCCGGATCGCCTGGGCCGGTACTCCGGTGACCTTCTCGGCGGCGGTCAGGGTCCAGGGTTCCACGAGCGCCGCGTACTCCTCGTACCCGGTGGTCGCGCGGTCCACGAAAGCCCGGTTGACGAGTCCCGCGTGGATGATCTCGCGGCCGATGGCGTGGGCGAGCGGGATGTCGGTGCCGACGTCGAGGCCGAGCCAGCTCTCCGCCCACTCCGCGGTCGAGGTCCGGCGCGGGTCGACGGCGTGCATGCGTGCCCCGTTGCGGATGCCCTTCAGCACGTGCTGGAAGAAGATCGGGTGTGCGAAACGGGCGTTGGAGCCCCACATCACGATCAGGTCGGTGTGCTCCACCTCCTCGTAGGAGGAGGTGCCGCCCCCGGAGCCGAAGGCGGCCGACAGCCCGGCGACGCTCGGGGCGTGGCAGGTGCGGTTGCAGGAGTCGACGTTGTTGGTGCCCATGACGACCCGGGTGAACTTCTGTGCCACGTAGTTCATCTCGTTGGTGGCACGTGCGCACGACAGCATCGCGAAGGCGTCCGGGCCGTGGGTCTCGCGGGTCCCCCGGAATCCCGCGGCGGCCCGGGTCAGAGCCTCGTCCCAGCTCGCCCGGCGAAGTACCCCGTCCTCCCCGCGCACGAGGGGATGGGTGAGGCGTTCGTAGGTCTTCGGCTGCCGGCCCTTGCGGTTCCTGCCGCCGGTGCGTTCGCTGTTCATGGTGCGCTCCCTGCCGGTGCCGAGGACGTGGTGGCGAGGAGATCGGCGAGCGCGTGCACGGCGCGCAGCGTCGGTACGGGCGTTCCGGCCAGTTCGGCCAGCTCGACGACGGCCGCGAGCAGCACGTCGAGTTCGAGGGGTTTGCCCTTCTCCAGGTCCTGGAGGGTGGATGTCTTGTGGTCGCCGACGCGCTCCGCGCCCGCGATGCGCCGCTCCACGGATATCTCTGGGCGGCAGCCGACGGCCGCCGCCACGTCGAGGGTCTCGCGCATCATCGTTTCCACGAGCGCGCGGGTGTCCGGATGGCGGCAGATCTGGCCCATGGTCGCGCGGGCCAGCGCGCTGATCGGGTTGAAGGAGATGTTGCCGAGCAGTTTGATCCAGATGTCGTTGCGCAGATCGGACTCCACGGGGCACTTGAGCCCTCCCGCGACCATGGCCTCGCTGAAGTCCAGACAGCGTGTGGACACCGAGCGGTCGGGCTCGCCGATGGAGAACCGGGTGCCTTCGAGATGGCGTACGACGCCGGGTGCCTCGATCTCGGTGGCGGCGTACACGACGCATCCGATGGCGCGTTCGGGCGGCAGTGTGGCGCTCACCGAACCCGCCGGGTCGACGCTGTCGAGCCGGCGGCCCGTGTACGGGCCGTCCAGGCCGTGGAAGTACCACCAGGGGATGCCGTTCTGCGCGGCGATCACCGCGGTGTCCCGGTGCATCAGCGGATGGACCAGCGGTCCTGACCGTGCGTACGAGTTGGCCTTGAGGCCGAGGAAGACGTAGTCGACGGGCCCGACGTCCGACGGGTCGTCGGTGGCGGCGGGCCGTGCGGTGAAGTCACCGCGCGGGCTGAGCACGCGCACGCCGTCACGGCGCATGGCCGCCAGATGCGGGCCGCGGGCGATGAGATGGACCTCGGCGCCCGCGCGGTGGAGCGCGGCCCCGACATAGGCGCCGATGGCTCCGGCGCCGACAACTGCGACTTTCACGGGGCTCTCCGTTCGGTGAGGAGGACCGAGCGAGGGTGTCAAGTCGACAGAATATTGTCTACAGTATGCCTTCGGAGGGGGTCAATACTCGTGACAGCGGGTGCTTCGTCCGTCCGTGATTCCGCTTCGCCGCCGCAGTGCCGGCGAAAGTTCCCGGGAAGCTGTTCGAGACGCTCCAACCTCGGGCCCGGATTCCTGTGGGGTTAGGTGCCCTTGTACCGGTCGGTAGCAACCAAGACTGGATAGTTCCTGCCAAACGTAGCGAGGGGAACCCGTACATGACCGGCTCACGTGTCGTGGCGCTCGGCCACTACCAGCCTGCCAAGGTCCTCACCAATCACGACCTGGCGGCCATGGTCGACACCAGCGACGAGTGGATCACCAGCCGGGTCGGCATCAGGACCCGGCACGTGGGCGGCCCCGACGAACCGGTGGACGAGCTGGCGGCGCACGCCGCGGCCAAGGCGCTCGCCTCGGCGGGCCTGCAGCCCGCGGACATCGACATGGTCCTCGTCGCCACCTCCACGGCGATCGACCGCTCGCCGAGCATGTCCGCCCGGGTCGCCGCGCGCCTGGGCATGGGCTCGCCGGCCGTGATGGACATCAATGTGGTCTGCTCCGGGTTCACGCACGCGCTGGCCACCGCCGACCACGCCATCCGTGCCGGAGCCGCCGGCCGGGCCCTCGTCATCGGCGCCGACAAGATGGGCGACATCGTCGACTGGACGGACCGTTCCACCTGCGTCCTGATGGGGGACGGCGCGGGGGCCGCAGTCGTCACGGCCGACCGCGACGGGGGTGACAGGCCCGGGATCGGTCCCGTCCTGTGGGGTTCGGTGCCCGAGATGGGCAACGTCGTACGCATCGAGGGCACGCCCCCGCGGTTCGCCCAGGAGGGCCAGTCCGTCTACCGCTGGGCCACCACCCAACTGCCGCCGATCGCCCGCAAGGTGTGCGAGCGGGCGGGCGTCACGCCCGAGGACCTCGCCGCGGTGGTGCTGCACCAGGCCAACCTGAGGATCATCGAACCCGTCGCCCGCAAGATCGGCGCGGTCAACGCCGTCATCGCCCGGGACGTCGTGGACTCGGGCAACACCTCGGCCGCTTCGATCCCGATGGCGCTGTCCAAGCTGGTGGAGCGGGGTGAGGTCGAGAGCGGCGCTCCGGCCCTGCTCTTCGGCTTCGGCGGGAATCTTTCCTACGCGGGTCAGGTGATCCGCTGCCCGTGAGGCCCCCGGCGTGGCATTGTGCTCGGTAGACTGTAGACGATAAGCAATGCCCGGCGACCGGAGGGGGACCGCGATGTTGTCCGCAGGACTGCCGCAAGGAACGGTGCCGAAGCTGGAGCGGCCGGGGCCGTTGCGCGAGCGCGTCTACGAGGCACTGCTCGAGCTGATCACCACGCGCGCCCTCCGTCCGGGCCAGCATCTGGTCGAGAGCGAACTGGCGGGGCACCTCGGGGTGTCGCGGCAGCCGGTCCGCGAGGCGCTCCAGCGGCTGAACACCGAGGGCTGGGTCGACCTGCGGCCCGCGCAGGGCGCGTTCGTCCACGAACCCACGGAGGAGGAGGCGGACCAGCTGCTCTCGGTCCGCACCCTGCTGGAGGCCGAGGCGGCCCGGCTGGCAGCCGCCCACTCCGGGCGGCCGGGCATCGAGGCGCTGGAGGAGCTGTGCGAGCGGGGCGAGCGGGCCGTCGCCGCCGACGACGTGGACCTCACCGTCGCCACGAACGCCGCCTTCCACGCCAAGGTCATGGAGCTGGCCGGCAACGTCGTGCTGTCCGAGCTCGCGGCCCAGGTGGACCGGCGGGTCCGCTGGTACTACACACCGGTGGCCCGTCAGCGCGGCACCCAGTCCTGGATCGAGCACCGTGAACTCATCGCGGCGATCGCCGCCAGGGACGAACGGCGGGCGACCGAGATCATGCGGGCGCACACGGAGCACACGCGGCGGACGTATCACGAGCGAGATCAGGCCTGATCCCACCAGGACGGGCCCACGCCTGATCGTCATCGCCCCGGAGGCAGTGGTCGGACGGTGAAGGTCGCTGCGGAGCGCGACGGCCTTCGTGGTGCGTTGCGGGTTACTGGACCACTGCTTCGTGGTGAATCAGCGGCGCGCGTTCTTCGTCGGCCGAAGGGGACGGGGCATGACATCGGTGCGCGGCGGCGCTGCCTTGGTCGACGACGTCCTCGTACACCCCGACCTTGTACCGGATCAGGTCCAGGGACTCGGTGAGCCTGCCGATCTCGGTGGTGACGCGCTCCTGGTGCTCGCGCATGAGCGCGAGTCGCTCCTCCTCGTTGCCGGCGCCTTCTCTCACGAGGCCGGCGTACCGGCGGAGCGCGGTCACGGGCAAGCCCGAGGCGCGGAGGATGATGCAGACGTCCAGCCAGGCCACGTCGTCCTGGCTGTAGACGCGGCGCCCGCCAGGTCCGCGTCGCACGGTGTTGACGAAGAGGCCCTCGTGCTCGTAGAAGCGCAGCGCGTGCACGCTCAAGCCGGTGCGCTCGGAGACCTCTCCGATGCTGAGAGTCGGTGTGTCCTCAACCATGCCGCCAGGGTATCCGGGAGTGATCGGGGGTTGATCTAGAGGGGACTCTACTTCCTAGGGTTCCTCGTGCGACCGGCGATCTGTCGGTCCTCGTGCGACCGGCGATCTGTCGGTCCGCCTCATCGGTCGACCCAGTAAGGAAGCATCAGCATGCGCTACCGCACCCTCGGCAGAACCGGTATCGAGGTCAGTGTCCACTGCCTCGGGACGATGATGTTCCAGGACGGCTGCAACTCCGACCACGACGACTGTGTCCGCATCATCCACGCTGCGCTCGACCAGGGGATCAACTTCGTCGACACCGCCGACATGTACGGACAGGGCGAGTCTGAGGAGATCGTGGGGAAGGCGCTGCGGGGGCGTCGCGACGACATCGTGCTCGCCACCAAGGTGCACTTCCCGATGGGCGAGGGCCGTAACCGCGGTGGCAACTCGCGGCGGTGGATACTCAAGGCGGTCGAGGACAGCCTCAGGCGCCTGGACACGGACTGGATCGACCTCTACCAGGTGCACTTCCCCGACCACTCCACCGACATCGAGGAGACCCTCTCGGTGCTCGGCGACCTCATGCGCCAGGGGAAGATCCGCGCCTTCGGCTGCTCGAACTTCCCGGCCGACGAGATCGTCGAGGCACACCACGTTTCGGAGAGGCGCGGTCTCGGGCGGTTCCGCACCGCCCAGCCGCCCTACTCGATCCTGGCCCGCGGGATCGAGGCCTCGCTCCTGCCCGTCGTCGAGCGCTACGGCATGGGCGCACTCGTGTGGAGCCCCCTCGCTTTCGGCTTCCTCACCGGCAAGCACCGCAAGGACCAGCCCATCGACCTGACGACCGGCCGTGCCGCGCTCCGACCGGCACTCTTCGATCCCGCGATCGCGGAGAACGCCGCGAAGCTCGACGCCGTCGAGCAGCTCATCGAACTCGCGACGAGCATCGGCTGCACCCTTCCGGAACTCGCCGTGGCCTTCACCGTGGCCCACCCGGCCGTCACTTCGGCGATCATCGGGCCGCGGACCATGGAGCAGTTGGACGGTCTCGTCCAGGGCGCCGCGCTGACCCTGGACGACGCGACGCTCGACCGGATCGACGAGATCGTGCCGCCCGGGGTGAACCTGTACAACCCGGCGGCCTCCTTCCCTCCGCGATCACTGACCGACACCGCCTTGCGGCGCCGCCCTCTCGCTGAACGCGCCGCGGCCTGAGTGACGGGTCCTCATCCGGGCGGCAACGGCACTCATCGCTTCTCCGCCCGGAGCCGGTCGGCGGCGTCCCCTGAGTCTGGCGGCTGCTTCGCACCGTAGGTCAGGGACAGGAGGCCTCGGCCGACCGCTGAGAACCAGGACGGTTTCCGGTGGCGCGGGCGTCGCCTTCGCGCCAGGCACGGCTCGACCGGGTGCGGTCAACGAGGCCCGGCAGAGGGGGAGACGGTGGCGGCACGCGCCCTTCGCAGGAGGCGTGGAGGGGGATGGCCGGCCCGGGGGAGGCCTCAGCTGGGCGCATCTTTGTCCTGAGTGTGGAGAAAGTTGGAGCGGATTCATGCGCAACTTCTTCCCACTCAGGTAAACCGCTGCTACGTTCCCCTCGAAAGCCCGACGGACTGGCCGATGTGGCGGGGAGGGACGCGTGAGACGCATGACGGCACGACCCGCGAACACGCACCAGGCTCGACTGCTCAGGCTGTTGCGCGACGGAGGCCCCAACTCCCGTGCACAGCTGGGCGATCAGATCGATCTCTCACGCTCGAAGCTCGCCGTCGAGGTGGACCGGCTCCTGGAGACCGGACTCGTCGTGGCCGACGGACTCGCCGCGTCACGCGGGGGGCGCCGCTCCCACAACATCAGGCTGGCCCCCGGACTCCGCTTCCTCGGCGTCGACATCGGAGCCACCTCCGTCGACGTCGCCGTCACCAACGCCGAGTTGGAGGTCCTCGGGCACCTCAACCACCCCATGGACGTACGGGAAGGGCCCGTCGCGGTCTTCGAACAGGTACTCGCGATGGCGGCCAAGCTCCGGGCGTCCGGGCTCGCCGAGGGATTCGACGGCGCAGGCATCGGCGTCCCGGGACCCGTCCGCTTCCCCGAGGGCGTACCGGTCGCTCCGCCGATCATGCCGGGCTGGGACGGCTTCCCGGTCCGGGAGGCGCTCAGCCAGGAACTCGGCTGCCCCGTCATGGTGGACAACGACGTGAACCTGATGGCACTGGGGGAGCAGCACGCGGGCGTCGCCCGCTCCGTGGGCGACTTCCTCTGCGTCAAGATCGGTACGGGTATCGGCTGCGGCATCGTCGTCGGCGGAGAGGTCTACCGCGGCACGACGGGCAGCGCCGGAGACATCGGCCACATCCAGGTGGAGCCCGACGGGCGTGCCTGCGCCTGCGGCAACCGGGGCTGCCTGGAGGCACACTTCAGCGGCGCCGCCCTGGCCCGTGACGCCGAGGACGCCGCCCGCGCCGGCCGCTCCACCGAACTGGCGGCCCGCCTCGACGGGGCCGGCAAGCTCTCGGCCGTCGATGTGGCCGCCGCCGCGGCAGCCGGTGATCCCACGGCACTGGACCTGATCCGTGAAGGCGGGAACAGGGTCGGGCAGGTCATCGCCGGACTCGTCAGCTTCTTCAACCCGGGCCTCGTCGTCATCGGCGGCGGGGTCACCGGACTCGGCCACAACCTGCTGGCCAGCGTCCGCACCCAGGTCTACCGGCAGTCCCTGCCCCTGGCCACGGGCAACCTCCCCATCGTCCTCGGTGAGCTGGGGCCCGTCGCCGGAGTGACCGGCGCGGCCAGGCTCATCAGCGACCACCTGTTCTCGCCGGCCTGATGTCCGGGCCGGCGCGCCGTTCGGCACGCGCACCACAGCCACCTCCGTAAGCAGCCAGTCCCGAGCTCCGCCCGCAGGACCGCACCGCACGAGCACAGCGCCACCCAGCAGCACGGCACCGCACGAGCACAGCAGCACCACCAGCAGTTCCGTCAGCAGTACGGCACCGCCGGCACTGCACCCTGCCCGCTCACCGGCCTCCCCCGCGCTCCCGGCTTCGCCCGGGCGGGGGAGAACCGATCCGCCGAGGGGATCCGTCATGGCACCAGAACCACCACTGCTCACGATGTCCGGCATCACCAAGTCGTTCCCCGGTGTACGCGCCCTCGACGGCGTGGACCTGGAGGTCGTCGCCGGTGAAGTCCACTGCCTCCTCGGCCAGAACGGCGCCGGCAAATCGACCCTCATCAAGGTGCTGGCCGGGGCCCACCAGCCCGACGGCGGCGCCATCACCTGGGGTGGTGACCCCGTCCAGCTGACCTCGCCGATCACCGCGATGCGCCTCGGCATCGCCACCATCTACCAGGAACTCGACCTGGTGGAGGGCCTGTCGGTCGCCGAGAACGTCTTCCTCGGACACGAACCCACCAGCGCGGGCTTCGTCGTCCGCACCCGCGAGGCCCGCACCCGGGCCGCCGCACTCCTCAAGCGTCTCGGACACCCGGAGATCGACCCGGCCCGCCTGGTCGGCGACCTCTCGGCCGCCCACCAGCAGATCGTCTCCATGGCGCGGGCCCTCTCCCACGACGTGCGGCTCATCGTGATGGACGAGCCGTCCGCCGCCCTCGACCCCGACGAGGTGGACAACCTCTTCCGCATCGTCGACGGACTGACCGCCGACGGTGTGGCCGTCGTCTACATCTCGCACCGGCTGGAGGAGATCCGGCGCATCGGGGACCGGGTGACCGTCCTCAAGGACGGCCGGGCCGTCGCCGTCGGCCTCCCCGCCAAGTCCACCCCCACGCGGGACGTCGTCGCCCTGATGACCGGCCGCAACGTCGAGTACGTCTTCCCCGAGCGGCCCGCCCCCGGCGCCCGGGCCGCCACCGAGCCGGTACTGAAGGTCGAAGGGCTCACCCGCAAGGGCGAGTTCGAGCCCGTCGACCTGGAGTTGAGGCCCGGCGAGATCGTCGGACTGGCCGGGCTCGTCGGCTCCGGACGCTCCGAGATCCTGGAGACGGTCTACGGCGCCCGCAAACCGACCGCGGGCCGCGTCCTCGTCGACGGCGCACCGCTGCGCGCCGGCAGCGTGAGGGCGGCGGTGGCCGCCGGGATCGGTCTGGCGCCCGAGGAACGCAAGGCCCAGGCCCTGCTGTTGACGGAATCCGTCACCCGCAACGTCTCGGTCTCCTCCCTCTCCCGCTTCGCCCGCGCCGGCTGGCTCGACCGGGGCGCCGAGCGCGATGCCGCCAGGACCGCGACCCGCGAACTCTCCCTGCGGCCGGACAACCCGGACGCCGCCGTGCGCACCCTCTCCGGCGGCAACCAGCAGAAGGCGGTCCTGGCCCGCTGGCTGCTGCGCGGCTGCCGGGTCCTGCTGCTCGACGAACCGACCCGCGGCGTCGACGTCGGCGCCCGCGCCGAGCTGTACGCCGTGATCCGACGGCTGGCCGACGAAGGCCTCGCCGTTCTGCTCGTCTCCAGCGAAGTGCCCGAAGTGCTGGGCCTCGCCGACCGGGTGCTGGTGCTCCGGGAGGGCCGTGTCGTGCACACGGCCGACGCCCGGGAGCTCGACGAGCACCGTGTCCTCGACCTCGTCATGGAAGGGAGCCCGACGTCATGACACAGCCCGCACCGTCGGCGCAGCACCACGGGCCGGAGAAGGGGACCGTGCCCGGCCCCGCGGCCGCACCGCCCTCGAAACAGGGCGGCGGCCTGCGCGCACTCGGCCTGCGCGCCGATGTCCGCAACCTGTCGCTGCTCGGTGTCCTCGCCGTGCTGATAGCCGTCGGCGGCTTCACCGAACCGGACGCGTTCCTGGACACCGGGAACCTCCAGCTGATCCTGACGCAGTCCTCCGTCATCGGAGTCGTCACCGTCGGCGTCACCTTCGTCATCATCAGCGGCGGGATCGACCTGTCGGTAGGCGCGATGGTCGCACTGGCCTCCGTCTGGGCGACGACCCTGGCCACCCAGGAGTACGGCTTCGCCGGCATCCTGTTCACCGCCGTGGTCGTCGGACTCGCCGCGGGACTCGTCAACGGGCTGCTGATCGCCTACGGCGGCATGGTCCCGTTCATCGCGACGCTCGCCATGCTCGCCTCGGCGCGCGGCCTGGCCCTGCAGATCACCGACGGCAAGACGCAGATCGTCACCGTGCAGTCCGTGCTGGACCTCGGTCTGCCCGACAGCTACGTCCTCGGCATCCCGCCCCTGGTCCTCGTCTTCGCCGCGGTGACCGTGGCCGGCTGGCTGATCCTCAACCGCACGACGTTCGGGCGCCGCACCGTCGCCGTCGGAGGCAACGCGGAGGCCGCCAGGCTCGCCGGCATCGACGTACGCCGCCAGCGGCTCTACCTCTACCTCCTCTCCGGCCTCTGCTGCGGCATCGCCGCCTTCATGCTCGTCATCCTGTCCGGATCGGGCCAGAACACCAACGGCAACCTGTACGAACTCGACGCCATCGCCGCCGCGATCATCGGAGGCACCCTCCTGAGCGGCGGACGCGGCACCATCGTCGGCTCCGTGCTCGGTGTCCTCGTCTTCACGACGATCACCAACATCTTCGCGCTCAACAACCTGCAGAGCGACGTCCAGCAGATCGCCAAGGGCGCCATCATCGTCGCCGCCGTACTCGTCCAGCGCCGCACCCTGCGCGGCGGCGAGACCTGATCCCCTCCCCGGCGCCGGAGCACTGAACTCCGTCCGCCGCACGGCACCCATCACCACCCGCAGTTCCGTATGCACCGCACCGGATGAAGGGTTTGACAGCCATGCCAGAAACCAGCCGCAGAGGACTGCTCTTCGGCACCGCGGCCGTCTCCGCGGGAGCCTTCCTCACCGCCTGCACCAGCAACGAGCCCAAGGATAAGGCGGCCGCCACCAGCAACCAGCCCGCCGCCGACGACAAGCCGGGCACACCCGTCACCATCGGCTTCGCCGGCCCCCAGGCCGACCACGGCTGGCTCAACGCGATCAACGTGAACGCCAAGTCGCGGGCCGAGAAGTACTCCGAGGTGACCCTGGAGATCACCGAGGGTTCCAACGACACCGCCGCCCAGATCGGCCAGGTCAAGACCCTCATCAACAAGAAGGTCGACGTCCTCGTCGTCCTCCCCGCCGACGGCAAGGCGCTCACCCAGGTCGGCCTGGAGGCCATGAAGGCCGGCATCCCGGTCGTCAACCTGGACCGCGTCTTCGCCTCGCCGCAGGCCTACCGCTGCTGGGTCGGCGGCGACAACTACGGCATGGGGCTCAACGCCGGGCACTACATCGGCGAGCAGCTCAAGGACAAGGCGAACGCCAAGGTCGTCGAGCTCGCCGGCATCGACAACCTGGAACTCACCAAGCAGCGCAGCCAGGGCTTCGCCGACGCGCTGAAGAACTACTCCAACATCAAGCTGGTGGCCCGTCAGGCGGCCGACTTCACCGTGGAGTCGGGCCAGGCCAAGATGGCGCAGCTGCTGCAGGCGCAGAAGCAGTTCGACGCCCTGTGGAACCACGACGACGACCAGGGCGTGGGCGCGCTGCGGGCCATCCAGCAGGCAGGCCGTGACGAGTTCATCATGGTCGGCGGGGCGGGCGCGAAGTCCGCGATGGACGCCATCAAGGCCGACAACAGCGTCCTGAAGGCCACCGTGCTCTACCCGCCCACGATGGCGGCCTCAGCGATCGATCTGGCCCGCGCCCTCGGCCAGAACAAGGGCGTCGCGGGTCTCTCCGAGATGGAGATCCCGACCTCGCTGACCCTGTACTCGGCCGTGGTCACGAAGGAGAACATCGACCAGTACCTGCCGACGGGCTTCAGCTGAGCCGGCCCCACCGCCGCCACCGAACCACCGACGAGGAGGAAGTCCGCATGGCCCGTAGGGAAGAGACCGAGCAGGAGACCGGGGCACCGCCGCCGACGGCGACACTCGGCGTCGGCATGGTCGGATACGCGTTCATGGGCGCCGCCCACTCCCAGGGGTGGCGCACCGCGGGACACGTCTTCGACATGCCGGTGAGACCCGCTCTGGCCGCGATCTGCGGACGTGACCGCACGGCAGTCGAGGCCGCCGCCGCCCGGCACGGGTGGGCGGCGGCGGAGACCGACTGGCGCGCCCTGATCGCCCGGGACGACGTACAGCTGGTCGACATCTGCACCCCTGGCGACAGCCACGCGGAGATCGCCATCGCCGCCCTCGAAGCGGGCAAGCACGTGCTGTGCGAGAAGCCGCTCGCCAACACGGTCGCCGAGGCGGAGGCCATGGCGGAGGCGGCCGAACGGGCGGCGGCCCGCGGACAGGTGGCGATCGTGGGCTTCAACTACCGCAAGGTGCCGGCCCTCACCTACGCCCGCACGATGATCGAGGAGGGGAGGCTCGGGAGGCTGCGGCACGTACGGGCCACCTACCTCCAGGACTGGCTCGTCGACCCCGAGTCGCCGCTGACCTGGCGGCTCGAGCGCGAACGCGCGGGATCCGGCGCGCTGGGGGACCTGGGAGCGCACATCGTCGACCTCGCCCAGTACCTGGCGGGGGAACCGCTGGTCGGAGTGTCGGCGGTGAGCGAGACCTTCGTACGCGAGAGGCCCGTGCTCGCCGGTGCGGCGGCCGGGCTCTCGGGCGCCGCGGACGGTACCGCACGGGGGGCGGTCACCGTCGACGACGCGACGTTGTTCACCGGGCGGATGGCGTCGGGAGCCCTCGCCTCCTTCGAGGCGACCAGGATGGCGGCGGGACGCAAGAACGCCCTGCGGCTGGAGATCAACGGGGAACTGGGTTCGATCGCCTTCGACCTGGAGCGCCTCAACGAACTCTCCTTCCACGACCACACCGAACCCGCCACCCGCGCGGGCTTCCGCCGGATCCTCGTCACGGAACCCCAGCACCCCTACCTGGAGGCGTGGTGGCCGCCGGGACACGGTCTTGGCTACGAGCACACCTTCGTCCACCAGGCCCGTGACGTGGTGCGCACGATCGTCGAGGGCCGTGCCCCGGTGCCCTCGTTCGCCGACGGACTCCAGGTACAGCGGGTGCTCGCCGCGGTCGAGGAGAGCGCCGCCAAGAACTCCGTACACACCCCGGTCCCCTTCTAGGAGGTTCCGCGCATGCCCCGTCCCTTCACTCTCTTCACCGGCCAGTGGGCCGACCTGCCGCTGGAGGAGGTCTGCCGGCTCGCCCGGGACTTCGGCTACGACGGGCTCGAACTCGCCTGCTGGGGAGATCACTTCGAGGTCGACAAGGCCCTGTCGGACCCCGGCTACATCGACGGCCGGCGACAGCTCCTCGACAAGTACGGACTCAAGTGCTGGGCGGTCTCCAACCACCTGGTCGGCCAGGCCGTCTGCGACAGCCCGATCGACGAGCGCCACCAGGGCATCGTGCCCGCCCGGATCTGGGGGGACGGGGAGCCCGAGGGCGTACGCAGGCGGGCGGCCGAGGAGATCAAGAACACCGCCCGCGCGGCCGCCGCCTTCGGGGTCGACACGGTCATCGGCTTCACCGGGTCCTCGATCTGGCACCTGGTCGCCATGTTCCCGCCGGTCCCGCCGCACATGATCGAGCGCGGCTACGAGGACTTCGCGGAGCGGTGGAACCCGATCCTGGACGTCTTCGACGCCGAGGGGGTGCGCTTCGCCCACGAGGTGCACCCCAGCGAGATCGCCTACGACTACTGGACCACGCACCGTGCCCTGGAGGCCGTCGGCCACCGGCCCGCGTTCGGGCTGAACTTCGACCCGAGCCACTTCGTGTGGCAGGACCTCGACCCGGTCGGCTTCCTGTACGACTTCCGGGACCGGATCTACCACGTGGACTGCAAGGAGGCCCGCAAGCGTCTCGACGGGCGCAACGGACGCCTCGGCTCCCACCTGCCGTGGGGCGATCCGCGGCGCGGCTGGGACTTCGTCTCGGCGGGACACGGTGACGTGCCCTGGGAGGACGTCTTCCGGATGCTGCGGTCCATCGGGTACGAGGGTCCGGTCTCCGTGGAGTGGGAGGACGCGGGCATGGACCGGCTGACGGGGGCGCCTGAGGCGCTGGCCTCGCTGAAGCGGTTCGACTTCGACCCGCCGAGCGCGTCGTTCGACGCGGCGTTCGGCGGGGGCGGCCAGTAGGGAGCGGGGCCCGGCCCCGCTCCTCCGTCGCCGGTATCGGGGCGACCCGGCCCCCTGGTGTCCCGAGGAGGACGCCAGGGGCCGGTTCGCCGTGCCCTGGACCGCCTTTGTCCTGACACCGGCAAAAGTTCAACTCAGTCCCTGCGCAAGGGCTTTCCGTACCGGACGAACACAGCTACCGTCCCCTACGTGTACACGACATGACTCGCGTCACCGGGTCCCCACACGACACCGGTGACGAGCGCGGCAGTCCCCGCGCGGATCGGCAGACCTCGCCCGCCCGAACAACCGGCACACTCCGGAGGACGCACGTGCACAGAAGCAGCAGACGGCTCCGCGCCCGCAAGACACTGGCCCTCTTCACCGGCGGACTGCTCGCCGCCGCAACCCTCACCCTGGGCTCCTCGCCCGCCGCCACCGCCGACGCCTCGCAGGCCGCGGCCGCCCAGGACGCCGCCGAGGACTTCCAGCAGGTCACCCTCGCCAAGGGAGCGGCCGAGACCGGCGAACCCATGTCGCTGGCGGTGCTGCCCGACCGCAGTGTGCTGCACACCTCCCGCAGCGGCGAGCTGCGGATCACGGACAGCTCCGGCAACACCCGGATCTCCGGCACCATCCCCGTCTACTCGCACGACGAGGAGGGTCTCCAGGGCGTCGGGATCGACCCGGACTTCGCCGAGAACCGGGCGATCTACCTCTACTACGCGCCCCCGCTGGACACCCCGGCCGGTGACGCCCCGGAGAACGGCACCGCCGCCGACTTCGCGAAGTTCGACGGTGTGAACCGGCTCTCCCGCTTCGTGCTCAAGGAGGACGGGACCCTCGACAACGCCAGCGAGAAGAAGGTCCTCGACGTCCCCGCCACGCGCGGCATCTGCTGCCACGTCGGCGGAGACATCGACTTCGACGCGCAGGGCAACCTCTACCTCTCGACGGGCGACGACTCCAACCCCTTCGCCTCCGACGGGTTCACCCCGATCGACGACCGCCCGGACCGCAACCCGGCGTTCGACGCCCGCCGCACCGCCGGCAACACCAACGACCTGCGCGGCAAGGTCCTGCGCATCAAGGTCGCCGACGACGGTTCGTACACCGTGCCGGAGGGCAACCTCTTCGCGCCCGGCACCGACAGGACCCGCCCCGAGATCTACGCGATGGGTCTCCGCAACCCGTTCCGCTTCAGCGTGGACAAGGCCACCGGCATCCTCTACGTGGGTGACTACGGCCCTGACGCCGGCGCGGCCGACCCGAACCGCGGGCCGGCCGGACAGGTGGAGTTCGCCCGCGTCACGAAGGCCGGCAACTTCGGCTGGCCGTACTGCACCGGTGCCAACGACCCCTACCGGGACTACGACTTCGCGACCAAGACCTCCGGTCCCGCCTTCGACTGCGCGGCTCCGAAGAACGAGTCGGCGCACAACACCGGACTCGTCGACCTGCCGCCCGCGCAGGCCGCCTGGATCCCGTACGACGGTGCCTCCGTGCCCGAGTTCGGCACCGGCTCGGAGTCCCCGATGGGCGGACCCGTCTACCACTACGACGCGGACCTCGACTCGCCGGTGAAGTTCCCGGAGGAGTACGACGGCGACTTCTTCGCCGGAGAGTTCGGCCGGCAGTGGATCAAGCGCATCGAGCAGGACGCCGACGGCGCGGTCCAGTCCATCAACGACATCTC
This sequence comes from Streptomyces sp. JH34, assembly GCF_029428875.1. Classification (NCBI taxonomy): domain Bacteria; kingdom Bacillati; phylum Actinomycetota; class Actinomycetes; order Kitasatosporales; family Streptomycetaceae; genus Streptomyces; species Streptomyces sp. JH34. Next base: position 983,310 of record NZ_JAJSOO010000001.1, on the reverse strand, counting down.
GTGGACCGGCACCCAGATCATGGACATGGCCTTCGGGCCCGACGGCGCGCTGTACGTCCTGGACTACGGCCTCTCGTGGTTCGGCGGTGACGAGCACTCGGCCCTCTACCGCATCGAGAACGCCACCGGCGGCCGCTCACCCATCGCCGAGGCCTCCGTGAACAAGACCTCCGGTGTCGCACCGCTCAAGGTCAAGTTCTCCTCCGCCGGCACCACCGACGGCGACGGGGACGCCCTGACGTACGCCTGGGACTTCGGCGACGGCGGCACGTCCACGGCCGCCGACCCCACGTACACGTACAAGAAGAACGGCACCTACGTCGCCACCCTGACCGCCGAGGACCCGACGGGCCGCACCGGTTCGGCCAGCGTGCACGTCACCGTCGGCAACACGGCGCCCACCGTCGTACTGCAGGCACCGGCCGACGGGCAGCCGTTCGAGTTCGGCGACGAGGTCCCCTTCAAGGTGACCGTCACCGACCCGGAGGACGGGACGATCGACTGCTCGAAGGTGGAGGTCAAGTTCACCCTGGGCCACGACAGCCACGGGCACGACATCACCACGGAGCACGGCTGCGAAGGCACCATCAAGACCGCCATGGAGGGCGGCCACGACCCGAACGCCAACATCTACGGCGGGATCTCCGCGTCCTACACCGACGGTGGCGGCGGCGGACAGGCCGCACTGACCGGCCGTGACGGGGCGAAGCTCCAGCCGCGCCACCGCCAGGCGGAGCACTACGACGACTCGTCCGGCATCACCACCCCGAGCAAGACGAGCGCCCACGGCGGCCGGACCGTCGGTGACATCGACAACGGCGACTGGATCTCCTTCGCCCCGTACATCCTCGACGGCTCCACCAAGCTCACCGCCCGGACCTCGTCGGCCGGCGCCGGCGGGTTCCTCGAGGTGCGGGCCGGGTCGCCCACCGGCAAGATCCTCGGCTCCGCGCCCGTCCCGGTGACCGGCAGCTGGGACACGTTCCAGGACATCGACGTGCCGCTGCGCGGTGCGCCGAAGAAGGCCACGGAACTCTTCCTGGTCTTCAAGGGAGGAGCAGGAGCCCTCTACGACGTGGACGACTTCGAGCTCTCGAACAGCCCGGTCGACCGCACCGCGAAGCGCGTCCTCGTCTTCTCCAAGACGGGCGGCTTCCGGCACGACTCGATCCCCGAAGGCGTCGCCGCGCTGAAGGAGCTCGGCAAGGACACCAACATCACGGTCGACTCCACCGAGGAGGCCGCCCAGTTCACCACCAGCAACCTGGCCCGCTACGACGCGGTCGTCTTCCTGTCGACGACCGGGAACGTCCTGAACGCCGACCAGAAGAAGGCGTTCGAGAACTTCGTGTCCACCGGCGGCGGCTACATGGGTGTCCACGCCGCGGCCGACACGGAGTACGACTGGGAGTTCTACGGCGGGCTCGTCGGGGCCTACTTCGACTCCCACCCGCAGATCCAGCCCGCGACCGTCCGCGTGGAGAACCACGACCACCCGGCCACGGCCCACCTGGACGAGGCCTGGGACCGTACCGACGAGTGGTACAACTACCGCACCAACCCCCGGGACAAGGCCCAGGTCCTCGCCACCCTGGACGAGACCACCTACACCGGCGGCACGATGAAGGGCGACCACCCGATCTCCTGGTGCCAGGCGTACCAGGGCGGCCGCTCCTTCTACACGGGTCTCGGCCACACCAAGGAGTCCTACACCGAACCGGCTTTCCGCCAGCACCTGCTGGGCGGTCTGCGCTACGCCGCCGGCCAGGTCAAGTCCGACTGCAAGCCGGACACCGGCTACCGGTCGATCTTCAACGGCAAGACGCTCGAAGGCTGGAAGCAGGCCGGCCCCGGGAAGTTCGCCGTCGTCGACGGTGAGCTGCGCACCGAGGGCGGCATGGGTCTGCTGACCTACCAGGCCAAGGAGCTGAAGTCCTACTCGCTGAAGCTCGACTGGAAGATGGAGGGCGACGACAACTCCGGCGTCTTCGTCGGCTTCCCCGCGTCCGACGACCCCTGGTCCGCGGTGAACAACGGCTACGAGGTCCAGATCGACGCGACGGACGCCGCGGACCGCACGACCGGTGCCGTCTACACCTTCAAGTCCGCGAACATCAAGGCCCGTGACCGTGTCCTGCGGCCGCCCGGGCAGTGGAACAGCTACGAGATCAAGGTCCAGGGCGAGCGGCTCCAGGTCTTCCTCAACGGGGTGAAGATCAACGACTTCACCAACACCGACCCGGTCCGCAGCCTCAGGAACGGCTACATCGGTCTCCAGAACCACGGAGCCGACGACCAGGTGTCGTTCCGCGACATCCAGCTGAAGGAACTGCCCTCCACGTAGGGCGGCCACCTCCTGCGAAGGCGGCGGGCGGGGGAAGTGCGACTCCTCCCCGCCCGCCGCCCCACCACCCCTCTTCATCCGCCCTGGGAGGCAGCCCGTGACCGCACACGCCGTTCGTACCGGAGTCTGGTTCATCGGAGCACGCGGCTCCGTCGCCACCACCGCCACCGCGGGGTGCGCGGCCGTCGCGGCAGGGCTCCACCCGCCGACCGGCATGGTCACCGAGACACCACCCTTCCACGGCGCCGGGCTGCCCCCGCTGACCTCCCTCGTCTTCGGCGGCCACGACACCCTCGACTGCCCGCTGCCCAAGCGGGCCGAGGCCCTCGCGGCCGGGGGAGTGCTCCCGCACGGCCTTCCCTCGGCAGTGGGTTCCGAACTCGCCGCCGCCGACGAGGAGATCCGCCTCGGCGGCCCCCTCCCCGGCGACACCCGAACCGACGAGGAACTCGTCGCGGCCTTCGCCGAGGACATCCAGGACTTCACCCGACGCCACCGACTGGCCCGCACGGTCGTCATCAACGTCGCCTCGACGGAACCCGCCCCGGGCGAGGACGACTCCCGACTGCCCGCCAGCTCCCTCTACGCGGCGGCCGCACTCCGCGCCGGCTGCCCCTACGTCAACTTCACCCCGTCCACCGGCCTGCGCAGCCCGCACCTCCAGGACGCCGTCGACTCCTGCGGACTGCCCCACGCCGGACGCGACGGCAAGACGGGCCAGACACTGCTGCGCTCCGTGCTCGCGCCGATGTTCGTCCAGCGCGCGCTGCCGGTGCGCGCGTGGTCGGGCACGAACCTCCTGGGCGGCGGGGACGGGGCGGCGCTGGCCGACCCCGCCGCGGCGGCCGCCAAGAACGCGGGGAAGGAACGCGTACTCGCCGACACCCTCGGATGCGCGCCGGAGGGCGAGGTCCACATCGACGACGTACCGGCGATGGGGGACTGGAAGACGGCGTGGGACCACATCGCCTTCGACGGGTTCCTCGGCTCCCGCATGATCCTCCAGACGATCTGGCAGGGCTGCGACTCAGCCCTCGCCGCACCGCTGGTCCTGGACCTGGCCCGTCTCCTGGCCCGCGCCCACGAGACGGGGCTGACCGGACCGCTGCCCGGACTGGGCTTCTACTTCAAGGACCCCGACGGCGGCCCGGCCGGACTGCCCGAGCAGTACCAGGAACTGCTGGCCTTCGCCGAACGCCTGCGGGCGGCCCGATGAGGCCCCCCCGGCTGCTCGCGGCCGTGACCGGCACCCCCCGGCTGCTCGACGGCGGGCCGCGCGCCGCAGCCGGCACCGTGAGCCGCCCCCCTGACAGCCTGTCCGGTGCGGGCGGGACTGCGCCCGCACCGGACAGGCCCCGCACCAGGGCGCGCCTGCGCGCCTGGGCTGAACTGCTGCGCGTGTCCGCGCTGTTCACCGTGCCCGGTGACGCGCTCGCCGGGGCCGCTGCCGCCGGGCGGCGGCCCGGCCCGGGCACCGCACTCGCCGTGGGCGCGTCGCTGTGCCTGTACGAGGCGGGCATGGCCCTCAACGACTGGGCGGACCGGGAGGAGGACGCCGCCGACCGCCCGCACCGCCCGATCCCCTCGGGACGCGTCACGCCGGGGGCCGCACTGGCCGCGGCGGGCGCACTGACGGCGGCGGGTCTGGTCCTCGCGGCCCGCGCGGGCCGGCCGGCCCTGGCCGTGGCATCCGGCCTGGCGGCCACGGTCTGGGCCTACGACCTGCGCCTCAAGCACACGAAGCTCGGGCCGGCCGCGATGGCCTCGGCCCGCACCCTGGACCTGCTGCTCGGCGCGACGGCGACGTCCGGCACCTCGCCGGCTGCCTCCAGGCCCTCCGGTGCCCGCGCACCCGCCGCCGCGCTCTCCGCCGCCCTCGCGCTCGGCGCGCACACCTACGCCGTGACCGCCGTCTCCCGGCACGAGGTCCAGGGCGGCTCCACCGCCGCGCCGCTGGCGGCACTGGCCGGAGTCACCGCACTCGGGGCCGCCGTCCTGCGCGACCGCCCCCCAACGGGGGAGCCACCGCGGACGCCGGCCACCGGGCGGCTGCTGCTCCCCGCCTTCGCCGCCGCCTACCTCCGCACCTCCGCCGTCCCCCTCCTCCACGCCGCCCTCAACCCCTCCCCGCCCCTCACCCAGCGTGCTGTCGGCGGCGGCATCCGGGCGATGATCCCGCTGCAGGCCGCGCTCGCGGCGCGGTCCGGGGCACCCCTCGTCGGCCTCGCGGCCATGGGGCTCGTCCCCCTGGCCCGGGCGCTCTCCCGGAAGGTGAGCCCCACATGACCCTCCGCCTCGGTTACGGCACCAACGGACTGACCGACCTCCGGCTCGACGACGCACTCGGCCTCCTCGCCGACCTCGGCTACGACGGGGTCGGGCTGACCCTCGACCACATGCACCTCGACCCGCTGGCACCGGACCTCGCCGCCCGCACCCGCCAGGTGGCCCGCAGACTGTCCGGGCTGGGCCTCGGTGTCACCGTCGAGACCGGCGCACGCTACGTCCTCGACCCCCGCCGCAAACACGGCCCGTCCCTCCTCGACCCCGACCCCGACGCCCGCGCCGCCCGCACCGCGCTGCTCGTCCGGTCCGTCGAGGTCGCCGCCGGCCTCGGTGCCCACGCCCTGCACTGCTTCAGCGGCATCACCCCGCCGGACACCGCGCCGGACACCGCCTGGCAGCGACTGACCGGCGCACTCGCCCCCGTGCTGGACGCCGCCGACCGCGCGGGCATCCCCCTCGCCGTCGAACCCGAGCCCGGCCATCTCCTCTCCGCACTCGCCGACTTCCACCACCTGCGCACCCTCCTCGGCGACCCGGAGCCCCTCGGACTCACCCTCGACATCGGCCACTGCCAGTGCCTGGAACCCGCCTCACCCGCCGACTGCGTGAAGGAAGCCGCCCCCTGGCTGCGCCACGTCCAGATCGAGGACATGCGCCGCGGTGTCCACGAACACCTGCCGTTCGGCGACGGCGAGATCGACTTCCCGCCGGTGCTCGAAGCGCTCGCCGCCACCGGATACGCCGGCCTCACCGTCGTCGAACTGCCCCGGCACTCCCACGCGGGCCCGGAACTCGCCCGCACCTCGCTGGACTTCCTGCGCCGCGCCGCCGGGACGACGAAGGGAGCCGCACCGTGCTGACCAGCCGCGACGAACTCGACGACCTGCTCCGCGGCGCCGCCAGGGCCTGGCTCGACGAAGCGCTCGCCGAGGCCGCCCACGCAGCGGCCCACCCCGACGCCGACAGCGGCGACCCGCCCTGGGAACTGAGGTTCGCCTCGGCGGGAAGACACTGCGGACTCGAACACGCCGACTCCGTACGCGCGCTGCTGCTCCTCGAAGCCCGGCCGGCGCTGTCCGCCGTGACGAGGCTCTACGAGCGGGGCACCGCCGCCGAACGCCGCGCCGTCCTCCTCACCCTGCACCGGCTCGACCTCGGCGCCGCCGCCCTCCCGCTCGTCGAGGACGCCCTGCGCACCAACGACACCCGGCTGGTCGCCGCCGCCGTCGGCCCCTACGGCGCCGCCCACCTCGACGCGCACGGCTGGCGGCACGCCGTCCTCAAGTGCCTCTTCACGGAGGTCCCCGTCGAGGCCCTCGACCGGCTGGCGGAGCGGGCCCGTGGCGACGCCGAACTGGCGCGCATGCTCGGCGACTTCGCGACGGAACGGACAGCGGCGGGACGTGCCGTACCCGCCGGACTGCGGACCGTCCTGGAACTCACGGCCCCGGCGCCCACCCCCGCCCCCACGCCCACGGAGGAAGCCCGATGAGGATCTTCGACCCCCACATCCACATGTCCTCCCGCACCACGGACGACTACCGGGCGATGTACGACTCCGGTGTCCGCGCCCTCGTCGAGCCGTCCTTCTGGCTCGGCCAGCCCCGCACCTCGCCCGCCAGCTTCTTCGACTACTTCGACGCACTCCTCGGCTGGGAGCCCTTCCGCGCCTCCCAGTACGGCATCGCCCACCACTGCACGCTCGCCCTCAACCCGAAGGAGGCGAACGACCCCCGCTGCACCCCCGTCATGGACGCCCTGCCCCGCTACCTCGTCAAGGACTCCGTCGTCGCCGTCGGTGAGATCGGCTACGACTCGATGACCCCCGCCGAGGACACCGCCCTCGCCACCCAGCTGCAGCTCGCCGCCGACCACGGACTCCCCGCGCTCGTGCACACCCCGCACCGCGACAAACTCGCCGGGCTGCACCGCACCATCGACGTCGTCCGCGAATCGGACCTGGCACCCGAGCTGGTCCTCCTCGACCACCTCAACGAGACGACGGTGCAAGACGCCCTCGACAGCGGGTGCTGGGCCGGGTTCTCCATCTACCCGGACACCAAGATGGACGAGGACCGCATGATCACGGTCCTGCGGAACCACGGCACCGACCGGATCCTCGTCAACTCGGCCGCCGACTGGGGGAAGAGCGACCCGTTGAAGACCCGCAAGGTCGCCGACACCATGCTGAAGGCCGGATTCGACGAGGACGACGTCGACAAGGTGCTCTGGCGCAACCCCGTCGCCTTCTACGGGCAGAGCGGCCGGCTCCAGCTCGACATCGCCGCCCCCGGCCCGCTCCACGAGGGCAACTCCATCCTCCGCGGCGGGGAGTGAACCGTGCGCTTCCGCCACCCCGACGGCTCCACCGTCCACCTCGCCTACTGCACGAACGTCCACCCCGCCGAGACCCTCGAAGGGGTCCGCGCGCAACTGCGCGACCACTGCGAGCCCGTGCGCAGACGGCTCGGGCGGGACCGCCTCGGCATCGGCCTCTGGCTCGCCAGGGACGCCGCCCGCGCCCTCATCAACGACCCCGCCGCACTGCGCTCGCTTCGCGGCGAGCTCGAACACCGCGGCCTCGAAGTGGTCACCCTCAACGGCTTCCCCTACGAGGGCTTCGGAGCGCAGGAGGTCAAGTACCGCGTCTACACGCCGGACTGGACCGACCCCGAGCGGCTCGCCCACACCACCGATCTGGCCCGGCTGCTCGCCGCCCTGCTCCCCGACGACGTCACCGACGGCAGCGTCTCCACCCTGCCGATCGCCTGGCGCACCCCGTACGCCGAGGACCCCTCGGCGGCCGGAACGGCGCGGAAGGCACTCACCACGCTCGCCCAGCGCCTCGACGCCCTCGCCGAGCTGACCGGCAAGTCCATCAGGATCGGCCTCGAACCCGAACCGGGCTGCACCGTGGAGACCACCGCCGACGCCATCGGCCCCCTCACCGCGGTGGGCCACGACCGCATCGGCATCTGCGTCGACACCTGCCACCTCGCCACCTCCTTCGAGGACCCGGACACCGCCCTGGACGCCCTGCGGGCGGCAGGGATCACCGTCGCCAAGGCACAGCTCTCCGCGGCCCTGCACGCCGAGCACCCGCACCTGCCCGAGGTACGCGCCGCGCTGGGCGCCTTCGCCGAACCACGCTTCCTGCACCAGACACGCACCCTCACCACGGCCGGCCTCCGGGGGACCGACGACCTCGCCGAGGCGGTGTCCGGCGGCGTGCTCCCCGACGCGGCGCCCTGGCGCTCGCACTTCCACGTCCCCCTGCACGCGCCACCCGCACCCCCGCTCACCTCCACACTCCCCGTACTCCAGACCGTGCTGGACCGGCTCGTCGGCGGACCCGCGCCGCTGACCCGCCACCTGGAGGTCGAGACGTACACCTGGCAGGCGCTCCCCGCACAGCTGCGGCCGCGCACCCGCACCCAGCTCGCCGACGGGATCGCCGCCGAACTCACCCTCGCCCGCGACCTCCTCGCCGACCTCGGACTGAAGGAGCTCCCGTGACAGCACCCGGCACCGGCACCTCTCCCACCCCGCTCCTCGTTCTCGACGTCGTCGGCCTCACCCCCCAACTGCTGCGGCACATGCCGAACCTCCGGGCGATGGCCGGATCGAAGGCGCCCCTGGCCACCGTGCTGCCCGCCGTCACCTGCGCCGCGCAGTCCACCTTCCTCACCGGCACCACCCCCGCCGAACACGGCATCGTCGCCAACGGCTGGTACTTCCGCGAGCTGGGCGACGTCCTCCTGTGGCGCCAGCACAACGGGCTCGTCGAGGGGGACAAGCTCTGGGACGCCGCCCGGCGCGCCCACCCCGGCTACACCGTCGCCAACATCTGCTGGTGGTACGCGATGGGCGCCGACACCGACTGGACCGTCACCCCGCGCCCCGTCTACTACGCCGACGGCCGCAAGGAACCCGACTGCTACACCAGGCCACCGGAGCTGCACGACGAACTGACGGAGGAGCTCGGCACCTTCCCCCTCTTCCACTTCTGGGGTCCCGGCGCCGACCTCGTCTCCTCGCAGTGGATCATCGACGCCACCCGGCACGTCCTCGCCACCCGCTCCCCCGACCTGGCCCTCTGCTACCTCCCGCACCTCGACTACGACCTCCAGCGCTACGGTCCCGACGACGCCCGCTCCCACCGGGCCGCCGCCGACCTCGACCGGGCCGTGGCGCCCCTGCTCGACGACGCCAGGGCCGCCGGCCGCACCGTCGTCGCGCTCTCCGAGTACGGCATCACCCGCGTCGACCGGCCCGTCGACATCAACCGCGCCCTGCGCCGCGCCGGCCTGCTGGAGGTCCACACCCAGGACGGCATGGAGTACCTCGACCCGATGGCCTCCCGCGCCTTCGCGGTCGCCGACCACCAGCTCGCCCACGTCTACGTGCGCCGGCCCGAGGACCTGGAAGCCACCCGCGAAGCCCTCGCGGACCTCCCCGGCATCGCCGAGCTCCTCGACGACGACGGCAAGAAGGCCCACCACCTCGACCATCCCCGCTCCGGCGAGCTCGTCGCCGTCGCGGAGAAGGACGCCTGGTTCACGTACTACTACTGGCTCGACGACGACCGCGCACCCGACTTCGCGCAGCTCGTCGAGATCCACCGCAAACCGGGTTACGACCCCGTGGAGCTCTTCATGGACCCCCAGGACCCCTACGTCCGGGTCAGGGCCGCCGCGGCGGTGGCCCGCAAGAAGCTCGGGATGCGCTACCGCATGGCGGTCGTGCCCCTGGACCCCTCACCTGTTCGCGGCAGCCACGGCCGCCTCCCCACGAGCGACGACGAAGGTCCGCTCATCCTCTGCTCCACCCCCCACGCGTTCACCGGCCGAGTCCAGGCCACCGAAGTGAAGTCCTTGCTGCTCCAGCTTGCCGGACTGCACTGACAATCCGTCCCGTCCGCACGTTCACAGGGAGATTCGTGATCATGAGCCGCACCCCGAAGGACCCCGAGCTCGCGAGCAGGCTCAGCCGCCGCAACGTCCTGGGCGTCGCCGCAGGAGCCACCGCCGCGACCCTCCTCAGCGGCGCAGCCGCGCGGGCCACGAGCCCGGACAGCGGCCACGGCAAGGACCACGGCCACGCGAACGGCCACGGCAAGGGCCGCGCGGTCCTGCCGCCCGGACGCCTCGGCATCCAGCTCTACAGCCTCCGCGACAAGGTCTCCACCCTCGGCTTCGCCCCCGTCTTCGCCGAGCTGGAGAAGTACGGCTACGACGAGATCGAGTTCGCCGGGTACACCCAGGGCTCGGCCGGCGCCATCACCCTGGCCCAGCTCAAGAGGCTGGCCAAGGACCACGGGCTGAACCCCATCGGCAGCCACGTCGGCTACTACGACGACAACAACCCGGGCGCCTACACCTTCGCGCAGAACCTCACCAAGGTCCTCGACGAGGCGCAGGCCCTCGGCCTCAAGCACATCGGCACGGCCTCCGGCCCCTTCCGCTACGGCTCCACGGTCGACGGCTGGAAGCGGGCCGCCGAGGACTTCAACACCTACGGCGCCGAGGCCCGCAAGCGCGGCATGAAGTTCTACCAGCACAACCACGCGGAGGAGTTCTCCTTCGCGACCGACAAGCCGAAGGTGCGCCTCTACGACGTCCTGCTCGCGGAGACCGACCCCGACCTGGTCTACCTGGAGATGGACATCTACTGGGCGTTCTGCGCCCAGTTCCGCTTCGGCAAGCGGGTGGACGGCACCCCGGCGCCCTTCAACCCCATCGACTACGTGCTCAAGCAGCCCGACCGCTACCCCCTCTTCCACGTCAAGGACGGCACCCGGAACGACGCCGCCCGCGACGGCTACGACATGACGGACGTCGGTGACGGCGACATCGACTACAAGAACTTCCTGAGCCGGGTCACCGCGCGCACGCATCCCCAAGGTCTCGGCTCCGCTCGACCAGGGGAGACCCCATTCGGCCGCACCTACCACCACTGGCAGACCGAGCACGACAACCCGGCCGAGTCGTTCGCCTTCGCCCGCAAGTCCAGCGAGCACCTGCACTCGCTCCGCGAGAGCCGCTGCGGGGACTGACGCCCGGGGGCACACACGCGTGGGGCCCGGTTCCAGGAACCGGGCCCCACGCGTGTGCCACGGGCGTGCGATCAGTCCGTCTCCCGGATGACCGGTGCCGCCCCGGCCTTCACCAGTGGGTTGCCCTTGCGGTCGCGGCCGGGTGCCGCGAGGAACAGTGCCAGGAACCCGGCGAAGAACGAGATGCTGCCCGCCAGGATGAAGGCGCCGTTGAGCCCCCAGGCGTCGACGACCAGGAAGCCCATCCCCGCCCCGAGCCCGGAGACGAGCTTCGAGCTGTAGACCATGCCGTAGTTGGTGGCGTTGTTGTTCTCACCGAAGTAGTCCGCCGTCATCGCGGCGAACATCGGGAAGATGGCGCCACCACCGAAGCCGGACACCGCGGAGAAGAACAGGAACAGCGGCAGGCTCTTCATCTCGGCCGCCCAGATGATGCCGAACTGGGCGAGCCCCAGGATGACGCAGACGTGGAGCAGGCACTTCTTGCGGCCGTAGAGGTCGGAGAGCCAGCCGATGACACCGCGTCCGGTGCCGTTGACGATCGCCTTGAGTGACATGGCCGTGGCCACGATGCCCGCCGCGAAGCCCGCGTCCTGGCCGATGTCGACCTGGAACGCGATCCCGAAGATGTTCACGCCGGACGTACAGGCGAGGCAGCACCACATCAGTGCCACACGGCCGGTCCGCCACGCCTCGCCCGGGGAGTACTGCTTCATGGCCGGCGGGTTCTTCTCCAGTGCCCGGCGGGCCCGCGGGTCCTCCGGCGGGTTGAGCGGGTCGATCTCGGCGGGCCACCAGTTCTTCGGCGGGTCCCGGAAGAAGAACCCGGCGCAGGCCACCAGCGCGGCGAGGAAGAGGCCCGCCGAGACCAGGACCCACCTGAAGTTGGTGATGTCCATGAATCCGGTGAAGATGAAGACGAACGGCACCGAACCGTAGGCGAACCCACCGTTGACGAAGCCCGTCTTGCCGCCCTTGCGCTCCGGATACCACTTGCCGACCATGTTGACGCAGGTGGCGTACACCATGCCGGCGCCCATGCCGGAGAACACGCTGAAGCCGATGTACGCGAAGATCACGTGCGGCGCGTAGGCCAGTGACAGGTAGCCGAGGAGGGTGCCCGTCGCGCCGAGCATCATCGCCCAGCGGGCCGGCAGTCTGCCGGTCTCCCGCAGTCTGCCCGCGGGCATCGCGACCGCGGCCTGGAAGAACACCCAGACGGTCATCATCCAGTAGATGTGACCGCTGTTCCAGTTGTGCGCGTGGTGCAGTGTGTCCTCCGCCGACGCGAAGGCGTACTCGGCCGAGCTGATGCCCATCATGCCGACCCACGGCAGGATGACCATCCACCTGCGCTTGCGGCCCATGATGTCGATGTCGCTCTCGCCGAGCCGGTAGGTCCGGCCGTTGGCGTCCGTCACCTCCCTGAAGGGGACGGACGTGGAGAGGTCTGTTGTCGTCATTGTCGATCGAACCCCTTGCGTGGAAGAAGTCTGGCCAGCGCCCCCTGCCCGTTCTCACTTCGCGCGGGGGTCCGCGGCCGAGCGGTACGCCGCAGACCCCGTGGTTCGAGCCGTCGTCATCAGGTCATCGGCCACCACCCAGCAGTCCGGCGGCCCTGGCCCACCTGTACTTCGCGCCGAGCACCGCGACCGGCCGCTCCGTGGTGTACGGGTACGCGACGACGCCCCGCTCGAACAGGTAGGCGCAGGCCTCCTCGACCTCCGTGTCTCCCGCCAGCGACGCCACCACGGGCTTCTCGATCCCGCGCGCCCGGAACTCCTCCACCACCCGGGCCGTCAGCTCCGCGAACACCATCGGCGGGGTGACGATCGTGTGCCAGTAGCCGAGGACCAGGGCGTGGATGCGCGGGTCCTCCATCCCCAGCCGGATCGTCGCCTCGTACGTCGACGGCGGCTCACCGCCCGTGATGTCGATGGGGTTCCCGGCCGCCCCGAACGGCGGGATGAAGGCCTTGAACGCCGTGTCGAGGTCCGGCGGGATCTCCATCAGGGACAGCCCGTTGTCGACGATCGCGTCGGACAGCAGCACCCCCGAGCCGCCCGCCCCCGTGATGATCACGACGTTGTCGCCCTGCGGGGCCGGCAGCACGGGCAGCGCACGCGCGTACTCCAGCATGTCGTTCAGACCCGGCGCCCGGATCACGCCGGCCTGCCGCAGGATGTCGTCGTAGACGGCGTCGTCCCCGGCCAGCGCGCCCGTGTGGGAGCCCGCCGCCCTGGCACCCGCGCTCGTGCGGCCCGCCTTGAGGACGACCACCGGCTTCTTCGGCACCGTGGCCCGTGCGGCCTCCACGAACGCCCGCCCGTCCTTGAGGTCCTCCAGGTGCATCGCGATGCACTCGGTGTTCGGATCCTCGCCGAACCAGGTCAGCAGGTCGTCCTCGTCGATGTCGGACTTGTTGCCGAGCCCGACGATCGCCGAGACCCCCGTCCTCGTCGACCGTGCGAAGCCCAGGATCGCCATGCCGATGCCGCCGGACTGCGAGGTCAGCGCCACGGAGCCCTTGACGTCGTACGGCGTGCAGAACGTCGCGCAGAGGTCCTGCCACGTCGAGTAGTAGCCGTAGATGTTCGGCCCCAGCAGCCGCACGCCGTGCTGCTCCGCGATCGCCACGATCTCGTCCTGCAGGGCCTGTTCGCCGGTCTCGGCGAAGCCCGACGGGATGAGCACGGCGTTCGGGATCCCCTTGCGGCCCACCTCCCGGAGTGCCGAGGCGACGAACTTGGCGGGGATCGCGAAGACCGCCACATCCACCTCACCGGGAACGTCGGTGACACTCTTGTACGCCTTGCGGCCGAGAATGTCATCGGCTCTGGGGTTCACCGGATGGATCTCGCCCGCGAAACCCCCGTCGATCAGGTTCCGCATCACCGAATTGCCGATCTTCCCCTGCTCGTTGGAGGCCCCGATGACGGCCACCGAACGGGGTTCCATCAGCCGGCGCATCGACACGAGGATCTCCTCACGGCTGTACCGGCGCCGTGGCTTCACCTCCTCGGTCGTCAGCAGGATCCGGATGTCGGCGGCGACCGCACCGTCCGGCGACGCGATGACGGGGTTGAGGTCGACCTCCGCGATCTCCGGGAAGTCCGTGACCAGTCGGGAGACCCGCCGGATCTGCTCCGCCAGCGCCCACCTGTCCACGGCCGGGGCGCCGCGCACTCCCTTCAGGATCTCCGCCGCGCCGATCGAGTCGAGCATCGACCGCGCCTCGTCCGCCGTCACGGGCGCGAGCCGGAAGGTGATGTCCTTCAGCACCTCGACCAGGACACCGCCGAGGCCGAACGCCACCACCTTCCCGAACGTCGGGTCCGTGACCGCCCCCACGATGACCTCCTGGCCGGGGGGCACCAGTTGCTGCACCTGCACACCCTCGATCCGGGCGTCGGCCGCGTAGGCCCGCGCGTTCCGCACGACGGTGCAGAACGCCGCGCGTACCTCCTGCGCACCCGACACCCCGACCACGACGCCGCCCGCATCCGTCTTGTGCAGGATGTCCGGCGAGACGATCTTGAGGACGACGGGCCCGCCGAGCCGGTCGGCCAGCGCCACCGCCTCGTCGACGTCCTGTGCCAGACCCTCGCCCGGCACCGTGATCCCGTAGGCGTCGGCGACGATCTTCCCCTCCGGGGCGGTGAGCGCGCTGCGCCCCTCGCCCCGGACGCGGTCGAGCAGCGCCCTGACGTTTTCCTGCTCCTGTGTCCCGACTGTTCCGGTCATGCTCAGATGACTCCGTTCGTCTTCAGCAGCCGCAGTTCCTCGTCGCCCAGGCCCAGTTCGCCCACGTAGACCTCCGCGTTGTGCTCACCGAGGAGCGGGGAGGTGACGATGTCGACGGGGGAGTCGGACAGCTTCAGCGGACTGCCGACCGTGGTGAAGGTCCCGCGCTCGGGATGCTCGACGCGGACCACCATCTCGTTGGCGGCCAGGGACTCGTCCTCGACGATCTCCCTGGTGGAGAGGATCGGACCGCACGGGATGTTGTGCGCGTTGAGCTGTTCCAGCACGTCCCACTTGGGGAGCGTCGCCGACCACTCCTCGATGAGCTGGAACATCTTCCCCAGCTTCGGCAGCCGGGACTCCGGTGTCGCCCACTCGGGGTCTTCCGCCAGCTCGGGCCGGCCGATCAGCTCGGACAGGGGCTTCCAGCCGACGGGCTGCACGATGACGTACACGTAGTCGTTGGGGCCGCCCGGCGCGCACTTCACCGCCCACCCCGGCTGGCCGCCGCCACTGGCGTTGCCGCTGCGCGGCACCTCGTCGGCTCCGGTGGTGTCCTGCGCGTTCGGGTACTCGGCGAGCGGCCCGTGCTCCAGCCGCTGCTGGTCGCGCAGTTTGACCCGGCAGAGGTTGAGCACCGCGTGCTGCATCGCCACGTTGACCCGCTGTCCCCGCCCGGTGCTCTCGCGCTGGAACAGGGCGGCGAGGATGCCGGCGACCGCGTGGATCCCGGTCCCCGAGTCGCCGATCTGCGCCCCGGTGGCGAGCGGCGGGCCGTCGGCGAACCCGGTGGTGGCCATCGAGCCGCCCATGGCCTGCGCGACCACCTCGTACGCCTTGAATTTGGTGTAGGGGCCCTCACCGAAGCCCTTGATGGAGGCGTAGACGATCCGTGGGTTGATCTCCTGGATGCGTTCCCAGGTGAATCCCATGCGGTCGACGGCGCCCGGGCCGAAGTTCTCCACCATCACGTCGCTGCGGCGGATGAGCTCGGTGAGGATCTCCTTGCCGCGCTCGCTCTTGGTGTTGAGGGTGATGCTCCGCTTGTTGCAGTTGAGCATCGTGAAGTAGAGGGAGTCGACGTCGGGCAGATCGCGCAACTGCTTGCGGGTGATGTCCCCGCTCGGCGCCTCCAGCTTGACCACGTCCGCCCCGAGCCAGCCGAGCAGCTGGGTGGCGGAGGGACCGGACTGTACGTGCGTCATGTCGAGGACGCGCACGCCCTCAAGAGCTTTGGTCATGCCACGGCTCCTCTACTTGTACATGGTCTGGTTCATCGTTCCGGGGGCGTAGGCGTCCGGGTCGACCCAGACGTTGATGAGTGAGGGCAGCCCCGATTCCCGGGCCCTGCGCAGCGCCGGCGCGATGTCGGCGGGGTCGCGCACCTCCTCGCCGTAACCACCGAGCATCTGGGCGAACTTGTCGTAGTGGACGTCCCCGAGGGTGTTGCCGATCCGCTCGCGCTCGTCGCCGTACTTGGCCTTCTGGCCGTATCGGATCTGGTTCATCGAGGAGTTGTTGCCGACGATCCCGACGAAAGGCAGGTTGTAGCGGACCAGCGTCTCGAAGTCCCAACCGGTCAGGGAGAACGCGCCGTCGCCGAACAGCGCGACCACCTCCTTGTCGGGCCTGGCCTGCTTGGCGGCCAGCACGAAGGGCACCCCCACGCCGAGCGTGCCGAGCGGTCCCGGGTCCATCCAGTGGCCGGGGGTGCGCGGCTGTACGACCTGCCCGGAGAAGGTGACGATGTCGCCGCCGTCCCCTATGTAGACGGAGTCCTCGGTGAGGAAGTCGTTGATCTCGCTCACCAGCCGGTAGGGGTGGATGGGGGAGGCGTCCGACTTCAGCTGGGGCAGCCGCTTCTCGATCGCCGTCTGCTCGGCGGCGCGCAACTCGTCCAGCCACGCCTTGCGCAGGGCCGATCCGCCGTTGAGCCGTCCGCTCGCGGCCTCCGTGACGGCCTTCAGGACGACCGACGCGTCGCCGACGATCCCGAGGTCGACGTCGCGGTTCTTGCCCACGGTGCGGTAGTCGAGGTCGATCTGCACGACGGTGGCGTCCGGGGAGAGCCGTTTGCCGTAGCCCATCCGGAAGTCGAAGGGGGTCCCTACGATCACGATGAGGTCGGCGTTGGAGAACGCGTAGCGCCGCGAGAGCTGGAAGTGGTGCGGATCGCCGGGCGGCAGGGTGCCGCGGCCGGCGCCGTTCATGTACGCGGGGATGTTGAGGGTGCGGACGAGTTCGGTGGCGGAGTCCGTGGCGCGCGTCGTCCAGACCTGACTGCCCAGCAGGATGGCCGGCTTCTCCGCGTGCACGAGGAGGTCGGCGAGCTTCTCGATGTCGGCCGGATCGCCGGCCGCCCGGGTGGACGCGCGGTACCGGCCCTCCTCGGGGACCCGCGCCTTCGCCGCCGGGACCTTCGCGTCGAGCACGTCGCGCGGGATCTCCAGGAACGACGGTCCGGGCGCCCCGTGGTAGCACTCGCGGAACGCCATCGACACCATGTCCGCCGCCCGCGCGGTGTCCGGCACGGTGGCCGCGAACTTGGTGATGGGCGTCATCATGTCGACGTGCGGCAGGTCTTGGAGCGAGCCCATCTTGTGCTGGGTGTGGGCACCCTGACCGCCGATCAGGAGCATCGGTGACTCCGCGCGGAAGGCGTTGGCGATCCCGGTGACGGCATCGGTCGTCCCGGGTCCCGCGGTGACGACGGCACACCCGGGCTTCCCGGTGATCCGGGCATAGCCGTCGGCGGCGTGGGCGGCGACCTGTTCGTGCCGTACGTCGACGACCTCGATGCCCTCGTCCACGCAGCCGTCGTAGATGTCGATGATGTGGCCGCCACAGAGGGTGTAGATGCGTTCCACCCCCTCCGCCTTGAGTGCCTTGGCGACCAAGTGCCCACCGGAGATGAGGTTCTGGTTGTCCTGGCTGTCCTCGGGCATGGCGATGTCCTGTCCCTTCGTAGGGGAGTGCGGGAGCCGTTCCGCCGCTCTCGCGGTACATTGCATACAGTCGACGAATACTGTATGAAGCTTGTTATCCCGCATCCGGTGGGTGGTGTCCAGGGGGCGTGCGGCACTTTCACAATCGGCACGATCGGGAGTGGCTATGGATCTGTACGAGCACCAGGCAAGGCAACTCTTCGCGGACCACGGCATCGCCGTACCGGAGGCCGAGGTGGTGGACGACCCGTCCGCGGCCCACGCCGCAGCCGCACGGCTCGGCGGCCGTGTCGTCGTCAAGGCGCAGGTCAAGGTGGGCGGCCGGGGCAAAGCCGGCGGGGTGAAGGTCGCCGAAGACCCCGCGGCCGCCGTCGTCACCGCACGCCGGATCCTCGGCATGGACATCAAGGGCCACCCGGTCCGGAAGGTGATGCTCGCCCAGCCCGTCGACATAGGACAGGAGTTCTACGTCAGTTTCGTCCTGGACCGGGCAGCCGGGACCTTCCTCGCCATCGCCTCCGCCGAGGGCGGCACGGACATCGAGGAGGTCGCCGCCACCCGCCCGGAGGCGGTCGCCCGGATCCCGGTCGACCCGGCCGAGGGCGTCACGGCGGCCGTGGCGGCACGGATCGCCGAAGCGGCCGCGCTGCCGCCCGGGACCGCACCCGTCCTCCGGGCGCTGTGGCGGGTGCTCACCGAGGAGGACGCCCTGCTCGTCGAGGTCAACCCGCTGGTGATCACCACGGACGGCCGGATCCTCGCCCTCGACGGCAAGGTGACCCTGGACGACAACGCGGCCTTCCGGCAGTCCCGTCGGGACGCGGACACCGCGGACCCGTACGGGGACCCGCTGGAGGCGACGGCCGCCGGCAAAGGGCTCAACTACGTCAAGCTGGACGGCGAGGTCGGCATCATCGGCAACGGCGCGGGGCTCGTCATGTCCACCCTCGACGTGGTCGCCGGCTGCGGGGCCCGCCCGGCCAACTTCCTCGACATCGGGGGCGGCGCCTCGGCCCGCGTCATGGCCGACGGCCTCACGGTCATCCTCTCCGACCCCTCGGTGAAGTCCGTCTTCGTCAACGTGTTCGGCGGGATCACGGCCTGCGACGCCGTCGCCGACGGCATCGTCCAGGCCCTCGACTCCGTCCACCTGACGAAACCCCTGGTCGTCCGGCTCGACGGCAACAACGCCGCGCGCGGCCGGGCGATCCTCGACGGCCGTGCGCACCCGATGGTCCAGCAGGTCGACACGATGGACGGCGCAGCCGACCGAGCAGCCCGACTCGCCCTGGGAGGGCACTGATCATGGCCATCTTCCTCAGCAAGGAGAGCAAGGTCCTCGTCCAGGGCATGACCGGTGCCGAGGGCATGAAGCACACCAGGAGGATGCTCGCCGCGGGTACCCGGATCGTCGGCGGCGTGAACCCCCGCAAGGCGGGCCGCGCCGCGGACCTCGACGGCGTCACGGTCCCGGTGTTCGGCTCCGTCCGCGACGGGATGGACGCGACCGGCGCCGACGTCACCGTCGTCTTCGTCCCGCCCCCGTTCGCCAGGGCTGCCGTCGTCGAGGCGGCCGACGCCGGCATCGGTCTGGCCGTGGTCATCACCGAGGGCATCCCCGTCCACGACGCCGTGGCCTTCCACGCCCATGCGAGGGCTCGGGGTACACGCGTCCTCGGCCCCAACTGCCCCGGGGTCATCAGCCCCGGCCAGTCCAACGCGGGCATCATCCCGGCCGACATCGCGACGGAGCCAGGCCGCATCGGTCTCGTCTCCAAGTCCGGCACGCTCACCTACCAGCTGATGCACGAGCTCCGCGAGACCGGGTTCTCGACGGCCGTGGGCATCGGTGGCGACCCGGTGATCGGCACCACGCACATCGACTGCCTGACGGCGTTCGAGAACGACCCGGACACCGAACTGATCGTCCTCATCGGCGAGATCGGCGGCGACGCGGAGGAACGCGCCGCCACCCACATCGCCCGGCACGTCACCAAGCCGGTCGTCGGCTACATCGCCGGCTTCACCGCCCCCGAGGGCAGGACGATGGGCCACGCGGGGGCCATCGTCTCGGGGTCCTCGGGCACGGCCTCGGCGAAGAAGAAGGCGCTGGAGGCCGTGGGGGTCGCCGTGGGCGCCACCCCGACGGAGACGGCCCGCCTGGCGGAGGAGCTCCTGCGCGGCTGACGGTCCACCGGCCGGGCCGCACCGCCTCACCCGTCCGGCGCCGGAGGACCGGGGCCCCGGTTTCGAGACGGGGCGGGCAGGGGACAGTCCGCCGCGGGCGACCGACCCGCCCCGCCCTCCCGTACCGGCGCACCCGCACTCCGGACGTCACGTACGAACACCCGCGTCACCTCACCCCGCACCCGCGTCCCCCGCACCTCAGAGCGGAGACCTCATGACACCCTCATCTCCAGCCGCGAACCTCATCCTCAAGCCGGGAACGGCCTGGCAGGACGCCTGGCGCCGCTGTCTCGCCGCCGCCCCCGAGGCCTTCCAGGACGACCGCGTCCGCAATCTCCGGGGCGCCGCATGGCACCCCGACGGCCGCACCCTCCCCGCCACCAGCCCCGTCGACGGCACCCCCGTAGCCGGACCTCCCCGGCTGGACGCCCCGGCCGCCCGTGACGCCGTACGAGCGGCCCTCGACGCCCACCGGGCCTGGCGCCACGTCCCGCTCCCCGAGCGCCGGGCCCGTGTGTCCGCCACCCTCGACGCCCTCACCGAGCACCGCGAACTCCTCGCCCTGCTCCTGGTCTGGGAGATCGGCAAACCCTGGCGCCTCGCCCAGGCCGACGTGGACCGCGCCATCGACGGCGTCCGCTGGTACGTCGACCACAGCGACCGCCTGCTGGCCGGCCGGACCCCGCTCGCGGGCCCCGTCTCCAACATCGCCAGCTGGAACTACCCCATGTCCGTCCTGGTCCACGCGATGCTCGTCCAGGCCCTGGCCGGCAACGCGGTGATCGCCAAGACCCCCACCGACGGCGGCGTCTCCTGCCTCACCCTGGCCTGCGCCCTCGCGGCCCGCGAGGGCCTCCCGTTCACCCTGCTCAGCGGCAGCGGAAGCGAACTGTCCGAACCCCTCGTCCGGTCGGCCGAGATCGGCTGCGTCTCCTTCGTCGGAGGGCGGGACACCGGTGCCCGCATCGCCACCGCCGTCGCCGACCTGGGCAAGCGGCACATCCTCGAACAGGAGGGCCTCAACACCTGGGGCGTCTGGAACTACTCGGACTGGCCTGCCCTCACCGCCGTCATCCCGAAGCTCTTCGACTACGGCAAGCAGCGCTGCACCGCCTATCCCCGCTTCGTCGTCCAGCGCACCCTCTTCGCGGACTTCCTGGCGGCCTATCTCCCCGCCGTGCGCTCGCTCCGCACCGGGCACCCCCTCGCCGTGGAGCACCCCTCGGACCCGCTGCCCGTCCTGGACTTCGGCCCCCTGATCAACGCCACCAAGGCCAAGGAACTCCACGACCAGGTCACCGAGGCGATCGACCGCGGGGCCGTCCCCCTCCACCAGGGCTCCGCGTCGGACGCCCGCTTCCTCCCCGGCCAGGACACCAGCGCCTACCTCCAGCCGGTCACCCTCCTGAACCCGCCGCCCTCCTCACCGCTCCACCACGCGGAGCCCTTCGGACCGGTCGACACGATCGTCCTGGTCGACACCGAGGCCGAACTCCTCGCGGCCATGAACGCGTCGAACGGCGCCCTGGTCGCGACCCTCTCCACCGACGACCCGGAGACGTACGAGCGGCTGGCCCCGCAGATCCGCGCCTTCAAGACCGGCCACGGCAAGCCGCGTTCGCGAGGGGACCGTGAGGAGCTCTTCGGTGGCTTCGGCGCGTCGTGGCGGGGCGCCTTCGTGGGCGGCGAACTGCTCGTACGCGCCGTGACCGACGGCCCGGGGGAGGAGCGGCTGCCCGGCAACTTCCCGGACCACCACCTGATGCCGTAGCCGAACACTCCTCCTCGGCACCCGGCGAAACCGGCACGGCCCGTGGCAGCCGTGCGCAGGCCGAGGAGGACGTCGAACGGGCCCCTTACCCACGCTGGTTGAGTTGGGCGGTCAGGAGGTGGGAGTCGAGCAGCGAGGTGTCCGCCGTCCGGTCCGCCCGCGCGAAGCCGGCCAGCATGCGCTTGGTCAGGACGAGGGCTTCGGGGGAGCGCCGGGCGAGCGGCCTCGTCCAGGCGTTGACGACCTCGTCGAGCCGGTCGAGCGGGGCGGTCTTGTGGAGGAGTCCGAGCCGTTCAGCCGTCTCCGCGTCGAACACGTCGCAGGTCAGCATGAGTTCGCGGATCCTGGCGGCGCCCGCCTCGGAGACGAGGCGGCCCATCGCCCCTCCCCACGCAGGGGGGAGACCGATGCCGACCTCCGGCATGCGGAATCGGCACGTGTCCGCGCCCACACGCAGGTCGCAGAACGAGGCGAGCGCCAGCCCGGCACCGATCACCCGGCCGTGGAGCCTGGCGATGGTGACGGCGTGGGTGTTCTCCAGGGCCTGACACAGCCGCTGGGCCTTGTCCGCGATGCGCCGCAGCGCGGAACCGGTGGGATCCGCGGCGAGCGCCTCCTGGTACTCGTTGCGGTCCGCTCCAAGGCAGAAGTCCTGCCCCAGGGACGAGAGGGTCAGGAGGCGGATGTCAGGGCGGTCGTGCAGGTCGTCGAGCAGGAGGCGGAGATCGTCGAGGACGGCGCTGTCCAGGGTGTCCTCCTGGTTCCACGGGTTGAGCCGTACATGGAGTACGGGGCCGTCCTCCTCGACGCGTATCGCCTTGCGGGAATTGACGAGCGTACCGGCGGTTGCGTTCATGCGAGAGCGACGTCCAGGTTCAGAGGGCGCCTGAACGCGACCCTGGGGGCCATCGTCGGGCGGCGTACGAGAGTGAGACGGGGCAGACGGCGGACGAGCTGACGGAGAAGGGTCTGGGCCTCCAACCGGGCGAGCGGCGCCCCCAGGCAGTAGTGGATGCCGCCGCTGAAGGCGAGATGGGCGGGCGGGCGCGAGGGGTCGAACACATCGGCGTCGCTGTGTTTCGCCGGGTCCCGATGGGCGGCCCCCACCATGAGGTGGACCATCTCGTCCTTGCGTATCTCCATGCCGCCGAGGACGCTGTCCGCGGCGGCGACCCTGCTGATGACGTGGGTGGGCGGGTCGTAGCGCAGCGTCTCCTCCACGAACCCGGGGACCAGGTCGGGGTTGTCCGCGACCTGGTCCCAGCGCGCCGGGCTCTCGACGAGCAGGAGCGTCATGGTCGTCAGGAGCGTCGCGGTGGTCTCCAGGGCGGCCAGGAGGACGAACAGAACCAGGAAGTACACCGCTTCGTCCGCCTTGTCGCGGTCGGGTTCCACGGCGTCCCAGGAGTCTATCCAGCGGGACACGGGATCGTCGCCGGGGCGGGCGCGCCGGGCCTTCACCAGGTCCGTGAAGTAGGCGCGCAGTTCGGCCGTGGCCGCGTCGGACGCCGCCAGCTGGCTCGCGGACGGAAGCAGCTCCTGGGTGAAGACCTGGTCGTGCGTCAGCTCCCGCAGGCGGGGCCAGTCCGCAGCGGGCAGCCCGAGCCAGTCGCCTATGGTGGCGACCGGCAGCTCCTCGCCCACGACCGCCGCGAAATCGGCCTCCCCGTCCCGCAGCCGCTCCGCGAGGTTGTCAAGGAGCCGCTCGGCCGTCCGGCTCACCGACCGGCCGATCCGCTGAACCGTGGCCCGGTCGAACGTGCCGGCCGCCCGGCGGGCCCGAGTGTGGTCCGGAGGGTTGAGCGCGGCCAGTGTCCTGCTCATCTCCCGCGAGGACGAGGCGTTCCAGCGCGTGCCCGATCCCTGCCGCTCGCGCCAGCGAGCGTCGGGTTCCAACCAGTCCCGGCTGCGCAGGACCTGATCGCAGACGGCGAAGCTCGTGACGAAGGAGCCTCCCCACGGAGCGGGGCTGACCCCGCCCCTCGCCAGCAGTTCCTCGTATATCGGGAAGGGGTCGGCCTGCCCTCTTGCCGTCCTCAGACGCGAGAAGAGGGATGCGGATGCCCTGCGGTCGGACGACGGAGTTGTGGTGACTCCCATGACTGCGGCCCCTTTCTAGAACCAGCCGCCATGCATACCCACAAGATCGTTGAAGCATCCAATAACACAGGGGCATCAGGGGGTAACAAAAATCACTCCCCTCTCGTCCATGCCAGGAACCGGCTGAAGAGACCACCCTTGTGCTGCGGCGCGGCAGCGCCCTGCGGCTGGGAGCCGTGGGATCCGGCGGGGGAGGGCGCGCTCTGCTGGGGCGCGGCGCCCGGCTGCGCGTGGCCGGAGGCGGGCGACGGCTGAGCTCGCGGAGTGAAGCGTACGGGGAGGGTCACCAGCGAGCGGCTCCACGGACTCGGAGCCCAGGCGAGGGTCCCGAACGGAACTCGCATCTCGATGTCCGGCAGCCGGTTGAGCAGAGTCTCGACCGCGGTGACCGCGATCATGAACGCCGGGTCCTTGGCGGGGCAGGCGTGCGGGCCCGCACCGAAGGCGAGATGGGCCTTGGCGCTGAGCTGCCGGCGGTGCTCGGTCAGTTTGGGATCGGTGTTTGCCGCGGCGAAGGAGATCAGCACCGGGTCGTTGGCCCGCAGGGTCCTGCCGCCGAGGTCGACGTCATGGACCGGGTAGTGAGCCGCGTAGTTGGCGATCGGAGCGTAGTTCCACAGGCTCTGGGCGACCGCGTCCTCGACCGGCAGCCCGGGCTGCCACTCCTCGCCCAGGTACAGCGCACTGCTGCTCCCGATCGTGGCGGTCAGGGGAGCGGTACCTCCGGAGAGCAGGGTCACGAGCTGGTGCAGCACCTCCTCGTCGCTCAACCGGGCCGGGTGCTCCATCAGACGGGTCGTCAGGTCGGCCGCCGGACGGCGTCGTTTGAGGGCGATCAGCTCCAGGAGCGCGCCGCCCAGGACCTCGTCGGCACCCGGAGTCCCCTCGAAGATGCCGCTGATACCGGCGATCACCCGGTCACCGATCTCCGGGGGGCAGCCGAACAGGTCGCTGAAGACCAGCAGCGGCAGCGGCTGGGCGTACTCCGACATCAGCTCCGCCTGGCCGCGGGGCTCGGAACCGAAGCGGCTGATCAGGTAGTCGGCGGACTGCTGCGTCTGCTTCACGAGCTGGAGCTCGTTGACCGTGGCGAGGCTGTCGGTGACCGCCTGGCGCAGCCGGGCATGGGCCGCACCGTCGCTGAACAGGGCGTTGGGGCGGTGGCTCATCATCGGCAGGGCCGGGCTGTCCGCCGGGACACGGCCTTCGTTCAGCGCGTTCCAGCGGCGGGAGTCCCGGACGAAGGAGGCGGGGTTCTGCAGGACGTAGAGGGCGGCGTCGTAGCTGGTGACCAGCTCGACCTCCACATCCGGGGCGATGTCGACGGGGGCGCTCAGGCCGAACGAGCGCAGATGCGCGTAGTGGCCGTCGGGGTCGGCTCCGAACGCGGGGCCGTACAACCGGACGTTCTCGTGGGCGGGGCACCCGGGAGGTATCTCCTGCGGGTCAAGCGGCTGCTGCATGGTGCGGCGCTCCTAGCCGAGTTGGGACATGAGATGTTCGACGAGGGTGATGAGGGCCTGCGCCGAGGTTCTCTCGTCGCGGACGTCGCACCTGGCGACGGGCGTGTCGGCGGTCAGGTTCAACGCCTCGCGGACTTCGTCGAGTGGATAGTCGGTGGTGCCCTCGAAGTGGTTGACGCCGATGGCGTACGTCAGACCGAAGCTCTCGACCAGGTCGAGGACGGGGAAGGACTCGTGCAGGCGCTCGGGGTCCACAAGGACCAGTGCTCCCAGAGCGCCCCGTGACAACTCCTCCCACATCTCCTTGAAACGCTCCTGCCCGGGCGTTCCGAAGAGGTAGAGGACCAGCGAGTCACTGAGGGTGAGGCGGCCGAAGTCCATGGCCACGGTGGTGGTCTTCTTGTGAGGTGTGCCCGACAGGTCGTCGAATCCCTCGCTGGCCTCGGTGATCTCCTCCTCGGTCCGCAGCGGCTCGATCTCGGAGAGACTGCCGATGCAGGTGGTCTTCCCGACCCCGAAGTGCCCGACTATGAGGATCTTCACCGCGTGGGAGACGTCTGGATCCAGGTACACGCGTTACGCTCCGAATCGATTCTTCAGGCCTTCGAGCACGGCGCTGACCAGTTCTCTGTCGACACGCTCGGCGCGAGGTATCGGCCTCCTCACCAGAATGAGGCTGTCCTCCTCCAACTGCGCCAGCAGAATGCGCACGATGCCCAGCGGCAGGTGCGTGTGGCCGGCCACCTCGGCGACGGACAGGAAACCCTCGGTGACCAGAGCCATGACCTGGCCGGCTTCGGGGGAGAGGGTGCGTGCCGTGGCCGCCGCGTCCTGCGCCGCCATGACGAGCGTGGTGTGCTCGTACTCGTGGTCCGGGGGCAGGGCCCGTCCGTTGGTGATGACGAAGAGGGGGACTAACGAGGACGTCAGTTCCAGCTCCTGGTCGGGCCCGTCAGGCATGAGCCACCCCCTCTCCCCCCACTGCCGACGGCGTCAGCTTCGGGATCACTTCGTGCAGGCGGGTGGTGAACTCCTCTATGTCGCAGTCATGCTCCGCGGCGGCGGCCAGGAAGGCCCCGGGGCCCGCCGATATCAGGAAGATCCAGCCGTGCTGGAACTCGATGACCGTCTGCCGCCACGCGGCGTCCTCCTGGACGCCCGCGAACCGCGAAGTGACCCTGCTGTAGGCGTGTATGCCCGTCATCGCCGCGGAGATCGTGTCCGCCATGTCCCTGTTCAGCCCGCTGGTCGCCCCGCGGGGCAGTCCGTCGGCCCCGAGCAGCACGGCGTGACGGGCGCCCCGCACGTCGGCGATCACCCGGTCGAGATCGGCGAGCACGAACCCCGAGTCACCGGAACCTCCGCGCCCGCCCGTCCCGGTGTTCCGTGTACCGGCGGCCTCCTCGGAGTTCACCCTGGGAGGAGAGGTGAGGTTGTTTCCCAGCCTCGCCACGAGCCGGTGCATACGGAAGGAGATCTGCTGCATGTCCACGTCGGGCGCCGCGGCAGCGGCCAGGTACGCGCCCTGCCCTGCTCCGATCAGAAAGCTCCATCCGTGGGAGAACTCGATGATCGTCTGACTCCACTGCCGGTCCGTCTCCGGTCCGGCGAAGTGGGACGTGGCACGGCTGAGCGACTGCATCCCGGCCATCGCGGCGGAGATCGTGTTCACCTCCTTCTCGGCCAGGCCTTCAGTGGCACCACGGGGAAGTCCGTCGGCGGACAGCAGGACGGCGTGCCGTGCCCTGGGCACGTTCTGCACGATGTCCTCGAGCATCCACGACAGGTCTGCGGTCATGCGTCTTCGGACCCTTCGGATGTGGTGTCGAGATTGCGGCCTGACAGAGTGCCGCGCTGGAAGGCCCCCAGGCTGCGTCCGGAGGAACGGCTGGTCCTCTCGGGCGCCGGCGGCGTCGGGTCCGGTCGCGTGGCCACCGGGTCCGGCACGCTCGCGATGGGAGCCTGACGGGCTCCCCGCTTCGGCAGGCCGTGGGTCGTGCGCGCGGTCCCGCTCGGCGGCCGGTTCTCCGAACGCAGAATGCTGCTCACGGGCGCCTCCTGGGCGGGCGGCGTCTCCTCCATGGTCCACAGCTCCTCGGGCAGCAGGACGACGGCCCGGACGCCGCCGTACCGGGAGACTCCGGTGACATCCACCTTGAAGCCGTACTGACGAGCGATCAGGCCGATGACGGGGAAGCCGAACTTGGGCTGGTTGCCCAGCTGCGAGAGACGGGGGACGACATCGCCCGACAGCAGTTCGGTCGCCCGCTGGCGGTCCTCGTCGTTCATGCCGACACCGGCGTCGTCGATGACGATGCACAGATTGCTCTGGACCCGCTGGAACGTCACCTCGATCGGTGCGTCGTGCTGGGAGAAGCTGGCAGCGTTGTCAAGGAGTTCGGCCACCGCGAGTGCCACGGGCGCGACCGCCGACGACTTCAGCGCGAGGGCGGTCTGCTGCATGACGGAGACCCGGTGGAAGTTGCGGATCTGCCCCTGGGCGCTGCGCACCACGTCGTAGACGCTGGCGGGCCTGTTGCGGCGGCCGAGCGGAGCACCGCACATGACCGCGATGCCCTGCGCCTTACGGGCCATCTGCGCGTTGGCGTGGTTCACCTCGAGCAGGTCGCTGAGCACGGCGTGGTTGCCGTACTTGCGCTGGACGCCGTCCAGGAGGGTGGTCTGCTCCGCCGCGAGACTCTGCAGGAAGCTGGCCGCGCCCTTGAGGACCGCCTTGGTGTTCTCCTCCGCCGCTTCCTTGGCCTCCCTGACCGTCCCGTCCTGTTCGCTCCTGAAACGTTGCAGTTCAGCCCGCGAGAGGTGGAGGTGACTGTCGGATGTGTGCAGCTGGCGTCTCAGCTCGGCCTCGGACTGCTGCTTCTTCGCCCCCAGGGCTCTGTTGCGGGCGGCGAGTGCCACTACGGCGGCAACGGCTGTCACCGTCACCGCAACCATGCACCACACGAGTGCGTCTTGATTCATGGAAACCTTTCCCGGCGCAGGCGGACGGCGACGGCATACCTCCCGAAGACCCGCGACGCAGCCACTCGGGCTGCCAGGCCGCTGTTACGTGGAGAGCAGGCCGTCGATCGCAAATCAGCATCTGGATCCCAGTGGATCAAGATCACAGATGCCGGGATGCTATCACCGGGTCGCACACCTCCCGGAGGCAGGGAGTCCGGAAGGCTGAGCGGCAACACCGGCCCGAAACAGCCGTGTTGAGGCCTTGTTCGCCCCGTCGCAGTCCGAATGCCTCGTCTCCCGGGCCGGGGCGTCCCTGTGTTCTGCACATCACAGACACATTCCGGCGTGCCACCGTCTTCGGCCGGGTGCCCAGGCCCCTCGCGTTCACACACTGTTTCTCCGCCTGTCACGGCGGAGGCGCGACGCCAGTCGTCCTGTCAGTACCGCGCCGGACGGGGCCGATCCGGAAAAAGGCGCCGTGGCGGTGCCGGTCACGGCGGTCAGCCGATCCCCTGCCGGTCCGGGCGCAGCGCGAACGCCCGCCCCGCCGCCCCGGGCACCGTGCGCTCGACCGCTTCCACCAGGAGTGCGCGGTGCCTCAGGAGCGGCTTCCGCCGCTCGTCGGAGGCGAGCAGCAGCAGATCGTCGAGCCCCGCGAGCAGCCGGCGCGTGACCTGAGGGCTGTCGGCCGCGCACCGGCGGATCTCCTCGAAGGCCAGATCCACGAGATCGGCCCACCCCGGCACCTGCTGGACGAGCCGGACGTCGCCCCGGCGGTCACGGTGGTGCAGCGTGGCGAGCGGCAGTGTGACGGCGACGGAGAGGAACTGCACGATCCGGTCCAGGCACTGCACCGCCGTGGTCGGATCGTGCACGGACGGCGACAGGGCGCGCAGCGCGATGTCCACCAACTGCCGCAGGCCGAAAGCCGGATCCTGGTGCAGGGCCCGCTCCACGCCGACCGACACCGTCCCTCTCAGGGCGCGCGGGGGAGGGGTGGGCCCGCCGTGGACGGTGAGGAGCGGTGTGCCCGGCACCACGAAGTCCCCGGCCCTCGGTACCAGTCGCAGCACGACCCCGTGCCGTCGCGCGCTCCGCACCAGCCGTGCCACCGCCACGTCCCGCACCACCCCCGCCCGCCCGTGGTGGACGAGCTGCGCCGCGCAGGGCTCGCGAGGTGGTTCCGCCGCCGCCCCTCCCGGCTGCCGCACCAGGGCGCGGAGCGAATCCCGGGTGATGTGATCGAGGACGGGCCCGACCTGCATGAGCCGCAGGGTGGACGAGACGTAGGCGACGAACAGGATCAGACTCAGGCCCACCAGGCCCAGGGTCAGCAGGCTCTGCAGCAGTGGCACCGACGTCACCCGCCGGAGGTCGGGCTCCGCTCCGCCCTCGTAGGAGGTCAGGACGAGCAGCGAGAACGCGAAGGTCGCCAGGAACACCGTCAGCGTGAGCTTGCTGATCCTGCTCCGCACGAAGATGCGGACGACGCGCGGCGTGAGCTGCCCGCTCGCCATCTGCACGGCCACCAGCGAGATGCTGAAGACGACACCGATGAAGGTCATCATCGCCGCGCTGACCGTGGTGACGATCGTCCGGGCGTCCACGGCGAAGGCCAGCAGGTCCCCGAGCTCCCGGTACGCCCCTTCCTCCTTCAGATGCGCGACGATCCTCGTGTCCAGCTCGGAGAGGACCCACCACAGTGCGAAGGCGCACACCAGGCCGGCTGTCGGCGCGAACCAGAAGGTGTCGCGCAGCCGCTCCCGCAGCGAGGTCAGCGCGGGGGGCGTCCGGTGGACGTGCGTGCTCCCGCCGCTCGGGACGCTCTTGCCACTCATGCCCGCGAAGGTAGCCCGACGCGACTGCGCGTACACGGCACGCCACGGTGCGTACGCGCGTCGGCGTGAGCCGGGCCGGGGACGGTCCGCGCCGCACTGACCACCGAAAACGCAGGTGAGAGGCACCCCGAACCCCTGGTATTGTTTTCTTCGTCGCCACGGGGAACACCCCGGGACGACAGGCACCTTGTCCGGGTGGCGGAATGGCAGACGCGCTAGCTTGAGGTGCTAGTGCCCTTTATCGGGCGTGGGGGTTCAAGTCCCCCCTCGGACACCACGCAGGACGAAGAACCCCAGCTGAGCTGGGGTTCTTCGTGTTTTCCAGGGGTTGTCGGCGTCGCTCCGGCGAGGGCCGCGGTGGGCCCGGCACCGTGGCCCGGCCCACCTGGCGGCTCACGCCGCACCGGTCACGACGTGGGTGTCGTGCACTTCGTCGTCGTACCGTCGGACAGGCACGCCCGCACCCAGCGGCCGTCGGTCGCCTTCAGCTTGCCGGCGTCGGCGACCTTCGCGTACGCCCCGCCGGGCTGCTTGTCCTCCAGCCACACGGTGACGCCCGCCGAAGTCGAGTGCGCCCAGGCGTAGTGGTCGGTCACGGACCAGTCGGGCCGGCCGCCCGACAGTGTGACCCGGGCGCCGTTCGGCAGGGTCGCCGTCGCCCACTCCGTCGCCTTCGACGCCCAGGTGGTGACCGCCGTCGGGGCGACGCCCTCGCAGGCCTCACCCGGTGCGCACGGGCCGACCGGGCCCTGGACGGACGTCTGGTAGATGTTGTCGTCCTGGTGGGTGGCGAACGCCCACTTCCTGCCGTCCACCACGAGTCCGGCGATCTCGTCTCCGGACAGCGGGTCCAGCGCGATCATCTTCGTCGTACCGGAGGCGGTCAGCCGGCCGCCGGGCAGCGGCTCGGGGCGTGAGTTCCGGGAGTCCGCGCCTCCGGACGCGTGCTTCATGAGCGTGGCCGAGACGTCGTTGCGACCCGGCGGGAGTTCGGCCTCGCCCCAGTAGTAGAAGTGGTACGGGTCCCAGGACGGGCGGCCCTTGTGGATCTTGAGCCGGCCCCCCAGGTAGATGTCGGCGTCCTCGATCACATCACCGTCGTAGAGCGGCATCCACTCCGTGACGCTCGCCGGGTCGATGCCCGTGCACGGCAGGGCATCGCACGGAGCCCCGGCCGGAGGCGTGGCCATGACGTCCTCGTCCTTGGTGCACTCGGTGCCCGTCGCGTCGCTGACGCAGGCCCGCAGTTCCGGCAGCCAGGAGAAGGCCCGGGTCGAGCCGGTCGTCGTACGGGAGGCGCCGGCGCGGGTGAACTCGGAGTACACCTGGCCCCAACGGCCCTGGCCCTGCCACGCCTCCAGCCAGAAGCGGCCGCCCGCGGGGAGCTCGCCCTCGGCCCAGCCCAGGAGACTGCCCTGCTTCAGGCGTCCGGCCACCTGCTGCACGGACGCGCCGGACGGCAGCTCGACCCGGTCGTAGTCGGCGCGCTCGACGTACGACCAGTCGGACTGTGGCACCGCCCGCGGATCGGCGACCTCGGCGCACCAGCCCTCGCACGGTCCGAGGGGGACGACCTCCGCGCCGTACTCGTTCAGGCAGCCGCGCTGGGTGCCGTCCGTGGCGCAGGCGCTGTTGGCGTACGTACCGCGGGGCGCCGAGGTCGAGTACACGAACATGCCGGTGGTGCCCGTGGTGCCACGGTACGAACGCGGGTGCTCCACGGCCTGGATGATGTTGATGCCGTCGCCCCAGTTGTCCTCGGCGCGCAGCCACAGCCGGCCGTCGGTCACCCCGGTCCCGAAGCGCACCTCGGCCCAGGTGTACGTGCGGCCGGCGGCGGCGTCCCAGGCCGGCTTGCCGGTGTACTGGACGATCCGGGTCCCCGAGGCGAGCGTCGTCTCCTTCAGGACCTTCGGCGCCCCGCCGGACTGCCACGCGGTCACCTGACCCGGATCCGACCCCTCGCAGGGCAGTTGCGGGCACGGTGCCGCCTGCGCGGCGACGGGTGCCGCCTGCGCCGTGGGTGCCGTCAGCAGCGCGGCGCCCACCGCGGCCGCGGTCAGCACCGCGAACCGCGACCACCACCACCGCCGCGGTGAAGTGGCGTGCGTCCGAAGGCCGTTCCCCGGTCCGTGGCCGTCAGCCGTGCGTCCATCCGCCCCGCTGTCCATCGCGCCTCCAGTGCGTCGTGTCCCTGCCGTCGTGGGCACATGGGCCCGGGGCGATGGAACTGGCGGCCACTCTCCGAATCGTCTCGGCGATGTCTCGGGGCGCGCATTACGGCCGGCCCTCGGTGAAGGGCGCCGGGGGAGTGGTGCATCACAATCCGGACTCGGGCGCCGCTCAGGGGGTTGATTTCCGCCATGTAATCGATTCCAATCATCCGTGTAATCGATTCCACGGCTTGTTCCGCTGGTTTCGAGGCTCACGGAAACCACAAGGAGGTGGTCCGGAAATGGCGAGCATCAAGGATGTCGCGGCCCAGGCAGGAGTCTCTGTCGCCACGGTCTCCCGCGTTCTCAACAGCCATCCCTCCGTCAGCCCGGACGCGCGCGAACGCGTCCTCGCCGCCGTGGACGCCCTCGGCTACCGGCCCAACGCCGTGGCCCGCTCGCTGCGCACCGACCAGACACGCACGCTCGGTCTCGTCATCAGTGACGTACTCAACCCGTACTTCACCGCGCTGGCCCGCTCCGTCGAGGAGGAGGCCCGGGCACTCGGCTACAGCGTGATCATCGGCAACGCCGACGAGCGGCCCGAACAGCAGGACCACCACGTCCGTACGCTCCTGGACCGCAGGATCGACGGACTCCTGGTGTCGCCCGCCGACGGCGAGTCACCGCTGCTGCTGGACGTCGCACGCACCGGAACCCCGATGGTCTTCGTCGACCGCTGGATCCCCGGGGTGGACATCCCCGTCGTGCGCGCGGACGGCCACCGCGCCATCCAGGACCTGGTCGCCCATCTGTACGCCCTCGGGCACCGCAGGCTCGCCATCATCGCGGGCCCTGCGGCGACCACCACGGGCGACGAACGCGTCGAGGCGTTCAGGGAAGCCATGCGGGCCCACGGGCTCGCGCTCCCCGACGCCTACATCGGACAGGGCGACTTCCAGGCGGACAGCGGACGACGTGCCACCGAGCACTTCCTCTCGCTCCCCGAACCGCCCGAGATCGTGTTCGCAGCCGACAACCTCATGGCGCTCGGCGCCCTCGACGCCATCCGCGCACGCGGTCTGCGCGTACCCGAGGACATCGGGCTCGCTGCCTTCGACGACATCCCGTGGTTCGTCCACACCGGCCCTCCGATCACCGCGATCGCGCAGCCGACGGGCGACCTCGGCCGTGCGGCCGTGCGCGCCCTCGTCGACATCGTCGAGGGCCGGCCCCCGCAGTCCGTCACCCTGCCCGCCACCCTCGTCGTACGCAGCTCCTGCGGCGAGCGCACCTCCACCCCCGGGAGCAACGAGTGAGCGAATCAGTCGAGTTGCTGCGCATCGAAGGCGTACGCAAGACCTTCCCCGGTGTCGTCGCCCTGGACAGCGTCGACTTCGACCTGCGCAGCGGCGAAGTGCACGTCCTGCTCGGCGAGAACGGCGCCGGCAAGAGCACCCTCATCAAGATGCTCTCCGGCGCCTACCGCCCGGACCGCGGGCGGATCTTCGCCGGCGGCCAGGAGGTGCGCATCCACGGCGCCCAGGACGCCGAGAAGCTCGGGATCGCCACGATCTACCAGGAGTTCAACCTGGTGCCCGACCTGACGGTCGCCGAGAACATCTTCCTCGGCCGCCAGCCGCGCCGGTTCGGCATGATCGACCGGCGGCGCATGGAGGCCGACGCCGAGGTGCTGCTGCGCCGGGTCGGCCTGCACATCTCGCCGAGGGCCAGGGTCCGCGAACTGGGTATCGCCCGGCTGCAGATGGTCGAGATCGCGAAGGCCCTCAGCCTGGACGCCCGCGTCCTGATCATGGACGAGCCGACGGCGGTCCTCACCTCCGAAGAGGTCGACAAGCTCTTCGGCATCGTGAGGCAGCTCCGCGCGGACGGTGTCGGCGTCGTCTTCATCACCCACCACCTCGACGAGATCGCCGCGCTCGGTGACCGCGTCACCGTCCTGCGCGACGGCCGCAGCATCGACCAGGTGCCCGCCTCGACACCCGAGACGGAACTCGTCCAGCTCATGGTGGGACGCAGCATCGACCAGCAGTATCCGCGTGAACGCCCGGAAACGGGGGCGCCGTTGCTGTCCGTCCGCGGACTCACCCGCGACGGGGTGTTCCACGACGTCAGCTTCGACGTGAAGGCCGGCGAGGTCGTCGGCCTCGCCGGACTCGTCGGAGCGGGCCGCACCGAGGTCGCCCGCGCCGTCTTCGGCGCCGACCCCTACGACACCGGCACCGTCGACGTACAGGGCGAGCGGCTGGGCAAGCACGACGTGACCGCCGCCATGGGTGCCGGGATCGGGCTCGTCCCCGAGGACCGCAAGGGCCAGGGGCTCGTGCTCGACGCCTCCGTGCAGGAGAACCTCGGCCTCGTCACGCTACGTTCGGCCACCCGCTCCGGACTCGTCGACGTGAAGGGGCAGCGCACCGCCGCCGCCCGCATCGCCGAACAGCTGGGCGTACGGATGGCCGGTCTCGGCCAGCACGTCCGCACCCTGTCCGGCGGAAACCAGCAGAAGGTCGTCATCGGGAAGTGGCTCCTGGCCGACACCCGGGTGCTGATCCTCGACGAACCGACGCGCGGCATCGACGTCGGGGCCAAGGTCGAGATCTACCAGCTCATCAACGAGCTCACGGCCTCCGGACACGCTGTCCTGATGATCTCCAGCGACCTGCCCGAGGTCCTCGGCATGAGCGACCGGGTGCTGGTCATGGCCCAGGGCCGCATCGCCGGAGAACTCCCCGCACACGAAGCCACCCAGGACGCGGTGATGGCACTCGCCGTCAGCGCCGCACCCGTCACCACACCCACCGAGAAGGCAGAGGAGGGCCCCCGTGGCCACTGACACGCATCCGAGCAAGGCGCACGCGGGCGGCGCCGGACACACCCTCCGCCGCCTCCTGCTCGACAACGGCGCCCTGAGCGCACTGGTCGTCCTCCTGGTGGCGATGTCGCTGCTCTCCGGCGACTTCCTCACCACCCAGAACCTGCTGAACGTCGGCGTCCAGGCCGCGGTCACCGCGATCCTCGCGTTCGGCGTCACCTTCGTCATCGTCTCGGCGGGCATCGACCTCTCCGTCGGCTCGGTCGCCGCGCTCTCCGCGACCGTCCTCGCGTGGTCGGCGACGTCCGCCGGAGTACCCGTCTGGCTGGCGGTCATCCTCGCCGTCGCCACCGGCATCGCCTGCGGCTTCGTCAGCGGCGCCCTCGTCGCCTACGGCAAGCTGCCGTCGTTCATCGCGACGCTGGCCATGCTCTCGGTGGCCCGCGGCCTGTCCCTGGTCATCTCCCAGGGCCGGCCGATCCCCTTCCCCGACTCCGTCTCCGTGCTCGGTGACACCCTCGGTGGCTGGCTGCCCGTCCCCGTCCTCGTGATGATCGCCATGGGTCTGATAGCCGCGCTCATCCTGGCCCGCACCTACATCGGCCGCTCCATGTACGCCATCGGCGGCAACGAGGAGGCCGCCCGGCTCTCCGGACTGCGGGTCAAGAAGCAGAAGCTGGCCATCTACGCCCTGTCCGGCCTCTTCGCGGCCGTCGCGGGCATCGTCCTCGCCTCCCGCCTCGTCTCCGCGCAGCCGCAGGCCGCCCAGGGATACGAACTCGACGCGATCGCCGCGGTCGTCATCGGCGGCGCCAGCCTCGCGGGCGGCGTCGGCAAGGCGTCCGGCACACTGATCGGCGCGCTGATCCTCGCGGTCCTGCGCAACGGCCTCAACCTCCTGTCCGTGTCCGCCTTCTGGCAGCAGGTCGTCATCGGCGTCGTCATCGCCCTCGCGGTGCTGCTCGACACGCTGCGCCGCAAGGCCGGATCCGGCGCCGCGACCGCAGGCGGCTCGTCCGCCGCGCCCGGCGGACCCGGCAAGGGCCGCAAGGGGGCGATACAGGTCGGCATCGCGGTGGTCTGCCTGGCCGCCGTCATCGCCGCCGTGACCTTCTTCAAGTCCGGCTCCTCCGGCACCACCACCAAGGTGGGCATGTCGCTCTCCACCCTGAACAACCCGTTCTTCGTGCAGATGAAGGAGGGCGCGCAGGCGGAGGCCGAGGCGGCCGGAGTCGACCTGACCGTCACCGACGCCCAGAACGACGCCTCGCAGCAGGCCAACCAGCTGGAGAACTTCACCAGCTCCGGAGTGGACTCCGTCATCGTCAACCCGGTGGACTCCGACGCGGTCGGCCCCGGCGTCCGCAGCGCCAACAAGGCCGACATCCCGGTCGTCGCCGCCGACCGCGGCGTCAACAAGGCGAAGACCGCGACTCTCGTCGCCTCCGACAACGTCGCGGGCGGCAAGCTCGCCGCGAAGTCGCTCGCCGACCGGCTGGGAGGCAAGGGCAGCATCATCGTCCTCCAGGGCACCGCCGGCACCTCCGCCAGCCGTGAGCGCGGCGCGGGCTTCGCCGCAGGCATCAAGGCCTACCCGGGCATCAAGATCGTGGCGACCCAGCCGGCCGACTTCGACCGCACCAAGGGCCTGGACGTCATGACCAACCTCCTCCAGTCCCACCCCGGGATCACCGGCGTCTTCGCCGAGAACGACGAGATGGCGCTCGGCGCCGTCAAGGCACTGGGCAGCAAGGCCGGGAAGTCCGTCTCGGTGGTCGGCTTCGACGGAACCCCCGACGGCCTGACGGCTGTCGAGGCAGGCACGCTGTACGCGTCCGTGGCCCAGCAGCCCAAGGAACTGGGGAAGATCGCCGTGCGGAACGCGGTACGGGCGGCCGACGGCAAGAAGGTCGACAGCATGGTGAAGGTCCCGGTCAAGGTCGTCACCCGGCAGAACGTCGCCGACTTCTCCTGATCACGGAAGGCACCGTCCAGATGTACGGAAACGAAGACTCCGCGCCCTCCGCCCCCGCCGGGCCCTCCCGGTACGACCTCCTGGTCGTGGGCTCGGCCAACGCCGACCTGGTCGTGGGCGTCGAACGGCGCCCCGGACCGGGCGAGACGGTGCTCGGCACCGACCTCGTCGTCCACCCCGGCGGCAAGGGCGCCAACCAGGCGGTCGCCGCCGCCCGTCTCGGAGCGCGTACGGCTCTGCTGGCACGCGTCGGCGACGACGCCCACGGCCGGCTGCTGCGCGCCTCGCAGCAGGAGGCGGGCGTCGACACGGGCGGAGTCCTCGTCGGGGGTGCGCCCACCGGGGTCGCCCTCATCACCGTCGACCCGTCGGGGGACAACAGCATCGTCGTGTCACCGGGCGCCAACGCCCGGCTGACTCCCGACGACATCAGGGCGGCGGGCCCCCTGTTCGCCGCGGCCCGGGTCGTCTCCGTGCAACTGGAGATCCCACTGGACACCGTCGCGGAGACGGCCCGGGCGCTCGGGCCGGGCGCGCGCCTGGTCCTCAACCCCTCCCCGCCCGCGCCGCTCCCCGACGAGGTGCTGGCCGCCTGCGATCCCCTCGTGGTCAACGAGCACGAGGCGCGCTTCATCCTGGGAGACGGTGCGGGCGACACCCCGGAGTCCTGGGCGCGGGGACTCACCGCCCTCGGACCGCGTTCGGTGGTGATCACGCTGGGCGCGGACGGCGCACTGGTCTCCGACACCCGCGCCGGCGGTCCCGTACGGGTACCGAGCCCCCGGGTCGCCGCCGTGGACACCACGGGAGCGGGCGACGCGTTCACCGCCGCCCTCGCCTGGCGGCTCGGCCTGGGCGAGGAACTCACCGAGGCCGCCGCGTTCGCCGTACGGGTCGGCGCGGCGGCCGTCACCAAGGAGGGCGCGCAGGCGTCCTTCCCGACCAGCGAAGTGGTCTCGGCACTGTGAAGAAGTCAGGCATCCTGAACCGCCACCTCGCGGGCGCCCTGGCCGGACTCGGCCACGGGGACGGCGTCCTGATCTGCGACGTGGGCATGCCCATACCCGCCGGCCCCCGCGTGGTCGACCTGGCCTTCCGGGCGGGCGTCCCGTCGTTCGCCGAGGTCCTGGACGGGCTGCTGGACGAGCTCGTCGTGGAGGGTGGGACGGCGGCCGAGGAGACCGGGGAGGCGAACCCGGAAGCGGCCCGTCTGCTCACCGCCCGCATCCCCGGCCTCGAGCTCGTGTCCCACGAACAGCTGAAGGAACTCACGGCGTCCGCCCGCCTGGTGGTGCGCACGGGAGAGGCCCGGCCGTACGCGAACGTGCTGCTGAGGTGCGGGGTCTTCTTCTGACGTGACACCACGGCACGTCCGTGCCTCGGGTGCCGTCGTGTGCGCCGCCGCCCCGCGACCCGGGACGGCGGCGACCCCCGCGCCGGCACGAGCGGTTCTCCTTCTTGTACCCCGTGCCTGACCCTCGTGCCGTGCGTCCGGGACGTGCCACGTCGGACCGGTGCGCCCGGAGGGCGAAGCCGCTAGGATCGGCCCCGTGACTGCCGGGTCGGCCATGGGCCACGTACGTGAGATGTGCCCGGCCCCTGCGTGAGCGCGCGGCGGGCCAGAGGCCCGCCACCCCGTCGTGTTGTCCCGTCCGGCGCCCGTGAGCGGCGCCCCTCCCAGCGGAATCACACGACATGGAGACCCATCGGGCATGCCCCACACACAGCAGCGGGACCCGCACACGGCCCAGCAGGGCGTCGACGTCGTCCAGTTGGACCACCACGCCGTCCACACCACCGACCGCGGCCTGTCGGCCGAGTTCATCGCCGCCGTCCTGGGACTGGAGGTCGGCGCGCCGTTCGGACCGTTCCTGCCCGTCGACCTGGGCAACGGCGTGACGCTCGACTACTACGAACTGCGGGACGAGCCGGTGCAGTCGCAGCACTACGCCTTTCTCGTCCCCGACGCCCAGTTCGGCACGATGATCGCCCGGCTGGAGGCCCTCGGGGTCACCTACTACGCGGATCCCCACCACACCGAACCCGGCCGTATCAACCGCCTCTTCGGGGGCCGGGGGGCCTACTTCGAGGATCCGGACGGCCACAACATGGAGATCATGACCCGTCCGTACGCCCGTCCCAGGTAGCCGCTCCCGTCACAGGTCCATGAGCCCGTCGACCAGTCCGGCCAGTGCGGAGGCGAGCGCGTCGAGCCCCGGGCCGGCCGGGCCGCCGGGCTCGGTCATGTACAGATCGCGCCGGATCTCGATCATCAGCGCGCCGACCCGGGAGTCCGCCTCGTAGTGCTTCAACGGCACGTACGTACCGGAGAAGGGGCTGTCCAGGCCGGTGCCGCCGAATCCGGAGAACGCCGCCTCCGCCAGGGCAAGGAGCCCGGGTGGGGTGTGGAATCCGTCGGTGCCCAGACAGACCGGAGGGCGCGGGCCGGTGCCGTGCAGTTCGTAGGGGAGCGCGCGCGACGGGTAGGAGTGGACGTCGATGACGACGGCGCGTCCCGTGGCGGCGAGCCGGTCGTCGACGGCCGCTGTCATCGCGTCGGCGTAGGGATGGAAATAGCGGTCGAGCAACGGCTCAGGATCCACCCCGGCCGGGCGGAGCACCTCCCCGTGCGTGGTCCGGGTGTAGACCGCGCCCATACCGGCGGCCAGCATCTCCTCCCGGTCGTCAGGGAAGCGCTCGGGGTCGACGACCAGTCGCGACAGGCCGTTGACGAAGCGCCAGGGGGTCACGGAACAGAGGCCGGACGCCCTGGCCGCCAGGTCGGCCGTGTGGGAGTCCGTGATGTGGTCTAGTTCGGACTCCAGCGCTCCGTCGTCCAGCACGATGCCGCCGCGCACCCGCTGCGGCACGACCCGGGAGGAGTGCGGGACGTGCAGCAGCACCGGCGACCCGGGGGCGCCGGACAGCAACTGGAAGGGAGAGGGTTCGGGGGTGGGCATGGGTTCCTCGTGCGTGTGCGGTGTGATGTGGTGACTGGCCGGGGCGTGGAGAGCCTCACCCCCCGGGAGCGCGCGGGCCGGCCGGCAGTCGGAACGGCGGCCCGCGCGGGCGGGGTCAGCCCGCCCAGGCCGCGGCGTCGTCGGCGGGGACCGTGGTGGCGAGCTCGAGCTCCTTGCGGGCGGCGACCGTCCTGTTCGGGTCGATGCCGGTGAATCCCAGGTCGTAGGCGACGTAGAAGTCGTCCGTGTCACCGGCCGAAGCGGCGTCCTTCCAGGCCTCCGCGGTCTCCGCCAGCTGCGAGCGGAGCTTGGCGGTCTGCGGCTGCTCCAGACCCTTCAGAGCCGCCAGGTGAGTGTCCAGGGCCTCGGAGATGGCCTTGGCCTGCTTCTTGTAGCCCGCCAGGTCGTCCTCGATCTGGTCCGCCTCGGGCTGGTTGTTCCAGAGCGCCTCGTAGACGGCGTTCGAACCCTTCAGGTACGTGACCTGGTCCGCGGTCAGGGACTTGTTCTCGAGCGAACCCGAGAAGGTGCCCGATTCCTTGGCGTACGTACAGCTCACGGCCCGGTCACCCGTCTTCCAGCTCTCGCTGGTCGGGTAGTAGTAGAAGAGGTCGACGCCCTTCGGTATCGCCCAGGTGTCGGGGATGAACTTCAGCGACTCCGCCGGACACCGCCGGTCGGCGATCTCCGTCGCCCCGGCGTCGCCCGGGTACTTCGACTTCCCCTCGATGTCGAACTCGCCGACGACCTGGCCCTTGTGCGCCTCGTCGCACGGAACGATCTCGACGCTGAGCTCCTCGCCCTCGGTCGCCCCGCTGTTCGGGTTGTAGCAGTCGCCAGGGGCGAGGGAGAAGACCGACCGTGTGCGTACGGCCTTCTTGGCGCCGTCCTTGGCGCTGTCGATGGCGTCGGCGCAGCCCACCGCGCCGATCGCGAGAAGGGCGACAGCGGCGGACATGCCGCGTGCTGAACGGGACGTGACACCGAAAAACATGACGTGGGCATCCTCAAACGGAAGAGCTGTGAACAGGTGTGCGCATCGTATGGCATATCTGTGACAGTGCTGTGCCGGGGATTTTCGAGGGATACCGCCTCGTCGTGGCCGGACCGGCCGAGGGGCCGGGCGAGAAGCGGAGGCGATATCGCTTGTGAACCCGATCGGCGATCGACACGGTGGAGTCACCCCGGTCCGGAGCCCGGAGCAGCCTCCAAGCACCGGCGGCCGTGCACCCCTTCTCTCTTCAGTTCAGGAGCAGACATGAGAACGCTGCAGACCGCGGCACTCCTCGCCTCGGCCGGGGGAGCGGCGCTGATGGCCGGGTTGTTCTGCGCCTTCGCGTACGCCGTCATGCCGGGCCTGTCCCGGAACGACGACCGGGCCTTCGTCCGGAGCATGCAGCACGTCAACCGTGCCGTCATCAACGGCTGGTTCCTGGTCCCCTTCCTCGCGCCCCTGCCGCTGCTCGTCCTGGCGACGGTCCTCGCCGCGCGGGGGCACAGCCCGGGGACCCTGCCGTGGATCGTCACGGCCCTGGTGCTCTTCGGGCTGGCGTTCCTGGTCACCGGGACGCGGAACGTGCCCCTCAACGACGCGCTCGACGAGGTCGGGGCGGACGCGTCCCCCAGCCAACTCGGCGCGGCACGGGCCGCGTTCGAGAGCCGCTGGGTCAGGTGGAACACCGTTCGCGCCGTCCTGCACACCGCGTCCCTCGCCGCGCTGCTCTGGGCGATCCACCTGCACGGCGCGATCGTGTAGGAGCTGAGGCGATCTGAGGGGTATCCCTCAGGAGGCACTGGGGGCACTGGGGGCACTGGGGGCACTGGGGGCACTGGGGGCACTGGGGCACCCGGCACACCCGGTCCCGCGGCTTCCCGGTCCCGCGTGACCCCTGCCGTCCCTGTCTCGTTGACCAGGCCGCGCCCCTTCCTCCGCGGCGCCGGTGAGGACTGGAGCGGTCATGTACAACACCCGGCCGTACAACACCCGGCCGGTGCGTCCGGCGCCGCAGCAGGTCCCGGTCCGGCCGGTCCGGCCGGCCGCAGGACCGCTGCCGTGGCTGGTCGCGGTCGCCGTGGTGTTCGCCTCCGTGCAACTGGCCTTCGTCGTACCGGGATCGGGGCTCGCCTGGGACGAGACCGTCTACGTGAGCCAGGTCGGCGGCAACGCTCCCGCGGCCTTCTTCAGCGCACCGCGCGCCCGCGGGATCTCCTACCTCGTGGCTCCCGTCGCGGCACTCACCACGTCCACCACCGCACTGCGGATCCACCTCGCCCTGCTCTCCGCCGCCGCCCTGGTGGTCGCCCTCCGGACCTGGCGCCACGTACTGCCACCGCCCGTACTCGTGGGCGCCGGCGCGTTGTTCGCCGGCCTGTGGCCGACCCTGTTCTACGGCCCCGCCGCGATGCCGAACCTGTGGTGCGCCCTGGGCTCCCTGGCCGCGACGGGCTGGGCCGTGCGTGCCCTGCGCGGCGGCACCGGACACGCCGGGTCGGCCGGCCGGCGCGGCCGTGGCGCTGGTCGCCCTGATGCGGCCCGCCGACGGATTCTGGCTCGCGCTGCCGCTGGTGCTCGCGGCCGTGCTGGTACCCGGCCGGCACCGGCCGGTCCTCTGCGCCGCACTCGCCGGAGGGCTCGTGGCGGGTTGCGCACCCTGGATCGCCGAGGCGTACACCCACTACGGGGGGCTCGTCGCCCGGCTGCACCGGGCCGGCGAGATCCAGGGCGGGCTCGGGTGGAACTTCGCCGTCGACGACCACCTGCGCGCGCTCGCCGGCCGGACCCTCTGCCGCCCGTGCGACATCGGATGGGAGAACCCGGCCACCGCGGTGTGGTGGGCGGCGCTGCCCCTCCTCGCAGCGGGCGGCATCATCGCGGCCCGGCGTGCGGGACGGGGCGCCGTGGCACTCCTGGCCACAGCGACGGGACTCTCGACGGCCGTTCCGTACCTGTTCCTCGTCGGGTACGCGGCGCCCCGCTTCCTGCTCCCCGCCTACGCACTGCTGGCCGTACCGGTGGCCGAGTACCTCACGCATCTGTTCGCCCGCACGCACCGAGCCCGCCGGCCGGCGGGCACCGCCGCGCTGGCGCTGCTGCTGGCAGCCCATCTCGGGGTCCAGCTCTCCGTGCTCAGTCACGTGATCCGCACCAGCCAGGCCACCGGCGCACGGTTCGCCGCGGTCGCCGGTGCGCTGAACAGGATCGGGGTGCGCCCGCCGTGCGTGCTGAGCGGGGACGACGCCGTGCCGATCGCCTACTACGCCGGCTGCGCCTCGCGGCAGACCGCTGGGCATGACGCGAGCATCACGCCTGAGGCGCTCCGCGACCTCGCGCGCCGCGAACCCGTGGCAGTCCTGGTGACCGGTGGCGGTGCGGCGCCGCCCGTCGCCAGGGGTTCGCGAGTGGTGCCGCTGCCGGCGGGCCGGGCCCACCTGCTGCCGGGCGCCGTCGAGGGGTCCGCGGCGCCGACCGGGCCCTCCGGCTGACCGGAGCGGCTCTCGGGCGGCGTCCGGGCCCCGGCACGACGCAGACGTCCGGTGTGGTGGGGATGACCGGACATCTCCACCACACCGGACGTCTGTGCCGTCACCGTGATCCGCGGATCACCCCTGGCGGCAGCGATCGCGCTCACCGCGTCTAGAAGTAGTGCTTGCGCCCACCGATCTTGCGTCCGCTCGCGCCCAGGATCCACAGGATCGCGCCTACCACGACGAGGATGCCACCGATGGTGGTCAGCAGGGAAACGCCGACCAGCATGCCGATGATGAGCAGAATGGCGCCAAGGAGAATCATTCTTCGGTCCGATCTTGGGTCTCTTCGATGCGTACCCGTCGTGATCGACGGGTAGCACTCACTTCCCGCTCCTCGCACCACGTCCACCGGGTGACATCCGGGGCCGTCGTGCGATCGGCGGCTGCATGGCCCTCTGCCGTGCTTCCTCCGTGTGCCCTGCTCATCGCCACCCATGCACGCGATTCCGATGCCTGCGGACGAGGTTCCCCCAGCCGGTTCCGAGCAGGTCGAAACCGTCCGCGGCCGCCTTGCTCAGCGGTCGTGGTAACCGATCGCGGGGTGCTCCGACGGGGCTCCCCGGTCGTGCTCGTGCCGGCCGTGACCGGCCCCCACGGCCTCCGTGGGGGTGCCGGTGAAGTAGTCGGCGTCCTTGGGGCGGCTGCGCGCGAGGCCCAGGGGGCGGGGTGCCGGCTCGAGGTGCGGGATGTGCTTCGAGCAGTGCACGTAGGCCTCGTGGACGCTGATCAGCGTCCACAGCACGGGGTGCCTTCCGGGAGCGGTGTCGGCGGGTATCCAGGGATGCGCGGCACGGAGTTCCTGGTCGCCGACGAGCTGGGCCGAGCCGTTGACGTGCAGCCCGATGTGATCGCGGGTGAAGTCCATGAAGAGCAGACCGATGTGCGGATTCTCGGTGATGTTGCCGGCGCTGGCCATCACGCCGTTCCCGCGGTACTCGGGGTAGGCCAGGGTCCGGTCGTCCAGCACCGTCACGAATCCCGGAGGCCCCGCGCGGAACGTCGCGTCGCAATGCCCGCGGGAGTCGGCGGTGGAGAGGAACACCATCGACTGGCGGCCGATGAAGTCACCCATGTCCGCAGTGAGGTGCGGGCGTACCTGCCGGTCGTAGAACGCGTCGGCGCGTTCGCCGGTGCCGAGGTGGTTCTGCAGCATGCG
The DNA here is from genome assembly GCF_029428875.1 of Streptomyces sp. JH34. Taxonomy (NCBI): domain Bacteria; kingdom Bacillati; phylum Actinomycetota; class Actinomycetes; order Kitasatosporales; family Streptomycetaceae; genus Streptomyces; species Streptomyces sp. JH34. The sequence goes on along the minus strand of NZ_JAJSOO010000001.1, from coordinate 939,008 downwards.
CTCTCCCCGCGAGGGGGTTGCGTCGTGACGGGTCACAGCTGGTCGATCTCCTGACCGGGTCGGGGCGGTATGAGGGGAGCGGTGAGCACGGGCGTGTCGAGCGGGTCGTGATGGATGTGGGACAGCGGTGTGCCCTGCTGCCTGAGGGTGTGCACCGCGCTGGTGACCATGTCGGGCGGGCCGCACAGGAAGGCTTCGTGCCGGTCCCAGGGGCCGAATTCACGCAGGACCTGCGGGAGTGTCCCCTGCTGACCGGGAATGCTCTGGTGGGAGACGGCCGCCCTGACGGACAGCCAGTGATGGCGTTGGGCCAGGCGCAGCATGTCGTCGAGGCCGTAGAGCTCCTCGGCGGTCCGTGCCCCCACGAACAGGTCCGCGTAGCGGCGCATCCCGGAGACGGCGGCTTCCTCGATCAGGGCGCGGATGGGTGCCAGGCCGGTGCCGCCCGCCACGAACAGCAGGTCGCGGTCGCCTGCCGCGGCAAGGGTCATGTCACCCTGCGGCGGCCCGAGCCGCACCCTGTGCCCAGGGACCGCGTGGTGCACGAGGGCGTTGCTCACCTGGCCCCGGTGGACGGCCCGCACGTGGAACGTGAGCGTGTGGTCCGTGCGTGGCAGGTGGGCGGGGGAGTAGTGGCGCCACGTGCGCGGGTACCAGGGGGTCTCGACGCTGACGTACTGGCCGGCGACGAAGGGGTACGGCTGGTCGGGCAGCACGGTGATCTCGGCGATGCCGTTACCGCGGTGTTCGTGCCGGACGATCTGGGCCTCCCAGGAGGCCGGGCGCAGTCGCGTGTCGTCCTCGGCGGCGTCGATCATGACCTGGGCCGCGACGCTGTAGGCGCGGGTCCAGGCGGAGGCGACCTCGTCGTTCCACGCGGTACCCGCGAAGCGGGCCAGAGACGCCACCAGGCATTCCCCCACCGCCGGGTAGTGGGCCCCCAGGGTTCCGAACTTCCGATGGTCCCGGCCGAGACGGGAGCAGAACCGCACGAGGTTGTCGACGTCGTCCACGAGATCGATGATGCGCAGCAGGCCGCGCAGCAGACGGTCGCGCTGCACGTCCATGTTCTCGGGGAACAGTCCGCGTACATCGGGGTACCGGGCGAACAGGATGGCGTAGAAGTAGACGGTCATCTCGGTCGCCTGGGGCGCCACCACGTTGAGGCTGGTGCGTACGAGAGAGATCTCCCGGTCCGTCAGCGGGGATGAGGTCATCTTCTACCCCCGACGGACGCGGGGCGGAGGCGTGTCCGCACTCGTCGAGCGGTGAAGGCGTGAGGGGCGGCAGGTGTCGCGTTCAGCGGGGGGATCACCAGCCGTACCAGATGTGCTGACAAGAAAAAGTTCGCAATCGTAGATGAACGTTTCGTGTCCTTAAGGATCAGAACCGCGAAAGTGTGATCAGCGGACGAGTCATTGTGCACATAGAGAGCCAGATCCAAACCCGTGCTCGAGATCTTTTCTTGATCCGGGAAGGTTCTCAACATGGTGGAAAAGGGTTGTAACTACCCAGTCCGCCCTCGGGAGGAGGGAAACCGGCGCACGGCACGCGACCAGGCTTCCGGTCCGCCCGGGGCCCCGTCCGGAGAGGTTCGGGCGATGGGCCGCGGGCGAGATGGGTAGATTCGGTGTGCAAATATGTGAGGCAGGGTGCCGGCGCGGCAGCGGGCGGAGAGCGAACCGGCGGATCAGCGTGCGGGGGGCTCCGGATCCTTCCCGATGATCGGCTGGATCCGCGCTCGGCCTCGGTGTCGGTGGTGCGGGCACGACGACAGGACTTCCGTGGCCGGAGAGGGCCCGTTCCGTCGGGGGAGCGCAGTCCGGGGGTGGCGCCGTCCACGAAACCATGGCAGCCGAGGGGCTGTTGCGTGCACAGGTGGTGCCGCGAGGCTCACAGGGCGCGTCTTCCGGCGTGCCCGCCGCGCGCGTGTTACGAATGCCGGGGCGGCGCACGACCACCCGGGTTCCGTCCGGGTGTCGCCTGCAACGTCCCGGTAATTCGCCCGGCGCGGGAGGTTCCTACCCTCGCTCGGGAATCGTCGGAGCAGCAGACGGAGGCGGTGCCGTGGCCGGCGCACCAGCACGCGGACGACGGGCCGAGCAGAGCGTGGGGCTGTCCCACCGGATCATCCACGGCTACCGCCGTGCCTACAGGATGGCCGGGGAGGGGCCCGCCGTCCTGCTCATCCACGGTATCGGCGACTCCTCGGCGACCTGGGCCGAGGTCATTCCCGAGCTGGCCCGCCACCACACCGTGATCGCCCCCGACCTGCTCGGCCACGGGGACTCGGACAAACCCCGGGCCGACTACTCGGTGGCCGGCTACGCGAACGGCATCAGGGACCTCCTGGGCGTCCTCGGCATCGAACGTGCCACCCTGGTCGGCCATTCGCTCGGTGGCGGTGTGGCCATGCAGTTCGCCTACCAGTACCCCGAACGCACCGACCGGCTCATCCTGGTGAGCGCGGGAGGCGTGGGGCGGGAGGTGAACCCCGTCCTGAGAGCGGTGTCCCTCCCGGGCGCCGACCTCATGCTGTCCGCCTTGCGCCTTCCCGGCATGCGCGGTCAGGTCAGCCTCTTCACCCGGCTGATCAAGCTGCTCGACACCGACCTCGGCCAGGACGCCGGCGAACTGCTCGACCTCATGGACGCACTCCCCGACGCCACCTCCCGCAGCGCGTTCATCAGCACGCTGAGGGCGGTGGTCGACTGGCGCGGTCAGACGGTCACGATGCTGGACCGCTGCTACCTGGCCCAGGGCATGCCCACTCTCCTGCTCTGGGGTTCGCGGGACGGCGTCGTCCCCGTCCGCCACGCCCACGGCGCCCACGCGGCCATGCCCGGCAGCCGCCTCGAGATCTTCGAGGGCGCGGGACACTTCCCCTTCCACAGCGACCCCGCCCGGTTCCGTGCCCTGGTCGAGGACTTCATCCGCACCACGGCCCCGGCCGACTGGAGCCAGGAACACTGGCGCGAACTCCTGCGCGCGGGCCTGCCTGGCGGCGCCGGCCCCGCGCCCGACCCGGCGTGCGAACGCGCTGTGGACCGTGACCTGCGGGAGGCGAGCGAACGCAGCGCCACATGAGGACGCGGACGGTCCGCGTGGACGCGCGAGCCCTTGACGCGGAACGTCAGGCCTTGCGGGCGACGCCGCACCACATGGGCAGGGTGTCGTCCGGGACGTCGGACGGCCCGGGACGCCAGCGCGTCAGGGTGACCACACCCGGTTCCAGGATCTCCAGACCATCGAAGAACCGTGCCACCTCCTTCTGGCCGCGCGGGGTGGCGGAGGCGTGGCCGGCGGCGCGCTCGTTGTAGATCCGCATGGACTCGGCGACCTCGGGGGCCGTGACGTCGGCGGCGGGGTGCGACAGGACGAGATAGCTGCCGGGGGCCAGACGCTCCAGCAGCCGGCGGGTGATGTCCCACGGGTCCTCGGCGTCCTTGACGTACTGCAGGATCGCCACCAGCAGCAGGCCGACCGGCCGGTCGAGATCAAGGATGCGCGCGGCCTCGTCGAGGATCGTGTCCACGTCCCGCGCGTCCGCCTGCACGTAGTCGGTCTGCCCCTCGGGGCCGCTGACCAGCAGTGCCCGGGCGTGGGTGAGGACGATCGGGTCGTTGTCGACGTACACGACACGCGATTCGGGTGCGGCCCGCTGGGCGACCTCATGCGTGTTGTCCGCGGCGGGAATGCCTGTGCCGATGTCCAGGAACTGACGGATCCCGGCTGCGGCGAGGTGACGTACGGCGCGGCCGAGGAAGGCCCGGTTGGCCCGGACCGACGGCACGATCGTCGGATTCGCGGTCGCGGCGAGCTCGGCCGCCTCCTGGTCCACCGGATAGTGGTCCTTGCCGCCCAGCCAGACGTTGTAGACGCGGGCGGGGTGCGCGCTCGTGGGATGGGGCGTGGGCAGCGGGTACGCGTTCATCGTTCGTCACCTCGTGCGGCCGGGAGGCCAGGACGGACTCGTGTTCGCTCACGCTACCCCCTGACCCGTGGCCCGCCGTCGAACGGGGAAAGGTCCGCCGTGACCCGCGAATCCGCTGCGTGGAGCCCTGCTGACGGCACGCCAGGAGCGGCGGGTGTGCCAGGGCGTCGGGCCCGTGGGTGGCCTGTGGCTTGTGGTCTGCGGGCCGGCGCCGGCGGCGAGGGGCCTGGTGGCCGGGGGTGTCCGATCGCCCCCTCCGCGGGTGCCGTAGTGTGATCCGCCCATGATCAGGGGGTCTGTGTGCGCAAGAAAACCGTGACGTCGGTACTGGCAGGCCTGCTGCTGGGAGCCGCCCTCACCGGCTGCACGGGCGAGGGCGGGCACGACGAGGAGCTCTCCGCCGACGCGTTGCTGGACGAGGCCCACAGGACGATGGGCAGGTTGAAGACGGTCACCATCGCCTCGTCGACCACAGGGGCCGCCGGCAGCAGTTACTCCAGTCGGCAGACCACCGATCTCAGGGGCCGGTGCACGAACAAGATCACCTGGACCGAGGGCGGCAGCCTCGAACAGATCCGGATCGACGACACCGACTACGTACGCCCGGACCGGGTGTACCTCGACCGGTGGTCGGGCGGCAAGGCGGCCGGAGGCAAGGCGCAGGACCGCTGGATCAAGACCCCTGCCGCCAACGCGAAGCCCGGGGACGGGCTGGTCGACTGCACCTGGCCGTTCAGTGCCTTCGGGAAGGCCGTGAAGGGAGACCGGACCGAGATCGGCGGCCGTCCGGCAGTCGCGTTGCGGGTCACCGACGAGGCCGACGAGGCGGAGGCGGAGGCGAAGGGCACCTACACCTTCTACGTCGCCACCGAGGGCAAGCCGTACCTCCTCGAGGTCCGCTACAAGGGCACCGACTACCGCAGTACCACGGCCTTCAGCGCCTTCGACGAACCGCTGGGCGTGCGAGCCCCTTCGGGGGACGATGTTTTGGACGCCGCGGACGCCGCGGACGCCGGCTAGACGACGCCTCCGGGCGGCCTGCCCGCCACGGTACGGCGTCACCTCGGCCTCGCCGCCCGGGACCGCGGGCGGGGGTGTGCCGCTCGACGGCCGCCCGCGGGTCAGATGTCCCGAACCGCGATCAGGGCTTGCGGGCCAGACCGCCGTGCTCGCCGATGAGCCGCGGGGCGGGCGCGGTGGGGTCCGGGCGCCAGAAGGGGACCGACACGACTCCCGGTTCCAGCAACTCCAGACCGTCGAAGAACGCCGTGATCCGGTCGACGGGACGCAGGAAGTAGGGGACGGCCCCGGTCTCGTTGTAGGCGTCCTGGGCCCTTTCGTAGTCGGCGTCGACGCCTCGTGACCCGTCGTTGACGGAAAGGTAGCTGCCGGCCGGAAGCCCCTCCATCAGCCGCGTGACGATGGCGCGTGCCTCCTCGTGGTCACCGACGTGGCCCAGGATGTTGCTCAGGATCAGGGCGGTGGGCCGGCTCAGGTCCAGAGTCGCGGCGGCGGCCGAGAGGATGCGGTCGGGGTCGGCGAGGTCGGCGTTCACATAGGAGGTCGCGCCCTCGGGTGTGGAGGTGAGCAGGGCGCGGGCGTGTGCCAGCACCAGGGGATCGTGGTCGACGTACACGATCCTGGCTTCGGGGGCCAGCCGTTGGGCGACCTCGTGGGTGTTGTCCTCGGTGGGCAGGCCCGTTCCGACGTCCAGAAACTGCCGGATGCCGGCCTCGGTCACCAGGTGGGCGATGGTGCGGCCCAGGAAGGCGCGGCTGCTGCGGGCCACGGTGACGATGCCCGGGAAGACGGCGCTGTACGCGTCCCCGGCCTGCTCGTCGACGGGGTAGTTGTCCTTGCCGCCCAGCCAGTGGTTCCAGATCCTGGCCGAGTGCGGCACCGACGTGTCGATCTTCTGCTGCGCCGAATCGCGCTCTGTCGTGTGGTCGGTCATGTGCACCGTTCCGTCGTCCAACCGAGGCGTGAACCCTCTGTCGTACAACCTAACCCCAACGGCCTTGCGGAGCATGCTGGTTCAGCCCCCGGCGGCGGGTGCCTCCGATGCCTTGGCGCCTCCGACGGCGGCCTGTGCCGGCGCGGCGTCCGGCCGGACGAGCCGGTGCTGCGCCAGGCAGGCCAGCACGAGCGTGGCACCGAGCACAGGCCAGGCGAACGGGCCGGCGCCCACCGCGGCCCCCACGACGACGGGGCCGAGGCTGCGCTGGGCGGACTGCGCCAGGCCGTGCACACCGAGATAGGCGCCCTGTGCCTCCCCGGGGGCGAGGGCGACGGAGAGTTCCCATGACGCGAGTGAGTGCAGGATCTCCGCGAGGGTGAACGCGACGGCGGCGAGGAGGACGGTGGCGGTGGCGAACCAGGGGCCTCCGACGGCAGAGGCTGCGAGCGCCAAGCCTCCCGTCAGGAAGGCCGCGCCGATCGGGACGAGCAGCCGGCGGGCGGCTGCCCTCGTCTCCCCGAAGCGCGACAGGGGGACCTGGAGGGCGATCACCAACACGCTGTTCAGGACGAGGACGAGCGGTGCCAGTCCGACCGGGGCGTCGGTGGCGTGGACGATCCACAGGGGGAACCCCACCTGGAGGATGCTGTCGTCCAGGAACAGCCAGATCTCCGAACCGGTGAACGCGAGGTAGCGGCGGTCCCGCCAGGGAGTCGCGGGTGCGGGCACGGTTCGGGAGGTGCGGCGGTCCGACGCGGCGGGGGAGGGGCCGGCGCCGGTGGCCGGGGACGCGACGACGCGGCTGGGGGCCGGTGGTTCGGCGCAGCGGAAGGTCAGGGCCCCGATGACGGCGTACGACGCGACGTCGGCCAGCAGGAGGGCCTGGTAGGAGGCGGTGGTGCCCACGGTCAGCGCGGCGGCGGCCCCGGCGGCGCCGACGGCCCACCCGATGTTCACTGCGGTGCGCTGGATCGCCTGGTAGCGGATGCGGTGCGGACCGGCGACCCGCGCGGCGAACAGCTTGGTCAGGACACTCGACGCGCGGTCGGGCAGGGACCCCAGGGCCGAGAACAGCACCAGCAGCGCGTAGTCGTCCGTCGTCAGCAGGGCCAGGAGGGCTGCTCCGCGGGCCAGTTGGGCGACGACCAGGATGCGGGTCACCGGGAAGCGGTCGGCCAGCCGTCCGGCGAGCGGTGGCCCGGCCACCCCGAGGATGCCGGACAGGCCCATGAGCACGCCGATCTGCGCGATCGACAGGTGTGCGACATAGACGAAGTAGAGCGTGGCCGCTCCCGTCCACAGGCCGGTGCCCACCTTGTCGATGACGGCGACCACCAGCATGCGCCGTCCGTCACGGCCGCCCGGGACCTTGAGGCGGTCGGTGAACGGTACGCGTCTCGGCCTCGGTTTCATCAGGATCCCCCTTGACACCATTTTTGTATCGGTACAAACTATTGTCTGTGGCAGAACAATATGGGATCGTCGGCGGTACGGCCAGGGAGATCGCTGCGTCCGCCGAGAGCGGTGTGGCCGACGGCGTGCTGCAGCCGGGCGCTTCGCTGCCTCCTGTACGGCGGCTGGCCGAAGAGCTCGGAGTCAGTGCCGGCACGGTCGCGGCGGCCTACAAGGAGCTGCGCGTACGCGGGGTGGTGGTGACTCTGGGGCGCGGTGGCACAGTGGTGGCGTCCGCCCCCGCCGTCACCTCGCGCCGTCCTCCGCGTGTGCCCACCGGCCTCCGTGATCTGGCGGGCGGGCACCCGGATCCCGGATGGCTCCCGGTGCTCACCCCGCCCGCGCGCGTGGAGCCCGTGCCAGGATCGCACCGTGCCTCGCCGAGGCTCGCCGTCCTCGAGGACGCGGCCCGCGCCTGGCTGGCCCGCGACGGTGTCCCCACCGGCGCGTTGACCTTCGCCCACGGCGCCCTGGACTGCATCGCCAGGCTGCTGTCCACCGAACTCAGACCCGGTGACGCCGTGGCCGTCGAGGACCCGGGCTTCCACCATCTGCTCGACCTGGTTCCGGCCCTCGGACTGCGCATGCTGCCCGTGACGGTCGACGACGAAGGCCTGCGCCCGGCGGCCCTGCGCTCCGCACTCCGTGCGGGGGCCCGGGCCCTGGTGTGCAGCCCTCGCGGCCAGAGCCCGCTCGGCGCCCGCTTCACCCCGGGACGCAGGGACGAACTCCTCTCCGTCCTGCGCGACTTCCCCGACACGCTGGTGGTGGAGGACGACCACAACGCGGACATCGCCGGAGCGGACGCGGTGACCCTCACGTCAGGGGACCTGCCCCGCTGGGCCCATGTGCGTACGGTGTCCAAGCATCTGGGGATCGATCTGCGCTGGGCCGCCCTCGCCTGCGACGCCGCCACCCTCGCGCGCCACGACGGGCGGATGCTGCTCACGTCCGGATGGGTCAGTCACATCCTCCAGGCCACCGTCGCCGCCCTGTTGACCGACCCGGAGGTGACGCGGCTGGTGGCCGGTGCCGCGCGCACGTACGCCGTCCGTCGCGACGCCCTGGGCGTGGCGCTGGGCGAGCGCGGGATCGCGTCCCACGGGCGGAGCGGCCTCAACGTGTGGGTGCCCGTCCGGGACGAATCCGCCGTGGTCAACGGGCTGCGCACACGGGGCTGGTGGATCGCTGCGGGGACACGTTTCCGTATCGCGTCCCCGCCCGGTGTGCGCGTCACGACCGCCACCCTGACCCCCGCCGAAGCGACGTCCCTCGCCGACGACTTCGCGGAGGTGCTCGCGGACTCACAGGCGGTCTACGGCGGTTGACCGCCTGCCGTCGGCTCGGCCGGCCGGGGAGGCGCGCCGGACGAGCAGCGACAGCAGAGCCGCCGCGGCGCACAGGGCGCCGAGAGTCACCCAGACGGGAGCGTATGTCCCGAAGGCGTCGCGGGCCGCTCCGCCTCCGTAGGCGGCCAGAGCGGCACCGACCTGGTGCGCCGCGCCGACCCAGCCGAACACCACCGCGCCGCCGTCACCGTAGACCTCACGGCACAGCGCGACCACCGGGGGCACGGTGGCGAGATCGAGCAGACCGAAGGCGATGACGAAGGCCACCATCGGCGGCTCCACCGTGGCGCTCATCAGCATCGGCAGGCACATCAGGAGCAGCCCGCGCAGCGCGAAGAAGACCGCGAGCAGTTGACGCGGGTCACGGCGGTCCGTGGCCCACCCGGACGCCACGGTTCCGATCACGTTGAAGACCCCGATGGCCGCCAGCAGCGACGACGCCGTCGTGGCTGGCATGCCGTGGTCGTGGGCGGCCGGGGTGAAGTGGGTCCACATGATGCCGTTGGTGGACGCCCCGCAGATCGCGTACGCACCCGCCATCAGCCAGAAGGGACGTGTGCGTGCCGCGTCGCCCAGAAGCGTGAGTGCTCTGCGGCCCGCGCCGTCGTGGGGGACGGGGCGCGGTACCTGGAAAGCGGCGCCGTAGGGCTCACGCCCGACGTCCGCGGGGTGGTCGCGCAGCACGAGCCACACCAGCGGCACCGTCGTGCACGCCGCGAGTACGAGGGTGACGAGGGAGGGGCGCCACCCGTGCCGGTCCACGACCCAGGACAGCGCCGGAAGGAACACCATCTGACCGAAGACGCTCCCGGAGGCGAGCAGACCGGTGACCAGACCGCGTCGCCTGACGAACCAGCGCTGGGTGACCGTGGCCCCGAAGGCCGTCGCCGTGGAGCCGGTGCCCAGACCGACGAGCACACCCCAGTACAGGGTGAACTGCCAGGCCGTCGTCATGACGGAGGTGAGCGCGGCCCCTGAGGCGATGAGCACGAGTGCGACGACCACGACGCGGCGCATGCCGAAGCGGTCCATGAGGGCGGCGGCGAACGGGGCGGTGAGACCGTACAGGACCATGTTCACCGAGGTCGCGAGACCGATCGATCCGCGGGACCAGCCGAATTCCTGCCGCAGAGGCCCGGCGAGCAGGCCGGGCAGGGTCGAGAAGGCCCCGGCCACGACGATCGCGAGCAGCGCGACAGCCGCCACCCACCACGCGCGGTGACCGAGGATGCCCCGGCGCGGGGGAAGGGCGCGATGGCGGAGCCGGCCGAGGTGGCCGCGGTGCGAACGGCCGGTGATTGCTTCCATGCGTCGATCGTCATCGTGTGACTGCGGGGCAACCACTGGCGAGATGGACTGCTTCTGCAAGAATCTGGCCATGGTGAAGAAGAGGCATCGAGTGGTCGTGCTCGTACGCCCCGGGCTGCTGCCGATGGAGCTCGGGATCGTGCACCGTCTGTTCGCCCAGGCGGTCTCGACGTCCGGTGAGCCCCTGTACGAACTCGTCACCTGCACACCGAGGCCGGGCGTCGTGCCGACGGACACCGATTTCACGATCAACGTGGCGGCCGGCCCCGAGGCGCTGGAGCACGCGGACACCGTCATCGTGCCGGCGGCCCAGGAGGACTACGGGGCACAGGAACGTGGCCGGATCGACGCGGAGGTGGCCCGTGCCCTGGAGCGGATCCCCCGCGGAGCACGGGTGGCGTCCATCTGCACCGGCTCGTTCGTCCTCGCGGCGGCCGGACTGCTGCACGGGCGGCGTGCGACGACGCACTGGAAGTCGTGCGAGGAATTCCGGACGCTCTACCCGGAGATCGAGGTGGACGCCGACGTGCTCTACACCGACGACCGGGGCGTCCTCACCTCGGCGGGTGTCGCCTCCGGTATCGATCTCTGCCTTCACATGATCCGTACCGACCACGGGGCGGCGGTCGCCAACACGGTGGCCCGCGGAACCGTGGTACCACCCCACCGAGAAGGCGGACAGGCCCAGTTCGTCGAACGCCCGGTCACCCCGCCCGAGCAGTGCTCGACGGCTCCGGCCCGGGAGTTCGCCCTCCGGCACTTGGACCAGCCCCTGAAGCTGGCCGAGCTGGCGGGCCGCGCCTCGATGAGCGTACGGACCTTCAACCGGCGTTTCCGGCAGGAGGCCGGTCTCACGCCCATGCAGTGGATCACCCAGCTACGTGTCGACAGAGCAAGGCAGTTGCTGGAGAAGACCGACCTGCCGGTGGACCGCATCGCCGTTGACGCGGGCTTCGGCACCGGCACCGCGCTACGGCAGCACTTCCACGTGGCGCTGGGAGTGTCACCCCGCGCCTACCGCTGCACGTTCCGGGGTGCACCCGACCGTAACGCGGATACCGGCGCCTGAGAGCGGGTCAGGCAGCGGGCGGAGTGCGGATCGCCGCGATGTCGAACTGGAGGCGCAGCCGCTCGCTCACCATGGCGCCGCCCTCGGCCAGCCGGGCGTTGTAGGTGAGACCCCAGTCGGACCGGTTGATGGTGGTGGTCCCGTCGAACCCGACACGCTCGTAGCCGAAGGGGTCGGTGACGTAACCGATGTACGTCAGGTCCAGGACCACGGGCCCGGTGACGCCCCGGATCGTGAGGTCGCCCGTCATGCGGTAGACGTCCTTGCCGATGAGCTGTACTGCGCTGCTCGTGAAGCCGATCCGCGGGTGGTTCCTGGCATCCAGGAAGTCCCGTCCGATCAGATGCGCGTCCCGCTGCTCCACACCCGTGTCGACGCTCGCGGTGGCCATCGATATCTCGGCCCGGGAGCGTGCCGGGTTGCGCCCGTCGAAGTAGAGACGGCTCTCGTACTCCGTGAACGAGCCGCGCACGGTCGTCACCATGGCGTGCCGTACGGAGAAGCCGATCCTGCTGTGCGCGGGGTCGATCATCCACTCCCCGGTGAGAGCGGCCAGACGGGGGTCGGGCATGACCGAGGCACCGGTGCCCGCCTGGTCGGTGGTGGACTCCTCCGGACGAGGCTCCGGACGGCGGAGCAGGGAGCTGCGACTGAAGAGGTTCATGGACCAGTTAGTTACTCTGAGGTAAGTCGCACCCGCAAGAGCTGATCAAGGAACCCGAACATTCATGGTCGGACCTTCACAAGATGATGCAGCGGCGGTGGCAGAGAGTTGCCGCACCCTTGCGAGACGCTTTCGTCGAAGACGTGCGACGGTGCTCCGCCCGGGCGGTGTCGGACCATGGGGCGCCGTGGGTCGTGCCGGGAGGGCGCGTCTGACGTCGGACCTTCACAGCCCTGCCTCCACCAGGAACTCACTCGGGTCGCCCCACCACGACACGTACAACCCGTCCCGGGCGCGGGTGCACGCGACGAACAGCAGGCAGCGCTCCGCCAGGAGGTCCGCGTCGTGCTGGAGCCGGTCCACCTCGGCCGCGGTGACCGCCTTCGGGAACGGCAGGGCTCCGTCACTGACGCCGATGACCGCGACGCACCGGAACTCCAACCCCTTGAAGGCGTGCATCGTGCCGATCTGCACGCTCTCCAGGCCGGTGGACGAGTCACCCCGGAGCCGCACGGCAGGGAGACCCGCCGCCCTGAGGCGTTCCACCGCCCTGTCGCAGGTCTTGTTGAACCGGGCGCTGACCCCGATCTCGCCCGGCGCGATACCGCTGTCGAGCCAACCGCGGACCCGTGTGACCAGCGCGTCGAGCTCGGCGTCCTCCGAATCCCCGCCGAACGTCTCGGGCCCGCTGCCGTGCAGGGCCGAACGGTAGCCGAGCAGGGTCTCGTTACGGGCGTCGTCCGCCAGTTGCTCGAAGGGCCGGCCGACGAGGAGCGCGGTGGACCAGCTGAGGATCTCGTGGGTGGAGCGGTAGTTCTTGCGCATCTTCGTCGACCTGCCGGTCACCCTGACACCGACCGTCCTCAGGGAGACCTTCGTGTCGTAGATGCGCTGGTGCGGGTCGCCCGCGATGAACAGGTCGTCCGGGCGCGCCGGAGCCGCGGCCCGCAGCAGCCGCCACTGGGCCGGGTGCAGGTCCTGGGCCTCGTCGACGACCACGTGCCGGTAGGGCGGACCTGAGGTCTCCAGCAGATCCGCGGCCTCCGAGCATGTTCCGAGGTAGGTGCGCAACCCGTCGGCGCCGAGCCGGTCGGTGAACTCCTCGACCGTGTGCCACACCAGAGCGCGGGCGGACGTGGGCAGAGCGCTGCCGCGTCCTCGTCGCTCACAGGCCTCGTACTGCTCCAGGGTGCGCAGGTCCTGGGCCAGGACCACGTGCTTGTACTCCTGCGCGAGGAACTGCGCGGTGCCGGTGAAGCCGGTGGCGCGGGCCGCCCTCTCCCACCGGGCCTCCTCCTCACCGCTTCGCAACGGCCGCCGCGACGTCGACACGACACGGCCCGCGAACGCGTCGACGGTCATGACGTCGACACGGTCGCGCAGCACCTCGTCCTCGACCAAGGCGGCGAGACCGGCGCGCAGTGCCGCTACCAGGGCGTTCGTGTACGTCGTCAGCAGCACCCTGTCGCCGTCGCGCAGATGGCCCAGGAGGTGGCGCACCCGGTGCAGGGCGACGACCGTCTTCCCGGTACCGGGTCCACCGGTGACCTGGGCGGGGCCCGAGTACGAGGGGCGGTAGGCGACCTTGTGCTGCGACGGATGGAGGAAGACCCGCCAGGCCGCGAACGGCTTGTCCAGGATGTCGCGCAGCTCCTCCGACGCGGTGACGAGAGCGATACGCGCACGGGTGCGCTGAATCGCTGTGGCGAAGTCCTGTGTGTCCACCGGCGGATCACCGGCGGAGACGGTGGACATGGCCACGGACACCACGTCCCGCCAGACGTCCTCGACGCTGAAACCGGCCGCCAGGTACTCCAGGACCTCACGCTGATCCTGCGGGAAGTAGGGCGCGAAAACCTCCAGCTGTTCGGCGTCGGACAGCGCGCGAGCCTGCCGCAGGGTGGTCTCGTCGATGCCGAGCGCGGCCATGTCACCGTCGGACACCTTCGCGAACAGCCGCTGATCGGGAACCGGGGCGATCCGCTCGTACGCCGGCGTGAGTTCGTCGAGCATGGCGATGTCCCGGATCTCCACGGCTCGGGTGACCGTGTTGATGCTGGCCTTCTGCTTGACCGCCCACGCGATCGCCTTGTCGTGCGGCATGACGCGCAGCAGCACGTACGTGTCACCGCTGTCCGGTGCGAGGACGACCCCGCGCGTCCCCTGATCGATGCGGATGGTCCTGATGTGCGGATCACGGGCCCGCTTGAGCGTTTCCAGTTTCAGCCCCTGGTCCTTGAACAGCTGGTCCAGGGTGAGGCGCTCGAACTTCTCCCAGGCATCGAACACGCCCTGCTTGACGCTGCCCTGGAGCTTGCTGAGCTGTGCACAGAAGTCGATGTCGAACGCGAGGTGGGGCATGGGCGGACTCTCCGGGGGAGGCTACGGGCGTAGAGGCGGTGGCGGGTCACACTGTCGGGCCGTCGAGGTCGAGCTCGATCAGGCTCAGCACCTCGGCGACTTCTGCGGACATGTCGTCCGTCGGCCCGTACACCAAGCACAGATCGTCGTGGAGGGGCGCGAGGATCAGCTGCGCCTCAGGCGCCTGTCCCTGGGCGAGCAGGAGCATGCCGATGTCCCGGCGCAGCTCGACCGCCTCGTCGCTCACGTCGCCGTCGACGGCGCGGACGATGTCCAGAACGCCCCGTAGCGCGGCCAGCGCGTCGGTCGCCTGGCCCAGTTCGGCACGGCACCGGGCAGCCTGGGCCCGGCACGCACGTGCCTGCGTACTGCTGGGGCCGCCGGTACGCGCGTAGGCGTCGGCCAGGGTGTCGAACTCGGGCAACGCCGCTCGGTAGTCGCCGCCGAGCAGCCGGATCGCGGCGCGCTGCGTCCGGAGCTCCAGGACCTTCCTGCTCTCGGCGCCGAGGGCACGCGCGGCCGGCTCGATGATCTCGCTCAGCACCTCCGCGGCCTGGGCGAACCGCTCCTCGTCCAGCAGCGCGTCGGAGTGCGCGTACGCCTCCGCGATCTCCTCGCGCAGCTGCGCGGGCACGGCGACGGGGGCCGGCTGTGCGGCGGCCGGATCGACCGTGGTGGGCACGGGCCGTCCTGCACGGGCGCGGGCACGCGGCGCGTACGGCTCACGGAAGATCGCGGTCGGATCCGGCGCTCCCTGCGGCCCTGCCTCACCGGGAGCGGGCCGCGCACCGGGCGCGGGCAGGAAGTGCCGAAGCCGCTCGTACACCTCCTGGACATCGGCGGGCCGCGCCTCCGGCGCCTTGAGCAGCAGGTGCAGGACCAGCTCCTCCAGGGACTCCGGCACGTCCGGTCGCAGCAGGCGCAACGGGGCCGGAGCGGCGTTCACGTGCTGGTACATCACCAGGTACTCGCTGTCGGCAGTGAACAGGGGCCGTCCACTGAGCAGTTCGTGCAACACGCAGCCCAGCGCGTACAGATCGGTCTGCGGACTGGTGCGCCCGCCGCGAACCTGTTCCGGTGCCATGTACTGGTAGGTGCCGATGGGGCTGCCGGTCGCGGTCAGCTTGGTGACGTCCGTGCGCAGGATCGCCGCGATTCCGAAGTCGAGGACCTTCACCGTCCCGTCCCGGGCGACCAGGATGTTCGACGGCTTGAGGTCGCGGTGGATCACCGGCACGTCGTGGGCGTGCGACAGCACGGTGGCGACCTGCGCGGCGACGGCCACGGCCCAGCTGACGGGCAGTGGGCGCTCGGGGTGGATGTACGCGGACAGGGGGACGCCGTCGACCAGCTCCATGACGAGGAAGAGCCGCTCGTAGGCGTCGTCGAGCACCGCGTCGAACACCTGCGGGACCCCGGGGTGCTGGATGCGCGCGGTGATGCGCGCCTCCCGCTTGAACCGTTTGGCGAACTCCTCGGCCAGCTGCGGTGAACCGGCGACGGCCTGCCGCCGGACCACCTTCACGGCGACGGGCCGGTCCAGGACGGCGTCGTAACCACGCCATACGTCGCCCATACCGCCGCTGTTGAGCTCCTCCAGGAGCTCGTACCGTCCGGCGATCGGTTGGTCCGGCACCTTGCCCCCGTGTGTGCGTGTGCTGGCCTAGGCGCGTTACGTGGAGCGTCGGCCTTGGCATAGTTGGGGTCAAGTGTCTCCGGCGCGGCGATCTCGGTCCAGCCGTGCAGAAGGATGGGTGGTCACGCCGTCGGTTTCAGGTCAGCGAGCGCGGCACCGGCCTCGTGGATTCGTGTCAGCTTTCCAGTTGGGATGCTCGATCTCGCAGCTCTTCCGCCATGTCGTCCCAGTCGGGGCCGAAGGAGAACAGGTCGGCTGCCGCTTCGCGTAGCAGTTCGGCATCATCCGGGCGCTGCAAGCAGACAAGCCGGTAAGCGAGATTGCGGGCCCATACCGGCATCGCCATCCAGTCCTTGGCCAGCACCTCATGCACAGCGGAGAGGATGTCTTCGGGTGCAGCGAAGGTAATTCTTTCGATGAAATCGCGCACGGGATCAGGGATCTTCGAGGTGTTCTCCTCGTGCGTCGATTCGATCAATTCATGGGTCAATCGAGTCAGGTCGGACATGAGCCTATTTCTTCAGGCGTATTCGTGCCGGCTGCCGGTGGTGTCGGTCCACGCGATGATGCGGCCCAGTTTGTCGCAGTCGAAGCGCAGGCGCTTGCAACGTGATACTGCCTACTGGCTGGAATCCTGTCGCTCCGGGCACCGGGAGACTTCGAGGACCGCCCAGACCGTCTTGCCCGGCCCGTCCGCGCAGGGGTACCAGCCCCAGCGGTCGGTGAGGGCGGCGACCAGGAGCAGGCCGCGGCCGCCGTCCTCGTCGGATGAGGCTGTTTCGGCGGGTGTGGGGAGGCGTTCGCCCCGGGTGTCGGTGACCTCGATGCGGATGGCTGTGCCCTCGGCGGTGAGGCGTAGGCGGAAGTCCCGTCCGGATACGTGGCCGTGGTGCACGGCGTTGCTGCTGAGCTCCGCGACGGTCAGCGTCAGTGTGTCGTGCGCCTCGCTCCCGTACGGGATGCCCCAGGCGTCGAGACGCTCGCCGGCCAGGTGCCGGGCGAGGCGGGCGCCGCGTGGCGTCGAGCTGAACCGCATAGTGAAGTGGTGCCAGGTGAAGCGGGGTTGTGCGGCGCGTACGGGTCGCATGGGGAGGGGTGGCTGCTTGCTGGTCATGCCTCTACGTTGATGCGACATGGCCGAGCGTGACCAGGGGTGACGCGCTGTCGCCAGGCTGCTGTACGTGATGTGCACCGGCCTGTACGCAGGAGGGGGAGCGTGCGGCGACCGTCCGGGGCGGGCGCGGCCGGAGCCGGTGGCGAACCGCCACCGCCGTCCGAGCGCCCCCGCCTTCGGTTCTCAGTCCTTCGGCTGGGTGAAGCGGAGGTGGTTGCCGAAGGGGTCGCGCAGGCCGCAGTCGATTCCGTACGGCCTCTCCGTCGGCTCGTCGGTGAACTCCACGCCCCGGGCCAGCAGTGTCTCGTACGTCTTGCGGCAGTCGTCCGTGGTGAGGATGAGCGCGCTGCCCAGTGCCCCCTTGGTCAGCAGTTCGCGTACCTGCTCCGCCGTCTCGTCGGACATCGCCGGAGGACCGGGCTTCTCCAGCAGGACCTGGCGGTCGGGGTGGCCGGGGACGCTGACCGTGAGCCAGCGCATGAAGCCCATGTCGACATCGGCATTGACCTCCAGGCCGAGCTTGCCGACGTAGAAGTCGAGGGCCTGGTCCTGGTCGAGGACGTAGATCTGTGAGTGCGTGATCGCGTTGAACATGTGGACCACGCTAATCGGCGGGACCGGAGAAAACTTATCCAAAACTGCCCGGTCGGCGGTCGGCGGTCGGCGGTCGGCGGTCGGCAGCCGGCGGCCGGTGCCGACAGGTGGCTCAGGCGCTCGGCCGCGTCCACGCCTTCGTGAAGCACGTGGGGACGTCCACGGCCGCCGACTCCTTGCGGTAGGTCCTCGGCGACCGGCCGACGATGTCGCGGAACGTGCGGCTGAACGTGCCCGTGCTGCCGAAGCCGACCTCGTAACAGATGTCCGTGACGCTTCGGTCGCTCTCCCGAAGCAGGAACATCGCCCGCTCGACGCGGCGACGCTGGAGATAGCGGTGCGGGGTCTCGCCGAAGGTGGCGCGGAAGGTGCGGGCGAAGTGGGCCGGGGAGACATGGGCGATCCGGGCGAGGGCAGGCACGTCCAGCGGCTGCGCGTACGCGCGGTCCATCGCGTCCCGCGCCCGGAGCATACGGCGGTTGGTCTCTTCGGCGGTACGGCTCACAGCACCATCCCACCACAGGGCGGCCCGATGCATCCCACCACAGGACGGCCCGGAGTCGGACAGCACTGTCGTACCCCCTCAGTAGGCTCGGACCATGAGCGTCTCCCTCTACTACCGCGCGAGCCGGGCCACGCCGCTGACGGATGTCGAGACGGCCGCTGTCGAGCGGATCGTCGCCGCCCACAGGGCGTCCTTCCCGTACGAGGACCAGGAAAGCCTGTACCTCTACGACAGCGACGACAGCCGGCCGGACGAGGTCGTTGCCGGTTCCACCAAGATGCCGTTCGACCCCGGCAAGGTGCTGCCGGTGCTCGACCATGTGCTGAGCTCCGTCTCCGAGCTGCGCCGCGCTCTGCCGGGAACGGAGTGGCGCGTGCACATGGATGACCTCGACGTCCCGTGGGATGAGACCGAGGGCTACGCCTTCCCCGGCATGCGCGATCCGGACCTGGCCACCGAGCTGGGCGGCCTCTGAGGTCCCCGTCCACCGTCGGCGACGGGCGCTGTGGTCAGGGCAGTCGTGTCAGCTCGCGGAGCTGGGCGACCAGCGCGTGGACATCGCGTTCGGCCGGCGGACCTGCGGGCGCTGCCGGAGTGGTGTCCGATGCGGCGGTGCGACAGCCTCGGCACAGGCCGTCGGGCAGTGCTTCGGGCGCGCCGGGACGGCCGCACTCGGTGCACTCCGCCAACAGGCGGCGCCCCCTGGTGACGGCGGCCGTCGCAGGGGCGGTGCTGCTGGTCAGCTGCGGTGGCAGCTTGTCGACGAGGCGGCGGCGTACGAGGCCGACGGGGGAGTCCACCTGGGCGGGGAGGCCCGCCGTGAGGGCCTGGGTGAGGTAGTCGGCATCCACGCCGCGTGAGAACCAGGCGGCGGCCAGGGGCTCAAGGACGCGGCAGTCGGCTGCGGAGAGGGCCAGGCGCGCTTCCATACGGCCGAGTTGGGCGAGCGCGAGGTACGCGGGAGAGTGCGCGGCCTGGGCCGCCCCGTGCGCGCGCTGCTCGGGAACGGCAGAGGGTGCGGGCGCGGGGTGCGTCACGCCTGCGGCGGCGGCCTCGGAGGCAACCGCGGTCTGTTGCGGGGCGGGCTCGGGCGTTGCAGCCGGTGACGTGGTCGCGTTCTGGGGTGACGCAGCGACCGGGGCCTGCGCATCGGCGTCGGTCGATGGGGGAGCGGGTGTCGCCTCGGGCGGGGGGACGCTGCCCTCGGTGGTCAGGAACGCGTCCCACCACTCGTTGTCACGCGCGGTCCGGGACCAGTAGGTGCGGGACACCCAGCGGACCTGATCCCGCTCACCGGCCAGGCAGCGCACGCGCCGCAGATGCCCCGCTACTCCAAGGGCTTTCAGGGCGCTGGAGACGGCCATCTGGCCGTACAGGGGCAGGTGTTTGGCCAGCGACTTGATGTCCATCGCCGCGCCTTCGGGGAGGGGGTCGACGTATCCGGCGATGTACCGCTCGCGCTCCGGCATCAGAGCGAAGTCTTCGGCCCAGGGTGCGCGTTGCCCTGACGCGGTTCGTTTGCCGTAGCCGGGGCGGGCCTTTGCGTACGGGCGCGAGGATGCGGGTGCGGGGAGGGCAGGGCTGGGCCCTGTCTGGCGGATCATGACGTCGTAAGCTGCAGCGCATGCACAGCACGCTGACCGAGCACGCCCGGTGTCTTTACGGAGACGAGTTCCGTCCGACTCCGGCATGCGGTCAGGAGCATCGCGAGCACTACTTTGTGGAAGAGCTGACGTTCGCTGACGCGGACGCGATCCTCTCGATGCTGCGGGAGCTCTGCCCGAACCTGGTCGACGGCCAGCTCCCGGTGTGGATCCGCAACCTCGCCTATCGGCTCGTACTGCTGCAGAGGCACGACGAGCCGGCTCTTCTGCGGGAGTCCGCGCAGAACCTGTGGCTGCACGGTCCGGACTGGGACGACATCGCGGCGGAGCTCACGAAGAGAGCCGAAGAACTGGAAGCCCGCTGACGGAACCCATTCGTCAGGGCTTGAGCCACAGGCGGATCGAGGACAAGGTCACGGTGCCCGTGAAGACGTAGGCGCGCTTGTCGTAGCGCGTGGCCACGGCCCCTGGAGTGCTTGAGCTGGTTGATCGTGCGCTCGACCTCGTTGCGCCGCTTGTACATCTCCTTGTCGAACCCTGCAGGCCTGCCGCCTCGGCTGCCTCGGCGGCGGCGGTTGGCCCGCTGGTCCTTCGGTTCGGGGATGGTGTGCTTGATCTGGCCTCGGCGCAGGTAGCACAGGTTCCGGCGGGAGCTGTAAGCCTTATCACCGCCGAAGTGGTCGGGGCGGGTACGTGGATGCCCGCCGCCTGGCCGCTTGACCCGGATCCGTTCGAGCACGGGGATCATCTGTGGGCTGTCGCCCCACTGGCCGGGCGTGATCAGCAGGGACAGCGGCCGGAGCCCCCCTTCGCCAGCGAGGTGGATAGGGCTGACAGAGAAGAGCGCGGCCCCCGGCGGGTATCCCGTGAGGTTGCCAACCGTGCCGGAAGCGCAATGGTCATCGTCCACAGCCGCCCTAGGACCTGTCCGAGGGGTCGCGTGACAGGCTGACCGGTGAATCGTTCCGTCCCGTATGGGGCGGGGTGATCTGACAGATGCGGAGTGGGCCCGGCTGGAACCGCACCTGCCGAGGAACGCAGGCCGGGGCGGGCGGTGGAAGAGCCACCGTGTGGTGATCAACGGCATTCTCTTTCGGCAACGGACCGGCATCCCGTGGCGGGACCTGCCGAGGCGGTTCGGCAAGGGGAAGACGGTGCATGACAGGCATCGCAGGTGGTCGGCGGACGGCACGTGGGACAGGATCTTGCGGGCCGTCCAGGCCGACGCCGATATCGAGGGCCGTCTCGACTGGACGATGGCGGGGGTGGACTCGACGGTCTGCCGGGCGCACCAGCACGCGGCCGGTGCACGAAAGCAGCCTCCGCGGGTCCCCGGTCAGCGGAGTCGGCCCTCTCATCATCGGGACGACGAAGGGCTGGGCCGCTCCCGGGGAGGGCTGAGCACGAAGATTCATCTGGTGGGTGAAGGTGGGCGGCGTCCGCTGGCCGTGCTGATCACACCGGGGCAGGCAGGCGACGGGCCGCGGATGATCCCGGTGCTGGAGCGCGTCCGAGTGCCGCGCCCGGCCGGCGGGCGTCCTCGTACTCGGCCGGACCACCTCAGCGGCGACAAGGCGTACAGCTCCCGCCGCAACCGCCGCTATCTGCGACGTCGGCAGATCAAGCACACCATCCCCGAGCGCCGCGACCAGCGGGCCCATCGGCAAAAGCGCGGCAGCAAGGGCGGTCGGCCCGCCGCCTTCGACCGAGCCCGGTATGCCCGCAGGAACGAGATCGAGCGAACGATCAACGCCCTCAAAGGCTTCCGCGCCGTGGCCACTCGATTCGACAAACGGGCTTACGTCTTCCACGGCACGGTGACCGTCACCGCGATCCGGCTGTGGCTCCGCTCCTGAGCCCTTCCCGCGCTTGCTTCTGATTCACCCCGGCCTACCGCAGGACGGGGCAGTTGGCGGATGTGTACTCGTCCGCGATGTCGAACACGCTGGCGCAGTGTGGGCATTCGGCCCTACCGAAGAGGTGGGCGATTCCGTTGGCGAGGGCCTCGTGCCCGTCACGGAAAGCAGTCTCGTGCATCCACCGGCCGATGCCGGAGAGCTCGTCGGAGGACGCCGGCCGCAGGCCGCGACGGTCCACGTCGCCCAGGTGCCAGTCCCGGATCGCTGAATAGCGCCCGTGGACCCCGATGGCGATCGTCACTTCCACGGCGCAGTGGGGGCAGGCCAGATGGTAGAAGTCGTCCGCGAAGTCCCCCAGGACGGCACTCCAGTGGTACTCCTCCTTGGCCGCGAGCGAATCGAGGAATGTCGCGAGGTAGTCGACCGGCCGCGATTGCAGGTGCCGGTCCAACAGCTCGCGGAACTCCGCGATCGCGTCGGCGCAGTCCGCCAGCAGATCGTCGCAGCCGTGGTGTCCTGCCGCGCGTCGCAGGACCGCTCCGGCCAGTCCACGCGCCCGTGCGCTCCTCGCGGCGAGACGCACCAGGCGCGGCAGGGCGGCAAAGCCGGCGGGGAAGACGAGGTCGTGTTCGAGGACCAGCCGGTATCCCAGTTCCTCCCATGCTTCGGCGTTGTCCTCGAGCTCCACCCCTTCCAGAAGCGCGGGGACGCGATCGACATCCCCGTAGCAGTCGTGTATCTGCGTCCAGTTCACCACCTGGGCATTAAAGCGCCCCACGGCAGCCGGGGTGGACGCCTCTGTTCCTGACCCACCGGACAGGCCCTAGGGTGCGTGGGTGATGATTCGAGACTTCTCGGGGGGCGGACTGCGTGACCACTGCTTCAGGTACGAGCAGCATCACTCTCGCACTCGTCGCCGGGTATGCCGGGTCGGGTAAGTCCGAGGCCGGCAAGCTGCTGGCGACGGCGACGGGTTGGGCCATGCTGGACAAGGACACCATCAGCCGTCCGATGACCGAGCGACTGCTGACGGCCCTGGACGGCGATCCGAACGACCGCCACAGCGCTACGTATCTGGAGCACGCCAGACCCCTGGAGTACGAGTGCCTGATGAAGGTTGTCTGGGAGAACCTCGAGTGCGGCACTTCCGTGGTCGCGGTGGCGCCCTTTCTCGCCGAGAGCGCCGACGAGCAGTGGACTTCGCGTGTCGCACGCCGGTGTCGCAGGGCCGGGGCCCGTTTCGAGACCCTGTGGGTGGACAGCGACCTGGAATCGATGCGGGACCGCTTGATCTCGCGTAATGCCGCACGAGACACGTGGAAGCTCACGCACTGGCCCACGTACACCAACGGCATCGACATCGAGCTGCGGCCGGTGACGGCCCACCATGTCATCGACAACCGGATCAGCGCGTCACGTCCGCTGGCCGAGCAGGTCGAGTCCATCGCTCAGCGGCTGCTGGGGGGCGCGTGAGCGCCATCGTCCTGTACGGACCACCGGCCGCCGGCAAGGACACCGTGACGGCAGCCCTGCGCTCAACCGATCAGCGCTTCGAGTTGATCACCAAGCTGAAGCACGGGACGGGCCGGTCCGCAGGTTACCGGTTCGTCACCGCCGAAGAGCTCGAAGGCCCGCGCCGCCAGGGCAGGATCGTCGTGGAGACCCGGCAACACGGCAACGTATATGCGGTCGACGACCTCTCGCTCACGGAACCTCAGCGTCGGGGCGGGTTCCGGTCACCCACATCGGAAACGTCACGGACATGCGCATATTGCTGAACCGGGGTACGTCCACTGCGTGGTTACGCGTCCTCCTCTGGGGCAGCGCGACGAGTGCGAGCAGCGCCGGAGCTGGACGGCCGCATCGCAAGGTCGACCGGCGGGCGCTTCCTCGCCATTCGACGGGGCCGCTCGTACCGGTCCGCGGACCCCGACTACGACCGGCTCGAAGCCCATGCCCGGGGGCGTGTCTTCCGGACCCTCGATGAGGACGAACGGCGACGGCACCCGTTGTTCCTGGCGGGGGCGTGGACGGCGCGCGTCGGCTCAGTACCACTCCTCCACCGTTCGCTCCTCGGTGCTGACGAGGTAGACGTCCGGGTCGAGGTCCATCGACTTGCGGGCCGGCGAGTCCCAGTACATCGCGTTGCGCTCGGCAAACGTCTCCTGGCCCTCGTAGGTGATCAGCCAGACGAACCGGTTGTGTTCCCGGTCGACCCAGGCGCCGCCGATCGCGAACCCCCACTCAAGACGCAGCGGCAGGATCTCGGCCTTCCACCGCTGCGCCCACTCGTCCAGCAGGCCCTCGCGGACGGTGTAGGTGCGGAGCTGTGTGGTCTTGGCCATGAGGGGTGTCCTCTCGCGGGTCGACACGGTGCGCCACCGCAGAGGCTGGGTGATCCACGGGGTGGCGGGGATGGATGAGCGTCGGCCCGCTTGTACCCACTCTTTGGAGGGACCTGCCTGCGAACGCTGTGCAGGCGTGCGAGCGGGTGATTACGGTGCCCGAGCGGGACGAGGCAAGGCGGGCGCGGTGGTTCGGGGGCCGCAGACGCGGGTGATGTCGTCCCGTCGGTTGAGCTGTGAAGTGCTGGCTGTTGTGTGACGGTTGGGCGCGACGGACGTGGTGCGTGTGCGTACGGGGACAGGCGGTGGCGGATGACGCAGGACGAGATGGATGCGGGCGTGGGTACGGAGGAGGGCGCGGAGCGCTCGGCCGGGGAACGCTCGGAGGGCAGGTCGGAGAACGGGGTTGCGGTCGCGTTCGGGCGGCAGTTGAAGCTGTTGCGAGTGCGGGCGGGGCTGGACCGGGTGGAGTTCGGCAAGCGGGTGGGGTACGCGGCGCAGTCGGTGGCCTCGTTCGAGCAGGGGCGGCGGGTTCCGCAACCGGAGTTCATCGACAAGGCGGACCGCGTGCTGGACGCCGGGGGACTGCTGGTGGCGTTGAAGGAGGAGCTGGCTCGATCGCAGTACCCGGCGTTCTTCAGGGACATGGCCGGGCTGGAAGCCGGTGCCATAGCGCTGTCCGTATATGGCGTCTACGCGATCCCCGGTCTGTTGCAGACTACCGAGTACGCGCGTGCTGTCTTCCAGATGCGGCGCCCCTTGCTCGACGACGACGCGATTGAGCGGGGGCTCTCAGGTCGGTTGGCGAGGCAAGCGATCTATGACCGGCAGCCAGCTCCGTTGCTGAGCTTCATCATTGATGAGGAGGTGCTTCGGCGACCTATTGGCGGACAGGCGGTGCTGTTTGGTCAGCTGGAACAACTACTACTCATTGGCCAGAAGCGTAACGTTGAAGTTCAGGTGATGCCGACTGGCAGGGAGGATCACGGGGCACTGGGCGGGCCGTTCACACTCATTGACACGGTGCAGGGGCAGCGCATTGCCTACACCGAAGCGCAAGGTGACAGCCGTATGTACACAGGCCAAGCGAAGGTCCGCCAGCTCGAAGCCCGCTATGGCATCATCCGATCGCAGGCGCTCACCCCACGTGAGTCTTCGGAGTTCGTTCAGAAACTTCTGGGAGAGAAATGACCGTTCGACGCACTGAACCGACTGCGCCAGAGTTGGAGTGGTTCAAGAGCAGTTACAGCACCGGCGACGGCGGCGAGTGTGTCGAGGTCGCCTGGCGTAAGAGCAACTACAGCACCGGCAACGGTGGAGAGTGCGTGGAGTTTGCCGCCGCCGCCAACCACGTGCACATCCGCGACTCTAAGCAGGCCAGCGGCCCCGTGTTGACGGTCGGCTCCGGAGCGTGGGCCGGGTTCGTCGGGCTCGTCGTCGGCTGAGGAGCGTAAGCGGGAGGGCCCCATCGCACGCCGAACCGGCGTCGCGTCGGGGCCCTCCCGTACGTGGGGGACCTACTCGTCCACGTTCTCCTCGCGGCGGATCATCCGCCACGCTGCCCGGCGTGCGCTGCGGTCAAGGTTGGACCGG
Source organism: Streptomyces sp. JH34 (assembly GCF_029428875.1). Lineage (NCBI taxonomy): Bacteria > Bacillati > Actinomycetota > Actinomycetes > Kitasatosporales > Streptomycetaceae > Streptomyces > Streptomyces sp. JH34. Next base: position 913,664 of record NZ_JAJSOO010000001.1, on the reverse strand, counting down.
AAGCTCTTGTCTGGGCCGAAGTACTGACGCCCTATGCCGGCGGTCGTCTCGATGTGGTCGGCCATGTTGTCGGCGAAGGCCCGGTCGAAGACCTTGCCGAAGTTGGTCTCGTCGTTGACGACGGCCGCCGCCCTGACCTTGGGGTCTTCCGTGGTCTTGTTGAACGGCTTCCGGACGTCCTCCTCCGTGAAGTCCGTGCCGAACTTTGCGTTGAACGCCTCGATCAGCTCCGACAGCAGCGACTTCTCCGCCTCTGCCGCGCCGCCCGTGCCGTCACCGAAGCCGGGGAGTTGGGCGGACCCCTCGGGGGTCAGGGAGACGTCGTACTCGCCGGTCTTCTCCACCCGCAGGTGACTGAGGTCGATCTCGCCTATGTCGACGCCACCGTCCGCACGGCGGGGGAGCCGGTTGAGGAGGTAGCGGCCGTAGAGGTGGAGCCGTTCCAGCTCGGCGTCGCGGTACGGGACGATCTGCGCGAGGAAGCCGTACTTGCGTACGTAGTCGTTGAGGTCTGCGCGGAAGTCCTCCGCCGTCTCCACATCGTCTTCTTCCTCGCTCTCCATGAGCGGGGTGAAGCGGGCGACGGCGGGGGAGAGGAGCCGGTACAGCTCCGCGTGCAGCTTCTCCCACTTGGCCTGCGAGCCGGCCGCCTTCTCCTTCGCCGCGAAGTACGCCGCGGCGAACTCGTCCATCTCCGACTCCGAGATGATCGGCGCCGACATGACCCGGCTCTGCGCGGTGTAGAGCAGGTTCGGGTCGGAGGGGAGGGTGTTCGCCTCCTCGAAGTACGGGCGGAACGCGTCCCGGATGTCCTCGGCGTCGTTCGCGAAGTCCAGGACCGCGAGGTCCGCCTGGTTCTTGCGGTCGGCGGTGCGGTTGAGCCGGGAGAGGGTCTGCACAGCGGAGATGCCGGTCAGCTTCTTGTTGACGTACATGGTCGTCAGCAGCGGCTGGTCGAAGCCCGTCTGGTACTTCTCCGCCACGACCAGGATCTTGAACTCCTGCTGGCCCCGGCCGCCCGCGCCGACCGCCTTGTCGTCGGCTCGGGTGTAGGCGAACGCCTTCGGCAGCGCGCTCTCGGCAATCCCGCCGTTCTCCTTCGGCTCGGTCGTCTCTTCGTCGTCGATCGTGAGCGATCCGGAGAAGGCCACCAGGACACCCAGGTCCGGGAACTTGGTGTCGTACTCCCGGTCCTTGATGTAGCTCTTGATCGCCCGTGCCATCTCCACGGCCGACTGCCGCGAGGACGTGACCACCATGGACTTGGCACGCCCACCCAGCCGGCCGTGGGAGTGCGTCAGGAAGTGCTCGACGATCACCTGGGCATGCTGGGAGACCGTGTAGTCATGGGTGAGCGCGTACCGGGCGAGCAGGCTGTTGGCCTTCGAGGGGTCCACCTCACGCTCGTCCGGGTTCTGGTTCACCAGCTTCCAGTACGTGTTGTACGTGACGTAGTTCCGCAGCGGGTCGAGGATGAACCCTTCCTCGATGGCCTGGCGCATGGAGTACGTGTGGAAGGGGCGGTAGGCGGACTTGCCGTCCACGGTGTCCTCTGTGCCGAAGAGTTCGAGCGTCTTCGCCTTCGGGGTGGCAGTGAACGCGAAGTAGGAGAGGTTCGCGGCCTGTGAGCGCTCCGCGGCCTTCTTCTTCAGCTTCTCGTCGAGCGTGACGGTGGTGGCGCCCTGGTCCTCCGAGTCGGAGTCCAGACCGAGGTCGCGCAGGGCCGCACGTACGGCGGTTGCGGCGTCGCCGGACTGGGAGGAGTGCGCCTCGTCCACGATGATCGCGAAGCTGGTGCCCTTGATCTCGGTGGGGTTCTGCTGGATGTAGTTCAGCAGCGCCGGGAACGAGTGCAGGGTGACCGTGACGATCTTGCCCGTGTCACGGGAGAGCGCACGGGCGAGCTGCTCGCTCTTCGAACCGTGCTTCTCGTCCACCTTCACGACCAGGCCCTCGATCTGCGAGAAGCTGCCGACCGTCTCCCGGAGCTGGGCGTCGAGGTTGCGGCGGTCCGTGATGACGATGACCTTGTCGAAGACCGGTGCACCCGGCTTGATCCGGCCGGCGGAAAGCGCGTCGGGGTCGAGGGTGCGGGGGTCGGTGTCGGAGTGGAGGTCGCTCAGGCGGTGGGCGAGCCAGCCGATGGTGTTCGACTTGCCGGAGCCGGCGGAGGCCATCACGAGGTAGTTCTGGCCCACGCCGAAGGTCGCTGCGTGGGTGGTGAGCTTCTTGACCACGTCCCACTGGTGGAAGCGCGGGAAGATCGTCGACTTGGTGGTCCCGCCACCGGGCGTCTTGGTCTTCTGCTGGTGCACATACCGCTGGAGCAGGTCCAGCCAGTTGTCCCGCGCCCAGACCTGCTCCCACAGGTAGGAGGTGGCGTACGTGCCGTACGCGGTGGGGGCCGGGTTTCCGGCGCCACCGGGCAGGCCGGCACCGTTGGAGCCGGTGTTGAAGGGCAGGAAACGGGTGTTCTTGCCCCGGAGCTGGGTGGCGACGAAGACGAGGTCCGGGTCGACCGCGAAGTTGGCGATGACCCGGCGGGTGAAAATCAGCTCGGTGGGGTCGCGGTCGGTGCGGTACTGCTCCTTGGCGTGCTCGACGCCTTGCCGCGTCAGCGGGTTCTTCAACTCGGCTGTGGCGACGGGGATGCCGTTCAGGAACAGCGTCAGATCGAGCTTGTTGCCCCAGTCGGCCTGCTTGGTGGCGTAGACGAGTTCGCGTACGACGGTGAGGCGGTTGGCGCGGTAGCCGTCGAGGACGGAGTCGCCGGCGACCAGGTTCGGCTTGAAGTAGGCGACGCGGAGGCGGACACCCCGGTCCTTGACGCCGTTGCGGAGGACGTGGAGGAGACCGTCGTCGCTTATGGCCTTGTCCAGGCGCTGGGCGAAGCCGCGCTGGGCGGCGTTGGGGTCGTTGCCGTAGACGGCGAGGAGTTCATCCCAGTCGCGGGGCTGGCTCTCACCGAGGAAGGTGAACAGCTCGTTGGTGTCCAGGCCGAGGTCGGCCTCGTAGGCCGTAGGGCTCGCCTCGTGCCAGCCGCGCTCGGTCATGGTCGCGACGATGGCATCGCCGAAAGCGGACTCGCTGTGGATGGGGGTCATGCCTGCACTCCGTCCCTGACGTTGCGGCCGCTGGCGGTGGAGACATCGAACTGGCCGGTTACGGCGGCGGTAATGAGGGCCTGGCGGCGTTCGGCGAGGAGCGTGAGTTGCGAGTGGAGGGCTTGAACCAGCTCCTCCTGGTGGTGTGAGTGTGAATCAAGACTCCTCACTAGGCGATCTTGAACTTCCTGCTCCGGGAAAGGGAACCTGTATCCGCGCAACTGTTCACCGGTGAGGTGGGAGATCGTGGTGTTGTTCCCCTCGATGGCGAAAACATTCTGAGCGGTAGCTGCGCGCAAGCAATAGAAGAGCCAGCGCGGCGACGTGTATCCTCTGGCTCGAATTCGATGAAGGGCCTTCTGGTAGTAGATCTTGTCCATTCGGCCGTCCCAGATGGCTGCTCGACCGGGTTCCCCGCCCTCGCATACCAGCAGATCGCCGGGGTGCAAGGCGTACCGATAGTGTTCCTCGGGTGGGAAACTCATTTCTAGTAGATCATCGGTTGTGATGCGATCCCACTGCACATTTGTGTTTCTTAGGTAGGGGGCCGGATGCGTTCCTCCGGCTCTTTCCGGGTTAAGCATCTTGCCGAGGAGTACTTCGAATTGGTAGCTGACAGGCATGATCGACCAGTCTGCTGGGATGTTGCCAAGCCAGTTAATGCCGCTCGGCTTGCGTAGACCTGGCTCCGTCTGGCCTCGCACGGTGTTGAGAATCAGGCTGTTCGTGCGTTCCCGAAGCACGACCAACTGGCGATTTCTCGCGTGGCTCAGAGAGTCGATGCGGCCGGTCTCGGCGTCGAGGAAGTCGGCAATTCGGCGCTGCTCATCCAATGGGTAGGACGGGATCTCGAGCTCTCCGATCAGAGCTGCGCTCAAGTTCTGGAGGCCGGTAGTAGTGGAGCTGAGCTTCCGGATCTGCTGTTTAGCGTCGGTGCTGTTGAGGAAGTACCAGGAGAATCTAGAGCTATGTGTAGGCGGGAAACGTAGCCGCTGCAGGAAGTTCGAGAAGTGCATACCCGATGCACCGCGATCAACATAGCCAGTCTTTCCTAGGTGGGCGTCACTTCCGCTTGAGCGGACTACCAGCAGGTCGCCTACTAGTAGCCGGGTACGCGAAGCGTCGCGCCAAGGCAAGGAGCGGACTGCCGGATTGCGCGGGTCAAGCCACCCCTTCAGGTCGATCTCGGTTGATCGGAGCACGGGGACTCCGCCATCGTCCTGTGGTTCTTCTCCCCAAGTTCCAGCGCTCGTGCTGAGAAGTGCGTACTTCAGCTTCGTCCGGGAAGTCACTCCGTCACCTTGCCCAGTAGCGTCTGGATCTCAGCCTCAAGCGTCTTCAACTCCGCGTCGATCTCCGCCAACGGCCTCGGCGGCTCGTACACATAGAAGTGCCGCGTAAATGGGATCTCGTACCCCACCTTCGTCTTCGTGTGATCAATCCATGCGTCCGGCACGTGTGGGTGTACCTCCCGCTTCAGGTACTCCTCCGTGTCCTCGCCCAGCGGCACGTTCTCGAAGTCCCGCAGCTCGCTGTCCGGCTCCGGCTCCCCGCCCTTGACGAGCTGCTTTTCGCCCTCCGGGTCCCGCACCCCCACCGTCTCTCGCAGCGCCTTCGTGAACGGCGCGCCCGCCGGCCCCTGGACGCCGGCTTCCGCCATGGCGTTCCGTACCGCGACCTGCGCCTCGGACTTGGTGTCCCACTCGCTACCCAGCAACGGGCTCAACGCATCGCCCAGCACCTGCGCCTCAGTGTCGGCCAGTTTCTGGAACTGGGCCTGCTCCTCGTCCGTCAGCTTCCGGCGGGCCTTCGCCTTCGCCGCCAGCTCTGGCTCGCGCGGCAGGAAGCGCTCCTCCGCCCACTTCTGCACCGGCTTTGACGCGAGCAGCGCCGCCAGCGTCTCCTCCGTCAGCTCGAACCGCAGCTTCAGCGGCCGCTCCACCGTGATCCGCTGGTAGCCGAACGCCGTGTTGTCGAAGACCTTCACCTTGGCGTGCATCGGGTGTTCCGGGTCCGCCGCGGCCGTCACAGCCTCCCCGTACAGGCGTGTGATGTCGCCGATGTGGTTCGGCTTGCTGCCCGTACCGTCGCCCAGTTCCTTGCGCTTGTCGCCCAGCGACTTTCGCATCTTCACCCACTGGTCGCGCGCGTCCAGCAGGACGACCTTGCCCTTGTGCTGGGCGTCCTTGCGGTTCGTCAGGATCCAGAAGTACGTCGAGATGCCCGTGTTGTAGAAGAGCTGGTCCGGCAGGGCGACGATCGCCTCAAGCCAGTCGTTCTCCAGGATCCAGCGGCGGATCTCCGACTCACCCGAACCGGCCGCACCCGTGAAGAGCGGGGAGCCGTTGAAGACGATGGCGATGCGCGAGCCGCCCCCGCCGTGCACGTCCACCGGCTTCATCTTCGAGATCATGTGCTGGAGGAAGAGCAGCGAGCCGTCGTTGATGCGGGGCAGACCCGCGCCGAAGCGGCCGGAGTCGCCGAGGTTGCTGTGCTCGTACTCGACCTCCTCCTTGACCTTCTTCCACTCCACGCCGAACGGCGGGTTGGCCAGCAGGTAGTCGAACTTCTCCCGCTTGTGACCGTCGTCCGAGAAGGAGTTGCCGAACGCGATGTTCTCCGGTTCCTGCCCCTTGATCATCAGGTCGGACCGGCAGATCGCCCAGGACTCCGGGTTGAGTTCTTGGCCGCTCACCTCGACCGTGGCGTCCTCGTTGTACGCCTTGATGTAGTCCTCGGCAGCGCTGAGCATGCCGCCGGTGCCGCAGGCCGGGTCCATGACCGTGCGTACGACTCCCGGCAGGCTCAGTGCGTCGCCGTCCGGGGCGATCAGCAGGCTGACCATCAGCTTGATGACCTCGCGCGGGGTGAAGTGCTCACCCGCGGTCTCGTTCGACTGCTCGGAGAAGCGACGGATCAACTCCTCGAAGATGTACCCCATGTTGTGGTTGGAGACGACCTCGGGGCGCAGGTCCAGGTCCGTGAACTTCCCCATGACCTGGTAGAGCAGGTTCGCGCTGTCGAGCTTGCGGATCTGCTGGGCGAACTCGTACTTCTCCAGCACCTCGCGGGCGTTGGGCGAGAAGGCGCCGATGTAGATCTGGAGGTTCGTGGCGGCGTTGTCCGGGTCACCGGCGATCTTCTTCAGCGTCAGGCTGCTCGTGTTGTAGAAGGAGTGGCCCGACGCCCGCGGAAGGAAGTAATCCGTGTCGAGGTCCTGTTCCTTGCACCGGACGACAGCCTCCGCGACTTTCTCCCGCGTCGGCTCCAACACGCATTCCAGGCGGCGCAGCACCGTGAACGGAAGGATGACCTTTCCGTAGTCGGACTGCTTGTAATCGCCGCGCAGAAGGTCGGCGACGGACCAGGCGTGGTTCGCCAGCTCCGTGTGCTTGCTGCTGTTCAAGGGATTCCCCGGTTTCCTTTCGGACCCCCCGCTCTCCGGTCTACCGGAGCGGGTACTGACAAGTGTGGTGGTTGCGTGAAGGCCGTAGTGCCGATTCAGGCCGATTCCGCGGCGGCCCCGCTGCCGGCCGCCGCCGGGGCCGACGGGACCAGCCCGCCCCCCGTCAGTCCGCCGACCAGCAGCCGCGCGGTTTCCTCGGCCAGTTCCGTGGCGCGCGCGGCCTCGGTTCTCAGCGCGTGGACGCGGCGGAACGCCTCGCCGTAGCGTCTCTGCTCCTCCAGCGGCAGCAGCGGTACGCGCAGTCGGCCCGGGCTGACGTGAAGCACCGTGCTGCCCGTCGACGCGCTCGCGATGTTCTCCTCCGCGCCGAGGAAGCCGGCCAGGAACCACGGATCGAGCCTTGCCGGATCCGGTCGGAACAGGTGGACCTGATGGCCGAGCAGCGCCCCGGCGTCCGCGTCGTCCGCCACTCGGGCCATCGCGCCGCTGCCCCCCGCGACCGCCCGTACGAGCACGTCGCCCGCCGCGATCACCGGCGCCCCGTCCGCCCGCAGCCCGCTGGGGTCACCCGACGGGGCCGTGCCGCGCGCGATGTCCAGGCCGGTGAGCACGGCGGTCACCGATGCCGCACCGGCGGAGCCCTTGGAGTCCGGCGCCGTGCGCAGCAGCGTGAGCGCACCGCCCCGGGACAGGTCCGACGCCGTGGCCGTGCGCCACACGCGCGGGGCGGGGCCGGCCGCGCTCCAGTCGTCGTAACCGGCCGCCCTGCCCAGCGACTTGGCACCGGCGACGAGCCGTCGGCGTACCTCGTCCACTTCCCGGGCCAGCTCCGCCGGGGCGACGTCCGTGCGCGAGGCGCGTACATGGCGGGCGGGGGAGAGGTCCACGACGTCGTCCAGGAGGTCGACCACCGGGACCGCGCGGGCGGTGCCCGGCTCGTCGGCGTACGCGTCCGGGTCCTTCGCGAAGGCCGACCACTGGGTGAGTGCCGTCTCGGTGAGTGCCGTCCAGTTCATTGGGGTGCGGCCGGTTCGCGTACCGGAGGCGGTGCCGCCCGTGCGTGTGCCCGGGCCGGTCGCCGTGTCGGCGCCCGTTCCCGCCGCCTCGGACGTGTCGATGAACAGGACCGACGTGTGCGCGGGGCCTGCCGGCTCGGGACGGCGCAGCACCCAGATCTGGAGCCCCACATGGAACGGCGCCGCCGCGCCCGGGGGCAGCGCCACCACCGCACGCAGGGCGCCGCTGCGGACCAGCTCCATGCGGACCCGGCGGCCCGAGGCGCGGGAGGCGGTGGCCGGGGGGAGGAGCAGGACGGCGTGGCCGCCCGGCACCAGATGGGCCAGCGCGTGCTGGACCCAGGCGAGCTCGGACTCGGCGCGCGGCGGTACGCCGTACGCCCAGCGGGCGTCGTACGCCAGCTCGTCGTGGCCCCAGTCGCGGTCGCCGTAGGGCGGGTTGCACAGGACGGCGTCCACGGTGGCCCCGCCGAACGCGTCCGCGCGGAGACTGTCTCCCGCACGCACCGTGATGTCCGCGTCCGGGGCGGCCAGCAGCAGGCTCACCGCACTGCGCTGCGCCTGCACGGTCACGCTGTCCTGGCCGTACAGCACCGTCGCGCCCCGCCGGGCGGCGGCCGACAGCAGGGAGCCGCTGCCGCATGCCGGGTCCATGACCTGTGCGTACGGTCCGGGCACCAGGCGGGCGACCAGGTCGGCGAGCTGCACCGGGGTGCGGTAGGTGCCGCTTGCGGCACTGTCCTCCAGCTCCCGCTCCGCCAGCACGGCCAGCGCTGCCTCGCCGCTCGCGTCGTCCTGTACGCAACGCAGCAGCGCCCGCAGGACATCGACGTCATGCGCCGCGAAGTGGACGGCCTCCGCACCGGGGACCAGCTCCGCGAGGTCGGCCACCGCCCTGTCGGCGCGGGTGACGAGCTCGGCGTCGGACAGGCCGGCCAGCGCGGTCCGCTCCTCGGGAGTGCGCCGGGCCGTGGCCAGGACCAAGGGGAGCAGGGCGCCGGTCATGCCGCCACCCCCGGGGTGCAGCCGCAGCGTGGTGCGCAGCTCCTCCGCGGGGTCGGCCGTCGAGGCGTGGCCCCGGGCGCCGAGCCACTTCTGCACGTCCACCAGGTCGTAGAGAGGGCTGCTGTCGGTGCCCCCGGACGGCGCGGGGAAGTCGTCGTGCCGACGGCGCCAGTTGCTGACGGTGGCGCGCGTGACTCCGGCGATGCGTGAGATCTCGGCGGCGGTCACCTGGGCTGGTGGCTGGGGCATGGCGGGAGTCCTGGGCCTCTCGGTAGCTGACAGCTCACAACTTACACCGTCGGTCAAACGCGTCAAGCTGTTTGACAATGCTTTCACTGTGATGCTTCTCTGATGTTGCTTCCAAGTGAAGGTGCTCGGCCCGAGGGGGGTCCGAGGAACTCGCCGATCCCGTGGGGGGAATCGCCATGCGCATCACCATGCCGACCGCTGTCGTCGAAGGCACCCAGCTCACCGTCATGCCGTTCCGGGCGGACGCCGTGATCGGGACCATGTCCGTCCCGACGCTCGTCCAGCTCGTTCCCTCGCCCCGCCGCGAGGAGGACACGAAGACGCTCAAGGCCGCCTCCGGCGCCGTGCGTCGTCACGCCGAACTGCGGTCGCTCGTGCAGCGGGCGCTGAAGTCCACGCAGAAGGGGAAGAACGTCGGCTCGTACGCCGAGTACATCGCCGACGGCGTCAAGGGGGAGCTGGGCGCCGGCTGGTCCACGCCGCCGATCACCTTCTGGCACGCCGGACCCCTTGCCGCGCTCAGCGACGAACTGCTGCCCGGCACCGGACTGCGGACCCTGACCATCACGCCCGGCACCTCGGTCGTCGCGATCGACGGCGAGACCCAGACGACCGCCTGGCACGAGCTGTACGACGACCCGGAGCACTTCGGGCTCACCTACGCCGAACTCGCGACGATCCGCGTGCCGTTCGAGCTGTACGTCGACCTGAGCGTCGCCGACGCGCGGCAGATCTTCTACGACCGCAACGTCCAGGGCGTGACCGTCGCGAAGAACCTGGCGATGTCCATGGACCAGCGGGACTTCGCCACCCGCCTCGCGCACCGCGTCGCCGACGCCGTCAAGGTGAACGTGGATGACAAGCTCGTACCGTTCACGAAGCTCGTCAACGCCAGCAAGCGCCAGGTCGGAAAGAGCGACCCCGAGGTCATCACCCTCTCCGCGCTGCGGGCCCTGGTCATCACGGCGGTCTACGGCCGCAACGGGCTGTCCCGGTCCGCGGAGACCGTCCAGGAGGACGAGCTGCCCGCCGGTACCGACGCAGGTCAGGTCGAGGGACACGTCGTACCGCTACTCGCCCGGCTCATCGCCGAGCACAGCTCCCACTTCGTCTCGCGCAGCGCCCTCACCGCACCCGCCGTGCTCGCCGGGCTGGGGATCGCCGTCCACCACACCACGCCGTGGGCCGACCCGGCGAACGCGCTGAGCACCGACGCGTTGCAGCGGCTCCTCGCCGACATCCAGTGGGAGCGGGAGGCGCGCTACTGGGACGGCGTGGCCGCGAAGGCCGGGGCGACCGGTCGGCTCAACTTCAGCGGCGGCGTGAAGGACTCCGGGGGCCGTGTCGCCGACGCGATGCTCTACCCGGGCACGGAGGCGGGGCGGCGCATCCGAGGCCAGTGACCGGCCTCTTCACTCCTACCGATACCGACACACCTTCACGATCAGGAGACCGCACGATGAACCCCGAGAGCCCGCAGCAGCCCGGCCCGGCCCGCCCCGCCACCCCGCCTCCGTTCGGCCCGTACCCGACCCGTCCCGTACCACCTCCGCACGGCACGTTCCCGGGCGCGTTCATGCCTCCGCCGCCTGTCCCCGGTAAGCCGTCACAGGGCAGGAGGTGGCTCACCCACGGAGCGGTCGGCCTCGTCGCCCTCTTCCTCGGCGTCGGGATCGGCATCTCGGACGACCAGGCCCAGGCCACGGACTCCGCAGGGCCCGCTCCGAAGGTGACCGTCACCAAGACCGTCACCAAAGAGGTCGAAGTGCCGGGTCCCAAGGTCACCGTGACGAAGACCGCGACGGTCACGGCTCCGCCGCCCAAGCCGCCGAAGCCCAAGGGGCCGCCCACCACCGTCGAAGGGGACGGCGAGTACCTGGTGGGGGAGGACATGAAGGCGGGGACCTACAAGACCGCGGGGCCCGACGGGGGCTTCGGGTGCTACTGGGAGCGGGCGAGCAACGCCAGCGGCGAGTTCGACGCGATCATCGCCAACGGCAACCTCGACGGCAGCGGCCGGGTCACGGTCAACAAGGGCGAGGTCTTCAAGTCCACCCGCTGCCAGGAGTGGAAGCGGACAGGGTGAATCGAGCCGGCGGAGAAACCGGAAGCGCGGCACCCCGGGCGCCAAGACTTCTCACTTCTGCTGGTAACTGATGAGGTATCCCGTCGAAGGCGGTTATGCCCTGGCCTACTATCAGGGCGTTCACCTGAAGCCCTGGCCTCCGCGGAGGTCTCGGTACGGCAGTCTGGACCTGGGAGATTAGGGCGCCGATGACCACCGACCCCCTGCCCGTAGCTGGTTTGGCCGAGCTGCGGCAGGCAGAACTCGCGCGCCGCGAGGAGCGCCGGATCGCGCGCGAGAGCGGCGCGATACCCGCCCTGCGCGCCCGGCGTCGCGGCACCCCCGCCCGCGGGACGGAACCCGTCGTCGCGGGCATACCCGACGGTCACGAACCGGCCCCGGCGCACGTCGAGTCCACTCCCCGCATGTCCCTGTCGGCGCGAGCCATGGCCGCGCTGGAAAGGGCCGCGGCCGAGGCAGGGGACATCGGCTTCGTGGACGAGGCGCTCGTGCGTGCGGGCCGCGCAGCCGATCCCGAAGCCGCACTGTCCGAGGACGTCCTCACACTGCTCAGCGGTACGACGCTGTTGCCGGCCCTGAGACATCTGGTCGAGCTCGCCGCGTGCGGCCTCCCCGTGCTCGGTGAGGACCAGCGCACACGAGCGGAAGCCATATGTTCCGGCCGACTGCCCGCACCCGCCGTCGATCCCGACGAGGTCGATGCCTGGCAGTTGCACCTGGAAGCCGCCGAGGCGTTCGGGCATGCCACTCTGTCGACGGCTGCCTGGCAGCGACTGGTGGAGCGCCTTCCCCTCCCGGTCGTGGACGACCTGATCGACCGGGGGAGCCTGCGACGACACTCCGCCACCCACACCTGGCCCATGCAGAGCCACCGGGTGCGCTACGTGACCGCGCGGCTGTCTCCCGAACACCTCGACGACACCGAGCTGGAGGCCCTGGACTGGGAGGACGAGGTATGCCGTCGCATCCTCGGGTCCGGCGGCGGGGTCCACGCGATCGACGGCAGGCACGACCAGTGGAGTCTGCGCTCCGCCCTGCTCGCCGGCGACGTCAGCGTCCTGGACGACGCCGAAGCGTTCCCGGACCACATGCCCGAGGGCCTGGCCGACCTCGTGTCCTCCTTGCAGGAAGTCCGGCGTGGGTGCCCCGTCGGCAGGCAACTGGGCCAGGACCGGTCGCTCTTCGGTATTCTCGAGGACTGCATCCCCGACGGGATCCTCGTCTCCGGAAGGACGGACTTCCACTACTGGGCCGGCACGCGACGCATGCACCGCCTGCTGGACGACATCCACTGGGCGCTGGCCTGTGCGCCGGATCGCCTGCAGGAGGCACTGCGCGCCACCACCCAGCAGGCCTTGGCCGTGCGTAACGAGGAGTCCCGGGGGATGGCCGGAAAGGCCGACCGGGAGGCCCGAGCCGTTCAGGCATATCTCTGCTTCCTCGATGCCGGCCCGAACGACAAGGACCGGTTCGACCGGGGGATCGGTCTTCTGGAGGACGTATTGAAACGAGGCGGCTCACGGCGCGGCGGAGTCGACGGCGAGGAACGGCGTCACATGGCGTCCCTCAGTGAGCTCCTCCATTCCCTGCGGCGTGCGTCGAAGCCGCAAGCGGTCGTCAACCCGTACCTGGCCCTGTGTGTCGAACACGCATCCACCGAGTGGCGCCAGGGTTGGCGTGACCTCCGCGGACAAGCCGCTCCGGACCAACTCGAGTACGTCAACGGTGCCAAGGACCGCGTCCAGCGCATCGAAACCGCTCGTCGTCTGGGCCGGGAACCGGAAACGGTCTACGTACTCCCTTTGAACGAGCGCTTCCTGTGGGTGCCCGGTGTGCGTAACCCGGTACTCCAGCCCGCCCCTCAGCCGATGGAGCGGCGGACCGGTGCCAGCAGCGAGGAAGAACAGCAGTGGACCGCCGACGAGGCGGCCCGAGAAATCATCGGCCACTGTGCCGCAGGATCGAGGAACGACCGCTGATGCCTGAGAAGAAGAAGCCCCGCAAGTCTGCATCTGTGATCCAGGGCCCTACCCCGTACGCAGCGGGTGTGCGCTCCCGGCCTCGGGCGGGCGCTGGCAGGCCGCCTCGTGCGCAGCGCGAGGCCGGTGAGACACAGAGCCGCAATGAAGGAGCTCAGCGGACCCCGGCGCGGGGGACGAACGAGAGCCCAGCCGCTCGCCAGGAGGAGCCCGAAGGCTTCCCGCCGGTACGAGAGGCGGCCGAGCGGCTCGCCGATCCTCGTTTCGACCCTGAGGTCATGTTCCGCATCCTCAGCGACAAGATCGCGGCCAAGGTGGACAAGGCCGCGAGCAGGGCGGGTAAGAATGCGGCACAGGAGGTCAGCCGACAGCTCACCGCCGAACTGGACGCAGCGATCGCCGGAGTCCAGTCCTCTGCCGGAAAGATGGGGGCACTCGTCCAGCAGGCAGTGCAGGCCGCGGTGGACGAGGCGCTGCGCACCGCCGTCCTCAACGCCACGCGCGTACACGAGGAGCACCTGGCTCAGTTGGCTCTGATCGACCGCACGGCGCAGACGGCCCGCGACCTCTCCGCCGTGCAGCTGCGCATCGACGCCGAGATGCGCCGTTCGGGACTCACCCGCGTGGTGATCCCTGATCCGGACGCGTTCAACTTGAGCAACCCCACCGAGCACGGGGACAGCACCTCCTACGAAGTCCTCGCTCCGGCCTACGTTGACGGCCGGACCGGACGGATCGTGCAACGTGGCGAGATGCGGCGGATACCGGTGGCGCCCACGGGCCAGGAGGAGGACGGCAGATGACGTACGGCATCGACTTCGGGACCAGCAACTCCGTGGTGGCCCGATGGTCGGGAAACGCCACGGAAGTCATCCGTGTGGACAGCGCAGGACTCCCGGCGGAATGGAACCGGCCCGGGTTCGACGAACTGTTTCCGTCCGTCGTCTCGCTGCGGGACATCCAGCGGACGCTCTGTTTCGGCTGGTCCGCCAAATGCGAGACGGCAGACCCCCAGGACGCCGTGAAGCGCATGCTTGCCTCTCGTCCCAGGGCCGTCGAAGATGGGGACTTCCGGTCGGCCGGCACAGTGCCGGAGGAGCAGCAGGTCTGGCTCGGTGACGAGCCCTTCCGCAGTACCACCGTGGCTGCCGCACTGTTCGAGCGCATGCGGGACGGTGTGCGGCGCAACCTGCGCGACATGGACGAGGCCGTGGTGACCGTCCCGGCCAATGCCACCGGCGCCGCGCGGTACCGCACCAGGGCGGCCGCGAGGCTCGCTGGCATCAAGGTGAAGGCGCTGATCAACGAACCCACCGCGGCAGCCATCAGCTACGCCCACGACTACCCGGGCGAGGGCTGCTTCCTCGTGTTCGACTGGGGCGGCGGCACCATCGATGTCACGCTCCTCGAGCACTACGACGGCATTTTCGACGAGGTGGCATCGCGTGGGATCACCGCGCTCGGAGGCCTCGAATTCGACGAGGAACTCGTCAAGCTGGTCTTCGCGAAGCTGGGCACGGACTTCGGCACACTGCCCCGAGCCGATGCGCGCAGATGGCGCCGCCACGTCGAACTGACGAAGATCGCCCTCTCGCAGCCCGGCGCGGAGGAGGTGCTCTTCGAGCCGCTCGGCGGCCTGCCGCCTGTTGTCATCCACCGCGAGGAGTTCGAGCAGGCCGTCCAGCCCTTGGTCCGCCGCGCGCTGGTGCCGCTCGAGGAGTGCCTCCAGGACGTCGGCTTCACGGCCGAGAACCTGGACGCCGTCCTGATGATCGGCGGGACGTCCCAGATTCCGCTCGTGCGCAGGGAGGTCGAACGCATCCTCGGGCGCCAGGTGGTCGACTCGACACTCTGCAACCCGATGACCGCGGTCGCCAGGGGCGCAGCGATCACCGCAGCGGAGATCGACGGCCTCATTCCGGAGACCACCATCTCCGTAGCGACGAGCCATGACCTCGGGCTGACCTTCCAGGCGGGAGGACGCCGTGGTTTCGCCACCCTGATTCCGCGCTATTCGACGCTTCCGGCGCGCGGGACGAGCAGTGCCATGCCGGCCACGCGCGGGGCCGCGAAGGTAGTCCTGGAGATCGTCGAAGGCGATGGGCAGCGCGCCGCAGACGACGAGCGGACCTTCCCGCTGGCGCGGCTCGAACTCCGGGTTCCGCAGCCGCACAGTGATCCGTCGGCCAATGTCTTCGACGTCGACTACCACTACGACCGCAGCGGAATCCTCAAGGTGCACGCCAAGACGCGGCACAGCGGCACGGTGATCCTCGACGAGGAACTGGACTGCTTCGGACCGGACGGGACTCCCATCGCGCAAGGGCTCGACCGGGAGCTGGCACGCCTCCTCAAGCGTATCGACGAGCCCGTGGCGGGAGCTCTGACACCGCCCCCGGTGCGAGCAGAGGGTCGCACGGGGCCGCTGCTCTTCCCCGAGGTCGAGGAGAACGAGAGCAGCCCGAGTCTGGTGGTCGACGGGCGCGGGATCATGACGGCAGGACGTACGGCTGCCTCGCCCCGTCCTCCGAGCGTGAACCTGCTGGGGTCGGCACTCAAGGCCATCCGCACCCGTTACCCGGAGCGCCGCGTGGTGACGGTGCTGGGGAACGACATCGTCGACGCCGTCGAATACGACGGGCAGGACCTTGTCGAGCAGGCAGTGGCCGAGGGGCTGATCGTCACCGTTCCCACCGCCTCACCGCAGGCGGTCCTGAACGTCGCGCAGCAGCTCGACGCGATGGTCGTGTCCATGGAAGACCTGACCCGCTTCAGGGCACCGCATCCGTGGGTGACGGAGACAGGACGCTTCGTCAAACTCGCGCGGGTGGAGTGGAACTGGGTGTTCGTGTAGAAGCGGCTCTGCCGGGGCGCCCCGCCCCGGCAGAGAGCTGATCTTCATGGGTGCGCTACGGGAACGCTCCTTCACGGCAGCAAGGGGCGTCCCTCACGCGCGGCTGTGAAGTGCTCCGGTCTGAGCGCCTCCTCGCCGTACTTCTCGGTGAAGGCACGCACGCGGCCCAGCGCGGAGTCCGGGTCGGGCGGGCCCTCGCTCACGGTGAAGCCGTAGACCACCTCGGCGAAGGCGATCCCTACCTGTTGCGGGTCGTTCATGTCCATGGGTGAACTGTAGGGCGGGGGTCTGACACACCGGTTCCCCGATATCGTTCCTGGCAGCGACAGAGGCGCTCGGGCGCGGGGGAGGACGTCGATGAGCGTGCTGCGGAAGCTGAGAGGCGCGGGGGCGGTGGTGCTCCTCGTCTCGGTGACGGTCGGCTGCACGGCGAGTGGACGGCCGGGGGAGCCGACGAAATCGGTGGATGCGCCAGAGATACGCACCGACGCCGCCCAACTGGCGAAGTGCGTGGAGCTACCGGGGAAGCCGCAAAGGGTCCGCTGGCGCATTCGAACGCTGGGAACGGTGGACGGCAGAGCGCCCGGCCCCACCGACTTCCAGCTCGAGGGCGTCGCCTGGCTGGCCGACGGGGAAGCGGCTCGACTGCGCGCCGCGGGGGCATGGGAACCGGACTCCTCCGGCGTCTTTGTCCCGGAGGAGCTGTCTCCGACCCTCGGCAAGGCTCACGGCTGGACTCGGAACGTCGGCCTGGAGGAGGACGCGGTCGAGGGAGCGCCGCACTTCCTCCTCAACCAGGGAGCGAACGCCCTCTACGTCTGGGCGCTCAATCCGCAGTGCCAGCCGTGAGCGATGTCCGAGCCGGCGACGAGGCTCGGCGTGGAGGTGCGGAGGCCGTGCCTCAGGTCGCGGTAGCCACCCACAGCTCCATGTCACTGATGGCCAGTCGGCCCGGCCGCTGGGTGGGTGCGCATGATCCAGCAGGGTATGTCGGTGCCCCGCGAAGTCGCGGCCCGTACCAGGAGACACTTTTCGCTGTCGGTGGCCGGTCGGGCTCTCGGGGACGGCGGGCTTACGGGGGCGACGTGCCCGTCCAGTGCCGCATCGCATCGCGTCGGACTGTGCCGCCTCTTCGGTGCGGTCTGGTTTCGTACAATGTGTCAGAGCCCGTAGGGCCGAGAGCATCCCCCGCCGCGATTTTCGCGTTGCCTCTCACTTGTCGTCGCGTAGCCCCGCACGCCGTATGAAGAGAGCATGCCCCCGATGGCCTCAGCCAGAGACGAAGAGGACACCCGCAAGGTACAGACGGCTGTGTTCGGCGGCCCGGACGGGCGCCGCCCCGCCTTCCTCCCGTACGAGAAGCAGCCCGCCGACCGCCTACGCCAGGTGCACGGTGCGAATGCCTTCACCTGTGGTGTCCTGCTCGGTGGGTGCGGCAAGTTGCTGACGTTGCGTGCCTGCGACGACAAGAAGTCGCACTTCGCCCACCGCCCCCCTGTGCGCTGCAGCCGGACCTCCGTGGGTGAGAGCAGCGCCGACCATCTGTACATCGGTGAAGCCCTGTTGACGTGGCTTTCCACGCAAGGCCGTCCGAACGCCGCGGTGGCCTACGTCAAGCAGAGCCACGCACGCAGTGATGCGATCGAGATCCGCTTCGGTTCCCAGAAGAAGCGCCGTCTCCTCCACGTACAGATGTCCCGACGGTCCTTCAAGGACTGGACGGCCGACGGTGAACGCATTGCCGCAGGGCCAGGTAAACCGCCGTCCATCCGCATGTACGGACCGGACAGCCAGCTTTCCCCGTTCGAGGTGAACGCCCGTGGATACGCGCTGCGATTCCGATGCGAGACCAAGCAGGGTACGCGGGAAGTGTTCGTCGGCACGCAGTCGCCGGACCACAGGGTCGAATGGACGACGCTCGACCGGTGCCGACTCACCGACCGCGGAATCCTCACCCCCTGGCTCGAGCACACGGCGGACGGGATTCGTTTCCGGACGGCCACCCAGGCGTCGGGCACGAGCGGGCCATCGCGGCAGGCCGTCACCCCGGCGCCGAAGGCTGCCGCAGGCGTTCCCGCGCTCGCCCTGGCTCCCGGCCTGGTCGCCTTCACGGGTGCCCGACTCTCCTCCGAGGTCTCGTCGGACCGCCAGGTGTACGACGCGGATGCGCAGCCGCATGGTTCGGCGGGCTTCCGCGCGCGGATATCCCTGCCCGCCGAGACAGACCCGCCCGAGCCCCATCGCGTCTACGTGCTGGCCGCCGGGGCAGCGGTCGTCGGACCTCCACCCGCGATGGGTTCGGGAACATCATGGAGCCTCCGGGCCGAGCGCATCGTGCGTCTCACCCCGGCCAAGGCCGCGGAATGGGACGTGCTCAGGCCGCCGCCCGCACCGGACCTGAAGGTGGTGACGGACCCGATCCCGGTTCGTGTGCCTGTCGAGCCGTCGGCAGGAGGTCCGACGCCACCGCCGCCGGCACCGGCTGCGGAACCGGCACCGTCTACGGAGCCGGAGCCGGAACCGGCACCGGCACCGGTACCGGAACCCAAGCCGGCAACAGTGGTCGAGCGACCGGCTGGTGACGTATCGGCCAGGCCGGCGGACGACGTCCTGGTGAAGAACATGGCCCGCGTGCTGATGGACATCGCACGCGCCGGAACCACCATCACCTGGCGCGATCTGCTCCGTGCGGTCGGAGTTCGCCCCGAGGACGTCAGCGTCGAGCGTCAACTCGGCCTCCTTGCCGCGGTCGACGGTCCACGGGCGAGGAGCAGCAAGCCATTGCTGTGCTGCCTGGTCACCTTTTCCGCCGCTGCCCAGCCGGTGGGGACGCCTCCCGCGTTCTTCCGGCGGGTGCTGCTGGCTCTGGGTTGGCCGCACTGGACGAGCGAGGCGCAGGTCGCCATGATCTGGACCGAGCACCAGCAGCGGCTCCACCGGGCGGCCCGGCACGATGCGCCCGATGGGCCCCCTGGGCGTAGGGTCCCGTCGGTCGCGGATCCTGTGGGGGACCTCGTCGCGATCCTACGGAAGCTCGACGAGGCGCCGGAGGATGTCTCCTCCGTCGAGCTCTACCGGTTCCTGGAGAAGGCTGACCGGCTGGTGGTCCGGACGGGAGAACCGTTCATTCCGGGGCCGGTGATGCAACGCCTGCAGCACTGGCACATGGTGCTCCGTGACCTCCGGGCCCTGCGGACCGATGACGCCGATCCGGCTCCGGCCGAGGGACGGACGGAGCAGAAGCCGGACGAGCCGGGAGCGGAACACCCCGAGAGCGAGGGACAGGCCAAGGCAGGCCATGACGAAGCCCGCCGCGTGTTCTACGGGCTCGTCGGGACGTTCCGTGCCGCCCGGGACGCCGGTAACCTCCGAGAGGCGAAGGCCGCACGCGGTGCCATGGGTTCCGTCTACGCTCTGAGACTCTCGCCGGAGGACCGGGAGGCGGCTACCCCGCTGGTGCGTGAGTTCAAGCAGTGGGTCCGCGACCAGGAGCCGTCCCGGCCGCCAGTCGATCCGCCGCTACAGCGCATCCGCGAGATCATCGTGGACCTCGCGTCGGGTAAGGACGCACTGACCTCGGCCGACCTGAGGGCGGCTCTCGACGAGACGGCACGGCTGCGCCGACGTCTCGCCGCTCCGCTGCCCGAGGCCGAGCAGAAGCGGCTGGGCCGGTGGCGCGGCAATCTGAGGCACCGCCTGCTCCTTGAGAGCAACGCCGGGGAACCGGTCCGGGACGTACCGACCGATCCGAGCGACCACCGCCGTGACACACCACGTCACACACCACGTCTCAGCAGAGAGCGGATCGAAGGTCTGGCGGATCTCGTCCGAGTGCTCCTTCACGATGCGGCCCGCGCGGGTACGACCCTCACCTGGGGTGACATGCGCCGACGTACGGAAGGGGCGCTGCCTTACCTGCACCCGGACGACCAGGGGGAGATCCTGGTTGCCGTGGACCTTGCCACGCCCGCCGACGAGCCGTTGCTGTCAGCTCTCGTGCCTGGCGCCGATCTCTCGCCGCACGGGTTGTACCGTCACGTCCGTCACAGCCTGGGAAGGGAGCGGGTGCCGGACGAGGCGCTCGAGACGCACTGGCGGATGGACGTCCTCAGGCTCTACTCGTTGTGGCGCCATCGGTGATGATGTGCGTCGCAGTGGCGGAAGGCCACGGTGCCCCGGGCCGGGCCTGAGCAACGGGGAGTCGCTGCGCGGGCCTACCGGCGGTGCCCACCGACACACAGCCGTCGCACGTCATCCCGGCCACGCCTTCGATCCAGGTCCGGAGCCGAGTGCGTACGGACTGCGGACGGTTCGGGGCCACCCTGTGAGCAGCCTGCCGTACGGATGAACCTCAGACGAGCCGGGTGAGCTTCTTCGCCGTACTGCAGTGCACACTCCTCCCGTGCCGCCACAGTTGTACCGCCGTCAGCGTGAGGAGTGCGGCGAACACCGCGAGGAAGACACCCGCGATCACCGTCTGCCGACCGCCTGCCGCCGAGTCGTCGTAGGAGAGCAGGCCGAGGGCGGAGAGCAGCACCCCGGCCAGGTAGACCGAACGGACGCGCCGCAACTGCCGTACCGCGCGAGGAGCAAGAGCAATACGCTTCAGGAAGGCCATGCCCCCTCCGTACCCCCTCTCGGGGTGATGAGACGTCAATTCCGGAGGACATTCTCGTGCGGGAGCGTGCCGACGCGTGCGCAGCCGACGGATGACCGACACCGTTCCGGGCAGCAGAAGGACTGACCCGTTCCACTCGACCACCGTGAGGAGTCGGCCATGGCCCTGGTTCAGCTCGACCTTCCCGACCCGATGGCGATGCGAGGGCGCTGGGCGGCCCTCGCCGCCGTGCAGGCCGCCTCAGGGCGCGGCCGGGGCCCGTCGTCAGGTCGCGCCCCCGTCTACTCGCAGCGCCCCTCGTCCACGGTGACGTCAAGAGCCAGCTCGACGCTCGTCACCGTGGGCTCGGGCTCGGGTGGGGACACGCTCAGGCAGTAGACGGTGTCGACGTCCTCGGTGCTGACCTCGAAACGGTCCACCCCCGCCGGGGCGTCGGGGACGTACTGGTCGTCCACCTCGGAGACACGCACCACGCCGCCGGTCGAGGGGCCCTCGCCGCTGTCCTCGATCGCGTCGCGGATCATGACCTGGTAACCGCCCGTCCAGGGCGCGAACGTCTGATCCTCGGCCTCCAGGGTCCTGACCGCGGAGTGCACGGCGTCGTGCAGTTCGCCCTCACTCCATGACGAGCTCGCGTGGAGGAAGTAGAGGGCGCCCGCCGCGAACACCAGCGAGCCGATGATGAGGCCGAGGCCGACCGGGTTGCGTGGGTTGTAGACGTATCGGGTGGTTCCCCACTGCGAGCGTATGAAGACGGGCTCGTCGTCGTGATCTCTGGGCACCGCACGAGCCTAGGGGCTGTCCACGATCTTCGTGACCGGGCTTTCGGGCCGCCCGTCATGTGGCGGCGCGGCGCCCGGCGGTCGCGGCCGGCCATGCCCCGCGGCCCGCCAGATCGAGGACGAGCGCGGCGATGTTCCACGCGTCGTCCTCGCCGCGATGATGGCGTCCCTCGAGAGGCAGCCCCGCGAGCCGCAGAGCCTGGTCCATACCGGGTCTCCCGCGCAGCCCGTACGCCTCGGCGAACACGGCCTTGGCATTGGTGTGGGTGCGTTCCGTCGGATGCCCGAACGGACAGGCCACCCCGTCGGCCCGGCTCTGGCGGGCGAACTGGCGACGGTCGTACTCGCCCCAGCTCGTCCAGGGGCGCTCCCCGGCGTCGTACTCCTCGACGAGGATCCGGCACGCCTCGGCGAAGGTGACTCCCCGGTCGACCTCGGCCTGCGCCAGACCGGTCAGTTCGGTGCAGAAGTCGCTCACCGCCGACCGGGCGGGGCGGACCAGGATCCGGTGGCGGGACACACGGCGCCCTGCCGGCACGTCCACGACCGTGAGACCGACCTCGATGATCTCGTTCACGGAGCCGGGCGGCGGCTGTCCGTCCCAGCAGGTGGCTTCGACGTCGATGACGTTCAGGAGGGAGGATTCGCGGCGCATGGGGCTGAGAGTAGGGGCGCGCGCAGGGTTCCGGCACCTCCGTTTCCGCGGGCGCCGGGTGTCGCGATCACTCCCCAAAGCTTCACCCGACCTCCCTATAGTGGTGCCGCGTTGATCGTATGGCCGCAACGCGCGAAGCCGTCTCCCAGGAGTCCGTACGATGACGAACCCCTTCTTATCCGCCGCGCCCGCATCCGGCGGCGGCTGCCCCGCGCACGCCGCCACCACGCCCGTGCCGCTCGGCGGACCCGCGTTCCACACCGAACCGCAGGCCCTGTACCGGAGCATGCGGCACTCCTACGGGCCCGTCGTGCCCGTGGAGCTCCCCGGCGGTTTTCCCGCCTGGCTGGTCGTCGGATACCGCGAACTCCACCAGGTCACCAGTGACGGCGAGCTCTTCCCCAGGGACGTCGGCCTGTGGAACCAGTGGGAGCACATACCCGAGGACTGGCCGCTGCTCCCCATGGTCGGGCGTCCCATGCCGTCCATCTACTTCACCGCCGGCGCCGAACACCGGCGGCACTCCCAGATGGTGGTGCCCGCGCTGGAGGCCGCGGACCCCTTCGAGATCCGCGGGCACTGCGAGCAGCTGGCCGACCGGCTCGTCGACGACATCTGCGCCCGGGGCGCCGCCGACCTCGTCGCCGACTTCGCGGAGCCACTGCCCGTGCTCGTCCTCGCCCGCCTCGTGGGCTTCCCCGACGCCGAGGGAGCGGACATCGCGAAGGTCCTGAAGGACCTGGCCGACGGTGGTCCCGGTGCCCACGAGGCCCACGCGCGCTTCGGTGAGCACATGCGGCGGCTGGTGGCGGCCAAGCGTGGGACGCCCGGCGACGACGTCACCTCCCGGATGCTCGCCGACCCGGAGCCCTTCACGGACGAGGAGTACGCCCTCGATCTGATGGCCGTCACCGCCGCCGGGCACCTCACCACGGCGGACTGGATCAGCAACTCCCTGCGCCTCATGCTCACCGAGGGCCAGTTCGCCGACTCCCTCACCGGTGGGCGGCGCAGTGTCGGCGACGCGATGAACGAGGTCCTCTGGGAGGAGAGCCCGACCCAGATCCTCGCCGGCCGCTGGGCGGTCCGCGACACGCGGCTCGGCGGACGGACCATCCGTGCCGGGGACATGCTCCTGCTCGGCCTGGGCGCGGCCAACACCGACCCGCTGATACGGCAGGAGATCACGTCCGGGGGTGCGGGGCACCACGCGGCCAACGGGTCGCACCTCGCCTTCAGCCACGGGGAGTACCGCTGCCCCTTCCCCGCGCAGGAGATCGCGGAGACCATCGCCCGTACGGCGATCGAGGTCATCCTCGACCGGCTGCCCGACCTCGAACTCGCCGTCCCCGCCGAGGATCTCGTCCGGCGCCCGTCCGCCTTCCTGCGCGGGACGAACGCGCTGCCCGTCCGGTTCGCTCCCGTACAGACGACAGGAGACCTGCTGTGAAGTGCCCCTACACGACCGTGGTGATCGACCCCATGGTGCAGGACCTCGACGGTGAGACCGAACGGCTGCGGGCGTCCGTCCCGCTCGCCCGCATCGAGCTCCTCGGAGTTCCCGCCTGGACCGTCACCCGGCATGCCGAGGCACGCCAACTCCTCCTCGACACACGCCTGGTGAAGGACCTGGACGCCTGGGGGCTCTGGCAGAGCGGGGAGGTGACCCACGCCTGGCCGCTGATCGGCATGATCGATGCGGGACGCTCCATGTTCACGGTGGACGGCGAGGAGCACCGCCGGCTGCGGACGAAGACCTCCCAGGCCCTCACCCCCCGCCGGCTGGAGGCGATCCGGCCGGACATCGAGAAGTTCACCGACGAACTGCTGGACGCACTGGCCGAACGGGGCGAGGACGGGGTCGTAGATCTCAAGGCAGGGTTCGCCCAGCCGCTCCCGATGAAGGTGGTCGGGCTGCTGATGGGGGTGGACGAGGCGTTGCACCCCATGCTCACCCGGCAGTACAAGGCGTTCTTCTCCATGCTCACCCCGCAGGAGGACCGGCTGGCGCTCCTCGCCGAGCTCGACGTCTTCTACGCCGCACTGGTCCGGGAGAAGACCGCGCACCCCACCGACGACCTCACCAGCGGGCTGATCCTGGCCGAGGAGGGCGGGGAGCCCCTCACCGAGGAGGAGGTCGTCGGCAACCTCAAGGCGATGGTGGCGGCGGGGCACGAGACCACGATCGGGCTCATCCTCAACGCCGTACGCGCGCTCCTCGCCCACCCGGACCAGTTGCGGAAGGTGCTGGACGGGGAGATCCCCTGGGAGACGGTGATCGAGGAGACGCTGCGCTGGGACAGCCCCAGCACCCACCTCCTGATGAGGTTCGCCACCGAGGACATCCAGGTCGGCGACCAGGTCATAGCCAAGGGGGAGGGCGTCGTCATCTCCTACCGTGCCATCGGCCGCGACACCGACCAGCACGGGGACGACGCCGGAGCCTTCGACATCACCCGGCCGACGCCGATACGGCACATGACCTTCGGGCACGGGCCCCACATCTGTCCCGGTGCGGCACTGTCCCGGGTCGAGGCCGGGATCGCGCTGCCCGCGCTGTTCGGACGCTTCCCGGAGCTGAAGCTCGCGATCGAGGACGACGAGATCCGCAAGCTGCCGGTGATGACGCAGAACGACATGGAGGCGTTCCCCGTGCTGCTCCACGGCTGACGGCGCGCGGGGGAGTCAGGGGCGGACAGCTGCTCCTCGGCGTCCGACCCCTGGGCCCCGGACATTTCCTACCGCGGTGGCAAGTACCTGATGTACCACGCCGTCTCGTCCTTCGGCTCGAACACATCGGCCATCGGCCTGGCCGCCACCTCGACGCGTGGGGAGCCGACGGCCCCGGAGGCCGGTTTCCCGGATGCCTTCGGTCACGGAACGTGATACGTGCTGTCGGGAGGCCCGTAGTGGCATACCGGGCCGACGTGTGCCGAAAGTGTCAGGATGTACGCATGGATGTGCGGAAGCGGAACCGGGTGTCCGTGACAGGCCGGGAAGGCGGCCCGGTGGTGATGCTCGCCCACGGGTTCGGGTGCGACCAGAATCTGTGGCGTCTCGTCGCGCCCGAACTGGAGAAGCACTTCCGAGTGGTCCTGTTCGACCATGTGGGGGCCGGGCTGTCCGATGTGTCCTCCTGGAGCCCCGAGCGGTACTCCACCTTGGACGGCTATGTCCAGGACGTGATCGAGCTCTGCCGGGAGCTCGACCTGGGACCCCTGACCTTCGTCGGGCATTCGGTCAGTTCCATGATCGGCGTCCTTGCCGCCGTACAGGAACCGGAGCTCTTCGACGGGCTGGTTCTCCTCACCCCGTCGCCGTCCTACATCGATGACGGCGACTACCGGGGCGGTTTCAGCGAGGAGGACATCGAGGAGCTGCTCGAGTCGTTGGCCAGCAACTACCTGGGCTGGTCCGCGACGATGGCCCCGGTGATCATGGGGAATCCGGACCGTCCGGAGCTGGGCGAGGAGCTGACGAACAGCTTCTGCCGAACCGACCCGGAGATCGCGCGGGTGTTCGCGAAAGTGACCTTCCTGTCCGACAACCGGGCGGATCTCGCCAAGGTGCGAGTCCCGACTCTCATCGCCGAGAGCGCGCGCGACACACTCGCCCCGCGGGAGGTCGGCGCCTACGTCCACCGGCAGATCCCCGGCAGCCGGCTGGTCACCCTGGACTCGACGGGCCACTGCCCCCAGCTGAGCGCCCCCGAGGAGACGACCGAGGCGATCATCGCCTTCGTGCAGGGGCGGTGACGGTGCCCCCGGGCGGCGAGGAGGTGGACGGGTCGTGGGCCGTGGGGGACCGTGACCAGGAGCAGCTGCCGTTCACCGCGCTGCTGGAGGACAGCGCGGAGGACCTCTACGAGAACGCGCCGTGCGGCTACCTCTCCACGCTGATGGACGGCCGGATCGCCAAGATCAACGGGACGCTGCTGCAGTGGCTCGGATACCGGCGCGGGGAACTGGTGGGTCACAAGCAGTTCTCCGACCTGCTGACGATCGGCGGCAGGCTCTACCACGAGACGCACTTCTCGCCGCTCCTGCGCATGCAGGGCGAGATCAGCGGCATCGCCCTGGAACTCAAGGCATCGGACGGCAGCCGACTGCCCGTCCTGGTCACCTCCACGGTCAAGCAGGACAGTGACGGCGAGCCACTGCTGATCCGCACCACCGTCCAGGACGCCAGGGACAGGCGCGCCTACGAGCGTGAACTCCTGCGGGCGCGGCAGGAGGCGGACCACGAACGCGAACGCCTCCAGCGCCTCGCCACGACCCTGCAGCAGACCCTGATCCCCCCGGCGCTCGAACCGGTTCCGGGCCTGGAGGTCGACGCGCGCTACCACTTCGCCTCCCCCGACGAGGTGGGCGGGGACTTCTACGATCTGTTCCCGCTGGCCCCCGGACGCTGGGGGTTCTTCATGGGCGATGTGCGCGGCAAGGGCGCGACCGCCGCCGTGGTGACGTCGTTGGCGCGGTACACCCTGCGGGCAGCGGCGGTGTCCGACCCCGTGCCGGCCACGGTGCTGGCCAACCTCAACACCGCCCTCAACCGGGAGTTCCAGGAAGACGAACCGCGCTTCTGTACCGTGATCTTCGGCGTGCTCACATCCGAGGGGGAGGGCACCGGATTCCACGTCGTCCTGGCGGGCGGTGGACACCCCCCGGCCGTGCTGCTGCGCGCCGACGGCAGCGCCGACCACGTGCCCACGCCGGGCGGCCAGCTCGTCGGGGTCGTGCCCGACGCGGATTTCGCCACCGCCACGCTGGAGCTGGGCCCCGGTGACACGCTCCTGCTCTACACCGACGGACTGACCGAGGCGCGCACCCCGGACGGCGGCGGACGCTACAGCGACGAAGCGCTCCTGGACTTCGCGCGGGGCCTCGCTCCCGCCTCCGCTCCCGGTGTCGTCGCGGCGCTCACCGAGCTCCTGGGCTCGTTCGTTGACGGGCTCGACGACGACACCGCGCTCCTGGCGATGGGCGTGCCCGGCGAGAACCCGGACGGTGAGGCGACCGGCGCCGAACGGTCGTAGCCAGGAGCCGGCGGCTGCCGCGAGGCGGCCGGGGGCTGCCGCGCAGCCGCAGCCGGTGAGCACTTGCCGCTTCCCCGCCGTGCACCGGGGCGCGGCAACCTTTCGTGCGGCTGCGGCGACTACCGACCGGAACTCCACCTCTTCCCCGACGAACGGATCACGCCATGGCAGTCGATCGAGGCCGACGTACCCTGCCCCACGCCGGACCGCGGAGAGCGATGACGGCGGGGGTGGCCGCGCTGCTCGCCGTCGCCCCGGTGTGGACCTCCGGGTCCGCGTCCGGCGCCGAGGCGGCGACCACCCTCACCGTCGCCAAGGACGGCAGCGGGCAGTACACGAGCGTGCAGGCGGCGGTCAACGCGATCCCGGCCGGCAACACCGCACGGGTCGTCGTCTCCATCAAGCCAGGCACCTACCGCGAGCTGGTGAAGATCCCCTCCACCAAGCAGAACGTCACCCTCCAGGGCAGCGGGTCGAGCCGCAACGACACCGTCATCGTCTACGACAACGCCTCCGGCACCCGGAAGCCCGACGGCTCCGGCACCTACGGGACCAGTGGCAGCGCGACCGTCGCGGCCGAGGCCAACGGCTTCCAGGCCCGCAACCTCACCATCTCCAACGACTTCGACGAAGCCGCCAACCAGAACCTGAGCGGACTCCAGGCCGTGGCGCTGCGCACCGCCGCGGACAAGGTCCTCCTCGACTCCGTGATCGTCACCGGTGACCAGGACACCCTGCTGCTCGACACCGCCTCCAAGGCGACACTCGGCCGCGTCTACATGACCAACTCCTACGTCGTCGGCAACGTCGACTTCATCTTCGGACGTGCCACCGCGGTGATCGACAAGTCCGTCATCACACTGAAGAAGCGGTGGGACGGCAGCTCCGCCGGCTACATCGCCGCTCCGAGCACGGCCGCCGACCGCAAGGGCTTCCTGATCACCGGCTCGACCGTCAACGGCGACGTCTCGGCATCATCCTTCTACCTCGGCCGGCCGTGGCACGCGGGCGGTGACGCCACGCTCGACCCGATGGCGACCTTCCGCGGCACCACGCTCAGCTCGGCCGTCAAGTCCGCTCCATGGACGGACATGAGCGGATTCTCCTGGAAGGACGACCGTTTCGCGGAGTACAGGAACACGGGGCCCGGATCCGGCACGGCGAGCAGCAACCGGCCCCAGCTCACCGACTCCCAGGCCGCGGACCAGGAGACCTCCGACTGGCTGGCGGGCTGGACACCTTCGGCCTCCTGAGACACGGTGTGTGAGGCCGAGGGATCGATGCCGACGGTCGGTCGAAGCGCTTCGACTCCACTCTGGACAGTGACTGTGAGCAAGTCTAGGCTCCACGTTGTCTGTGCATGTCAGAGTGCGAAGGGGAGCACAGCACGGCGCTGTCGAAGCGCTTCACCAGCTCTCCCTTGCGGTCGCCCACTGTAGGGGAGAAACCGAATGGTCACGCTTGCCGAGGTCGCCCAGCACGCCGGAGTCTCCGCGAGCACGGTGAGCTATGTCCTCAGCGGCAAGCGGTCGATCTCGGCCTCCACCCGGGAACGCGTCGAGCACAGTATCCAACAGCTCGGCTACCACCCCAACGCCGGTGCGCGGGCCCTCGCCAGCAGCAGATCCAACATCATCGCCCTGATGGTGCCGCTGCGCACGGACATGTACGTCCCGGTGATGATGGAGATCGCGATCGCCGTCGCCACGAGTGCCCGTACGCACGGCTACGACGTACTGCTGCTCACCGGCGAGGAGGGGCCGGCGGCCGTACGGCGGATCGCGGGGAGCTCCCTGGCCGACGCGATGATCCTGATGGACGTCGAACTGCACGACGAGCGGCTCCCGTTGCTCCGCGACTCCGGACGGACCGCCGTCCTGATCGGCCTGCCGGCCGACACCTCGGGGCTCACCTGTGTGGACCTCGACTTCGAGGCGACCGGGGCACTCTGCGTGGACCACCTCGCCGGCCTCGGACACCGCGAGGTGGCGGTGATCGGCGAAGCGGCAGCCGTCTACGAGCGTCACACCGGCTTCGCCGAACGGACCGTGGACGGCATCCGGACCAAGGCGCAGGACGCCGGGGTGCGGATCCTGCACCGTCCCTGCGAGGGCGGATACGCGGCGATGGCCGGGACCCTCGCCCGCATCTTCGACGAACGGCCGGGGACGACCGGCTTCATCGTCCAGAACGAGGCGGCCGTCGAGCCGCTGCTCAACCTGCTCCAGCAGCAGGGGCGCGCCGTGCCGGAGGACGTCTCCGTCGTGGCCGTCTGCCCCGACCAGGTGGCCACGCAGGCGTCGGTACGGCTCACCTCCGTGGCCATTCCGGCGCAGGAGATGGGGCGCCGGGCGGTGGAACAGGTGGTGGCGAAGCTGGGCGGCAGGGGTACCGACGAGGTCGACCTGCTGGAGCCGGTCCTGACGGTGCGCGCGAGCTCCGGGCCGGCGCCGGTCTGAACGCCGTGGACCGCGTTCACCCGTCCGGGTGAGGTGTGTCCCGGTGTGTTGTCGCGGCGCAGGGGGCTCTCGTGTCACAGGTGGTCAACAGCGCCTGGAATGAGCCTGGTTGCTGAAGATCCGACGTGGTAACTTCACGGTCTGTCATGAAGGTGTTACCGGCTCGACGGGGGTGGTCGGTGGTGGCGCACGGGCTGCTCGGAGCGGACGAGCCGGACGACGCCGAGGGTCGGCTCATCGAGGGTCTGGTCGCGTTCCTGTCCGAACAGGACTTCGTGACCGATCGCGACCAGTGCGCGCTGTTCGTGTCACTGGTCGCCGACCGGCTCGTCACGCAAGTCCTCTACCGGCGCATCAATCCCCGGGCGGACATGGTGTCCCTCGTCAGGGACGTCCTCCGGCACGAAGGGGGCCTCCCGGCCCTGATCTTCGCGGCCGGCGCCATCGCGGGACCGGACTGCGCGGCCCGGCTGAAGCTGATCGTGGAGGACGCCCTGGCCGACGCCTCCCCCGAGTTCACCGACACCGCGGTCCGGGACGTCCACCGGCTGCTCGCCGACGTGCGGCGCGTCGACGACGGCCGTCTGCACGCGCTCCTGGCCCATGAGCTGGTCGTCGACGTGCCGTACGGCCAGACGCCCGCCCAGCGCTTCGATCACCTCCGCCGGGTGAACACCCAGGCCGACGGTCTGCCTCCCGCGCTCGTCATGGTGGAGATCACGGCGTTCCTGGAGAAGCCGGCGCTGCGCGAGACCCTCCGGGCGTGGTCGGACGCATGGGCCAGGGAGGCCGGCCCGGACGCCGTGCGGGCCCTGGAGGAGCGCCGGCGCGCGATCGAGGCCCTGCCGACGGCCGATCCTGATGTGGCGCGTTGCCTCGTCGTGATGGTGGAGCCAGCCGACGACAGTTCGTCCGACATCTACGTACGACACTGGGTCAATCCCGCGCCAGGCTTCTGGGAGCCGGTGGCGGGTGAAGTGCGTTCCACGACCCTCGAACAGCTGGCGAGCGAGGTCGAGCTGGCCGTCGGCAGCGGGCGGAAGCGCTGGGCGGGTATGCCGGTGATGGAGGGGGAACCGCCCGCGCAGGTCGAGTTCGTGCTGCCGTTCACGCTGCTCAACCACGACATGGCCCGGCTGAAGCTGGGTACATGGAGTGGTGACCCGTTGCCGATGAGTCTCAGTTACCACGTCCATCTGAGATCTCTCGAACGGATGAGGGCCGCGCAGGCCCACGGATATCTGCCCGCGTGGCGGGAGCGCTGGACACAGCTCAGGAACGCCGGTGTGGCCGAGTCGTATCGCTGGCACGGCGAAGAGGGTGAGCGGCTCGACCGCTGGCGTGCCAATCTGATAGCGAACCCGAGCCTGACCGCGGTCATACTCGACGTTCCCGCACTGCCCGGTCTCGGCCTGGAGGCACTCGTCAGCGCGATCGCTCAGGGGGTGGGGCTCGCGGCCTGGGACCGGCGGACGGACAGCCCCGACCTGTCGGGTGAGGTGCTGACGTTGCTGCTCGCTCACCCTCCCGCCCAAATCCCGTCGAAGGTCAGCGCGTTGCGCAGGAAAGCCGAGGGGATGGACCGGGACAATTGGTCCCTCGGTAAGCATTTGGCCCTATTGTGGGACGATCCCAATCGCTTGATCGACTGCGAGGAGTTGACAGCATGACCGAGCAGGTCTCGGCAGCGCAGTCCGTCACGCCCCCATCCTGGAGGGTGTTCCACGCGACCGGGCGGCCTCCCGCCGGGGATCCGCCGCAACTGCCCGAGCCGCCGCCGTGGCGGGTGTTCTCCGGGAGCCCCCTGCAGCAGGATCCCCCCGATGACGCGCAGTCGGCGCTCCGCCGGCTCGGCACCGTCCAACAGGGGCCCCAGCTGCGCGACGAGGAGATCGACGCGGTCAACGCCGCCCTCCTGTTGCGCCGCCCCCTTCTGGTCACCGGCCCGCCCGGGGTCGGCAAATCCACCCTCGCCTATCTGATCGCCAGGGAGCTGGGGCTCGGCCGGGTTCTTCCGTGGAGCATCGTCAGCCGGACCACGCTGCGCGGCGGTCTGTACGAGTACGACGCCATCGGGCGGGCGCAGGCCATCGCCGCCTGGCGCGCCGGAACCGCCTCGGAGCCCGAAGGCGAGGCGGGCAGCGCCCCCGACCTGGGCGACTTCGTGACGCTGGGGCCGCTGGGGACGGCTCTGCTGGCGTACGGGCGCCCCCGGGTGCTGCTGGTCGACGAGTTGGACAAGAGCGACATCGACCTGCCCAACGACCTGCTCCACGTGCTGGAGAACGGCAGCTACGAGATCCCCGAACTGGTGCGCGCCGGCGTGGCCGAGGTCTCCGTCTTCACGGACGATCCGCAGGGCCGGGCCGTCATCGAGGCGGGCCGCGTCGAGTGCGCGGAGTTCCCCGTCGTCGTGATCACGAGCAACGGGGAACGCGAGTTCCCGGCGGCCTTCCGGCGCCGTTGTCTGCCGCTGGAGATGCGCCCGCCCACCCGTGCGCAGCTCGTCTCCATCGTCGTCAGTCATCTGGGCCGGAGTCCGGAGGGGGTCGAGGACCTCGTGGACGACTTCGTCAAACGCCTGGACGGCGGGGGCACCCAGTCCGTCGACCAGCTCCTGAACGCCGTGCAGCTCACCACCGCTCACGGATTACGGCCCGAGGGGGACGGGCGTAAGCTCGTCGAGATGCTTCTCCGAGACCTCTCGAAGGGCCGCTGATGAACGGCTCGCCCAGGGAACGCGCTCCGGACGCGGCGACCGCGCCGGTCAGCGGCATCCTCGAGGAGGCGGAAGCCGACGCCGACGCGAGCTGGCAGGACCTCGCCGACGGAGTCTGGCTCGCGGCCGCATGGCACCGGGCGGGCCGCCGGCCGGACGAGCGGGAGGACCCGGACCCCGGGCCCGTGCCGGACGGCGGACCCCAGCCCTCCGCCGACGTGCGGGATCCGTTCCTCCCGCCGGGGACGCCGGAGGTCGTGCCCTCCGGTGGCACGGGCGTCGACCCTCGCGACGTGGAGATCCGTCACGTCGTCAGCAACGCGCGCGGCCTGCCCGAATCCGTTCTGCCGCAGGAGACGCGCCCCCCACGCCGTGTGCGACCGCTGCGGCTGGCCAAGGCCCTGCGCGGCTTCGGCCGCAGGGTCCCCTCACGCCACGAGAGCCGTCTCGACGAGGAACGCACCGCAGAGAACGGCGTCATCGACGGACTGTGGATCCCCTACCTCGACCCGGCCCAGGAACGCGCCTTCGACCTGATGCTGCTCGTCGACACGGCACCCACCATGCGTGTGTGGGACAGCTCGTTACGCCAGCTCTCCGGCGAGGCGGTGCGCAGCGGGGCCTTCCGCGACGTCCGTACCGTCGACATCTCGCTGCCCGGAGGGGAGGCGCCCGCCCTGCGCTGGCCCGGCAACCGGCGGGCCGACGCCGCCGAGCTGCTGGACGGCAGGGGCTCGCGGCTCTTCCTCGTCGTGACGGACGGTCTGGCCCCCGGGTGGGCGGAGAGCGGGGCCGACGAACTGCTGGGGCGGCTCGCGGCTTCGGGACCCACGGCACTCGTCCATCTGCTGCCCTCGTACCTGCACCACCGGTCCTCGGTCTACCCCTTCCGCGCGCGGCTCGACGCCGCCGGCTTCGCCGCCCTCAACAGGCACCTGCTCTGCCGTCCGCCCCACGGCGTGCCCGAGCACGCCCACATCCTGCCCGACACGGGTGACGGGTCCGTGGCGATACCGGTCCTCAGCCTGCGCCCCGGTTCGTTCCGGGCCTGGGCGGATCTGGTCACCGGTGAACGCGGCGTCCGCCGGGCCCTCCCGGTGGTCCTGG
This sequence comes from Streptomyces sp. JH34, assembly GCF_029428875.1. Lineage (NCBI taxonomy): Bacteria > Bacillati > Actinomycetota > Actinomycetes > Kitasatosporales > Streptomycetaceae > Streptomyces > Streptomyces sp. JH34. The sequence continues at coordinate 880,590 of NZ_JAJSOO010000001.1, read as the reverse complement.
CCGGAGCGATGGCCAAGGGGGTGTCCGCCCCGGGGCTGCGCACGCCCAGGCTCGACGGCCCCCGTTCGGCGGCGGACGCCGTGCGGAGGTTCTTCTCGCTGGCCAGCCCGCTCGCCCGCCAGCTCGCCGTGCTGCTGGCCGTGGCCCCCATGCGTTTCGACGTCATCGAGGAACTGCGTGACCGGGCCTTCCCCGAGTCGCAGCCCGAGCACCTGGCCGAGGTGATGATGGGCGGTCTCATCGACTGGCGACGCGACGGCGAGGGCGGTCCCGACTTCGCCGACGGCATCCGTGAGGCCTTGCTGGCCACGGGGAACCGCACCCAACTCGCCCGGGCCGTAGGGCTGCTGGCGGAGTCACGGGCCGGCAGCGTGCAGGGCGTACGCCTTCGAGCCGCGCTGCGCGACCCGATGGGGGCGGCACTGCCGGACGGTGAGGGCGGCCCGGTGTGGCTCCGGATCGAACTCGCTGTCCTGCGTGCGCTGGGCGGGCTTCCGTACCGGCAACGGGCCAAGCTCCTGAACGGCGTGCTGCAGAGCGGCGCGGGAGTGCCGACGGAGGGGACAAGAGATGATAAAGAGGCACCTGATGTGAATAAGAACGGCCCCGCTTCCCCGTCGCACCCGACGGTTCCACCAGGAGGACCTGTGTCGCCGACGACACCACCCGTAGAGACCGAGCAGGACCGGCCCGGGGTGCGTCCGCCCGCCACAGCACCGGAACTACGGTTCGTCCGCACGGGCCAACCGAAGATCATGGGCAACGTGCCGCCGAAGAACCCGAACTTCACCGGACGGGAGAGTCTTCTGGCTGCCGTGGAGCGGCAGTTGCGAGAGGACGAGACCACGGCCGTGCTTCCGCACGCGCTCCATGGCATGGGCGGTGTCGGCAAGTCGCAGATCGCGGTGGAGTACGTCTACCGCCACAGCGCCGAGTTCAACGTCATCTGGTGGATCCCCTCGGAGCAGGAGAACCTGATCCTGGGCGCTCTCGCCGACCTCGCACGCAGCCTCGGCCTGGAGGTGGGGCCGCAGACGAACGCAGCCGTGCCCGCCGTGCGTGAGGCGCTCCGCACGGGCAAGCCGTTCGACAACTGGCTGCTGGTCTTCGACAACGCCGAGGACATCGAGGCCGTACGCTCGTACTTCCCCAACGGGGGACCCGGCAAGATCATCGTCACCTCGCGCAACCGCGAGTGGGAACGCGTCGCGACGCCCCTCAGCGTCGACGTCTTCGACCGTGAGGAGAGCATCGCCCTTCTGCAGCGCCGCGCCCGCGGTCTGAGCCACGGCGACGCGGACCGGCTCGCTGCCGCGCTCGGGGACCTGCCCCTCGCGGTGGAGCAGGCGGGTGCCTGGCACGCCGCCACCGGCATGTCCGTCGACGAGTACCTCGGTCTGCTGGAGGAACGCCGGCCCGAGATCCACCAGCTCGTCCCGTCCCCCGACTACCCGCTGCCCGTCGCGGCGGTCTGGGACATCTCGCTCGGCCGCCTCTCCCAGGACAATCCCGCAGCGCGCCAACTCCTGGAGATCTGCGCCTGCATGGCGCCGGAGCCCATCCCGCTCAGCCTCTTCAGGGGCGGACGCAACGTCGGGGTGACCCCCGAACTGGACCCGGTCCTGCGCGACCCGCTGCTCCTCGCCCGTGCGACGCGGGACCTCAGCAAGCTGTCGCTGGTGAGGCTGGACCACAAGACCTCCACCCTGCAGATGCACCGGCTCATGCAGAACGTGATCGTGGCCAGGATGGATCCGGAGGAGCGGACCAGGATGACGCGGGCGGCGCACCTGCTGCTCACGACGGCCAAGCCCGGCGCACCCGCGTCCCCGGACCAGTGGCCCGCCTATCAGGCGATCCTCCCGCACGTCATCGCCTCCGGAGCCGTCGAGAGTTCCGACGGGTGGGTCCGTGACCTCGTCTACGACATGGTCTTCTTCCTGTACTACTGGGGTGCGCACGAATCGGGCGCCGCCCAGGCCCGGCTGGCCTGGGCCGCGTGGCGCGCCCAGTCGGGTGACGAGAACCTGAACGTCATCAGGATCACCAAGCTCCTCGGCTTCTACCTGCGCCTGCTCGGACGCCCCGACGAGGCGGTCGAGCACAACGAGCGGGCCCTGGCGATCTCGCGCGGTGCGGAGATCCCCGACGAGGAACTCATCGACTCCATGTGGCAGATGGCCGGGGCGCTGCGCCACAAGGGAAAGTTCCTCGAAGCCCGGGAACTGGCCGAGGAGGCGTTCACCCGCGCGAGCGACCTGTTCGGCCCCGAGGACCCCACCACGCTGAGTGCAGCGCACGACTACGGAGTGTCGCTCCGGCTGAACGGCAGCTTCCAGGCCGCGCAGACGATCGACGAGGAGACCGTGCGACAGCGTGAACTGCTCTACGGCCCGGTGAACGGGCTGACGCTCAACACCCTCAACGGACTGGCCATCGACCTGCGGGAGTCGGGCGACTACCTGGGTGCCCGCGCACTCCAGGAGTCCAACTACCTGACCTACGTGAACCACTTCGGCGAGACGAACGCGGCCACCATCCGCGCGGCCCTGAACCTGGCGGTGTGCCGGCGCAGGGCCGGGGTGGCGGAAGGGGGGTCGGACCTCGCGGAACAGACACTCGAGCGCTTCACCACCCGCTACGGTCTGAACAACAGCGACGCGCTGGGGGCGGCGACCCACGCCACGGTCGAACGCCGCCTGACCGGAGACCTCGTCGGTGCCCGCGAGCTGGGCGAGCAGACACTGGCCGCCTACCGCAAGGTGCTCGGCGACCACCACCCCTACACCCAGTTCGCCCGGGTGAACCTCGCGGCCACCCTCCGGGCGCAGGGCGACACGGACCGGGCGGAGAGGCTGGACGCGCAGGCGCTGGAGAGTCTGGAGGGAACGCTCGGCCCGAAGCACATCAACACGCTGACCGCGGCGATGTGCCGGGCCAACGACCATTACGCGCGGCTGGACTTCGCGCAGGCGATGGCTGCCGACGCGGACCTGCTCCCCAAGTTCACCGGGACGGCAGGGGCCGAGCATCCGCTGACACTCGCCTGCACGGCGAACCTGGCCCTCGACCGGCGCGGGCTCGGTGCGTCGGAGGAGGCCGACCGCCTCAACCGCCTCGCCGTGGACGGGTTCGAACGTCTCCTGGGACCCAACCACCCCTGGCACACCGCGGCCAGGCTCCATCAGCGCATCGAATGCGACATCACGCCGCTGCCGATGTGACGTCCAGGACGAACGGGTGAGCGCGTGCCCGTCCGCAGCGTGGCGGCGGACGGGCACGCGGTGACAGCAACGGGGGGCGTACACATGACCACGGTGGTCTTCATCCACGGCACAGGTGTGCGCGAACCACACCTCACCACGCTGCTCTCCCAGGTCGCTTCGGGCCTGGCGACGACGGCTCCAGGCGCACGACTCGTCGCCTACGACTGGGGCGGGACGTACGGGGCCACGCTCGCCGCGGACGGCGCCAGCATCCCGGCCGCGCCCGGCGCCGGGACCGGCCGGAGCACCGGCGGTCCCGACGACGGCGACGAGACCGAGGGATGGGCCCGGCTGTACCAGGACCCCACGGCCGAGCTCGCCACCGCGTCCGCGGGGGCGGGCCCGCGCGTCACACCGCCCGGCGCGGCCTTCCCGGACGAACGCCCCAGGGCCCTCCTCCGCCGGCTCGCGGCAGAGGGGGAACCCGCGGCGGGCGCACTCGGCCCGGGTCTGTCCGAGGCGGCGGCCGGGCTCGCGCGCAGCCCACTGCTCGGTGGGGCGGCCGAGGCCCTGGACCAGGAGACCCTGTCCTGGGTGCTCGCGCGATCCCTGGCAGCCGCGCTCGTCGCCGAGGGGATCGCGGGCGACCGCCCCGTCCAGTGCGGCGGCGACGCCAGGGACGCCGCCGTCACCGTGCTGGCGGAGCGCCTGGGTGCCCCGCCGGCGGGCACCGGCCGTGGTCCTCTGCTCCGGATGGCGGGGAGGCCCCTGGTTCGCCTGGGCTCGCGTTATGCCGTACGCCGCCGTCACGCACTCACCGATGCCGCGCACCCGGCCGCCGGTGACATCCTCAAATATCTCGCGAGGGGCGAGGACACCCGTCAGGGGCTGCGGGAGCTCGTGGCCACGGCCGAGCCGCCCGTCGTCCTGCTGGGGCACAGCCTCGGCGGCATCATCGCGCTCGACACCCTGATATCCGGCCCCCTCCCGGAGGTCGAGCTCCTGATGACCGTCGGCTCGCAGGGCCCCTTCCTGTACGAGACGGGAGCGCTGCCCTCGCTCGCCCATCCTGATCCGCTGCCCGGTCACGTCCCGCCATGGGTCAACGTCTACGACCGCCGCGATCTTCTGGGGTACGCCGCCGGACCGCTCTTCCCCGGCCGGGCCCACGACGTCGCGACCGACAGCCGGCAGCCCTTCCCCGTGGCGCACAGCGCCTACTGGAGCGATCCGGCCGTCTACCGTGCGCTCGGGGAGCGGCTGCCGTGACGCGCGGACCGGTCCCGTCCGACCGCATCTTCGCCCTGGTCGTCGGAATCGAGCGCTACGCCGCCGGATCCGGCTGGGACCTTCCAGGGCCTGCCCGGGACGCCCTGCGCTTCCGCGACTGGCTGCTCGCCCGCGGAGTTCCCGACAGCCACATCCAGCTCCATCTCGCGCCGCTGCCGGGAACGGCCCCCGATGTTCCGTTCCACCCGGCCGACCACGACTCCCTGCGGCGCGCCTTCGTCAAGGACATCCCGGAACGCGGGGACCAGGCGCTGTGGGTGTGGTGGGGAGGCCACGGTGTGCTGGACGCCGACGACGACACACGGCTCTACACCGCCGACGCCACCCTGAAGGACCGGCGCAACATCCACGTCGAGTCCGCGCTCGCCCGGCTCCGAAGCGACGTGTCCCGCGGCCACGGTGTGCAGATGTGGGTGGTCGACGCGTGCCGGACCTTCGACGAGGCGCACCACTTCCCGGAGTCCCTCCCCACGGAGCGATTCCCCACCGGTGCCAGGGTCGCCGCACACGAGCAGACCCTGATGTTCGCCGCGGGCCGCGGGCAGCGCGCGGGCAACGACCCGGAGCGCCGCCTCGGCTTGTTCTCGGACATCGTTCTGGGCGAACTGGCGGACGACGCTCTGCCCGACCCCCTGCCTCTCTTCGACGCGGTGAAGACGAGGATGAACGCCCTGCGGGAGGCGGGCCTCACCGACCAGGGGCCCGGCCTCCGACTCGAAGCGCCCGGACACCGCGAACTCATCGGCTGGGGCAGGGCTGCGCGGCCTCGCCCGGCGGAACCACCGGCCGCCCGGGTGATCACCGCCCTGATGGCATATCCGCTGATGAACGACCGAGACGAACGGCAGGTGCTGGTCGGCGAGTTGCCCGCCGCCGTCGTCGCCAGGATGCCGAGGCACCCCATGCCGCGTACGGACGTGATCGGGATCTTCCGCGCCCTCAGAACCACGCCGGACGGACTGTGGAAGCTGTACGCCGCGGTGACCCTGCTCGACGTCGACCCCGCCCGGGCATCCGAACTGAAGGCAGCCATCGAGGACTTCCTCTCGGACCCGGACCCCGGGATGTGATCGGCTGGCGTGATCACACGGGTTTCGTGAAGGGGTCCGAGTCGTCATGATGGAGTAAACGGTGGCATCCTGTGCCACCGCTCGCGAAGGGGGAGCGCGCCTTGTACCAGCCGGTGCCCGCCGACGGCACATCCGATCACCTCGAGTCCGACCTCGCGGACCTGACCTCCGTAGGCGTCGCGGATCTGAGGCGTCTGACCGCTCCTGACGGGGCGGCGAGGCAGCTCGCCGAACTGCGGCGCGCGCGTACGAACGCGATGGGAGGCCAGGAACCCGGGCGGGCCGAATAGACAGGGCCGAACAGAACAGGGCCGAACAGAACAGGGCCGTACAGACAGGGCCGAATGTGCCGCCGTGAAGGCTCCGTCCACGACTGGGAGCGAGATGTACGCCCCGATCCTCATGCCCGGCACCCTGTTCGACGAGATCGCAGCAGGCGGCGGCTCGCCCGCGGCTGTCGCCTTCCTGCTCCACGGCGAACGTACACGCCGTCTCCTGCTGCTGCGTGAGCTCCTGGATCTCCTCGACTCGGACCCCGGCATCCTCGGGCCGCTGGACGCGTCCTCGGTGTGGCCCGCGCTGGAGGCCGCCGCCGCCCGGGCCCCCGAGCGGGTCGACGCACTCCTGCTGACCCCCCAGGTCGGCAGCTGGCTCGCGCACACCCTGCGCAGGCTGCACGGGACGGCCACCGGGCCACCCCTGTGGGCCGACGCCGGACAACTGGCCGCCGTGGCGGCGACAGCGGCCGTCCACGCCGGTACGGACGCCGGGCTCCTCCTCCCCGCACGGGGCAGGGGCGTCAGCCTGCCGGCGCTGGGCGTCGTCCTGCTGCCGCGGCCGGACGGCGACGACTTCCACGCGGTGCACACCTTCGTGTCGGACGGAACCCTCACCCTCCGCACCGGGTCCGGGCCCGACACCGTCGTACGCCCCCTCACCGAGCCCGAGTCCGCGCACTGGCTGCCCGTGCACCGGCTGGACACCGGCCCGGGGCGGCGCACGGTGCAGCTCGACGACCTCGACCCCTACCGCGACCTGGACGAACCGATCGCCCCCCACCGGCTCTCCCCGGAGGAACTCGGCGCCTGGAAGGAACTGTTCCGGGACGCCGTGGACATCCTGGGGCGCGGCGGCACGGGACCCGGCGGCCTGCGGCCCGAGGAGGTGAGCCGCATCGTCCCCTGGCACGCGGAGGACGCCGACGCGCAGCTGCCCGTGCCCGCCGAGGGGCTCAGCGCCTCCACCGGTGACGCGTTCGCGTCCATGGTGATCGCCCGGCCGCGGGACGGCCTCTCTCTCGCGGAGACGCTCGTCCACGAGTTCCAGCACAGCAAACTCGGTGCCCTGCTCCACCTCTTCCCGCTCCTCGACGACGACCGGTCGGAACGGCACTACGCGCCCTGGCGCGCCGACCCCCGTCACCTGCCCGGCCTCCTCCACGGTGCCTACGCCTTCGCCGGCGTCACCGGATTCTGGCGGGAGAGGATCGGGGACGACGCGGCGGATCCGGACGGACGGGCGCCGTTCCTCTTCGCGATGCGCCGCCTCCAGACCCGCATGGTCCTGCGCACACTGGCGACGCACGCCCGGCTCACCGAACCGGGCCTGCGGCTCGTCACCCGGCTGTCCGGGACCGTCGACGGCTGGCTGAGGGAGCCGCTGGAACCCGCGACCGTGGCCAGGGCCCGGGCGGCGGCGGTCAGCCATCGGGTGGAGTGGCGGCTGCGCAACCTGCGCTGCGGCGAGGACGACCGGGACGCCCTGCTCAAGGCCCTGCGGACGGGCACCGCCCCTTCGCCGAGCGGTGAGCCGCTGATCGTGCCGGACCCGGGCCGTGCGTACTGGCACGACGACCGCGCGCGCCTCTACCAGCTGTCCGCGTCCACGGCGGGCGGGGCCACCACGGCCGACGAACTTCTGGTCGCGGGGGATCCGGAAGCGGCGAGGGCGGCGTACGGGGAGCAGCTGGGCGGTGCGAGCCCCCTCGACCGGCACGCGTTGTCCGGCTGGCTGCTGGCGCACACGGCGCTGTACCCGGGCGACCGCCGGCTGCTGGCACGCCCCGAGCGGCTCGCGGCCCTGCTGGACGCCTCGCCTTTCGAGCACTGGACGCGGACCGCCCGCTGGCTGGCCGGGAGCTGAGGGACACCGCACGGCGACGGGCCGGGGACACCCCGGCCCGTCGCCGCGGGGATCAGCTCGACGAGACGCCGAACCCGTTGGTCGTGAAGTTCAGGCCGCCGGACGACGAGGTGATCTCGTATCCGAACTGGACGTCACCGATGGTCTCGTTGCCCCACCAGCCCTTGGTGTCCTTGATCCACTTCAGGATCGGCAGGATGTTCACGGTGCCGGAGGACGAGTCCGAGGTCCGCAGGAACGAGAAGACCTCGTTGGCGCCGTTGCTGCCCTTGTAGACGGCCCAGGTGTGCCCGCCGAGCGTGACCGTTCCCTGCGCCGTGCCGAGGGGGCCGACAGCGCCGTTGTAGTTCACCCAGAGCATCACCTCGTAGTCGTAGTCCGTGTCCCAGATGTCGTACGACGTGTTGTACGCGCCGGACGACGGGACCGTCACGTTGTACGTGCTGGTCAGCGAGGAGAGCGACGTGATCGGCTTGTTCACGGTCTTCTTGGCGTTCGGGTACGACTTGATCCCGCCGGTGTTCGGGTGGTTCGCCGTCACGCCCCAGTTGCTCGACGAGTTGGCCCAGATGCTCTGGGTGCCCGCTCCGGAGCCCCAGATGTTGTTGTAGAGGATGTACCCGTCGGACGTGGTGTAGTTGCCCCACTGCTCCGACGACGTCCAGATCGCGGCGTGGGCGGGCGCCGCCGCGAAGCCGATGAGCGCGGCCACTGCTGCCGCGGTGGCCGGCAGCAGCCGGGTCAGGGTGGATCGTGCCATGGGGTGTTCCTTCCATGTGGGGATGGAGGACTGCTACCGCGGCCCCAGGGTGAGGACGCGGTCCACGCCGGCCGTCAGCTCCAGCGGAGCCGGGGGGTTTCCGGCCGAGGTCTCGGTGAGGGCGAGCCCGTCGCCCGTACGCAGGTCGACGAGGGCGTCGCGGGTGGGACGCAGCACGGCGGTGGCACCGTCCTCGGACCACCGCAGGTCCAGGTGCGCGCCGAACCGGGTGCGCACTCCCCGCAGTTCACCGGCCCGGTACGCGGCCGGCACGGCGGGCAGCAGCACCAGACGGCCGGGCGCCGACTGGACGAGTGACTCGATCACGACGGCCGGCAGCGTGTGGGCCGCGTCGGCGTTGTAGACGTTCCGGGACGGGTAGTGCGCGCTCATCAGCGAGTCGTGGAAGAAGTCGCCGCCCAGCACCGCGCCCAGCGCCGCCGACACCCGGGACGCGTCCCGCAGCCGGGCCGCGATCAGGGCCTGGTGCAGGTGCCCGTGCGCGGAGTCGTTCTCCGAACCGCGCAGCTCCAGCGCGCGATGTGCCGCCGCGGCCAGCTCCGGGGTGTCGTACGGATTGATCGCGTCCAGCGGCCACACCGGGTAGAGGTGGCTCAGGTGACGGTGGTCGTACGTCTCCCGCAGACCGGGCCACGCCCACTCGGCGAGCGCCCCGTCCTCGTTCACCAGGTACGCCGGGAGCCGCGCCGCGAGTGACCGCCATAGACCGGCGGACGGGTGCCCGGGCGCGTGCTCGGCTGCCGTCGTCAGGGCGTGGTGGGCCGCCGCGATGTCCATCGTGGCGTTCACCGTGCCCCAGCTCGCGTTGGCCGGCCGGTTCTCCGGGGAGTAGGAGGGCACGACCGCCAGGTGTCCGTCCGGGTCCTCGCGGCTCAGGAAGTCCTCGTAGAACAGGGCGGCCTGGACGAGGGCGTCCGTCAGACCTGTGTCCGGAGTCCCCGTCGTGGTCTCGGCGTGCTCGAGCAGCGGCTGCAGCAGCCAGTCCGCCCCCGCCGTCCACAGATGCAGCGGATAGGCGCGCTGGAAGTGCCGGGTGTGCCCCGAGGCGCCGTCCGTGTGGGACGGTGCGACGATGCCCCTGGCCCCGAAGAGGGCCCGGGCGTTGTCCTGCCAGTCGGCGAGCTGCCCCTCGACCAGCGCCGCGTGCGCCTCGGTCACCTCGGGGAGGCCGGCCGCCGCGGCGGAGGAGATCTGGAGGTTCAGATTGGCGTTCGTGGTGAAGGCTCCGGACCACGCGGTGTCCCAGTCGCCGGTCCACAGGCCGGTCAGCCGGGGCGGAAGCATCCCCGAGGAGGACAGCAGGTGGTAGCGGCCCGCGGCGAAGAGCCTCTCCAGGAGCGCGGGGGACGTCGGGTCACGCAGCAGCTCGCTGCCGGAAAGCTCACGCTCGGGCGCGGCGTCCAGCAGCGAGAGAGAGGCACGCCCGTACGCGGCCCGGTGCAGCGGCCGGTGGCGCTCCAGCAGTGTGGCGTAGTCCTCCCGGGGCAGCGCGGCCCACAGCTCGCCGAGCTCCGGCCGGCCGGGGCCGCGGACGACGCGGGTCGTCAGGGTGAGACCCCGCGCCCCCTCGATCCGGACGCCCTCGCCCGCCACGAAGACCTTTCCGCCGTCCACCCGCACCACGGTGACGCCCGTGTAGCCGAGTCCACCGCCCGGATAGCCCACCCGCAGAGCCAGGTGCGCGCCGTCCGGGGTCAGCACCGTGGAGCGCCCCACCGCCAGCCGCGCCGGGGCGCCCGGCAGAACGTGGTCCAGGAAGACGTCGGCGGTCAGCCCCGGGTCGGTGACGTGCTGCACGACCACGTCGTCGGCCCGCGACACGAAGACACCGCTGCGCCACGCCTCGTACGAAGCGGTCACCTCACCCGAGGTGAAGTCGACCTCGCGCCGGTACCCGGCCACCGCCTCGTGGAGCCCGCGGGTGCGGCGCACCCGTGTCTGGAACGCGGGGTGGAAGGGCTGTACCCACACCAGCGGGCTTCCCGCGCCGAACTCCTCCGCGGCCTTCGTGTCGCCGGACAGCAGCGCGTCCTGGAGCCGGCCGAGCCGGTCGGCGAGCTCCGGCGCCCGGAGGTTCTCGCTGCCGTTGGGCCGCACCAGGGTGTGGTGGTCGACGATCACCCGGTCGTCGGCCGGATCGCCGTACACCATCGCCCCGTGACGGCCGTTGCCGCTGAGGAAGGCGTCCTCCCAGCGGGTGGCGGGGCCGGGCTCCCACGTGCCGTCGATCATGCTGAGACGCCTCTGAGCACGGCCACGCCGTAGCGGTCCAGCTCCAGGCCGCCGTCGGTACCGGCGCCCGTGAGCAGGTCGGTGAACCGGCCCGGCAGCTCCACCGCGACCCGGGACCGGCCGTGGTTCAGCAGGAACAGCAGCTCGCCGCGCCGCACCGCCTCGACCCCGGCGGGCAGTCCCTCCAGCACGGGGCGCACCCCTGCCACGGCCGCCGCCCGGCCGAGCAGGCCGCGCAGCGCCTCGGGTCCGGGCAGCGTCGAGACGTACCAGGCGGTGCCCTTGCGGAGCACCGCCGGAAGCCCGTCGAGCTCGCCGCCCCGGTACGCGGCCACGGTCTCCGCGCTGCCGTCGGGCTCCAGTTCCTCCGACCACAGGGTGCCGCGGAAGCCGTCGCACTCCACGGTCGCCTCCGCGTCCAGCGGCCACCACTCGTGCACCGTACGGATGCCGAACAGCTCACGCAGCCGGACGTCCATGCCGCCCGGCCTGATCCGGTCGTCCGCGTCCGTGACGCCGGTGAAGAACCCGCACACCAGGGTGCCGCCACCGCGCGCGTACGCGACGAGGTTGTCGACGGCGGCGTCGCCGAGGAGCTGGAGCTGCGGCACGAGCACCATGCGGTAGGCGCTCAGGTCGGCGCCCGGGCGGGCGAACTCCGTGCTGATCCCGCTCTCCCACAGCCCACGGTGCCATGCCTGCACGAGTTCCGTGTACGAGACGAGGGAGGACGGGCGGCCCTGCTGGGTGCTCGACCACCAGGCGTCCCAGTCGTGGAGCACCGCGACCTCGGCGGACACCCCGGTGCCGCTCACCTCGGCCCCGACGAGTGCGAGTTCGGAGCCGATGCGCCTGACCTCCCGGAACGTGCGGCCCTCCTCGCCCGCGTGGCTCAGCATCCCGGAGTGGAACTTCTCGGCGCCCTGCCGGGACTGCCGCCACTGGAAGTAGCAGACGGCGTCCGCGCCCCTGGCCACGGCCTGCAGAGACCACAGCCGGTTGAGACCGGCCGGCTTGGGGTGGTTGACGTCACGCCAGTTCACCGCCCCGGCGGCCTGTTCCATCACCATCCACGGGCCGCGCGCCTGGGAGCGCGTCATGTCGGCCAGCATCGCGTTGTACTGGCCGCCGTGCGGGTCTGCCGGATCCGGGTAGACGTCGACGGAGACGATGTCCTCCTGCTCCGCCCAGGCCCAGGCGTCCTGGCCCGACCACAGCGGCATGAAGTTGGTCGTCACCGGGATGTGCGGGGTGTGCCGGGCGACGATGTCCCGTTCGGAGGTGTAGCACTCCAGCAGGGCGTCGGAGGTGAACCGCTTGAAGTCCAGCTCCTGTGCGGGGTTGCGAATGTACTGCGCCCGGCGCGGAGGCAGGATCTCCGTCCACGTGTCGTAGCGCTGGCTCCAGAACGCCGTGCCCCAGGCGTCGTTGAGCGCTTCCAGGGTGGTGTGACGGGACGCCAGCCAGCGACGGAAGTGGGCGGCGGTCTCGTCGCACCAGCAGTGGGTGCAGTACTCGTTGTTGATGTGCCACACGGTGAGCGCCGGATGGTCCGCGTACCGTGCCGCGAGGTCCTCGGTGAGGGCGGCCGCATAGCGCCGGTACACCGGGGAGCTCGGGCAGAAGTGCTGCCGGGAACCGTAGTTGACGACCGCCCCGTCCTCGGTGCGGGGCAGCGTCTCCGGGTGGAGCGCTCCCATCCACGGCGGGGGCGAGGACGTCGGTGTGGCGAGCACGACGCCTATCCCGTTGGCGGCCAGGAGGTCCATGAGCCGGTCCAGCCAGCCGAACTCCCGCGCGCCCGGCCGGGGTTCGATCATCGCCCAGGAGAAGACGCCGACGGTGACGGTGTTGACCCCGGCTTCCTTCATCAGCCGGACGTCGTCGGCCCATACCTCCTCGGGCCACTGCTCGGGGTTGTAGTCGCCTCCGAAGAGGATGCGGCCACGGGCGGCGTCGTGCAGGGACGGCATGGATCTCGTTCCTCTACTGGGGATCTGCGTACTGGATGCCACGGCCGTTGGTGCCCAGATAGACACGGCCGTGGACGCGGGGGTCGCCGGTGACGACCTCGCCGGTCCACCCCCACCGGTGGGCGTCGTCGTTGATGCGGACCCAGGTCGCGCCCGCGTCGTCGGAGCGGAGCACGGCCACGCCGTCGTACGTGGCGGCAACCCGCCCGGTCTGGAAGACCGCCGGGTAGCCGGCCCGCCCCTTCGACGGGGCGGCCTTGCCGAACCCGAGGGCGTGCGAGGCCTGGCAGCCGGCCACCCGCGTGAACGTGCGACCGCCGTCCGTGGAGCGCAGCAGTCCTTCGTCCTTGGCGGACAGCCAGAGGTCGCCGGAGCGCCCCGGTGCCGCCGAGACGCGGAACTGCACGTCCCCCGAGGGAAGCCCCTTCGCGCCCTCGGTGAACGTCGCCCCCCGGTCCGTGGAGAGGAGGACCACCCCGGTGTCCGTGTCGTACGCGTAGAAGCGCCTCGGGTCGAGCGGATCCGAGACCGGAGTGGCGCCCTCGGGGAAGGTGGTGACCTCGGCCCATGTGGCGCCGCCGTCCGTCGAGCGGTGCGCCGCGTACTTCGTGCCGTCCCAGTGGACGAACGACCACAGCAGCGTCTCGCCGTCGGCGGAGACCGCCACCGGGCCTGGAGCGGAGGGGGCGATCGCGGGCTGGGAGGCGAAGGGCCGCCAACTCGCCCCGCCGTCGAGGGAGTACGCGCCGGCCCGGTCGGAGCCCGACGGCCAGCCGGTCCGCACGACGTACGACGGCTTCAGGGTGGCGAGGGCCAGTCCGGTCGCCGTGCCGAACACCGGGTCCGTCGCCATACCGCGTGACGGGGACGCCGTGAGGGAGTCGTGGCGCATGACTCCGACGTCCCCCAGACCACTGAGCAGCCGGGCACCCGAAGGGGGCGCGACGAGCTGTCGCACCGCCGACTCCTCCAGACCTCGGATCTCCGGCGCCCAGTGCACCAGGTCGCGGGTCCCGAAGACCGTGGCGCCGGTGCCGTACAGGAGGTGCCGCGAGTCGTACGGGTCGAGTGCGACGGCCTGGATCCACCAGCCGAACTTGGGCTCCCCGCCCCACTTCAGATACGGGGTCTCCGACACGTCCAGTACGGCCGTGTCCTTGAGCGAGGTCCAGCTCGCCCCGCCGTCCGTGGACCGGAACAGGGTGTCCACCGGCCCCCAGCGGTTGTTCGTGGAGACGACGACCGTGCCCGGCCGGGCGGCGTCGACGGCGACCCCGCCGTACCCGAACGCGTCGCCGTCACCCGGGGCCACGGGGGTCACGTCGGTCCAGGCACCGGACACCGTGTCGAGGCGGTGCACCGAACCGTCGGCCTGGTTGTTCGGGCCCGGCCCGTCCGCGTACGTCACGTACAGCGCACGGCTGCCCGCGTCGTACGCCGCGCGGACCGGCACCTTCGTCGCCGCGCCGGCGGACGGCTGCCCGGGGACGGCCTCCCAGCCGCCGGTGGCGTTCGTACGGTGGAGAGCGGTGGGGCCGTCTCCCCAGCCCGCGTACACCGTGCGGCCCGCCGCCACCAGCAGGGTGACGCCCTGCCCGGCCGCGGACGCCGTGGCCGGGAAGGAGGTGTCGACGGCCCAGGTGGCCCCCCGGTCCCGGGAGCGCAGCAGCCCGTCGTGGCGCGTGCCGAGCCAGAGCGTCCCGCTGTCGCGGGGATCGACCAGGAGCCGTTCGCCGCAGCCCCGGCCGTCCTCGTTGGCCCCGAGACGCACGGTGAGGTCCGTACGCGCCCAGGTCGCCCCGCGGTCCTCGGACCGCAGGACCGCTCCCGGGGACGCCCACTCCTGGGAGTACGTGCCGAGTGCCAGGTACAGCCGGTCCGGGTGCGCCGGATCGACCGCCATCGCCTCGACGCCCAGCAGATTCCAGTCGTCCCACCCGATGTGGTCGGTGAGGGCCGTCCACCGTGACCTCCGGTCGTCCCACCGGTAGGCGCCCCCGATGTCCGTGCGGGCGTAGGCGAGACCCCGCACGGCCGGATGGAACAGGAGGCCCGTCACGAAGCCCGTCCCGCCGATGGCGGCGGTGCGCCAGCGGTACGGCTCGGACTTCGCCGGCCGCCGGGAGGCCGCCGTGGCCCCCGCCGCCGGGAGCGCCGACGCCGAGGCCGCGGCCACCGCCGCACCGGCCAGGACGGTCCGGCGCCGGGGACGCGAGGCGGGTTCCGGCTGTGGGACGGACGAAGCGCGCATGACGGGGACCCTCCGGTGGGGGAGTGCGGGACGTGCGGGACGGGTGCGGCGGTTCAGCCCTTGACGGCGCCGGTGAGCATGCCTTCCTTGAAGTGTTTCTGGACGAACGGCGACAGGAACGCGACCGGGACCAGCGCCAGCACCATGACCGCCATCTGCACGGCGAGCAGCGACAGGTGACCGGTGTTGATGACCTGGGTGAGGCCGGTGGGCCGCTCCTGCTTGAGCACCAGCTGGTTCATCACGTTCTGCAGCGGCAGCATGTCCGGGTCGCTGATGTAGATCGACGCGTTGAACCAGGCGCTCCAGTAGCCCACCGCGTAGAACAGCGTGATCACGGCGATGACCGCGCGGGACAGCGGCATGACGATCTGCCACAGGATGCGGAAGTCGCCCGCGCCGTCGATGCGGGCGCTCTCGACGAGCTCCTGCGCCGTACTCATGAAGAACGCCCGCAGGACCAGGATGTTGAAGACGTTCAGCGCGCTCGGCAGGATCAGCGCCAGGTAGGAGTCCGTGAGACCGAGGCCCTGCACCACGAGGTAGGTCGGGATCAGTCCCGCGCCGAAGAACATCGTGGCCAGCATGAAGATCAGCAACGGGCGGTGCAGCACGGAACCGGTACGCGAGAGTCCGTAGGCGCACAGGATCGAGACGGTCATGCTGAACAGGGTCCCGACCACGGTCACACAGACGCTGATGAGAGCCGCGCGGGTGACCTGGCCGCCGCCCAGGAGCTCCTGGTAGGCGACGAAGGTGACGCCGCGCGGGATCACCACCAGTCCGCCGGCCTCGGTGATGGTCTTCACCGAGGACAGACTGGTGACGATCACGACCCAGAGCGGGAAGAGGACGGCCAGGCAGATCAGGACCATCACCACACCCTTGGAGGCGAGGCCGGCCTTCGACGGCTCCTCCTCCCACACGGGACGCAGGCGGCCGCGGGTTCCCGGCTTCACACCGCCCAAGCCGGTCAGGCCGGAGAGCAGGCTGCTCACTTCTTGTACACCCCCTGCTCACCCATGAGATGGGCGACCTTGTTGGCCCCGAGGACCAGCAGCAGACCGAAGATTCCCTTGATGATCCCGACGGCCGCCGCGTAGCTGAATCCACCGTTGGTGATGCCGACGTTCCAGACGTAGGTGTCCAGCACCTCGGACGCCCCCGGGCCGACCGCCGTGCGCTGGAGCAGGATCTGCTCGAAGCCGACGGTCAGCGCGTTGCCGACCTGGAGCACGAGCAGCAGGGCGACGACGGGGCGCAGGGCGGGCAGGGTGATGTGCCACATCCGGCGCCACCGGTTCGCGCCGTCCATGGCGCTCGCCTCGTAGAGGTCGGGACTCACCGCCGCGAGGGCGGCGAGGAAGACGATGACGCCCCAGCCGGCGTCCTTCCAGATCATCTCGAAGGTGATCAGGAACTTGAACAGGCCGGGGTCGGTCATCAGGTCGAAGCCCTCATGACCGTTCTCCCGCAGTGTCTGCGCGATCAGTCCGGCGCCGCCGAACATCTGCTGGAACACCGTGACGACCAGGACCCAGGAGAAGAAGTGCGGCAGGTAGAGGATCGCCTGCGCCACCGCCCGGACCCGGGGCCGCACGAAGCTGTTGATGAACAGCGCGAGCAGGATCGGCACCGGGAAGAACAGCGTCAGCTGCAGGAGGAAGATCGTCAGGGTGTTCCGCAGCGCCGACCAGAACAGCCGGTCGTTCACCATCTGCTGGAACCACTCGAACCCGACCCACGGGCTCTGGGCGATCGCCTGGAACGCGTTGTCGGCGATGTACGGGTCGTAGTCCTGGAACGCCACGACGTTCCCCGCCAGGGGGATGTACGCGAAGACCAGCAGCAGGATCATCGCCGGCAGCGTCATCAGGATCAGCGTGCGGTCCCGGCGCAGCCGGTGACGCAGCGGCATTTCCTTGGTGACGGGCCGGTCACCGGCCGCCGCCTTCGTCTTGACCGGCGGCGTCCGTGAATCCTGCGCGCGCCGGTCGTCTGTGCTCAGTGACATGTCAGGAGGCCGACTCACCGGTCTCGTCGAGCAGCTTCTTGTACCAGTCGCGGAGCTTGTCCCCGCCCTTGGTCTTCCAGTCGGAGACGGCCTGCTGCATGTCGCCGACCTTCTTGCGGCCGCGCACGATGTCCTTCTCGAGGTCCTCGAACTGTGCGTTGAGCTCGGTGAAGCGGGTCGGCTCCTGGATCTGCATGCCGTGGAACAGGGGCTTCCTGAGGTGCGCGCCCTGACGCTGCTGCCACTCGATGACACCCTTGGCGACGTCCGGGAAGTCCGGGTAGGCGCGGAAGGGGGCCGGGGAGGCCACGTACTCGTAGGTGGCGAAGACCTGGTTGTTGCCCTGCTCCGTCTTGACGAGGACGCCGTCCTTGAGGGTGTGGTGCGTGCCTTCCAGGCCGTAGGCCTTCAGGCGCTGCTCCTTGGTCCCGTAGGGGGCGGCCGTGTAGTTGGCGAGGGCGAGGACGTCCTGGATGGTCTTCTTGTCGGCGTTCTTGTTGACGAAGCACCAGATGTTGGAGGGCGACGCCTCGTAGATGACCGGGTCACCGCCGGCGGCGGCGAAGAAGTCCATCGCCCCCATCCGGAACTCCGGCTTGTCGAGGCGCTGGACAGCGGTGGCGGCGTACCAGTCGGAGATGTCCGCGTTGTACATGAGGACGTTCCCCGAGGAGAACGTGGTCCGCATGTCACCCGTCTCGGCCTTGGCGTCCGGGTGCACGAAGCCCGCCGAGTACAGCGAGCGCGACCACTCCAGCGCCTCGAGGTACTCGTCGGTCTCGTAGCGGTTGACCAGCTTGCCGTCGACGAGCTTCCAGTAGTACGGCTTCTCCGGCAGCACCCCGAAGAAGACGAACGCCGACCACGTCATGTCGCTGCACGCCCACACCTTGCTCTTCGGGGCGTTGATCTCCTTGCAGAGGTCGTAGAACTCCTGCGTGGTGGTCGGGACCTCGTAGCCCTTCTCCTCGAAGATGTCCGCGCGGTAGAAGGGGGTGATGTTCGGAGTCGCCTCCGCGGGCATGGGGAGACCGCGCAGCTTGCCGGCGAAGATCGCCCGCTGCCAGGCGCCGGTGGGGATGGCCGCCAGGTTCGGGTAGTCCTTGACCTTGTCACCGGAGAGGTAGGGGCCGAGGTCGGCGAACTTGTTGGCGATGGCGCTCGGTATCTTGCCGCCCAGCTCCCAGCCGGGGACGACGACCGCATCGGGGATGTCACTGGAGGCGAGCACCGCGCCGAGCTTCTGGCCGTAGACGTTGCCGTCCTGGTTCTGCCACTTGACGGTGACGCCGGCCGCCTCGTCCATCGCCTTCCAGTACGGGTTGCCCTCACCCGGCGACGTGCCCCACAGCGGTGCCATGACCCGCAGCTCGCTGCCCTGGCCCAGCTTCTTCGGCACGGACACCGCGAGCTTGTCGGCCGGGAGCGCGGTGGTGAAGCCGGCCGCGGAACCGTTCTTGCTCGGGATGTCCGGGGTGACCGCCTCGGAGGGCACGTAGGACGGAAGGATGTCCTTCAGCTTCTTGCCCGTGGTCGTGCCCTCGTTCTTCGCACCGCCGGATCCGCCGCCGCAGGCGGCGAGGAGCGGCATCCCCCCGCCGACGGCTGCGGCGACGACCACGGAGGAGGCGAGGAATCGTCTCCGGCTGGGAGCGGAGGGGGAGTTCGGCGTCATTGCGTCAACCCTTCGTGGTGCAACAGGACGGCCCGCGGCGGCGACTGCCGCTCGGCCCTGTGTCTGAGGTAGGGGGGCGTTACCGGCCGAGCCGGTGGAACTGCACCGGCTGAGCTGAAGCGGTCAACGGGCTGCCTCGTCGAAGCGCTTCGATGTTGCAGCGAGATTAAGTGAAGGGTCCCGGCCGCACAAGAGTTCGTTTCGAGATTCCTCCGACCTGTTTCCGAACCGTTTCCCGGGGCGACGCGGCTTCGATACGTCCACATGGACCTCTTTGCGGCGACCGGACCCTTGACACCCGCGGGGTACGCCGCAGAGCATCGAAGCGCTTCGAAAGATCTTTCCCGCGCGTCGGACTCTCCTTCGGCGCGAGCAGACCGGAAAACCTCCCACCTCTCCAAGGGGACCCGCACGTGACGGACCATCCGCTTCCCTTCCGCGACCCGCAGCTGCCCTTCTCCCGGCGCACCGACGACCTGCTCGGACGGCTCACGCTCGACGAGCGGATCGCGATGCTGCACCAGTTCGCCCCAGCGGTGGAGCGGCTCGGGCTCGGCCCGTTCCGTACCGGACAGGAGGCCCTGCACGGGGTCGCCTGGATGGGCCCCGCCACCGTCTTCCCGCAGGCCGTCGGCCTCGGAGCCACCTGGAACGACGACCTGGTCCGCCGTGTCGGCGAAGCCGTCGGCAACGAGGTGCGGGCCAAGCGCGCCCAGGACGACCGCGTCGGGCTCAACGTCTGGGCGCCGACGGTGAACCTGCTGCGCCACCCGCTGTGGGGCCGTGGCGAGGAGGGGTACTCCGAGGACCCGGCCCTCACCTCCGCCATCGCCGTCGCCTACACCCGGGGCCTGCGCGGGGACGACCCGCACTACTGGCGCACCGCGCCCGTGCTCAAGCACTGGCTCGCGCACAACAACGAGACCGACCGCGACACCGCCTCCTCCTCGGTCCGCCCGCGCGTCCTGCACGAGTACGACCTGCGGGCCTTCCGCGACGCGGTACGGGCCGGGGCCGTGGCCGGAGTCATGCCCGCCTACAACCTCGTCAACGGGCGCCCCAACCACGTCTCGCCCCTCCTCGAGCAGCACCTGCGGAGCTGGACCGACCAGCCGCTCGTCGTCTGCTCGGACGCCGGAGCGCCCTCCAACCTGGTCGATTCCGAGCACTACTTCGACACCCACGAAGAGGCGACCGCGGCCGCCCTGAAGGCGGGCGTCGACAGCTTCACCGACCACGGCACGGACTCCACGGTCATGACCGGCCGCATCCGTGACGCGCTCGCCAAGGGGCTCCTCGACGAGAGCGACATCGACACGGCGGTCCGCCGGCTGCTCGCCATGCGCTTCGCGCTCGGTGAGTTCGACCCGGAACTCGACCCGTACGCCCAGGTGGACGACCTGGACACCGAGGAACACCGCGCGCTCGCCCTCGAAGCGGCGGAGCAGGCGGTCGTGCTCCTCAAGAACGACGGACTGCTGCCCCTGACACCCGGGCAGGGACGCACCGTCGCGGTGGTCGGGCTGCTCGCCGACGACTGCAAGCTCGACTGGTACAGCGGCACCCTCATGCACCGCTCGACCCCGCTCGACGGCTTGCGCGAGCGGTACGGCGCCGAGAACGTCCTCCACGCCGAGGGCGTGGACCGGGTCCGGCTGAAGACCTCCGAGGGCTGGCTCCAGGTGCCCGCGGCCGACGGGGCGACGGACGGGGAGGCGCGAGGCGCGGAAGGCGCCCTCGACCCCGCGCTCCTCGCCGGCCGCACCGACCTGCCCCCGCTGACCTGCGGCGACGAGGCCACCGAACTCGCACTCGTCGACTGGGGCGAGGGTGTCCTCACCCTGCGCACCGACGAGGGGCTGTACCTCTCCGTGGCCGACGACGGATACGTCAGGGCCTCCGCGGACGAGCCGGGCGGCTGGGTCGTCCAGGAGACGTTCCGCCTTGAAGCGGTGGAAGGACACGACGGCGGGCACCGCCTTCTGCACATCGGGACCGGTGGGTACGTCTCTGTCGCCGCCGACGGCGCGAAGGTTGCCGTGTCCGGCGAGAAGATCTCCCGGGACGACGCCACGGTCTTCCAGTCCGAGACCGTCGAGTACGGCGCGGACGCCGTGGCCCGGGTCGCCGCGGCCGCCGACACCGTGATCGTCGTCGCGGGCAACGACCCCCACATCAACGGCCGCGAGACGGAGGACCGCACCACCCTCGCCCTCCCGGCCCAGCAGGACCGGCTGTGGCGCGCGGCCCACGCCGCCAACCCGCGTACGGTCCTCGTCCTGTCGTCCGCCTATCCGTACGCCGTCGTCGACGCGGCCGCCGCACTGCCGGCGCTGCTCTGGACGGCGCACGGCGGCCAGGCCGCGGGTACGGCTCTCGCACGCGTCCTCGCCGGAGACGTGTCCCCGGCCGGGCGCCTGCCGCAGACCTGGTACGCGAGCGACGACGACCTGCCCGGCCTGTTCGACTACGACGTCATCGGCTCCCGGCAGACGTACCTCTATTTCCGCGGCACCCCCCTCTTCCCGTTCGGACACGGCCTCGGATACGCCGACTTCACCTACTCCGGGCTGCGGGCCGAGGCCGACGGCGATCAGCTGAGGGTGTCGTTGACGATCACCAACGACGGGACGACGGCTGCCGACGAGGTGGCCCAGGTCTACGTCCGCGCGGCCGGCCCGGCCGAGGCGGACGAGCCCGCCCCCGAAGGGCTGGGGCGTCGGCTCCCCGGGCTCGGCGACCCCTCGGACCTGCCGCTGCGCAAGCTGGTCGGCCACCGCCGCGTGCACCTGGCGCCCGGCGCGGCCCGGAGCGTCGAATTCACCGTCCCGTTGGAGGAGTTGGGGCACTGGAACGTGGCGCACGGCCGGTGGGCCGTCGAGCCGGGCGGCTACGAGATCCTCGCGGGCGCGTCCAGCGCCGACATCCGCCTCACCGCAACGACCGAGGTGGGCGGCGAGGCGCTCGGCCCCCGGCCGGTGACGGAGCGAGGCATCGAGGCAGCCGACTACGACCGGCAGCAGGGCACGGAGCTCGTGGACCGGACGAAGACGGAGGGCGACGCCGTGGCGCCCGCCTCCGCCGACGACGAGGGGCGTCTCGTCTACCGGGCCTGCGACTTCGGCGACGGCGTGCGAGCACTGGCGTTTCAGGTCTCGGGGGAGGGGCGTGTCACCGTCAGCGCGGCCGGGCACAACTCCCTGATCCAGTTCCCGGACACCGGTGGCCCGTACTCCTACCGCACCGTGGAAGTCGCGGTCGACCTCCGCGGAGTGCAGGAACTGCGCATCGGCCTCACCGGGGCCGTGCGCCTCGCCCGCATCGACGTCGTCCCCGGAAAGGAGTCCGCATGAGGTTCACCGACGGCTTCTGGCTGATGCGTGAGGGCGTCCGCGCGTCCTACGCCACCGAGATCCGCGATCTGCGGGTCGATGACGACCGGTTCACGGCGTACGCGGCGGTCAAGCGTGTCGCGGCGCGAGGGGACACGCTCAACACCCCGCTGATCACGGTCGAATGCTTCTCCCCGGCCGAGGGCGTCATCGGCGTCCGCACCACCCATCACGCCGGGAAGGCCCGTCGCGGGCCGGACTTCGCGCTGCTCGCGGATGACACCGCGGCCCCTGTCGCCACCACCCGCCGGGACGGTGCGGTCACCGAACTCACCAGCGGACCACTGACGTTGCGGATGGACGGCGACGGGCCCTGGGGCATCACCTTCCTCGACGGCGACGGGAAGCGCCTCACCCGGGTGGACCCGAAGGGGACGGCATTCGCGACCACGCCCGACGGCGTCCACCACATGATCGCCCAACTCGCCCTGGACGTCGGCGAGAACGTCTACGGCCTCGGTGAGCGCTTCACCCCGTACGTGAAGAACGGCCAGACCGTCGACATCTGGCAGGCAGACGGCGGCACCAGCAGCGAACTGGCCTACAAGAACATCCCGTTCTACCTGTCCTCGCGCGGGTACGGCGTCTTCGTCAACCACCCCGGCAAGGTCTCCTTCGAGGTCGGCTCGGAGTCCGTCGGACAGGTGCAGTTCAGCGTCGAGGACCAGTCGATCGAGTACTACGTCGTCGCCGGCCCGACCCCGAAGGACGTCCTGTCCCGCTACACGGCCCTGACCGGCCGGCCCGCGCTGCCGCCTGCCTGGTCGTTCGGGCTCTGGCTGACCACGTCCTTCTGCACGTCGTACGACGAGGAGACCGTCACCTCCTTCGTGGACGGCATGGCCGAGCGCGGCATCCCGCTGAGCGTCTTCCACTTCGACTGCTTCTGGATGCGCGAATACCAGTGGTCGGACTTCCTCTGGGACCCCGAGGTCTTCCCCGACCCGGAGGGGATGCTGGCCCGCCTCAAGGAACGTGGCCTGCGCGTCTCCATGTGGATCAATCCCTACATCGCCCAGAAGTCGGCCCTGTTCGCCGAGGGCGCCGAACACGGCTACCTGGTCCGCCGGGCCAACGGCGACATCTGGCAGTGGGACCTTTGGCAGCCGGGCATGGCGCTGGTCGACTTCACCAACCCGGCCGCCCGGGCCTGGTACGACGACAAGCTGCGGGCCCTGCTCGACCAGGGCGTCGACTGCTTCAAGACGGACTTCGGCGAGCGCATCCCGACGGACGTCGTCTGGCACGACGGCTCCGACCCGGAGCGGATGCACAACTACTACGCGCAGATCTACAACCGCACCGTCTTCGAGCTGCTGGAGAGGGAGCGGGGCGCGGGGGAGGCGGTGCTGTTCGCCCGGTCGGCGACGGCGGGCGGCCAGCAGTTCCCGGTGCACTGGGGCGGCGACTGCTTCGCCTCGTTCACGGCGATGGCGGAGTCGCTGCGCGGCGGGCTGTCCCTGAGCCTGTCCGGGTTCGGCTTCTGGAGCCACGACATCGGCGGCTTCGAGGGCACGCCCGACCCCGCGGTCTTCAAACGCTGGCTCGCCTTCGGCCTGCTCTCCTCGCACAGCCGGCTCCACGGCAACGTCTCCTACCGCGTGCCGTGGGAGTTCGGTGAGGAAGCCGTCGACGTGGCGCGGAAGTTCACCCTGCTCAAGCACCGGCTCATGCCCTACCTCTACGGGGTGGCCGTGGAGGCGCACCGCACGGGTGTCCCGATGATGCGGCCCATGCTCGCGGAGTTCCCCGGCGACCCCGCCTCCCGCACCCTGGACCGGCAGTACATGCTCGGACCGGACCTGCTGGTCGCACCGGTCTTCACGGAGGACGGCGAGGTCGAGTACTACGTCCCCGAGGGCACCTGGACCTCGCTGCTCACGGGAGAGCGCGTCACCGGCCCAGGCTGGAGGCACGAGACGCACGGCTTCGACAGTCTGCCCCTGCTGGTCAGGGACGGTGCGGTGCTCCCGTGGGGCGCCGACGACCAGCGCCCGGACGGGGACTGGCTGGAGGGCCTGACCCTGCGCGTCTTCGGGGCGGGCCCGGACGAGCGCACGGTCACCGTCCCTGACCTGACCGGCAGCCCGGCCGCGACGTTCCGCGTCGTACGCGACGACTCGGGCACACAGGTCACGGCGGAGGGCACGGACCGCCCCTACCGCGTGGTCGTCGAGGAGTCCGGGGCGGCGGGGGAGGGGACCGGAACCGTGTCCCCCGCCTGACCGCCCGAGCGCGGCGAGGCAGCTCCGCAGAGGTCCGGCGCGAAGGCGCCGGGCCTCTGCGGCACCGTCAGGTCACGGGAACACGGGCCCCACAGGCGAGATCCGGCGCATCCGATGGCAAGATCAATGCAACTCACTGACGAAGTGGGGTCGTTGACCGGACAAACTCTGGAGACGTCGTGTCCGCTCGTTCCGCACTGCCTGTCATATTCACCGCCACCCTCACCGCGGTCGCCGTACTCACGGGCTGCACCAGCACCAAGCCCTCCGCGTCCGGCGGAACTGAACTGGAGCTGGTGACCCCGGGCAAGCTCACCACCTGCACACACCTGCCGTACGAACCCTTCCAGGTGCGCAAGGGCGACGCCGTCGTCGGCTTCGACGTGGACCTCGTCGATCTGGTCGCCAAGAAGCTCGAGGTCACCCAGGAGATCGTGGACACGCCCTTCGAGGGCATCCAGACGGGCGAGGACCTCAACGCCCGCAAGTGCGATCTGGCCGCGGCGGGTATGACGATCACGCCGGTGCGCGCGAAGAACCTGGACTTCTCCGTCGGCTACTTCGACGCCACACAGGCCCTGATCGCCAAGAAGGGTTCCTCCCTCACCTCGCTGGCGAGCCTCAAGGGGAAGAAGCTCGGGGTCCAGCAGGGCACCACGGGAGAGACGTACGCACAGAAGAACGCCGAGGGCGTGACGACCGTGCAGTTCGAGGACCTGGCGCTGCTGCTCACCGCCGTGAAGACCGGACAGGTCGACGCCGCCGTGAACGACAACGGCGTGCTCTTCGAGTACGTACGGAAGAACCCGGACACCCAGGTCACCGCCGAGTTCGACACGGGGGAGGAGTACGGCATCGGGGTGCGCACCGGAAACGACGCCCTGCGCAAGGAGATCGACGCGGTGCTCGCCGACGCCAAATCCGACGGCAGTTACGACCGGATCTACAAGAAGTGGTTCCCCGCCGCTCCCAAGAAGTGAGGAAACCGCTACCGATGTCCCTATCCCGCAGACAACGGACCCGCGCCGTCCGAGGCGCTCAGTACGCGGTCCTCGCCGCCGTACTGCTCGTCGTCGCCCTGGCCGCCGACTGGGGTGAGATCCGACGGGCGTTCTTCGACGTCGAGGTCGCCAAGGCACAGTTCCCTGACATCATCACCACGGCCCTGCTCAACACCGTGGTCTACACCCTGCTCGGCTTCGGTTTCGGACTGGCCGCGGGGCTGCTGCTCGCACTGATGAGACTGTCGCGCGTCCCGCCGTACCGCTGGCTGGCCGTCGCGTACATCGAGTTCTTCCGCGGCGTTCCCGCGCTGCTGGTCTTCATCGCCCTCGGCTTCGGCGTACCGCTCGCCTTCCAGGTGGCGCTCAACCAGTACGTGACCGTCATGCTGGCACTCGGCCTCGTCGGCGCCGCCTACATGGCGGAGACGATACGGGCGGGGATCCAGGCGGTCCCGAAGGGGCAGATGGAGGCGGCGCGTTCGCTGGGCATGTCGCAGACCCGGGCCATGGTGTCCATCATCATCCCGCAGGCCCTGCGCATCGTCCTCCCGCCACTCACCAACGAGCTGATCCTGCTGACCAAGGACTCGTCCCTGGTGTACCTGCTGGGCCTGTCGCTCTCCCAGTACGAACTGGCCAAGTTCGGCCGGGACGCCCTCAACCAGAACCGCAGCCTGACGCCGATCCTCATCGCCGGTCTGTGCTATCTGATCATCACTCTGCCGCTCGGCCACCTGGTCCGGCGGCTCGAAGCGCGTACGGCGAAGGCGAGGTGACCGCGATGAAGGAGGTCTCGACGGCAGACGGCGCGGCGGCGGGGGGAGGTCCGGCGATCGACGTGCGGGGCCTGCGGAAGTCGTTCGGCACGCTGGAGGTGCTCGCGGGCATCGACTTCTCCGTGGCCCGGGGCGAGGTGGTGTGCGTCATCGGCCCGTCCGGTTCGGGCAAGTCCACGCTGCTTCGGTGCGTGAACCTGCTGGAGGAGCCCACGTCGGGGACGGTCGTGGTGGGCGGCGCCGAAGTCACCGACCCGGACGTGGACATCGACAAGGTGCGCCGGCGGATCGGCATGGTCTTCCAGTCGTTCAACCTGTTCCCGCACCTCACCGCGCTGGAGAACCTGACGCTCCCCCAGCGGCGCGTACTGGGGCGCGACAAGGCGGAGGCGGCGCGGATCGCACGCGATCGGCTGGCCCGGGTGGGCCTGACCGACAAGGAATCCGCCTACCCGGCACAGTTGTCCGGCGGCCAGCAGCAGCGGGTGGCCATCGCCCGGGCTCTGGCCATGGACCCGGAACTGATGCTCTTCGACGAGCCCACCTCCGCGCTCGACCCGGAGCTGGTGGGGGACGTCCTGGCCGTGATGCGCTCGCTGGCCGACGAAGGGATGACGATGCTCGTCGTCACCCATGAGATGAGCTTCGCCCGGGAGGTCGCGGACCGCGTGGTCTTCATGGACGGAGGGGTCATCGTGGAGGAGGGGACCCCGGAGCAGGTGATCGGCGCGCCCGGTCATGCCCGCACCCGGTCCTTCCTCGCACGTCTGCTGACCCCGGCCACCGCGGACCTGGCGGAGGCCGCCGGGCCCGCCGACGCGGCGGAGAAGGGGCCGGACCCGGTGTAGGGGCGGGCTCCGACGGCCCCGCCTCCCCGGCCCGCCGCTCCACCTGGATCGCCCCGGTCGTGCTGACCGGGGCGGGCCGGTTCACGCCCTTTCGCGGTCACGCACAGACCCCGGCCGCACACCCTCCGCGACGCCGCCGACGACGGTCGCCGAGCGCCCGAAGTGAGCCGTCTCACCCAGAGTGAATATCTCGGCATACATCTCGCCGAATCGGGGAGGCACTCAGATCGCTGGTGCCGACCCCGGTCCACCGGCTCAGGTGCTCGGCCGGACCGGTGCGGAGCAATCAGGCACGGAAGGCAGATCACCACATGTCGGCTCCCCACCCGTCGGCGCACCCCGCCGCCGCTCTGGACACCCTCCACATCGACGGCACCTGGCGTGCGGCCGGGTCCGGTGCGACACGCGAGATCCTCGACCCGGCGGACGCCACCGTGCTCGCCCGCGTCTCCGAGGCCGGAACCGAGGACACCGACGCCGCCGTGGCCGCCGCCCGCCGCGCCTTCGACGACGGCCCCTGGCCCCACAGGCCCGTCGCCGAACGCGCCGAGCTGCTGCGCAGGGTCGCCGGGCTCCTCCAGCGGGACCGCGAGGAGATCGCGATCACCGAGAGCCGCGACACCGGCAAGACCCTGGAGGAGGGCCGCGTCGACGTCGACGACGTCACCAATGCCTTCCGCTACTTCGCCGACCTCGTCATGAACGAGAGCGGCGGCCGGGTCGTCGACGCGGGCGACCCCGACGTGCACAGCGTCGTCGTGCACGAGCCGGTCGGCGTCTGCGCCCTGATCGCCCCGTGGAACTACCCGCTGCTCCAGGCCAGCTGGAAGATCGCCCCCGCCCTCGCCGCGGGCAACACCTTCGTGCTCAAGCCCAGCGAGGTCACCCCGCTCTCCACCGTTCACTTGATCCGGCTGCTCGCCGAGGCCGGACTGCCCGACGGCGCCGCCAACCTCGTCACCGGTGCCGGTGACCCCGTCGGCGCACGGCTCTCCGAACACCCCGACGTCGACCTCGTCTCCTTCACCGGCGGACTCGCCAGCGGCACGAAGGTCGCCCAGGCGGCCGCGCCCACCGTCAAGAAGGTCGCCCTGGAGCTCGGCGGGAAGAACCCCAACGTCGTGTTCGCCGACGCCTGCGCCACCGACGAAGGCTTCGACACCACCGTCGACCAGGCACTGAACGCCGCCTTCTTCCACAGCGGCCAGGTCTGCTCCGCCGGCGCCCGCCTCATCGTCGAGGAGTCCGTCCGCGACCGCTTCGTCACCGAACTCGCCCGCCGCGCCGACGCGATCCGGCTCGGCCGCGGCACCGTGGACGGGGTCGAGTGCGGACCGCTCGTCTCCGCACAGCAGCTCGCCAAGGTCGAGGCGTACGTGGCGTCCGCCCGCGAGGAGGGCGCCGTCGTCCGCTCGGGCGGCGCACGCCCGGAGCCCTCGGACGTCCGGCCCGCGAGCGGTTACTTCTACCGGCCGACCGTCCTCGACGGCTGCCACCGCGAGATGAAGGTCGTCCGCGAGGAGACCTTCGGCCCGATTCTCACCGTCGAGACCTTCCGCACCGAGGAAGAAGCCATCACCCTGGCCAACGACACCGATTACGGTCTCGCCGGCGCCGTATGGACCACCGACGCGGGCCGCGCCCGGCGCGTCGCGGGCCGGCTGCGGCACGGCACCGTCTGGATCAACGACTACCACCCCTACCTCCCGCAGGCCGAGTGGGGAGGCTTCGGCAAGTCCGGCACGGGCCGCGAACTGGGCCCCACCGGGCTCGCCGAGTACCGCGAGTCCAAGCACATCTACCAGAACCTCAACCCGCGCCCCCAGCGCTGGTTCGCCGGCTGAACGAACAAGCCCTCTCCGCCCGGCTGTTCGCAGTACCACGCACACGCAAGCACCTTGCAGAAGGAGCAGTGACCGATGCCACCGTCCCCCAGCACCGCACGCCCCGAACCCGTCGACTACGTGATCGTCGGAGGCGGTACGGCAGGTTCGGTCATCGCCTCCCGGCTCACCGAGGACCCCGACGTCACCGTCACCGTCATCGAGGGCGGTCCCACCGACATCGACCGCGACGACGTCCTCACCCTCCGCCGCTGGCTCGGTCTCCTCGGGGGCGACCTCGACTACGACTACCCCACCACCGAACAGCCCCGCGGCAACTCCCACATCCGGCACAGCCGCGCCCGCGTCCTCGGCGGCTGCTCCTCGCACAACACGCTGATCAGCTTCAAGCCGCTGCCCGGCGACTGGGACGAATGGGCCGAGGCCGGGGCCGAAGGCTGGCACGCCGCCGCGATGGACCCCTACTTCGACCGGCTCCGCAACAACATCGTGCCCGTCGACGAGAAGGACCGGAACGCCATCGCCCGCGACTTCGTCGAGGCCGCGCAGGCCGCCGCCGGGGTCCCGCGCGTGGACAGCTTCAACAAGAAGCCCTTCCACGACGGCGTCGGCTTCTTCGACCTGGCCTACCACCCGGAGAACAACAAGCGCTCCTCCGCGTCGGTCGCCTATCTGCATCCGCACATCGAGGCCGGTGACCGCCCCAACCTCTCGATCCTGCTGGAGACATGGGCGTACCGCCTGGAGTTCGACGGCGACCGGGCCACCGGGGTGCACGTCCGGGACAAGGACGGCGTGGAGACGCTCCTGCGCGCCACGCGCGAGGTGATCGTCTGCGCGGGCGCCGTGGACACCCCGCGGCTGCTGATGCACTCCGGCGTCGGACCGGCCGAGGACCTCAGCGCGCTCGGCATCCCCGTCGTCCACGACGCGCCGGGCGTCGGCGAGAACCTGCTCGACCACCCCGAGTCGGTCATCGTCTGGGAGACCGACGGGCCCATCCCGGAGAACTCCGCCATGGACTCCGACGCGGGCCTCTTCGTACGCCGCGACCCCGGATCCAGGGGCCCCGACCTGATGTTCCACTTCTACCAGATCCCCTTCACCGACAACCCGGAGCGCCTCGGCTACGAGAAGCCCGAGCACGGGGTGTCGATGACCCCGAACATCCCCAAGCCGCGCAGCCGCGGCCGGCTTTACCTGACGAGCGCCGACCCCGAGGTCAAGCCCGCCCTGGACTTCCGCTACTTCACCGACGAGGACGACCACGACGGCCGCACCCTGGTCGACGGCATCAAGCTCGCCCGCGAGATAGCGAAGACCGAACCGCTGGCCCACTGGCTCAAGCGCGAGGTGTGCCCCGGCCCCGAGGTCACGTCCGACGAGGACATCAGCGAGTACGCCCGCAAGGTCGCGCACACCGTCTACCACCCGGCCGGAACCTGCCGGATGGGCGCCGAGGGCGACCCGGAGGCCGTCGTCGACCCGCAGTTGCGGATCCAGGGCCTGAAGGGCATCCGGATCGCCGACGCGTCCGTCTTCCCGACCATGCCCGCCGTGAACCCCATGATCGGCGTCCTGATGGTGGGCGAGAAGTGCGCCGAACTGCTCCGTGCGACCCCGACCACCGGAGGCGATGTCCGATGAGCGAAGCCAGTACCCCTGCGATGGCCAGTGACCCCGTGTTCAGCGTCAAGAACCTCTGGAAGGTCTTCGGCCCCAGGGCCGACCGGATCCCCGGCAGCGAACTCGCCGATCTGCCCGCCGCGGAACTCCGCGAACGCACCGGCTGCACCGCCGCGGTGCGCGACGTCTCCTTCGACGTCGAGAAGGGCGAGGTCTTCGTCGTCATGGGCCTGTCGGGTTCCGGCAAGTCCACCCTCGTACGCTGTCTGACCCGGCTCATCGAACCCACCAGCGGCACCCTGGCGATCGACGGCGAGGACGTCCTGGCCATGGACACCAACCGGCTGCGCGAACTGCGCCGCCACCGCGCCGCGATGGTTTTCCAGCACTTCGGGCTGCTGCCGCACCGCACCGTGCTCGACAACGTCGCCTACGGCCTGGAGATCCAGGGCCTCGGCAAGGCCGAACGGCGCGCCAAGGCCGCCGAACTGGTCGAGAAGGTCGGCCTCGCCGGACTCGAGGACCGCCGCCCCGCCCAGCTGTCCGGCGGTCAGCAGCAGCGTGTCGGGCTGGCCCGCGCCCTCGCCGTCGACCCGTCGGTCCTGCTCTTCGACGAACCGTTCAGCGCGCTGGACCCGCTGATCCGGCGGGAGATGCAGGACGAGGTCGTCCGGCTGCACCGCGAGGAGGGCCGCACCATGGTCTTCATCACCCACGACCTCAGCGAGGCGCTCCGCCTGGGCACCCGCATCGCGCTGATGCGCGACGGCGGCATCGTCCAGCTGGGCACTCCCGAGGAGATCGTCGGCTCGCCCGCCGACGACTACGTACGCGAGTTCGTCCGGGACGTCCCCCGCGAGCAGGTCCTCACCGTCGCCACCGCCATGCGGCCGCCGACCGCGGGCGAGAGCGAAAGCGGACCGGCCGTCCGCCCCGGCGCCACCGTCTCCGAGGCCATCGAGGCCGTCTCCCGCTCCGGCGACCCCGTCGCCCGGGTCATGGACGACGGCAGGCTGGTCGGAGTCGTCGACCACGCGTGCCTGCTCGATGTCGTCGCCGGTGCGGGCGGGGGCCCGGAAGTCCGCGAGGTGACCGTCTGATGGCCACCGCCCAAGCCACCACCCGCACCGCCTCGGGACCTCCGGGGAGCCGGCCCCTGGCCGCCCTGCGGGACCGGCCCGCCCTGGCCAAGATCCTGTCACTGCTGGTGATCGCCGCCGTCGCCGTACCCCTCGCACACGCCCGCTGGGGCGGCGGGGTCTGGCCCGGCGCGCTGACCGTCGACCTGAGCGGGCCGCTCGGCGAGGTCAACGACTGGATCATCGGAAACCGCGACAGCCACCCGCTCTTCCTGTACTTCTTCGGCTACATCAGCAACGCCGTCGTCCTGTCGGTGCGCGGGGTCTACCTCGCGCTGCTCGCCCTGGGCTGGGCCGGAGTCACCGCCGTCGCCGCCCTCGTCGCCTGGCGGACCGCCGGATGGCGCCTCGCGCTGACCGCCGGACTCTCCTTCCTCCTCTGCGGGCTGCTCGGCATGTGGGTGCCCACCATGCAGACCCTGGCCCTGATGGTCGTCGCGGTCCTCGTCTCCGTGGTCCTCGGCCTGCTCCTCGGCCTCGCCGCGGGCCTCTCGGACCGCACGTTCCGCGTCCTGCGCCCCGTCCTGGACACCATGCAGGTGCTGCCCGCCTTCGCCTATCTGCTGCCCGTCGTGCTGGTGTTCGGCATCGGCGTGCCCGGTGCGGTCCTCGCGACCGTCGTCTACGCGGCGCCTCCGATGGCGCGGCTCACCGCGCTCGGACTGCGCGGAGCCGACCCCGGTGTCATGGAGGCCGTCGCCTCGCTCGGCGCGACCGGACGCCAGCGACTGCTCAGCGCGCGGTTGCCGCTGGCCCGCAAGGAACTGCTCCTCGGCCTCAATCAGACCATCAT
The DNA here is from genome assembly GCF_029428875.1 of Streptomyces sp. JH34. Classification (NCBI taxonomy): domain Bacteria; kingdom Bacillati; phylum Actinomycetota; class Actinomycetes; order Kitasatosporales; family Streptomycetaceae; genus Streptomyces; species Streptomyces sp. JH34. The sequence continues at coordinate 848,309 of NZ_JAJSOO010000001.1, read as the reverse complement.
GATGGCGCTGTCCATGGCCGTCATCGCGTCCGTCATCGGCGCCGGCGGCCTGGGCGACCGCGTCTACCAGGCGCTCTCCTCCGTCGACGTCGGTGCCGCGCTCGCCGCGGGCATCCCGATCGTGCTGCTGGCCGTCGTCCTGGACCGTACGACCGAGGCGGCAGGCCGGCGGATCGGCACGGAACCCACCGGTCCCGCCGCCCTGCGCGGGGCACGCGGCTGGGGGCTCGCCGCGCTGATCGCCGCGGCCGTCGCCGTCGTGGGCCGCTTCACCGGCGGCCGGATCTGGCCCGAGGACGGTGTCGTCCCCATCGCGGAACCGGTCAACACCGCGAAGGACTGGATGGTCGACCACCTCTACACCGGGATCCCCGTCATCGGTGGCACCGCCGACTGGGCCGCCCACTTCACCAACTGGGTCCTCAACCCGCTCCGTGACGGACTCCTGGGGCTGCCCTGGTGGGCGGTGCTGCTGATCGTCGCCGCCCTCGCCTGGACCATCGGCACCTGGCGCACCGCGCTCACCGCCGTGCTGGCCATGGCCGCCATCGGAGTGCTCGGCGTGTGGGACCTGTCGATGGACACGCTCAGCCAGGTCGTCGCCGCCGTCGCCGTCACCCTCGTCCTCGGCTTCGGCATCGCGGTCGGCGCCGCGCGCAGCCGGCGCCTCGAACGGCTGCTGCGGCCCGTCCTGGACGTCTTCCAGACGATGCCGCAGTTCGTCTACCTCATCCCCGTCGTCGCCCTCTTCGGCGTGGGCCGTGCCCCCGCCGCGGCGGCGGCGGTCGTCTACGCGCTGCCCGCCGTCGTCCGCATCACGACGCAGGGCCTGCGGGGCGTCGACCCCGCCGCGATGGAGTGCGCCCGCTCGCTCGGCGCGACCAGCGGCCAGCGACTGCGCCAGGTCCAGATCCCGCTGGCGAGGCCCGCACTGCTGCTGGCCGTCAACCAGGGTGTCGTCCTGGTCCTCGCGGTCGTCATCATCGGCGGACTCGTCGGCTCCGGCGCACTCGGCTACGAGGTCGTGTTCGGTCTCGCCCAGGGCGACCTGGCCACCGGTCTCGTCGCGGGTGCCGCCATCGTCTGCCTGGGGCTGATGCTGGACCGTGTCACGCAGCCCACCGCCCGCCGCCAGCGGAAGGAGAGCTGACATGGCTCGCACCCGGACCCGCGCCCGTCTCCGTACGTCCGCGATCGTCGCCTCGGCGGCCGCCCTGCTGGCCGTCACCGGCTGCGGCGCGGCGGACATGACCAAGCAGGCCTCGCCGTTCGCGGCCCCCGCCGACATCAAGACCGTGACGCTGTCCGTCCAGTCCTGGGTCGGCGCGCAGGCCAACGTGGCCGTCGCCCAGAAGATCCTCCAGGACGAGCTGGGCTACCGCGTCGACCTCGTGCAGACCGACGAGGTCCCCGCCTGGGACGCCCTCAGCCAGGGCCGGGTGGACGCCATCCTGGAGGACTGGGGCCACCCCGACCAGGAGCAGTTGTACGTCAAGGACAAGAAGACCATCGTCCCCGGCGGCGACCTCGGGGTCACCGGCCACATCGGCTGGTACGTCCCCAAGTACTGGGCGGACGAGCACCCGGACGTCACGGACTGGAAGAACCTCGACACGTACGCCGACGAACTGCGCACCGCGGAGAGCGGCGACAAGGGCCAGCTGATGGACGGTTCGCCGTCCTACGTCACCAACGACAAGGCGCTGGTGAAGAACCTCGGCCTGGACTACAAGGTCGTCTTCGCGGGTTCCGAAGCCGCGCAGATCACCCAGATCCAGCAGTTCGCCAAGGAGAAGAAGCCCTTCCTCAGCTACTGGTACCAGCCGCAGTGGCTGTTCAACGAGGTACCGATGGTCGAGGTGAAGCTCCCGGAGTACTCCGACGCCTGCGCGGCCAAGGACCCGGCCGACATCGACTGCGCCTACCCGACGACCCCGCTCCAGAAGTACCTCAACGCGGACTTCTCGAAGCGCGGCGGGGACGCCGCGGCCTTCCTGAAGAAGTTCGAGTGGTCCGAGAGGGACCAGAACGAGGTGTCCGAACTCATCGCCTCCGAACGGCTGTCACCCGACGAGGCGGCCGGCCGCTGGATCGAGGAACACCCGGAGACCTGGAAGAAGTGGCTGGAGAGGTGACCTCGGCGTAGGGCTCCCTCCCGGCTTCCCGTCAGCCGTCGCGGCACCGGCCGCGGCGGCTGACTCCGTCCTCACTATTCACTCAGTACATGTACTGAGGATATAGTCGGCCCATGAGCACCCGACACGTCCTCCTGGGGCTGCTCGCTGCCGGTCCCTGCCACGGCTACGACCTGAAGCGGCAGTACGATTCACGTTTCCCTCAGGCCCGCCCGCTCGCGTACGGGCAGGTCTACACGACGCTGCAGCGCCTGGTCCGGGACGGACTGGCGGCGGTCGACGGCACCGATTCCGAAGGCGGTCCGGAGCGCACCCTCTACCGCTCGACGGACGAGGGTTCACGCGAACTGGCCCTCTGGACGGACGAGATCACCGCCCCGGCCCCCTTCGTGACGAACGAGATCTTCGCCAAGGTCGTCGTCTCGATCCTCGTCGCCGCAGCCGGAGCACCGACAGGACCCGACGGGCGGAAGCCGGACGCCGCCGCGCATCTGAGGGCCCAGCGCGCCGCCCACATGGAGCGGATGCGCGAGCTCACCGCGCTCAAGACCGCACCGGGCGCCGACCTCAGCACAGTCCTGTCCGCCGACTACGCCCTCGCCCATCTCGACGCCGACGTGCGGTGGATGACCACCACGACGGCTCGCATCGACACCCTCACAGCGGAGGTCAACGCAGCATGAGCACACGGGAAGAACGGCACTCCCCGGAGTCGTCCGCGCTGATTTCGGCGCACGGGCTGAGGAAGTCGTACGGAAGGACCGAGGCGCTACGGGGCGTGTCCCTGGAACTCCGCGAGGGCGAGATCCTGGCCGTCACCGGGGCGAGCGGCAGCGGCAAGTCCACCTTGCTGCACTGCCTTTCGGGGATCGTGCGTCCGGACGAGGGCACTGTCACCTACGGGAGCGAACAGCTCGGCCTGCTGTCCGAGGGCCGGCTCGGCGAGCTGCGCCGCAGCGACTTCGGAGTCGTGTTCCAGTTCGGTCAGCTCATCCCCGAGCTCACCGCGCTGGACAACGTTGCGCTGCCGCTGCTGCTCGCCGGCATGCGCCGCGGTCCGGCGCAACAGCAGGCGGGGGAGTGGCTGGAGCGCTTCGGCGTCAGGGGCCAGGCGGCACTCCGTCCCGGAGAGATGAGTGGCGGTCAGAGCCAACGGGTCGCACTGGCACGGGCGCTGGTCACCGGCCCCCGCGTGGTCTTCGCGGACGAACCGACCGGGGCCCTCGACACGCTGGCCGGGGAACAGGTGATGACCGCTCTCGTGCACACGGCGCGGGAGTCGGCCACGGCGGTACTGCTGATCACCCACGACGCGCAGGTCGCGGCGTACGCGGACCGCGAGGTGGGAATGAGCGACGGGGTCCTCCACCCCGGCTCGGACGACGTCGTCATCCAGAAGGCGGCCCGCCATGAAGGCTGACATCCGCATCGCCTGGATCCTCGCGCGCGGCTCGGAACGCCGTGAGTGGTGGAGAGCCTCGCTCACGCTGATCGGAGCCCTGCTCGCCACGGGCTTCGCGCTCGCCGCCGTGACCGTCGCCGCCGTGTCCGGCCAGGTGTCGATCCCTTACGCACACGGCCTCCTGGACCGGCCCGGCGAGCGTGCCGGGGTGGTGTTCACCCTCGTGCTCCTGCTCGTACCCGTGCTCGGGTTCCTCGGCCAGTGCGCGCGTATCGGCGCTGTCCACCGCTACCGGCGGATGGCCGGCCTGCGGCTCGCCGGGGCGTCCCCGGGGCAGGTGCGCAGGATCGCCGCCGTGGAGTCCGCGTTCGCCTGCCTGGCCGGTTCGTCGGCCGGATTCGCCGTGTTCCTGGTGCTGCTCGCCGCGACGGGGCACAGCCCGCGCCCGGTGGCCTGGGCAGGCTTCACCGCCGTCGTCCTGGCCGTGCCGGTGGCCGCTGCGCTGGTGAGTGCCCTCGCCCTCCGTCACGTCGTGGCCTCGCCCCTCGAGCACGCGCGCAGGACGGTTCCGGGCCCGGGACGACGGGCGGCACTCGGTTTCCTGCTCGCTGTCGCGCTGATCGCCATGTCCGCACTGCTCCTCCTGTTCCCGGTCGGCCCCCGCGTGACGCCGCCCGTGCTGCTGGTACTGGCACTGGTGCTCCTCACCGGAGCCGGTGCGATCTGGGCGGCAGGCGCGTCGGCGGCGTTCATCGGCCGCACCCTCAGCCGCCGGGCGAAGCGCCCGGCGGTGCTCATCGCGGCGAGCCGCCTCGCGCACGACCCGTGGGCCGCCGCGCGCACCCATGCGGCGCTGCTGCTCGTCACCGTCGTCGCCGTGGGCTTCGTCGGAGTGCGCGCGATCCTGCTCGACACGCTGACGGACTATTACCGCCCGGTGGACCTGGCCTTCTACACCACGGGAATCGACCTCGCCGGAGCCGCCGTGCTGATCGCCCTGGCGATCAGCGCCTGCGCACTCGCCGTGGGCGCGGCCGAGTCGCTGGCCACCCGGCGCAGGGGTCTGGCCGCCCAGGCCGCGGCCGGGGTGCCCCACAGGGTCCTGGCCGAGGCAGCGCTCCTGGAGACCGCCCTTCCGCTGGCCCCCGCACTTCTGCTCGCTGGGCTCGGAGGCACCGTGGTGTACGTGGGGTACGCCATGGTCGTGGTCACCGCCCCCGTGCCCCTGCTGCCGCTGCTCGTCCCCGTGACGGTCTACGCGGCCTGCCTGCTGGCGGCGGCGACGTCGTTGCCGCTCCTTCGGCGCGCGGTGCACCCGGCGGAGCTGCGCTTCACCTGATGGCATGGACGCCGCGGCGGGCTGGACCGATGAGTTCCCGGGACCTGTTGAGTCTGCCGTGGTGGAGGGTGCACCCGGTCGAGGAGGTAGCCGTGGAAGATGTCTGGCCGATGGTCCACGCGGAGCGTGCGGCGCTCATCGGGGACCTCGAACGCCTCGACGAGGGGCGGTGGGAGGAGCCGTCGCTCTGCGCGGAGTGGACCGTGCACGACGTCGTCGCCCACCTGGTCGACACGGCGCGGACGACACGCCTGGGCTTCCTGGCCGGTCTCGCCCGCGCGCGGTTCGACTTCGACCGCCAGAACGCCCGCGGGGTCGAGCGCGAACGGGGCGCCTCGCCGCAGGAGACGCTGGAGCGGCTGCGGCGGGTGGCGTCGCGCAGGTCGACCCCGCCGGCGCCACTCGACAGCCGGCTCGTGGAGGAGATCGTGCACGGAGAGGACATCCGCCGGGCACTGGGGCTCGCCCACTCCTACCCGGAGGAGGCCGTCGTCCGGTCGCTGCGTCTGCAGGTCCGTACTCCGGCCTCCTTCGGCGGGGCCAAGGAGCTCGTGGCGCGCGCCCGCCTGACGGCCTCGGACGCCGACGTGGCGATCGGCGAAGGGCCGGAGGTGAGCGGGCCCGCGCTCTCGCTGCTCCTGGCCGTCTCCGGCCGGCGGGTGGCCCTGGACGATCTCGGCGGACCGGGCGTCCCCGCGCTGGCCGCGGCGATCTGACGGCCTGACCGCCACGAACGGTCCGACGGGCCGGTGCGCCTCAGCCCTCCGTGAGGTCCGCCCCCGCGCGCGGACGCGCCGCCACGAACAGCGTCGCTCCGACGAGCGCGGCGGCGACGGCGCCGGTGGCGAGGACCGGGCTCGGAGTGAACGTCATGGCCAGCACCGCGAGGACCGCCGACGGATGGATGAGGTCGTTCCGGCTGCGGATCTCGCGGCCCCGGTGGTGCAGGAGCCACACCAGGGTGATGAACACGGCCACCGGGACGGTGAACGCCGCGGCGGCCGCGTGGTCGGAGAGGTGGCCGTGACCGGTGGTGTGGGCGACGCCCAGGGCCAGCCCGGCACCCACGGCGGCGGCCGACGCGAAGACGGCGTAATGGCCGTAACCCCAGAGGATCGCGGACCTGAGGTTCGTCAGACGGCGTGGGGCGTTCTGGGCGAAGTAGAGCCACCACAGGGCGAACACGGTCAGCAGGCCGCCGACGACCAGGGTCGCGATGTCACCGAGGGCCGTCTCGTCGTCGAGGGCCGTACGGACGGCCACCGTCGCCGCCGTGATGGTCTCGCCGAGAACGATCAGGGTGAACAGGCCGTACCGTTCGGCGATGTGGTGGGGGTGCCAGGTGGTGTTGCCCGCGCTCTCGGCCCAGACGGGGACGGCGAGCTCCGCGACGACCAGGACCGCGAAGAGCGGCAGTCCCCAGTCGTCGGGCAGGGCGAGGCGGGCGACCCAGCCGGCCTGCACGATCAGGATGCCGACCGCGTAGCGCACACAGCAGCGACGGTGCTCGGAGTCGGAACGGGCCGCGCGCAGCCACTGGGTGACCATGGCGAGCCGCATGACGACGTAGCCCCAGGTGATGACGGTGAAGTCCTCGTGCTCCAGGGCCTCCGCCGCGCCGGCGGCCAGGACGAGCGCGCCGGCGATCTGGACCAGTGTGAGCAGCCTGTAGGGGACGTCGTCGGTGTCGTACGCGGAGGCGAACCAGGTGAAGTTCATCCAGGCCCACCAGATCGCGAAGAACACCATCGCGTAGCCGAGGACCCCGTGGGCGATGCGGCCTTCGGCGAGTTCGTGCTCGAAGGCCCCCGACGCCTGGGCGACGGCGGCGACGAAACACAGGTCGAAGAACAGCTCGAGGGCGGTCGCCGGGCGGTGTTTCTCGCTGGAGAGGCGGGCGACCATCGGCCGGTGCCACGCGTCGGCGGCGGACTGTGACTGACTCATTCGTACCTGGTTCCATCGCGGGGAGGCTGTTCGGGCATGGCCGGCCCCGAGGGCGGCCGGACCTGCCGAGACCGGCCGCGCAGGCCACCGGCCTGGTCGGCCGGCTCGACGGACACCGCTCACGTTACGAGCGCGCCCGGAGGACACGCAACGCCGACAGGCCGCCCCCGGGAGGCCGGGACCCCGCCCTCGCCCCCTCGCTCCCGCCGGGCGCGGGCTCAGAAGGACGTGACGACGACCCGCGCCACGTCCGGGTCGCGGAGGGTCCCGTAACCGGCGTCGATCTCGCCCAGCGCGATCCGCCGGGACACCAGGTCGACAGCGTCAGGCGCCCGCCGTCGCCTGCCGGCCCCACGACGTGGACGCCACCCCCGAGCGCCGTCATGCGCAGCGCCTGCTCCGTCGTCGCCGCCGCCCCCACCAGGCCGGAGGCGTGCCGCACTCCGCCGCCCGGTTTCGGTCGGGGGCAGAAGGCGGGAGCGGTGCGGTCCGTACCGAGGGATCAGCGCACCGGGTGGTCGTCGGCGGCCCCCGGGCGTTCGAACTGGGTGCGGTGCAGCTCCTCGTACCGTCCTCCGGCGGCCAGCAGTTCCTCGTGCGTGCCGCGTTCGACGACCCGGCCGGCCTCGACGACCAGGATCAGGTCGGCGGCCCGGACCGTGGAGAGCCGGTGGGCGATCACCACGGCCGTGCGGCCCTCGAGTGCCTCGGCCAGCGCCTCCTGGACCGCCGCCTCCGAGGTGGAGTCCAGGTGCGCGGTCGCCTCGTCCAGGATCACCACCCGCTGACGGGCCAGCAGCAGCCGTGCGATGGTGAGCCGCTGGCGCTCGCCGCCGGAGAGCCGGTAGCCGCGCTCGCCGACCACTGTGTCCAGTCCCTCGGGCAGCGACGCCACCAGGCCGTCCAGACGGGAACGGCGCAACGCGTCCCAGATCTCGTCCTCGGTGGCCTCCGGCCGGGCGAGCAGCAGATTGGCGCGCACCGACTCGTGGAAGAGGTGCCCGTCCTGCGTGACCATGCCGAGCGTCTCGCGGATCGAGTCGGCCGTGAGGTCGCGGACGTCGACACCGTTCAGCCGCACGGATCCCGCGTCGGTGTCGTACAGCCGGGGGAGCAGCTGGGCGATCGTCGACTTCCCGGCCCCGGAGGAGCCGACGAGGGCCACCATCCGGCCCGGCTCCGCGGTGAAGGAGACGTCGTGCAGCACCTGCGCGCCGTCCCCAGGGGCGAGGGTGGCGACCTCCTCGAGCGAGGCGAGCGAGACCCTGTCGGCGGAGGGGTAACCGAAGGACACCCCGTCGAACTCCACGGACACCGGCCCGTCCGGGACCCGGCGGGCATCCGGCTTCTCGGCGATCAGTGGCTTCAGGTCGAGGATCTCGAAGACCCGCTCGAAGCTGACCAGGGCGCTCATCACCTCGACCCGCGCCCCGGCCAGGGCCGTCAGGGGCGCGTAGAGCCGGGTGAGGAGCAGGGCCAGGGCGACGACGGCCCCGGGCTCCAGGCTGCCGCTCAGGGCGTAGTGCCCGCCCAGCCCGTAGACCAGGGCGAGGGCCAGCGCGGACACCAGGGTGAGCGCCGTGACGAAGGTGGACTGGAGCATCGCCGTACGGACGCCGATGTCCCGCACCCGGCCCGCGCGGACGGCGAATTCGGCGGACTCGTCGGCCGGCCGTCCGAAGAGCTTGACGAGTGTCGCGCCCGGAGCGGAGAAGCGCTCGGTCATCTGCGTACCCATGGTGGCGTTGTGGCCCGCGGCCTCCCGCTGGAGGTCCGCCATCCGCGCACCGAGCCTGCGGGCGGGGAGGACGAACACCGGCAGCAGGACCAGGGCCAGCAGCGTGATCTGCCAGGAGATCGTCAGCATGACCGTCAGGGTCAGCAGCAGGGTGACGAGATTGGAGACGACGCCCGAGAGCGTGTTGCTGAACGCCCTCTGGGCGCCGATCACGTCGTTGTTGAGCCGGCTGACCAGCGCACCGGTCCTGGTGCGCGTGAAGAAGGCGACGGGCATCCGCTGTACGTGGTCGAACACGGTGGTGCGCAGATCGAGGATCAGCCCCTCACCGAGGGTCGCCGACAGCCACCGGGTGAGGAGCCCGAGGCCCGCCTCCGTGACGGCGATCAGGGCGATGAGCAGGGCGAGCCCGGTGACCGTACCGCCGTCCTCCCCCCGCACGATCGCGTCGACGACCCATCCCGCCAGCACCGGCGTGGCCACCGCCAGCAGGGCGGTGACCACGCTGAGGAGCAGGAACTTCACGATCCTGCCCCGGTGCGGCCGGGCGAACGCCGCGATGCGGTGCAGTGTGGCCCGGGAGAAGGGTCTCCGGTCCTTCTGCGCGTTCATCGTGCTGTGCAGTGAATGCCACGCGGTGACTTCCATGTCCATGCGGTGCCTCCTGAGTCGGTCGGTACGCATGGCACGCTAGGACCTCAAGTAACGTTGAGGTCAAGCGTTCCCGGCCTGCTTCACCCCTCGGCGCGTTCAGCGTGCCCGTACGGTCGCCATGACCGCGCGGTCCGGCTGCAGGGTCAGCGTCGGTACGGGGTTCACGGTGCCCGGGTCCACCTCCAGTTCGAAGCGGCGTGCCAGGACGGCGAGGACGAGCACCGCCTCGACCATCGCGAAGCGCGTGCCGAGACAGACCCGGGGGCCGCCGCCGAACGGGTACCAGGCGTACTCCGGGACGTCGTCGCCGTCCTCCGCGTCCCAGCGCTCCGGGCTGAACGCCTCGGGCTCCGGGAACCACCGTCCGTCCCGGTGCGTGGCCCACTGGCTGCTCCACACCCGTGTGCCCTCGGGCACGGGCAGGCCGCCGAGCCTGGCCCCCTCCTTGGCGATCCCGGTGACCAGCCAGATCGTCGGGTACAGCCGGAGTGTCTCCTTCACCACCGCCTGGGCGTACGTCAGTTGTGCGTAGTCCTCGATCCCCGGCTCCCGCCCGTCGAGGACCCGGTCCAGCTCCTCGGCGAGAGCCGCCCGCGCCCGCGGGTTGCGGGACAGCAGGTACCAGGCCCACACGAGCGTCGAACTCGTCGTCTCGTGACCGCCGATGTACAGCGTCACGGTCTCGTCGCGTATCTCCTTGTCGGAGAGGTGCGCCCCCGTCTCGTCCACCGCGGTGAGCAGCCGGCTCAGCAGGTCGGGGCGCTCCCCTTCCCCGTCGCGGTGACGGGCGACCACGCGTCCGACCTCGGCGTCGATCACCGCCGCGGCCTTCTTGATCCTGGCCCGTCCGGGAGTCGGCACCCAGTCGGGAAGGACGGCGCCGAGACCGCTGAACTCCTTGCCGATCTCCTGCTGGGCGATGTCCATGGCGCGGCCCATCGACTCCGCGTCGGCCGGTGTGTCCACACCGAAGATGGTGCGGACGGCGATCTTCTGCGTGAGAGCCGCCATCTCCCTCTTGACGTCGACGCGTTGACCGGCCGACCAGCTACCCGCCAGGTCCACCGTGCACGACGTCATCGTCGAGGCGTACGACTTCACCTGCCTGGGGCGCACCGAGGGCTGCACCAACGACCGCTTGCGCCGCCAGTCCGCGCCGCGCGCCACCACGACGCCGTTTCCCATGACCGTACGGAAGGCGATGCCCAGCAGCGGCTGGTCGAAGGTGCGCTCGGTCTCGGTGAGCAGTTCTCCGATGCACTCGGGGTCGGCGACGAAGAGGCAGTCGTGCCGGCCGAAGCGCCAGCGCACCATGTCTCCGTAGCCACGTAACTGCTCGAAGAAGGCGAGGGGGTTCCTGCCGAACCGGGGCAGGCTCCCCAGCAGGGGGAGACCCCTAGGCCCCTGGACGATCCGGTGGCCGCGCGGCTCGGTGTCGAGGGTCGCGCCGGATTCCGTGGACATGGCCACTCCTGTCATCTTCCGTGCACGGTAAGTGAGTTGCCGAGCCTAACGTCCGTCGGCCATGAGTTCGACGGGGCGTCCGCGGTGTTCCGTCCCGGACATGCCGGAGGGCCGCAGGCGGTTGCCTGCGGCCCTCCGGCGGCGGTGCGCCTCGTGGTCAGACGCCCGGCGGCACCCGGGAGGGGCGGCCGTTGCCGCGGGTGAGGCCGTAGCCGAACACCCCTGCCAGCGCGGCGAGTACACCGCCCCCGACGGTCCACAGCCAGCGGCTGGTCCACCAGCCGGAGGACCAGCCGTCCTCCGGTTCGGTGCTCGCCGGGGCGCTGCCGCCCTTCGCCGAGACGGCGGACGCGCCCGGCACCACGGGTTCCGAGAGGGCGCCGTCCACATCGGCGGCCCCGCCCTGGCCGGCCGAGTCGACCTGGGTCTCGACGTGGACGGGAAGACCGAGGTCCTCCTCGGCCAGGCCGACCACCGTCAGGCGTACGTAGTAGGTGCCGGGCAGCGGGTCGGACGCCCACGGCTCCGACCAGGCCCGCACGGTGCGCAGTACGCAGGACAGTTCGACCGTGCCCGCGTCCGGCGCCGCCTTCCTGGTCTGGTGGCCGTACATACAGGCCTGCCGACGGCGGAGCCCGTCGTAGACGTCGACCTGCCAGGTGGACGCGCCGTGCCGGGTGGCGCTCTCCGGCAGGCTCACCTTCGCCCGGACGGTGGGGCGCTGCCCGGCGTCCGCGGGGAAGGCCCAGTACAGGTAGTCACCCGTGGAGGCGTCCGCGGTGGCCTTCTGCCCCTGCTGGACCGCCGTGGCGGTGCGGAAGGTGGTGCCCGCCTCCGTAGGCCCCGCCGACCCGCCGTCCGCCGTGCTCGCGCTCGGTGACGGGTCGTCGGCGACGGCGGCACCCGCCGAGGTGAGCAGGGTGACGGCCGCCAGCAGCGCGCCGACGCATCCGCGCCTCAGGGTGTTCCTGCGGGTGATACGCATCAGTTGGTCCTCCATACGGCGACGCGCCAGCGCGAGATCCAGCCGAACAGCAGGCCGGCGATCAGTCCGGTCAGGACCATGACGCCCAGCAGCCACCAGCCGCGGCCCAGGCCGAACGCGGCGACGTCGGCGGCCTCGTCGGGAGCCTCCACCAGGTCGATGGTCAGCTCGACGGGCATGCCGGGCGTGGTCTTCACGGACGCGGGCGCCGAGAAGGAGTTGCTGAGCTGGAGGCACACCGCCTCGGCGGCGGGCTTCACATTGCCGTCGGAGACATCGGCGTCGTCCTGTTCGGGCTTCGGGTAGCGCAGCCCCGTGGAGATGGCGTCCGTGCGCCCCGTGCCGGACTCCGAGCCCCGGACGATCTCACGGCCGTGCGCGGTCACGGCGCGCAGCAGGATCCCGTAGTCCTTGTTCACGGCGCGGTCCGCCGCCACGCTCGCGGAGGCGCGCAGCTCCTGGCCGGGCAGTACGTTCACCCGGTACCAGCGGTGCTTGCCGATCTCCTGGCGGTCCGTGAAGAGCCCTGCCTGGAGCTCCGGGGCCGAGGCGCAGCTGCCCGCACCCTCGGTCGCGACGGGGGTGACGACGGGCTCGGCGGCCCGGTCCACCAACTGCTTCACGCGGCCCGACAGCTCGTCGGTGTGCTGGACCGCCGTGTAGGTGCCGCCGGTGGCCTCGGCGATGCAGGTCAGCTGCTGCCGGATCTTGGCGTTGGGCACCAGGCCCAGGGTGTCGATGACGAGGTGGATCCCCCGTGCGGCGATGTCACGCGCGACCTCGCAGGGGTCGAGCGGACCGCAGGTGTCCTCGCCGTCGGTGATCAGGACGATCCGCCGGGTGGTGTCCCCGCCCTCGAGGTCGTCGGCCGCACCGAGCAGGGCGGGGCCGATCGGGGTCCAGCCGGTCGGCGCCAGGGTGGCGACGGCGGTCTTGGCCTCGGTGCGGTCGAGCGGGCCGACCGGGTAGAGCTGCTTGGTGTCCTTGCAGCCGACCTTCCGGTCGTCGCCCGGGTAGTCGGCACCGAGCGTGCGGATGCCGAGCTCCACCTCTTCGGGCACCGCGTCGAGGACGTCGTTGAACGCCTGCTTGGCGGCGGATATGCGGGACTCGCCGTCGATGTCGCGGGTGCGCATGGAGCCGCTGACGTCGAGGACCAGTTCGACCTTGGGTGATGCGGCGGTGGAGGGTTCGTCGGCGGCGGCCGGGAGAGCGGTGCCGAGCCCGGCGGCCAGGGTGGCGAGCAGGACGCACACCCCGGCCGTCAGCCGTTTACTTATGATCATCGCCGGATCCTATTGAAGATCCGCGGCCATCCCCAAAACACGTCCGCCGGGCGCGATTTCGGGGCCCTGCCTCATCCGCCGAGGACAGGCTCCGACGCCCTGTCCAGCACCGAACCGACGCGCTCCCACGTCTCGACGTCCCTTTCCGTCGACGGGAGTTCGGCGTCCTGGGACTTCTCGTTCCACCGGGTCGCGATGGCGACCGGGTCGCCGCCGCCGGCAGCGGAGGCGGCCAGCGCGGCCGCACCGAGCGCGACCAGTTCGCCGCTGCCCGGCACGATCAGGGGACGGCCCGAGAGGCGGCGCACGGTCTCCACCCACGTACGGCCCTGGGCGCCGCCGCCGATCAGCCGCAGCGGCCGCTCGGCGACCTCGGGGTCGGCCGGGTCGAGGCCGCAGGCCAGCAGCAGTTCGTCGAGTGCCCGCAGGACGGTGTAGGCCGCCCCCTCGTAGGCCGCGCCCAGTAGTTGCTGCGGCGTGGTGTCGTGGCGGAGCCCGGTGAGCAGTCCGGACGAGGTGGGCAGGTCGGGGGTGCGTTCGCCGTCCAGGTAGGGGAGGAGGACGGCCTCGCCACCAGGCGTGGCGTCGTCGCGGTGCAGCCCGAGCAGCGCCGCCACCTTGTCGACCGCGAGGGTGCAGTTGAGCGTGCAGGCCAGCGGGAGGTACGTGCCGTCGGCGGCGGCGAAGCCCGAGAGGGCCGTGGACGCGGGGCGGGTCCGGGACGCGGCGAAGACCGTGCCCGAGGTGCCCAGACTCAGCACGGGGTGGTCCAGCAGGCCCGCGCCGCCGAGGCCCAGGCCCACTGCGGCGCTCATGTTGTCCCCGGTGCCCGCCGCGACGGCGATCCCGGCCGGCAGGCCGAGCGCCGCGGCCGCGGACTCCGTCAGGGAGCCGATCCGGGTCCCGCCCGTCGCGGCGACCTCCGGCAGCATGGAGGCGTCCAGGCCGAGCCGGTCCAGGAGTTCCGGGTCGTACGCGCCCGTCGCGGTGGAGTACCAGCAGGTGCCCGACGCGTCACCCGGGTCCGTCGCCGCGACGCCGGCCAGCCGCTCCGTGAGGAAGTCGTGGGGGAGGCGTACGGAGGCCGTCGCCTCGGCGTTCGCCGGGTCGTTCTCGCGGAGCCACCGCCACTTCGTCGCGGTCATGGAGGCGACGGGCACCGTGCCGGTGCGCGCGGTCCACGCCTCGGGGCCGCCCAGCTCGGCGACGAGTGCCGCGGCCTGCGGCGCGGAGCGCGTGTCGTTCCAGAGGAGCGCGGGGCGCAGCGGGCGCCCGGACCGGTCGAGGGTCACCAGTCCGTGCTGCTGGCCCGCGACCGCGATGCCGACGACGGCGCTCGGGGAGAGCCCGGCCTCCTTGAGCCCGGCCGCGACGGCGTCGCACAGTGCCAGCCACCAGACCTCGGGATCGGTCTCGCGTGCCCCGCCCTCGCCGGTGACGACATGCGGGGCGCGGCCGACGGCGAGCAGCTCACCGGTCTCGGTGTCGGTGACTGCAGCCTTGGTGGACTGGGTGGAACTGTCCACGCCGATGACGACGGTACGCGGCGGCATGGGCTACCTCTTCTCGTGCGGATTCCGGTGGTGCCGGTTTTGGGAGTGCGACAAACAAATTACGTGATCGAAGGCGCCCGGAACAGGGGCGACCCCATTTCGCCGTCCGGGGGGTTACGTCGGCACGGTCCCCCGTGCATAATTAATCATGTCAGTGAACAAATAGGCCCGGGCGACTGGCGACGACCCCGGGGCCCAGGCAGGCGAAGGCGGACCCCATGACCGAACGCTTCACTCCCACTCCCGCGGACAGGTTCACCTTCGGTCTGTGGACGGTGGGCTGGCGTGGCAATGACCCGTTCGGTGACGCGACGCGTCCGGTGCTGGATCCGGTGGAGTCGGTGGAGCGGCTCGCGGAGCTGGGTGCGCACGGTGTGACGTTCCATGACGACGACCTGATCCCGTTCGGGGCGGACGAGGCGGAGCGGGCCCGGCTGGTCGGGCGGTTCAAGGACGCGCTGGAGCGGACCGGGATGAAGGTCCCGATGGCGACGACGAACCTGTTCACGCATCCGGTGTTCAAGGACGGCGGGTTCACCTCGAACGACCGTGACGTGCGGCGTTTCGCGTTGCGCAAGGTCATCCGGAACATCGATCTGGCCGCCGAGCTCGGCGCGAGCACCTATGTGGCCTGGGGTGGGCGTGAGGGTGCGGAGTCCGGGGGTGCCAAGGACGTGCGTCTGGCGCTGGACCGGATGAAGGAGGCCTTCGACCTGCTGGGCGACTACGTCACCGAGCAGGGCTACGACCTGCGGTTCGCGATCGAGCCCAAGCCCAACGAGCCCCGCGGTGACATCCTGCTGCCCACGATCGGGCACGCGCTGGCGTTCATCGAGCGCCTCGAGCGCCCCGAGCTGGTCGGGGTGAACCCGGAGACCGGTCACGAGCAGATGGCCGGGCTGAACTTCCCCCACGGCATCGCGCAGGCCCTGTGGGCCGGCAAGCTCTTCCACATCGACCTCAACGGCCAGTCCGGCATCAAGTACGACCAGGACTTCCGCTTCGGCGCCGGAGACCTGCGCCAGGCGTTCTGGCTCGTCGACCTGCTGGAGACCGCGGGCTACGACGGCAGCCTGCACTTCGACTTCAAGCCCGTGCGCACCGACGGCATCGACGGGGTCTGGGAGTCCGCGAAGAACTGCATGCGCAACTACCTCATCCTCAAGGAGCGCGCCGCCGCCTTCCGCGCGGATCCCGCCGTCCAGGAGGCCCTGACCGCCTCCCGCCTCGACCAGCTCGCCCGCCCCACCGCCGACGACGGCCTCAAGGCCCTCCTCGCCGACACCTCCGCCTACGAGAACTTCGACGCCACCGCCGCCGCGGAACGCTCCATGGCCTTCGAAGCCCTCGACCAGCTCGCCATGGAACACCTCCTCGGCGTCCGCTGACCCACCACACCACCTACCAGGGGCCCGGCCCGCACCACCGGGCCCGGGCCCCTGGGCCTCGGCGGATGCCGTCAGACGTCCGCCGGCGCGGACCGGGAGTACGCGACCGGGTCGGCCAGCACGTCCTGCACCACCAGGGCCGCCGCGCCCCGGGCCGCGTCACCCGCGACGGACGACGCGCGCAGCCTGCCGCCGCCCGGGGACCAGAGACCGGACACCACACGGCCCGTCAGTTCCTCGTCGGCGGGCGGCGAGAGCCATGGCATCAGGCCGCGGTAGATCCCGCCGAGGACGACCGCGTCCGGGTCGAACAGGTTGACCGCCCCCGACAGCACCTGCCCCAGCATCCGGCCCGCGTCGGCCACGGCGGCCAGGGTCGCCGGGTCGCCCGACTGCGCCCGCCGCTCCAGTTCCATCACGCCGGCGGCGCCGCCCGCGCCCTCGTCGATGCCGGCCGCACGAAGCAGGGCCGACTGACCTGCGTACTGCTCGAGGCAGCCGCGTGAACCGCACCGGCACTCCGGGCCCGTCGGGTCCACCACCACGTGCCCGATCTCCCCGGCGAACCCGTGCGCGCCGCGCAGCAGTTCGCCGTCGAGCACCAGGGCGCCGCCGACACCGATCTCGCCCGTCAGGTAGAGGAAGCTGCGTACCGCGTCGAGCCCGCCGAACCACAGCTCGGCCAGGGCCGCGAGATTCGCCTCGTTCTCCGAGCGCACGGGCAGCGGAGCCGTGCCGGGGCGAAGCCCCGCCAGTGCCTCCGCGAAGAGTTCCTCGGCGGCGACCTGGTTCCAGCCCAGGTTCGGCGCCTGGCGCACCGAGCCGCCCGAGACGAGTCCCGGCAGGGCGAGCGCCGTGCCGACCGGACACAGATCCTGCTCCCGGGCCGAGTCGAGGGTGCGCGCGGCGATACCGGCCGCCCGGGCCAGCACCTCCGCGGGCGGGGCGCCCCGGTTGTCCAGGTGCTCGGTCTGCCGTACCCGGCCGGTGCCCGCCAGGTCGACGACGCACACGGACACGTAGTCGATGTTGACCTCCACGCCGAGCCCGGCGGGCCCGGTGCGAGCCACCTTCAGGGCCGTACCGGGACGCCCGGCCTGGCCGCTGAAGGTCTTGCCCGACTCAGTGACGAAGCCGCTGTCCAGCAACTGCTCGACCAGGGAGGACACCGCGGCCCGGGTGAGTCCGACCCGGGCCGACACCCCGGCCCGGGTCGCCTCACCTGCCTCGCCCTCGTCCCGTACGGCGCGCAGCACGAGGCTCAGGTTGTGGCGCCGCACGGTGTCCTTGTCGGCCTTGGACCCCAGGGGCGTGAGGTAGCTCTTCATATCGTCGACGAGCCTATGCGATGCCCTGCGGGAGAGGGTCCGCGGCAGGGACGAGGGGCCGTGGGCTACAGGTCCGCCGCGTCCTTCACCGCACGGAGGTCGACGAACTTGAAGCCGGTCGCCTCCCGGCCCTCCTCGGCGCCCGACGCGGAGGTCTCGTGCCCGTCCTGGACCACCAGCAGTCCGTGCGGGTACCGGGCACCCAGGGGCTCGTCGAGCACGGCGGCGCCGTCGCACTCCTCGCTGCCGTCGAGGTCGGCCGAGACCGCGGTCACGCGGAAGCCGCCCTCGTACTCGTTGTCCTCGGAGACCTCGCGGTCGTACAGCGCGAAGGAGTCGTCACCCTGGCCCGACGCCATGAGGTAGCCGTCGCCGCCGGACTCACGGATGAGGGTGAGGCCCTCCACGTCGGCCGCGAGCCGCTTGCCGCCGAAGCCCGGGTCGGCGCCGGGCGCGCACTCCTCGGTCTCCGGGTCGTACCTCCCGGGGACGCCGTACTCCCGCACCTTGTCCATCAGGACCGGACGCCCGTCCAGGCCGGCCGGCAGGCGCCAGATGCCGACGTCCTCCTGGCCGGCGTAGAGCATCCCGTTCGCCGGGTCCACGACCATGCCTTCGACCTGGGGCAGCTCACCCGGCTCGCCGCACGGCGTCCACGCGGTGCCGTCCGGGAGACGGAAGGAGGAGGGGAGCGACAGGGTGCGCACCAGGCGGTAGCCGACCGTGCCCGTCGCCGTCGGCCGCAGCTCCAGCAGGGCGAGGTCCGTGGTGTTCCGCCTGCTGACGAGTGCGTACGCACGCCCGGTGGAGCGGTCCTGCCAGGTGGCGAGGCCGTACGCCGTCCGCTGCTCGTCGATCTCGTCCTGGCCCGACGAGAACACCGGGGCGGCGGCGGGATCCGTGACGTCCTTCAGGGGGCCACCGGGCTGCGAGGGGTCGACGCGGTAGACGCGGAGGCGGTCGTTGCCCCGGTCGCTCACCACGGCGAAGTCGGCGCGGCCGGCCGCGGTGCGGAGACCGGAGACGAGGTCGACGTTGTTGAACCTGCCCGGGGCGTCGTCCTCCGTCGCGGGCGCCGGTGCCGGGATCGTCTGTACGAGGGAGGCGTCGAGTCCGTACACCCGGAGCCCGCCCTCCTTGGCGGTGGCGACGACCAGGCTGCGTCCGGGGTCCGCGTCGTCGCGCCAGATCGCCGGGTCGTCCGCGTTGGCGTTGCCGCCCGCCTCGTCGTCGTACAGCGCGGCGGTCTCCGCCGTCGCGCCGACGGACGGCAGCGACCTCGCGTGGGCGGAGGAGAGCGGGACGAGAGCGATGAGCGCCGTGCCGAGGACGGCGGTCGCCGCCAGTCGGGGGGAGCGGTGCATGCGCACGGATGCTTCCTGTCGTGAGAGGGACATGTCCATGACTCGTCAGGAAGTGTCGGGCGGCGGAGCGCTGCCCCGGTGTCGCGTTCATGAGGGGTACACGGGAGCCGGGTGAATTCCCGGTGCCGTGGGAGAGGGCGGGGCCGGTGACACATGCCACCGGACCCGCCGCCCGTCGGTCCCTAGGGCTGTGCGCCCCGGTCCTTCAGCATGTCCGCCATGAGGGAGATCTCCGACTCCTGGGCCCGTGCCATCCCCGCCGCCAGACTCCTGATCTCGTCCGTGCCCGCCGCGCCGGCGGCCGCCTGTGCCATGTCGGCCCCGGCGCGGTGGTGGACGGTCATCAGCCGGAGGAACAGCACCTCGGCCCCCTTCCCGCGGGCCGCGCGCAGCCGGTCCAGCTGGGTGTCCGTCGCCATGCCCGGCATGAGTGAGCCGTCGGACGCGGTGACCGGATGCCCCATCCACTCCATGGGCGGCCGGTCCGAACTCTTCGGCCTGTCCCAGGACTCCAGCCAGCCCAGCATCATGCCGCGCTGGTTGGCCTGGGTGTTGATGATGTCGTACGCGAGCCGGCGCACGGCCTCGTCATCGGTGCGGTCCCGGACGAGGAACGCCATCTCCACCGCCTGCTGGTGGTGGACCGACATGTCCCGGGCGAACCCCACATCGGCCGAGCCCTCCGCGGGGACGGCGGCCGCCCCTCCCGAGCCGGACGGGGAGGCCGCCGAGGGGCGTACGACCATCAGCAGCACCAGCCCCACGGCCACGGCGAACACCACGGCCCCCGCCCACACCAGAGAAGGGGAGGTACGCCCGGCCGAGCTCACTTGGCGACCCCGCCCGAGCACGCGGCGCCCGGCTCCGGGGTCTGCGCGCCCTGGACGTACTTGGTGAAGAACTGCGCGACGCGGGCGTCGGTGGCGCTCTTCACCGTCAGCTGCTTGCCCCAGGCGCTGAGCATCAGCGGGTCCTTCTGGTCGGCCACCGGGCTCATCAGGGAGTAGGGCGTCTTCTCGACGCGCTCGGAGAGCGCCTTGACGTCGGCGGCCGCCGCCTTGTCGTTGTACGTGACCCAGACGGCGCCGTGTTCCAGGGAGTGGACGGCGTTCTCGTTCGGTATCGCCTCGGTGTAGACGTCGGCGTCGCAGTTCATCCAGACGGGATCGTGGTTGCCGCCGACGGGCGGGTTCATCGGGTAGTCGACGGGCGTCCCGACGTGGTCCTGCGTCAGGTCGTCCCAGGACTTCTCGCCCGTCACGGGTGAGGTCCTGGCCTGCTCGTCGGCCTTGTCCTTCTCGTCGGCCGCCGACATCAGGTAGCCGCCCCCGGCGACGAGGCCGGCGAGCACGACGACGGCCGCGGTGATGGTGATGACGCGGCTGCGGCGCTCGCGGGCCCGCTCCTTGCGGCGGGCCTCCTCGAGCTTGGCGCGCCGCGCGGCGGCAGGGCTGTTCTGGTTCTTGGCGGATGCCATGTCAGGTCCTCGGGTTCGGCGGACCGCGTGGGGGCACGAGGTGCCACGCGGGGAAAGGGCATACGGAAGATCCGCCTCCGGCGCTTCGCGGCACGGAGGGCGGATCCGGGATGCCTATGTCCGCTGGATCTGGAGGCTTATCCGGTCGACGGAGCCCACGCCCTCGTTCGAGGGACCTCGGATGGCGACGGCTCCGGTGAGCGGAGCTGTCCGGGGCGACGCCGAGGGGCAGGGCAGCGCGAGAGGAGCGGGATGGCCGGGCAGGACGACGGCCGTCGAGTGGTCCACCGGACCGTGGCAGGAGCTCCCGATCCCGCGTTCGTCGGGTGCGTCGGCCACCACGACGGACGCGGCGGGCGCGTCCACCGGGGTGAAGGCCCTGAGCGCGGTGGCCGAGGGCGCCTCGGCACGGGGTGGGACACCCGCCGGGGAACAGCAGAGGAGGACCGCCAGGAGCATGAGCGCCCAGACCGGCGCGGAGAGCGGGCCGTTGCCGCTCCGTCGCCGGTCCGTCCGCGCGCTCGCTCTGGTCATCGCCGCCATCGTAGATGGTGTGTGAATGTTCAAAGAGTCCGGCCCGTAGTCCGGCAGGATAAAGTGCCCCGGTGACCACGCAATCGAACATTCCTGCGGGCTGGCATCCGGATCCTCACGGAGCGCCGCAGCTGCTGCGCTACTGGGACGGCTCCCGGTGGACGGAACACACGCACCCGGCCCAGGGGCAGGCGCCCGCTCAGGCCCAGCCTCAGGCCGGCGGGCCGTACGCCGGACAGCCCCAGCAGCAGCCGCAGGTTCAGCACCAGCAGCCGCAGGCCGCGGTGCCGCAGCAGCAGTTCGCCCCGCAGCAGGCGGCCCCCGCGCAGGCCGTTCCCCAGCAGGGGGCGCCCGGCGCCGGCTCGCTGTTCAGCCAGCAGGTCCTGGTCGTGAACCAGAAGGCCAAGCTGATCGAGCTCACGAACGAGTACAGCGTCTTCGACCAGCAGGGCAACACCGTCGGCTCCGTCGTCCAGGTCGGTCAGAGCACCCTGCGCAAGGTGCTCAGGTTCGTCTCCAGCATCGACCAGTACCTCACGCACCGTCTGGAGATCCGCGACGCCTACGGGCAGCCGCAGCTGCTCCTGACCCGCCCGGCGAAGTTCATCAAGTCACGGGTCGTGGTGCAGCGTCCGGACGGGCGGCCCGTCGGTGAGATCGTCCAGCAGAACGCCATCGGCAAGATCAACTTCGCCATGACGGCCGACGGACAGCAGATCGGAGCCATCAAGGCCGAGAACTGGCGCGCGTGGAACTTCGCCATCGTCGACCACAACGGTGCCGAGATCGCCAGGATCACCAAGACCTGGGAGGGCCTGGCGAAGACCATGTTCACCACGGCGGACAACTACGTGCTGCAGATCCACTACCAGCTCCCCGAACCGCTGCTGAGCCTCGTCGTGGCGACGGCACTGACCGTGGACACCGCGCTGAAGCAGGACGCCCGCGGCCTCGGCTGATCCTCAGGGTCCTCCGGATCCTCAGGGTCCTCCGGATCCTCCGGTGGCACGGGGCGACGGCCACCTCCGCCGCCCCGGAGCCGGTCCGCCGCTACCCCGGCCCGTCCCGCTCCGTCTCCGTCAGCACCCGCTCGGCCACCGCGAACGCCGAATTCGCCGCCGGGACCCCGCAGTAGACCCCGGTCTGCAGGAGTGCCGCCCCGATCTCGCGCGGGCTGAGGCCGTTGCCCACCGCCGCTCGGACGTGCATCGCCAGCTCGCCGTGATGGCCGTGCGCGACCAGGGCGGTCAGCGTGATGAGGCTGCGTTCCCGGCGGGACAGGGTCGGGTCGGTCCAGATCTCGCCCCAGGCGTAGCGGGAGATGAAGTCCTGGAAGGGCGCGGTGAACTCCGAGGTCGCCGCCTGCGCCCGGTCCACGTGGGCGTCCCCGAGGACCTCGCGGCGCACCGCCGTCCCGCTCCCGCGCTCCCGGGGGGCGAAGTGGGCGCGCAGCGCCTCCCGTACGGCCTCCGGGCGTTCGGCGGGAGCCAGGTGGGAGGCGTGCGGCAGTTCGGTCAGTGCGGCGCCCGGGATCCCGTCGGCGATCTCCCGGGCGTGCGCGGGCGGGGTGGCCGGGTCGTCGCGGCCGGCCACGACCAGTGTCGGCGCCTGGATCCCGGGCAGGCCGGGCCGCAGGTCGCACTCGGCGAGCGCGTCGCAGCACGCGGCGTAGGCCGCGGGGTCCGTGCCCAGCAGGTCGTCGAGCAGCCGTGGCTCGGTGAACCCGGGTGTGAACCAGCGGCCCGCCGCGCTCTCCGCGACCTTGCCCAGTCCCTCGGCGCGGACCAGGGCGGCCCGCTCCCGCCACGGCCCCGGGTCGCCGAAGTGGGCGGACGAACACACCACGGCCAGGCGGTCGACGCGCTCCGGACGGTGGACGGCGAGCCAGAGGCCCACGGCGCCGCCCAGCGACACCCCGGCGTACGAGAACCGCTCCAGGGACAGCGAGTCGGCGAGCGCCAGGACCAGCGCGCCCAGATCGGCGACGCCCGCTCCCGGGCCGATCAGTGAGGCCGGGGAGTCTCCGTGCCCCGGCAGGTCCCACCGCACGACCCGGTGGGTGGCGGAGAGCTCGGGGGCGACCCCGTCCCAGAGCGCGGTCGAGGTGCCGAGCGAGGGACCGAGCAGCAGCGGGGGAGCGCTCGCCGGGCCTTCGGCGCGGTGGTGGAGGAGGCGGGCGGGTGTCGTGGTCATCGGCGCTCCAGAGCGCGGTCGGTGAGTGCCCCGGCGCAGCCTGTGTACCGGGCGGGATCGGTCAGTTCCACGAGGTCCAGGCCCTCGAAGGCGGGTTCGCCCCCGAGGACCTCCGCCAGAGGTCTCCCCTCGTCGCGGGCCCGGCCCGCGGCCGACTCCAGGATCTCCTTCGCGCGGGCCCGGCCCACCCGCGCGGCGGCGACCGCGGCCAGCCGTTCGGAGACGATCAGCCCGCCGGTCAGCGCCAGGTTCCTCCGCATGGCGTTCGGGAACACCCGGAGCCCCTCGGAGAGTTCAGCCGCGTCCCGGGCCGCCCCGCCGGTCAGGCGCAGCAGGTCGCGCAGAGGCTCCCACTCGGCGTGCCAGGCCCCTGCGGGCCGTTCGTCCCCGGCGGCGAGCGAGCCGTACAGCGTGGCCGCCGCGCCGGGCGCACGGCGCGCCGCGGCGGCGATCAGGGTGGCGCGGACCGGATTCGCCTTGTGCGGCATGGCCGAGGAGCCGCCGCCCGACCCCTCCGAGAGTTCGGCGATCTCCGTACGGGACAGGGTGAGCACATCGGCTGCCGTCTTCCCCAGCGCGCCCGCGGTGAAGGCGAGTGCCCCGGCCAGATCGGCGACCGGGGTGCGCAGCGAGTGCCACGGCAGGAGGGGTTCGGCCAGACCCGTTTCCCGCGCGTACGCGGCCACGAGCCCTGGCCCGGCCGTGTCTCCGGCCGCGGTGACGGGGAAGGCGGCCAGCGTGCCCGCGGCGCCGCCGAGCTGGACGGGGAGCGCGTCGCGCACCATCCGCAGCCGGTCCCGCGCGTCGAGCACCAGCGACCGCCAGCCGGCCGCCTTGAGGCCGAACGTCGTCGGCACCGCGTGCTGTGTCAGCGTGCGGCCCGGCATCGGCGTGTCGCGGTGCTCCACGGCGAGGCGCTCCAGCGCGTCGGCGGTCCGTCCCAGGTCGTCGAGGACCGGTGCCAGTGCCCGCGACGCGACGAGCATCGCCGCGGTGTCCAGGACGTCCTGGCTCGTCGCTCCTAGGTGGACGAAGGGCCGCACCTCCGCGTCGACCGCCGCGGACAGGGCGGCGACCAGCGGAATCACCGGATTGCCGGCTGCCCGCGCCCCGAGCGCCAGCTCCCGGATGTCGTACCGGCCGGCGTCCGCCGCCGTGGTGACCGCCCGCCCGGCCCCGGCCGGTGCGGTCCCGGCGGCGGCCTGGGCCCGGGTGAGCGCGGCCTCGGCGTCCAGGAGGGCCTGCAGGAAGGCGTGGTCGCCGGTGGCTGCCTCGGCGACGGAGCCGGCCCGTCCGGGGGCGAGGAGGCCGGCATCGCTCTCGTGCATCAGCTGAACTCCAGGAAGACCGTCTCGTCGGCGCCCTGGAGACGGATGTCGAAACGGTAGGTACGGGGGTCCGTGCGCGTCGCGATCAGTGTCGCGCGCCGCCCCGCGTCCAGCGACTCCAGCAGCTGATCGCCGGCGCCCGCACCCGCGTCGAGCAGATCGGGGAGGTACACGCGGGTGTGGAGGTGCTGGACCAGGCCGCGGGCGAAGACCGCGGCGCAGATGTAGGGGACACCGCCGGGCCGCAGCGTACGCACGGCCCAGTGCCCGGCCGCGTCGGTCGGCGCGCGGCCGAAGCCGGTGAAGTCCACCCCGTTGCGTCCGATGACCTTCCCCGTCGCGGGGTCGTGGCGCATGGATCCCGGGAGGCCCGTGCGCGATCCGTCGGGTGCGGGCTGCCAGGTCTCGACGATCGCGTCGGGCACGGGTTCGCCCCGGCCGTCGAGCACGTGACCGTGCACCGTGACCGTGTCCGGATGCCCGGCCGGGGCTACCTCGCCGCCTCCGGGGAAGGGCAGGGCGTAGCCGTAGAAGGGACCGACGGTCTGGGAGGGAGTCGGGGCGTGGGACATCAGTGGTCGCCTTCTTCCTCGGTCCAGGTGGCGCGCGGCCCGTCGAGGACGATGTCCCAGCGGTATCCGAGGGACCACTCGGGGACGGACAGCTCGTGGTCGTACGCCGAGACGAGCCGCTCGCGCGCCGCCTCGTCGGTGACGGAGCGGATCACCGGGTCGTAGGGGAGGAGCGGGTCGCCGGGGAAGTACATCTGGGTGACGAGCCGCTGGCTGAACGACGTGCCGAACAGCGAGAAGTGGATGTGCGCGGGGCGCCACGCGTTGGTGTGGTTGCGCCAGGGGTACGCACCGGGTTTGACGGTCGTGAACGAGTAGCCGCCGTCGTCGTCGGTCAGGCACCGCCCGAACCCGGTGAAGTTGGGGTCCAGCGGGGCCGGGTGCCGGTCGAGCTGGTGGGCGTACCGCCCGGAGGCGTTGGCCTGCCATACCTCGACGAGCTGACCCCGCACCGGCCTCCCGGCCCGGTCCAGCACCCGGCCGGTCACGGTGATCCGCTCACCGAGCGGCTCGCCGTCGTGCCGCGCCGTGAGGTCGCGGTCCAGCGCGGTGACGTCCGTGACGCCGAAGGCGGGCCCGGACAGCTCGACCGCCTCCGGGTCACGCACGGGGACGAGCGGACGGTGCGGGTGGCGGAAGTGGCTGCTGCGGTACGGCGGGTAGTCGCGCGGCGGATGGTGGGAACCCGGTTCGGCCGCCGCCTGGGCCCGGTCCATCTCGGAGTCGATCTCCTGCTGGCTCATCCCGTCGGGCAGCGGATGCGCGGGAACGTCACGTGATGTCATGTCACGGCTCCGTGAATCGCGGTTGATGCTCAGTGCACTGATTAAATGTGGTGGCCATGAAGCTATCCAGGGCCCGTTGTCGAGGTCAATACCCTCAGTACACTGTGTACCGCCGGCATCCCGGCCGATGGAGTCGACGGCCGATGGCCGACGGCCGACGTCCGAGAGAGAGGGCGGTGCCGTGCAGGCGGTCGACCTGAGCACCCACCCCGGGCACCTGGCCCGGCGCCTTCAGCAGGCCCACCACCTGCTGTGGAACACGATGGTCTCCGAGGAGATCACCTCACCCCAGTTCGCCGTCCTGAACGCCCTGACCGCCGAACCCGGCCTCGATCAGCGGACGGTGGGGGAGCGGGTCGGGCTCGACCGGTCCACCGTCGCCGAGGTGATCACCCGGCTGTCGCACCGGGGGCTGCTGGGCAAGGTGCGAGACCCGCAGGACGGTCGCCGCTACCTGCTCCGCCTCACGGACGAGGGCGTGCGTACCCACGGGCGGCTCGCCCGCCGCACGGTCGGGATGAACCAGGTCTTCCTCGGCCCGCTCTCCACGGACGAGCGGACGACCCTCTTCGCACTGATGCGCAGGGTGGCGGACGCCGCCGAGAGCGTCCGGCTGCCCGAGGGGGCCGGGCCGGCCGCGGGTCGCTGAGGCTGAGTCCTCGGAGGGGGTGGATGCCGAACCTCGCCCGTGGGGCGGTCTCGGACCGCCATCCGAAGAGTCCCGCGTAGAACGCCTTGGCCGCCCCCGCGTCCGAGGTGCTCAGCTCGACCCAGCAAGGTCCACCGGGAACCGGTTCCGTGAGCTTCATACGGGTTCCTCCCGAGGCGAGCGATCCCTCACATTCCTACGCTGGTATGCAGCACGGTAGAGCCGTGAGGGGGTGGCGGCTACCTGAGGCGGCGCGCACCACGAAAACGTTTTACGTGTGTAACACCTGTTAAGGTAAATGGGTGAGTGATACATCTATGCGATCCCGGAAGCCATCCGTCCACAGACTGCCGGTCGCCGGTGTCCTGCGCCTCAACAGCCCCGCCGAGATCTGGTACAAGCCCGCGCTGAGCGTGGTCGTCGCGTCGGCCGTCCCGAATCTGCTGCTGTACTCCCTGGGCCGGCTCGACCTGATCATGTACACCATGGCGGGGTCGCTCTGCGCGCTCTACGGACACAACCTCCCGTACGCCCGCAGGGCCCACACCGTCCTCCGCGTGATCCTGGGGATGGCGGCGGGCTTCGCCGTCGCACTGGTCACCGCCTCGCTCACCGACTCGACCGCCGTGCTCATCGCCGTCGGCGCACTGCTCGCCGCCGTGCAGAAGACCTTCTGCGACGCGACCCGCATCGGCCCGCCCGGCAACGTGATCTTCGCCTTCGTCACCTCGGCGGCGCTCTTCGCACCGCAGGAACTCGGCCAGGTCCCGGGGCACCTGGCGCTGATGCTGGCCGCGGGCGCCTTCTCGTGGCTGGTCACCGCGGGCCCCGCCCTGTGGCACAGGGAGGGGCCCGAGCGTCTCGCCACCGCCCGCGCCCTCGACGCCGCAGCGGCGTACGCGACGGCGCCCGACCCCCGGAGCCGGCACACCGCGGCGGCGGCGGTGCAGGGCGCCTGGCAGTCACTGCTGGCCGCGGGCCGCCCCACTCCCGTACGCCAGGAACTCGAACGCCTCGTCGTCCACGCCGAGCGCGCCCTCGCCACCCCCGCGGCCGACGGCCACGTCCCCGGCGCCGACCCCGAAGAACTGCGCCGGTGGGCGGCGGCGACCCGGGGCCGTGGCACCGTCCCCGGACCCCCGCCCGCGCCGGGCACCGTCGAGCAGCTGTTCGGCATCGACGCCGAACGTGCCGGACAGCGGATGCGACGGGGCCGGCGCGAGGCCAGGCGCCGGCTGCTGCGCGCGCTCGGCCCCGGGTCGCCGGTTCTGCCGGTCGCCTTCCGCACACTCATCGGCTGCGCCCTGGCCGGTTACGTGTCCTCGGCGCTCGGTGTCGGGCACCCGTACTGGGCCATCGTCACCGCCGCCTCCGTCTACCAGCCCAACCTCGCCCTCTCCTGGAGCAGGGCCCTGCAGCGGACCGTCGGCAACCTCCTCGGCGTGCTGGTCTTCGCGGCCGTGATCCCGCTCGCCCGGGTCGGCCCGCTCGCCCTCGTCCTGTGCGTCCTGTTCTTCAACTTCGCCGCCGAGGCCCTGATCACGCGCAACTACTGGCTCGGCTCCGTCGCGGTCACCCCCATGGCCCTGCTGATCCTGGAGTTCGGCGGGTTCCAGCCCGCGGGTCAGCTCGTCGAGGACCGGGCCCTGGACACCCTCGTGGGTGTCGCGGTCGGCTTCCTCGCCGCGGTCGCCGTCACCAACCGCAGGGCGTCCGGCCGCGTGGAGCGGGCCCTCGCCGCGGCCTGGGAGGCCCGGGACCGTGCCGAACGCGCGGTCGCCGACCCGGCGGACGGTCCTCCG
Source organism: Streptomyces sp. JH34 (assembly GCF_029428875.1). Lineage (NCBI taxonomy): Bacteria > Bacillati > Actinomycetota > Actinomycetes > Kitasatosporales > Streptomycetaceae > Streptomyces > Streptomyces sp. JH34. Next base: position 820,386 of record NZ_JAJSOO010000001.1, on the reverse strand, counting down.
GCGCTCGAAACGGCACGCAGGAGGCTGACCGCCGCCCTCGTCGAACTGCGGGACGCCGGCGACGTCGCTTCGGGCGAATGGTGGCAGCGCGCCCTTCCCAAGGAGGAGTTGCTCGCCGCTGAGCAGGCAGGACACCGTACGCTCGCGGCGACAGCACAACGGCAGGGGCTGATCACCCTGCCCCCGGCGAACGGAGCGGTGTGACCGACGACATCGTGGCCTCGGTGGTACGGCAGTGGCAGGCCGTCCACCCTGGGCTCGACACCGGACCGATGGAGCTCATCGGCCGCATCAACCGCTGCGCCGCCCTCCTCCAGCAGGCCGAGGACGCGCCGCTGCGCTCCGCCGGACTGACGCGTGCCGAATTCGACCTGCTCGGAGCGATGCGGCGCACCGCCCGCGAGCTCACCCCCGGCGAGCTCGCCCGTGAGACCTTCTCGTCCGGGGCCGCCGTCACGAAGCGTCTGCGTGTCCTGCAGGAGTCAGGCCTGATCGACCGTCGCAGCGACGCGCGGGACCGCAGGGTCGCCCACGTCGGGCTCACGGAGGCGGGGCGCGACCTGGTCGACCGTCTGCTGCCCGAACAGCTCGCCTACGAGCGGTCGGTGCTCTCCGGGCTCGACGAGGAGACCCGCGGCGGCCTCAGCGAACAGCTCGGTGAGCTGCTGGTGCAACTGGAGGGCCGGCTCGGCGGCCGTCGCTAGACATCCGGGAGGTGCGGGCAGGCCCAAGGATCTCCGGGCGGACAGGAGGGGTCTCACGGAGAGTGAGGAGGTCGGGGAGCCGGAATTCCCGCCCCGCGCGCCTGTCGTCGGCGCCGATCCGGCGCCCCGTGTCCCGCAGCCCTTACGGGTTACGGTTCGCGCGTTCGTTCGTCGATCAGGGATCTGCTCCTTTCGATCCGATTCGATCGCATGTGCGCTTGTCCGGCTCTGCGGTTGCTGAGTATTCGCACATCGCGACGCCGATCGCTCACGCGTACCTAGATTTCCGCATTCCTGCAGGTGATTGACCCTCCAGGCTGACCGCCCCGTTCGCCCTCGTGTCCCGCACAGTCGGACGCGAGGGTCTACTTTCTCCCGATTCCCGATACAGGTCACTCCCTGCGTCCGCTCGACGTCGGTGAGTACGAAAACTGGCGAGTGTATTACCGCAGCCGTGCTCGCGCAGGGGGTTGGGTGAATATGCCGAAGCACTGTTCTGATCTGGCTAGGCTCACGCGCAGTGAAGTCGAGTTGATATGAATTCGAGCGCTTGTGCACAACTATCCGTGCACATGCGTATACCTCCCGAAATCAACCGCCAGAGGGTTTAGATGGTCCGTGTTGAATCACCGCCGACCAAAAGAGACGTCCCCGTAGTCCGCGCCGCGCTCCTGCCCGTCGTACTGATGGCCGGTGCCACCGCGGCGGGCGCGGCGCCGGTCACCGGAGCCACGCGGGCGGCAGTCGTCTGGTGCGGCGCGGTCGCCACAGTCGTGGTCGCCACGCTCGCCGTCGTACTGAACCGCCGGCGCCGGGCGGCGCGCGTCCAGCGAGCCGAGTACGAACGGCGCATCGCGGCCCTGGAACACCGGATCGCGTCCTACGACCAGGAGACCGAACGGCTCACCAAGGACCTCCTGCCGGCCGCGATCCGGCGGCTGCGCGCCAGCAACTCCCCGCAGGAGGTGATGCGTGACATCGTCGACGCCGACGCGTCCTACCGCAACCTCCCCAAGGCGCAGCGTGCCCTGGTCCTCCAGGTCCTCGACATCATCGACAACGAAGAGGCGATGCGTGACTCCGCGCAGCGCGCCTTCGTCAGTGTCGCCCGCCGGGTCCAGGCCATCGTCCACCGGCAGGCCAGTGAACTCCGGGAGATGGAGGACCACCACGGGCGCAACCCCGACGTCTTCGACGACCTCCTCCGCATCGACCACGGCACCGCGCTGATCGGCCGTCTCGCCGACTCCATCGCCGTACTCGGCGGCGCACGCCCCAGCCGTCAGTGGCCCAAGGCCGTGCCGCTCTTCAGCGTGCTGCGTGGCGCCATGTCCAGGATCCTGGAGTACCAGCGCGTCGACCTGCACTCGATCGCCAAGGTCGCCATCGTCGGCACCGCGGTCGAGCCGCTCATCCACGCCTGCGCCGAACTCCTCGACAACGCCACGCGCTACTCGCCCCCGCAGACCCGGGTGCACGTCACCGCGGTCGAGGTGCAGACGGGCATCGCCATCGAGATCGAGGACGGCGGCGTCAGCCTCAGCGAGGAGGCCCGTGTGCGGGCCGAGAACATGCTCGCCCAGGCACAGGCCGGCATCAACATGAACGACCTCGGGGAGTCGCCGCGCCTCGGCATGGCCGTGGTCGGCCGGCTCGCCCGCATGTACCAACTCCAGGTGTCGCTGCGGCAGTCCGCGTACGGAGGGGTACGCGCCGTACTCATCGTGCCGCGCGACATGATCACCACCGGCCCCGCCCCCGGCATCGCGCACGGCATCGGCGCCACCTCGCGGCCCCAGAGCTCGCTCGACATGTCGCAGATGCAGCACGTCGTCCCACCGCGCGGCAAGCACAAGACGCGCCCCGCCGTGACCGGCCCCGTCCCGTCGCTCGCCACCCCCGTACCCGCACCGGCTCCGGCGGCCTCGGCCGCGCGGCCCGCGCCCGCCGCGGCGGCCATGGGCGACGACGAGATCGTCGTGACCGAGTGGACCGAGGGCGGGCTCCCTCAGCGCCGCAGCCGGGGGCGCGCCCCCCTCGGATCGCACAACCTCCCGCAACAGGCCGCGCCGGCCGCGGAGCCGGCCGCGCGCAACGGGCACAACGGACACGGTGGTGGCGGATCGGCACCGCCCGGCCTCTGGCTGGAGGCCTTCACCCAGGCCGTCAACGGTGTGCCCAAGGACCCCGGGAACGACACGGACTCAGACGACGCGTGGGACAAGGGAGACGAGAAGTGATCCAGCAACGGGGAAACATGGACTGGATGCTCAAGGAACTGGCCGACGACGTACCGAGCATCCATCAGATCGTGGTGCTCTCCGCCGACGGCCTCCGCATCGCCCGGCACGGCGGTGACCCCGACGTCGCCGACCGTCTCGCCGCCGCCTGCGCCGGACTGCAGAGTCTGGCCGCCGCCGTCGCCACCGAGATCCCCTACAGCGACGGACTGATGAAGCTCGTCGTCATCGAGGTCACCGGAGGGTTCTTCTACCTGATGGCCGCGGGCACGGGCGCCTACCTCGCCGTCCTGGCCGGCGAGACGGTCGACGCCGGACTGGTGGGTGCCCGCATGCGCGACATGGTCGTCCGTATCGGCGCGCACCTGACGAGTCCTCCGCGCCACGACGGGCAGTCCGGATGAGCCCTCCCCGACGAGAACGCCGCAAGGCCGACCCGGCGGTGAGCGACCCGGAACGGCTGTACGTGATCACCGGCGCCCCCGACGGTGAGAGAGCGGCACTCGACCTCGTCACGATGGTGGTGGCACAGGCCGATCCCTCGCCGACGGTCCAGCCCGAGCAGGCCGCGATCCTGCGGCTCTGCAAGGCGCCGCTCTCCGTCGCCGAGATCTCGGCCTACCTGAGCCTCCCCTTCAGCGTGGTCACCTCGCTCCTGACAGAACTCCTGGCGACCGAACTGATCGAGTCGCGCGCGCCCATCGTCCGCGCCGCGCTCCCGGACCGGTCCCTCCTCGAAGCGGTGATGCATGGACTCCAGAAGCTCTGACACGATCACGGGCCCGCGCAACGAGGACGTCCTTCCCGACACGGCCACGGCCGCGGTGAAGGTCGTCGTCGTCGGCGGGTTCGGGGTCGGCAAGACGACCATGGTCGGCTCGGTGAGCGAGATCCGGCCCCTGACGACCGAAGAGACCATGACCCAGGCCGGTGTCGGCGTGGACGACAACGTGGGGGTGGAGACCAAGACGGCCACCACCGTCGCCATGGACTTCGGCCGGATCAGCCTCAGCGACGAACTGATCCTCTATCTGTTCGGCACCCCCGGCCAGGAACGCTTCTGGTTCCTCTGGAACGGGCTATTCGAAGGAGCACTCGGAGCCGTCGTCCTCATCGACACCCGGCGGCTCCAGGTCAGCTTCGACGTCATCGGCAGGCTGGAGGAGCGCGGCGTGCCCTTCGTCGTGGCCGTCAACACCTTCCCCGGCGCCCCGCGTCATCCCGTCGAGGCCCTGCGCAGCGCCCTGGACCTGCCGGACGAGGTCCCGATGATCGACTGCGACGCGCGACTGCGTGCCTCCAGCCGCGATGTGCTGATGACCCTGATGCGCTACCTGCACAGCCTCGCCGTACCGCTCACCTGACGGCGGCACTCACCTCTGCTTCCGAACGGGCCATGTCCCCACTCGCCCCTTCCCGGAACGTCCTATTCCTGGAGCCACTGTGACAACCCCCTTCCAGTACGAACCCGGATCGTCCGCGGGCCCGGTTCCGCCCCCGCAGTGTCCCGCGCACTCCATGGGCATCGGGCCCGGCGGGCTGCGCCGGCTGTACGGTCCCGAGGCCGAGGCCGACCCCGCGGGTCTGTACGAGAAGCTGCGCGCCGAACACGGGACGGTGGCACCCGTCCTGCTGCACGAGGACGTCCCCGCCTGGCTGGTGCTCGGGCACAGCGAGAACCTGCACATGACCCGCACCCCCTCGCAGTTCTCCCGCGACTCGCGTCGCTGGCGTGGCCTGCAGGACGGCAGCGTGGCCCCCGACCACCCGCTCGCCCCCCTCTTCACCTGGCAGCCCGTCTGTTCCTTCGCCGAGGGCGCCGAACACGAGAGGCTGCGCGGCGCGGTCACCGACAGCATGGCGCGCATCGACACCCGCGGCGTGCGCCGCCACATCAACCGGTACTCCAACCGGCTCGTCAACGACTTCTGCGGGGAGGGCCGGGCCGAACTGGTCACCCAGTTCGCGGAGCGGCTCCCGATGATGGTGATGTGCGCGATCATCGGCATGCCGGAGGAGTACGACGACCGTCTGGTCCAGGCCGCCCGCGACATGACGCGGGGATCGGAGACGGCCGTCGCCAGCAACGCCTATGTGATCGGGGCCCTGGACCGGCTGGTCCAGCGCCGCAGGGCCGCACCTGCCGAGGACTTCGCCACCTGGCTGGTCGAGCACCCCGCGGGCCTCACCGACACGGAGATCAGCGAGCACCTGCGGGTGGTCCTCATCGTCGCCTACGAGACGACGACCAATCTGATCGCCAACGTGCTGCGGATGGTGCTCACCGACCCCAGGTTCCGGGCCAGGCTCAGCGGAGGGCACATGACCGTGCCCGAGGCGGTCGAGCAGACCCTGTGGGACGAGCCCCCGTTCACCGCTGTCCTCGGCCGCTGGGCGGTGGGCGACACGGAGCTCGGCGGGCAGCAGATCAAGGCCGGTGACGCCCTGATCGTGGGCATCGCGCCCGCCAACACCGATCCCGCCGTGCGGCCCGACCTCACCGTCAGCATGGACGGCAACCGCGCCCACATGGCGTTCAGCAGCGGCCCCCACGAGTGTCCGGGCCAGGACATCGGGCGTGCCATCGCCGACGTCGGCGTCGACGCCCTCCTGATGCGCCTGCCCGACCTGGAACTGGGCGTCGACGAGAGCGAGCTGCGCCGGGCGGGCAACTTCATGTCGCGGCATCTCGTGGACCTTCCGACGACGTTCGCCCCGGCGCCGCAGCAGGAGATCGACGAGGAACCGCTGCCCGCGGTGGCCCGGCCGCGGACCCACGGTGACTGGGTGGTCGCCTCGCCCGTCGTCCCCGGCACCACCCCTGCCCGCCGGGTCCCCGCGGAGGCGCCCACCGCCCCCGCGGACACCGCTTCCGGAGAGGGCGCCGTCATCCCGGCGCAACGGGGCGGGCCGACGAAGATCTGGCGTGCCGTCGTGCGGTGGTGGAACGGCCACTGACGGCGGGGCGGTCCACCGTGCCGGGCGCCCCGGGCCCCAGGGTCCGGGGCGCCCGGCTTCCGGCCCCGTACCATCGAGCAGCGTGAAGCTGACAATTCTTGGTGGCGGCGGATTCCGGGTCCCTCTGGTGTACGGGGCACTGCTCGGCGACCACGCCGAAGGCCGCGTCTCGCGGGTGACCCTGTACGACACGGACGGGGACCGGCTCACCGCCGTCGCCCGGGTGCTGGCCGAACAGGCCGCCGGCGTCGACGACGCTCCCGCCGTGCTCGCCACCGGTGATCTCGACGAGGCCCTGCGGGGCGCGGACTTCGTCTTCTCCGCGATCAGGGTCGGCGGTCTCGAGGGGCGGGCGGCCGACGAGCGCGTCGCCCTCGACGAGGGCGTGCTCGGCCAGGAGACGGTCGGAGCGGGCGGCATCGCCTACGGGCTGCGCACCGTTCCCGTCGCGACGGACCTCGCACGGCGCATCGCCCGGCTCGCCCCCGACGCGTGGGTCATCAACTTCACCAATCCGGCGGGCCTGGTCACCGAGGCGATGGCCAGGCACCTCGGCGACCGGGTCATCGGCATCTGCGACTCGCCGGTGGGGCTCGGCCGCCGAATCGCCCGTGTCCTGGGCGCGGACCCCGACCGCGCGTGGATCGACTACGTCGGGCTCAACCACCTCGGCTGGGTGCGCGGGCTCCACATCGACGGACGTGACGAACTCCCCCGCCTGCTCGCCGATCCCGACCTGCTCGGATCCTTCGAGGAGGGCAGGCTGTTCGGCCCCGACTGGCTGCGCTCGCTGGGCGCCGTCCCCAACGAATACCTGCACTACTACTACTTCAACCGGGAAGCGGTCCGCGCCTACCAGGACGCCGAACAGACCCGCGGTGCCTTCCTCCGCGACCAGCAGGAGGGCTTCTACGCCCGGATGAAGGACCCTGCCGCCCCTCCGCTGGCCACCTGGGACCGTACGCGCGCCGAACGTGAGGCGACCTACATGTCGGAGAACCGGGACGTTGCGGGGGCCGGTGACCGCGAGGCTAGCGATCTGGAGTCCGGAGGGTACGAGCAGGTAGCCCTGGCCCTGATGCGGGCCGTCGCCCGCGACGAACGCACCTCGCTGATCCTCGACGTACGCAACCGTGGCACCCTTCCGGTGCTCGACGAGGACGCCGTCATCGAGGTCCCGTGCCTCGTCGACGCCAACGGCGCGCACCCCGTCGCCGTCGACCCGCTCCCGTACCACGCGGTCGGGCTGGTCACCGCGGTCAAGGCGGTGGAGCGTGCGGTGCTCGAAGCGGCGGAGAGCGGCTCACGGGCGGCGGCAGTACGGGCCTTCGCCCTGCACCCGCTGGTCGACTCCGTCACCGTGGCCCGCAGGCTCGTCGAGGGGTACACCAGGGCGCACCCCGGGCTCGCGTATCTCGACCGGCCGTGAACGGCGGCTCCGCGGTCAGGGGGCGGGTACCGCCCTGGGCCGGCCGGACGGGCCCCAGGACGGGGCGACACCGGTGACCTGGCACACCATGAGGAAGAGCGGAATGGGCGGCGTGTAGGGCGTGCGGCTCTCCGGTGTGTGGATCAGCCGGGGCCGGCCGGCCGGGACGTAGGCGCCCGCGGCGTACGCGGCCTGCTCCGGCCAGTCCAGATCGAGGTCGGAACCCGCCGGGACGATCCACCACCACCGGTCGGTGTCGGCGAACACGCAACCGGCGCGCGGCAGATGCGACATCAACCGGAACCCGTACTGCGCGGGCACGCCCACCGCGTCGAGACCGAGGCTCGCCGACAGCGCGGGCGGCAGAGGAAGCCGGACCCGGCCCGAGGAGCGGTCCTCCTCCACGGGGCGGCCCCGGCGCGTCCCGAGAAGGTGGGAGAGGGCGTCCCTCAGCATGTCCGCTCCGGACCGTAGGGCAGCTCCGCCCATACGATGCGCCCGGAGTGGTTCCCCGCGTCGTGGGATCCCCAGGCCGTGCTCAGGGAGTCGACGAGCAGCAGTCCGCGCCCGTGTTCCCCGTCGGCGGTGAGGGACAGCCGGGGGCCGCCGGGCTGGTGCCCCTGGTCCTGTACGGAGACGCGCAGCCGGCCGGCGTCGCAGCGGAGCTCACAGACGACCTTGGTGCTCGCGGTGTGCACCACCGCGTTGGTGACCAGTTCGGAGACGATCAGCACCGCCGCGTCGTCGGCGTCCCCGGCCGGCCCCCACTCGGCGAGCCGGGCTCGCGTGAGGCGCCGGGCACCGGCCACGGACTCGGGGTGCGCGGGCAGCGCGAAGCAGTAACGGAGCGCTTCCGTCCCGGGGCTGAGGTCCATGAGCCGGGGGATGAGCGCACTGCCAGGTGCCACGACCGATTCCTCACAGTGGGGGGCGCGTCACGCACCGCACCGCCCCGGATCAGGGTGGTGACGACCACGCGAACTTGGTTCGGTCACCAACTCTCCCCCTGACATGAACACTTGGCAAGAGGCACTCTGAAATATTCAGAGTGGCTGTGTCCAGGAGGTTCCGCGCATGGCACACTGCTCGCACACAGTGCATCGGGAGGTCTGAAGTGAGCGAACCCCGGTCCGCCCCGACCGTGGGTCAGGTCGTTCTCGGCAAGCGCCTGCAGGATCTGCGGGAGCGCGTCGGCCTGAGCCGCGACCAGGCGGCGAAGGTGCTCCGTGTCGCCCCGGGGACCATACGCAGGATGGAGACGGCCGAGGTCGGGCTGAAGATCCCGTACGTCCAACTCCTCCTCAAGGCCTACGGGATCGCCGACCACGAGACCGACGCGTTCGTCGAACTCGCCGAAGAGGCCAACAAGCCCGGCTGGTGGCAGCGCTTCCACGACGTGCTCCCCGACTGGTTCAGCATGTACGTCAGCCTGGAGGGTGCCGCGAGCCTCCTGCGCACCTACGAACCGCACTTCGTCCCGGGTCTGCTGCAGACCGAGGACTACGCGCGCTCCGTCCTGCGCACCGGCGCCGTCGGCCAGACCAGACCCGCCGACATCGAGCGCCATGTGGCACTCCGCATGGAGCGGCAGTCCCTGCTCACCAAGGCGGAGGCGCCGAAGCTGTGGGTGGTGATGGACGAGACCGTCCTGCGCCGTCCCGTCGGCAGCCCCGACGCGATGCGGGCGCAGGTCGACCGGCTGCTCGAAGCGACCGACCTGCCCAACGTGACGCTCCAGATCGCGGAGTTCGCGACCGGCCACCACCCGGGCACCTACGGCCCGTTCGTCCTCTTCCGCTTCGCCGTCCCGGAACTCCCGGACATGGTCTACAGCGAGTACCTGACCGGCGCCGTCTACTTCGACGCGCGCCCCGAGGTGGCCTCCTACCTCGAGGTCATGGACCGCATGGCGGCTCAGGCCGCGACTGCACAACGCACGAAGGAAATCCTCAGGGACTTCCGCAAGGAGCTGTGATGAACCACATATACAACGGCATGCCGGCCGCCGACCTCGGCACCGAAGGCTGGTACAAGCCGTGGAGCGGCGGTAACGGGGGCAATTGCATCGAGGCCATGAAGCTGGCCGACGGAAGAGTGGCGGTCCGCCAGTCCGCAGACCCGGACGGCCCCGCGCTCATCTACTCCAACGGCGAGATCGCCGCCTTCATCCAGGGAGCCAAGTCCGGACAGGCGGATTTCCTGCTCACCTGACATGTAGTCACAAGTGCTCGCGCCACACGCTGTTCGCCGAATCCCCCGACCAACGGAGTGCGTCATGACCGGGCAGGAATCCCAGGCCGTCGAGATCGACACGAGCAAGCCGCATCCGGCACGGATGTACGACTGGTTCCTCGGCGGCAAGGACAACTACCCGGTCGACGAACAGATGGCACGGCAACTGCTCGTCCTGGACTCCCGCGGGCGCGACATGGCCCGGGTCAACCGTGCCTTCATGCACCGGGCGACCCGCTGGCTCGCCGAGAACGGTGTACGCCAGTTCCTCGACATCGGATCGGGTATACCCACCGAGCCGAATCTCCACCAGATCGCCCAGCGGACCGCCCCGGACGCGCGCGTCGTCTACTGCGACAACGACCCCATCGTGCTGGCGCACGCGGCAGCCCTGCTGCGTTCGACCCCCGAGGGCGCCACCGAGTACATACAGGCCGACGCCCGCAGGCCCGACGCCATCCTGGAGGCGGCGGGCAGGATCCTCGACTTCGACCGGCCGATCGCGCTGTCCCTCCTCGCCCTTCTGCACTTCGTGGACGACGAGGACGGCGCCGCCGAGCTCGTCGACCAGCTCGTGGAGCGGCTGCCGTCCGGCAGCTATCTGGTGCTCTCGCACACCACGGGTGACTTCGACCCCGAGGGCGCGGCCAAGGCCCGGGCCATGTACAAGGCGCGGGGGATGACCCTGCGGCCCCGCTCGCGCGCCGAGCTCACCGCCTTCTTCCACGGCCTCGCACTCGTCGAACCGGGCGTCTCGCTGTCCGCGGAATGGCGTCCGGAGCTGGGCGAGGTCATCGACGTCCCCGGGCACGAGCCGATCCCCGGGTACGCGGGCGTCGCCCGCAAGCGCTGACGCGGAGCTCTCGGGCGTCGCCCGCAGGCGCTGACGCGGAGCTCTCGGGCGTCGCCCGCAGGCGCTGACGCGGAGCTCTCGGGCGTCGCCCGCAGGCGCTGACGCGGGGCGGGAACCCGGCCCACCGGCCGCCGGGACGACCGGCGACAATGGGGGCATGTCACGACGCACCTCCCGCCCGACCGGATCCGGCGCCCCCTCCGCCGGAGCGAGCCCCGGACGGACGGCCCCGGATTCCCCCTGCCCGTGCGGCCTGCCCGCCACGTACGCCGACTGCTGCGGCAGGTACCACTCCGGGGCTGCGGCCGCCCCCACCTGCGAAGCCCTGATGCGCTCGCGGTACGCGGCCTTCGTGGTCCAGGACGCCGCCTACCTGCTGCGCACCTGGCACCCGGACACCCGCCCCCCGGGGGTCGACTTCGACCCGGCCATGCGCTGGACGGGCCTGGAGATCCTGGAGACGACCGACGGCAGCGCCTTCCACACCACCGGCACGGTCACCTTCCGGGCCCGCTACGCCGACGGCGGGCGCCCCGACGCCCTCCACGAGAAGAGCCGTTTCGTGCGCCACGAGGGCGCGTGGGTCTACGCGGCGGCGGTCTTCGTCGACTGAAATCCCGTTGTCCCGGCGGCCGGATCTTCCTAGGCTCCGCGCATGGACAGCGAGAGCGCGGCGGAGCCGGACGCCGGACGGACACACTGCTGGAGCGGTCGCGGTATCGCCTTCACACCCCTGGAGATCACGGACGCACCGCTGGTGCACCGCTGGCGCTCCGATCCGGTGGCGGCGCACGAGACCGGGGTCTGGCCCGGATCGCTGTACGAGCTGACCGAGCGCATCGAACGCCATCTCGACGACAGCTCCCGCGACGACTTCCTCGTCCTGCTGCCCGACGGTACCCCCGCCGGCCTCATCGCCCTGCACGACCAGCAGATGGCCGAGGGCACCGCGGAGGCGTATCTGATCCTGGACCGGGAACACCGGGGGCGCGGCCTCGGCGTCGCCGCCCTCGACGCCCTCACCGACCTGGCCTTCGGCGAACTGCCGATGCACCGGGTCGAGGCCCTCACCCACACCGACAACGCCGCGGCCCTCTCGGTCCTCGCCGCCGCCGGTTTCGCGCCGGAGGGGATTCGCCGCTCCTCCTGCCTCCACCGGGGCCGCCGCTACGACAACGCCGTGCTGTCCCTGCTCCGCAGCGAGTGGGAGGCCCTGGACCGCCCCCGGTCCTGGGACATCTGAGCGGCGCCGTCACACCGGCGCGGCCATCCGTTCGGTCGACGGGGCCAGTTGCCGCTCCAGGTCCTCGGCGAGCAGCCGCTTGGCGATCACGTCGACCGCGGCCCGTAGCCGCCGGTCGTCGGGGCGGGCACCGTCCTCGGCCAGCCTTTCGTCGAGCCAGCGGCCCCACGCCGCCGAGATCGTCGCCGCCTCACGGCTGCCCGCCGCCGTATGGGTGAAGATCCGGCCGTCCCCGGTGAGGTAGCCCTCCTCGATCATCCGGTCGAAGACGGGCACGAGCACCTCCGGCGGGATCCGGTGCCGGGCCGCGATCAGCCGGAGACCGGCGTGGCCCACCATCCGGGTGAAGAGGTCGACCTGCATCACGGCCCAGGCCCCGGCCATGTCGAGGCGGGTGTCGGACTCCGCGACGATCCGCCGGGCCGTGTCGGGCCCCGCCTGGTGCAGGATCCTGGCGACGGCGGTTTCGAGGACCTTCGCCGGATCCCCGGTGCTCGGCTGGGCGAAACCCTCACCCATGTCCGTGGAGCTCGCACGGGCGCTGTCGCGCAGTTTCACCTGCTTCAGGAAGAGCGAGACGACGAACCCCAGCAGGGCCACCGGAACCGTCCACAGGAAGACCGTGTGGAGGGTGTCCGCGTAGGCCTGCGCGAGGGGCGCGGTCTGTCCGGGCGGCAGGGCGTGCACGGCCTGCGGACTCTCCGCGACCCGCGCCAGGGACGCCGGATCGCCGCCTGCCCGCGCCGCCTGTCCGACGCCCTGGGTCAGATTCGGCCGCAGCGCGTTGGCGTAGATCGTGCCGAACACGGCCGTGCCGAACGAGCTGCCGAGCGTGCGGAAGAACGTCACGCCCGAGGTAGCGGTCCCGAGGTCCGAGTAGTCGACCGTGTTCTGCACGGCGATGGTGAGGACCTGCATCGACAGGCCGATACCGATGCCCAGCACCAGCATGTAGAGGGACTCCAGCCAGACCCCGGTGCCCGGCCCCATCCGGGACAGGAGGTAGAGGCCGGCCGCCATCACGAGAGAGCCGACGACGGGGAAGAAGCGGTAGTGGCCCGTCTTGCTGACCACGTTCCCGCTGAAGATCGAGGCCGCCAGCAGGCCGATCACCAGTGGAAGGGTCCGCACCCCGGAGAGGGTGGCGGAGTCCCCGTCGACGTACTGCAGATACGTCGGCAGGTAGATCATCGCACCGAGCATGGCGAAGCCCACGATGAAGCTCAGGATGGAGCAGACCGCGAACACCGGGTTGCCGAACAGCCTCATCGGCAGCATCGGCTCCCTCGCCCGCGTCTCCACCAGACAGAAGAGCGCCAGGGCGATCAGGCCCCCGACGAACAGAGCGACGATGACGGGGGAGCCCCATGCGTACTCGTTGCCGCCCCAGCTCGTGCCGAGGATCAGGGCGCTTGCTCCGACGGCGACCAGCCCGATGCCCAGGTAGTCGATGACCGGCCGTCCGGCCGCGCGCACGGAAGGGATGTTGCGGGCGGCGGCGATCACCACCACGATCGCGATCGGCACATTGACGTAGAACGCCCAGCGCCAGGTCAGATGGTCGGTGAACAGTCCGCCCAGCAGGGGACCGACGACCGTGGCCACGCCGAAGACCGCGCCGATGGCCCCCTGGTACTTGCCCCGGTCCCGCAACGGGATGACGTCGGCGATCAGCGCCATGGAGGTGACCATGAGCCCGCCCGCGCCGACGCCCTGGAGACCACGCCAGATGATCAGCAGCAGCATGTTCGACGCGAGACCGCAGAGGAACGAGCCGGTGATGAAGATGACGGCCGAGATCTGGAAGATCAGCTTCCGGCCGAAGAGGTCACCGAACTTCCCGACCAGCACCGTCGCCACGGTCTCGGCCAGCAGATAGGCCGTCACGACCCAGGACATGTGCTCCGCGCCACCGAGGTCGGAGACGATCGTGGGGAGCGCCGTCCCCACGATCGTCTGGTCCAGCGCGGCGAGCAGGATCCCCAGCACGATGGTGGCGAAGACGATGTTCCGGCGCCTGGGGTCGAGGACGGGTGGCGCTGCGGCACTCTGCACGGCGGGTGGGGTCTCGCTGGCAGTGGTCACCTTCGCAACCCTCACACCCGGCCCGGGCCCACGCATGCGGGGGCGAGCCGGACGGGTCAGGCGAGCAGTTCCTGCACGCAGGCCGTCATCCGGACCACGAACGCCTCGCGGACGTCCTCGGGGACACGGTCGAGGGACAGGTACGGATTGAGGTCCTCCAGCTCGACGAGCAGCAGGCCACCCTCCGGGGTCCGGCAGGCGTCCACCCGCTGGATGCCGTGCGTGAGCGTGTTCCACTCGACGAAGCGGCGTGCGAAGGCCAGGTCCTCGGGGCTCGGCACGTACGGCTCGAGCTCCCAGCGCCGCTCCATACGCGGGGCGTGGAGGGCGTACTGGAAGTCGTGGTCGACGAAGTAGAAGGACACCTCGTAGCGGAAGTCGATCCGGGGCTGCACGAGCAGGGTGCCGTCGGCGTCCTCGGGAAGCTCCGGCCGGTCGGTGAACCGCAGCCCCACCGAGTCCGCGCCGAGCTTGGGCTTGACCACGTACCCGTCCGACCGGGGGAGGAGCCCGAGATCGGCCGCGCGGTCCACGGTCGGGATCACCGGGAAGCCGGCCCGGCTCAGATCGACCAGGTACTGCTTGCCCGCCATGTCCCCGCGCCCGTCCAGCGTGTTGCAGACCCGGGCCCCCGACTCCCGCGCGCGGGCCACGAACGCGTCGTACGCCTCCCGGTGGTACAGGACCGGACCGCTGTTGCGGACGACGACCGCGTCGAAGCCGTCCAGCAGCGCGGCCGCGTCCCCGGGGTGACAGAGCGCGACGTCGAACGTCTCGCGGAGCCGGGACGTCAGGAAGATGTCCTCGTCGCAGTAGCGCCGTCCGTGCGCCTCGTAGGCGAGATCGGTGACGAACAGGACGGAGGGGCGTGGAGCGCCGGGGTTCGCGATCAAGAAGTACTCCCAGGGGGTTCGGTATCGGGCCGGACGTCAATAGCCTTGCGTGTGCTGCCCGTTCACCGTCATGAAGCACCCTGATCTCTGCCCCACAGGAGTCACACGTGTCCCAGGCTTCATCACCGCCCGACATTCTCTCGCCCGCCTTCGCCGCCGATCCCTACGGGGCCTACCGGACGATGCGCGAGAGCGCCCCCCTCATCCACCACGAGCCCACGGGGAGCTACCTCGTGTCCCGGTACGAGGACGTCGAGCGCGTCTTCAAGGACCGGGCCCAGGAGTTCACCACCGAGAACTACGACTGGCAGCTGGAGCCCGTCCACGGCAGGACGATCCTCCAGCTCAGCGGCAGGGAACACGCGGTGCGGCGGGCCCTGGTCGCCCCGGCCTTCCGTGGTGCGGACCTCCAGGAGAAGTTCCTCCCCGTGATCGAGCGCAACGCCCGGGAGCTCATCGACGCCTTCCGGCACACCGGGGAGGCCGACCTCGTCGAGGCGTTCGCGACCCGCTTCCCCGTCCTGGTCATCGCCGACATGCTGGGCCTGGACAGGGGGGACCACCAGCGCTTCCACGGCTGGTACACCAACGTCATCGCCTTCCTCGGCAACCTGGCCGGCGACCCCGAGGTCGCGGCCGCCGGGGAGCGGACCCGCCAGGAGTTCGCCGAGTACATGATCCCGGTGATCCAGCGGCGCAGGGAGGAGCCCGGGGACGACCTGCTCTCCGCGCTCTGCGCCGCCGAGGTCGACGGCGTACGGATGAGCGACGAGGACATCAAGGCGTTCTGCAGCCTGCTGCTCGCCGCCGGCGGCGAGACGACCGACAAGGCCATCGCCTCGGTGTTCTCCAACCTGCTGGCCCATCCCGAGCAACTCGCCGCTGTGCAGCGGGACCGTTCCCTCGTCGACCGGGCCTTCGCCGAGACGCTGCGCTACACCCCGCCGGTCCACATGATCATGCGCCAGACGGCGGGCGAGGTGAAGCTGTCCGGCGGCACCGTCCCGGCCGGGGCCACCGTCACCTGTCTGATCGGGTCGGCCAACCGGGACGGGGCACGCTACGCCGACCCCGACACCTTCGACCTGTTCCGCGACGACCTGACCAGCACCACGGCGTTCTCGGCGGCCGCCGACCACCTGGCGTTCGCGCTGGGCCGGCACTTCTGCGTGGGTGCGCTGCTGGCCCGGGCCGAGGTCGAGACCGGGGTGAACCAGCTGCTCGACGCCATGCCGGACCTGCGGCTCGCCGAAGGCTTCAGCCCGGTCGAGGAGGGCGTCTTCACCCGGGGCCCGGCAGCACTGCCCGTGCGGTTCACCCCGACCGGGGTGTGAACGGGAGCCGGGCGGCGGTCGGCCCCGCGGGAGGCCGATCGCCGTCCGGTCATGTGCACGGCGCCGGCCGGCACCGCGCTGCGGACCCCAGGCCTGAGCGGCCCCTCCGCAGTGGCCCCTCCGAAGCAAGTCCGTCGGTGGCAGCGCTGGTCGAGGTGGTCGACAAGGCGCCGCCCAGCGCCCTTCCCGCGGCTACAATGGCGACGGCTTCGAGGATCGGGGGATGTCTCAGTGTCGCAGGAAGAGTCTCAGGCCCAGGCGGTGCGGACGGCCTGGCAGATCCACGCCGCGCTCCAGGAGTCGACCCGCACGGTCGACGCCAAGGCGTCCTTCGCCCTGGCCATGGAGTCCGCCGCCCTCGCCGGGATCGCGGCCCTGGCCGGCGACGGCCGCGCACTCGATCGTGTGACCGGGTTCGCCGAGATCGTCCTCTGGTCCGGCGTAGGCCTCATCGGGCTCTCCGCGATCCTCGCCGTACTCGTGGTCCTGCCGCGCCACGACGGCGCGGGCCGGTCGCCCGACCCCGGCGAGGACGAGTTCCTCTTCTACGGCCATCTGCGTCACTGGGCCCCGGGGGACCTCGCCCAGCGGCTCGCACGGACCGACGCCCTGCCCACGCTCAGCCGGCAGATCGTCGTGATGAGCGCGATCGCCTGGACGAAGCACAGGCGTGTCCAGCAGTCCCTGGTGGCCGCCGTCGTCGGCACCTTGCTGGTCGCGGTCGTCCTGGTGCTGCCCTGAACCGGCCCGCCGTGGACAGCGCGCCGCGGCGCCGGCCCCGCCGGATGCCTTTCTGGTCGCTGCTCGACGACGAGTCGAGGACCCCGCTGCTCACCGCCGGCCGCATGGTGGCCTTCCCGCCCAAGGACACCCTGCTGCGTCAGAACGACTTCACCGACCATCTGCTCGTCATACGGAGCGGCTGTGCCAAGGTCGCGGCCGGTTCCGCCGCCGGATACCAGGCGGTGCTGGCCATTCGCAGGCCCGGAGACCTGCTCGGCGAGCAGGCCGCTCTGGACGGAGGACCACGCTCGGCCACCCTCACGTCGCTGACCAGGGTCGAGGCCCTGATGATCCCGTCGTCCGCGTTCCGCGCGGCCGTGCGGTCCGTGCCCGTGATCGCCCTCGCCCTTCAGCAGGTGCTCTCCGAACGCCTCCGTGAGTCGGACGGCCACCGGACGGCCGTGGGCTCCGAGGCCGTCCAGGCGAGGCTGGCCGCACTTCTGCTGGAACTCGGCGCCGAGTACGGGCGCCCCCAGTCGAACGGCGCGGTCCTCATCGCCCTGCCACTGTCCCAGGACGACTTCGCGGGCCTCGTCCTCAGCTCTCGGAGGACGGTCACTCGCGTCCTCGAGCAGTGGCGCGGCCTCGGCTGGGTCACGACCGGCCGCAACAGGCTGACCATCGACCGGCCGGACGAGCTGAAGCGGCTGAGCGCGTCGGGGCATTAGCCCGGTCCCGGTCGCCTGGGGGCCGGCCGGATCGCGGCGCGCGGCGGGGGAGCACGGTCACACCTCGTCCCAGGACATCGTGGTAAGCCCGTGCTGTTCGGCCGACGGATTCCAGGCGGCGACGAAATCCTTCTTCGCCCTCGTCGCCCGCTCACTGGCGCCGGCCGCCTCGAGCCAGTACGACGAGGACGTCACGCCCTCGGACGTGCACCCGTCCATCACCTCCTCCGCCAGCATCGCGTAGGCGCGGTCGGCGTCGGCCGACGCCTGCCAGCCGGATCGGAGATCGCCCGTCATGCTGTCGGACAGAAGATCGGGACCGAGATCCTCCAGGTCCTGCACGAGTTCGTCCCGCTCGGCCGCCGCGTCCTCGAACACCTTCTTGACCACACGGAGTCCGGAGCGGCCCGGGCAGCTCGTCATCCGGCTGACCGCCTCGCCGACGTCGCTGCGATTGCCCTCGTTGCGTTCGAGCAGGTTGCCCAGGGCCCGGAGCTGCCCCTCCTCGGAATCCTGGCCGGCGGATTCGGACGTGCCGCTCCCGGGGTCCTGGCCCGGGAGTGAGGAACTGCCGGAGCCGGAGGGGGGATCCCCCTGCTCCAACGCCTCGTAGAGATCGGGACCGTAGACGAGGGCGAGAACGGCCAGCACGAGGGCGACGAACCACCTGCCCGTCTTCGACTTGCCCTGCCGGGGCGGTGCCGGCCGTCGTGCCGAGGAAGTCCGCACCGGCGGGGGCGGCGTGTGGGGAACGGGCGGCGGTGTCTGCCCGGCGCCCCCTGACACCGGTGCGGCCGGCGGTACGGAGGACCGCTGCGGTGCCGTCGGCAGCGTCGCCGGGGCGTCGGCGGCCGCAGCGGCCAGTGCGTCCAGCCACTGTTCCAGGACCGGCCGACGGGCGGGATCGGTGGACAGGCTCTGCTCGGCGAGCTGTCCCACGGCCTGGTTCGTGGCCTGCAGCACCGCCACGTCATGGCCGTCCTGCTCTCCCGCGAAGAGCCGCGAGGCGAGCAGTGCGAACTTGTAGGTGTCACCCGTCGCGCTGCCCATGCGCTCGCCGGACGGCAGGCCCCAGTTGGGTGTCTCCACGGCCGGCAGGGCCCACTCGCCCCGCAGCGCCATCGCGTCGCAGTCGATGAGGAAGCAACTGGGCTCCCGGTCGAGGCAGAAGAGCACGTTGTTCGGTGACACGTCGCCCACGACGACTCCGAGCGAGTGCAGTCGCACCAGCGTGCGGGCGAGGTCCAGAAGCAGCTCGAACCGCTGCCGGGGTGTGATGTCGAAGCCCGCCCGCCGGAAGTAGGCCGGCGGGTTCAGCAGGTACTGGAAGCCCGCGGGCTTCGGCTTGTCCGGCTCGAAGGCGAACCGGCGGAAGAACCGTTCGGGGATCTGCCGCATCAGGAAGCCGCTCACCCCGGCGGAGTCGGTCACCAGCACGGCCGGCCAGGCGGTGCACCCGGCGAGCCACCGGCCGGTACCGACGGGCAGGGACGGAACGAAATCGACCATCGCGGAGAGCACGTCGGCCTTGAGCAGGGGCCGGATCCTGGCGTGGTACTCCTTGTACGCCACCGGCCAGGACCCGTTGATCGTCCGGCCCTGGACCGCCCACACCGAACCCTGGCCGCCGGCGTTGAACTTCGGCCCCTTGGTGACCCGGTCGGCGTCCATGGAACCTGGACGGGCCCCGGTCATCCCGCGGCCCCGCGTGCCCCGGCCACGCCCCCTGCCGCCTCCGGCCAGGCCGCCGAGGCTCCCGGACTGCCGCTCTCGTCGAGGCGGTGCCGCGGCCAGACGGCGAGCAGGGTCCGGTCGTCGTCGAACGTCTCCCGGGAGAAGTCGAGCAGTTGCGCGACGGCCTGGGGTTCTCGCGGCGGCCGGCCCAACTCGTACGCCATCACCGACCCGATCCTCCCCGTACCGTCTCCCAGCGGATCACCGAACCCGTCCGTCCCGATCAACAGCACCCCCTCCTCGGGAAACGTGTACCAGGTCCCCTCTATCCGAGGCGGCACCCACGGAAGGGCGGACACCGCGGAGGAGAAGACCCCGTCCGCCCGTTCCTCCTTACCGCCCGTCAACGGGTGGAAGCGGGACTCGTGCAGCATCCAGGCGCCGCTGTCTCCCACGTGCACCAGATTGACCTCCAGCCGGCCGTCCCCCGTGATGCGCACGACCCCTGTCACCAGAGTCGTCGCCAACAGGGCCTGGGCCTCCTCCCGTTGCTCACGCGTCGGTTCCGCACCGCGGGTGACCCGCATGATCAGCTGGTAGGCAGCCGCCGTCACCGTACGTTTCCAGTCGACCTGCGGGCGTCCCTCGTCGAGTTGCCGCAGCACGTCGGCGACCGCGGTACGGCAGGCCAGCGCCGCGCCCACATGCGACTGAGGGGCGGACGAGACCCCGTCCGCCACCGCGAACACCACCGACCCCGTCGGTTCGTGCCAAGCCACCACGATGTCGTCCTGGCGGGGCTGCCCGCCGAACCGGTGCGCGTCACCGCGCACGGAGGCCATCCGGACCGTGAGCCCCGGTGTGGACCAGCCGTCGAAGAGGGTGTCGGGCCGGTAGGGGTCGGAGGGCGGCGGCTTCGGCTCGAACCGGGCGGTCGGCCGGCCGAGGACGAACCGCGACCAGGCCGGCGTCTGAGCCCCCGGCAGCCGGGGCTCCCGTGTCGCTTGAACGGGGGGGACGACGGTCAGGAGGCCGGGGCGGCAGCGGGGAAGGCGTCCGCCGGCCCTGTGCCGCCGGAGGCCGTGAGCCGGTCGGCGGCCCGTCGCCCGGAGATCCGTCATGACCGGGTACGGGCGAGTGCCGCCCCGAGGGCACGGACCCGTGCCCCGGCTGCTGGGGGTGGGGGCCGCCGGCCGGGGGCCGCTCGCCCGGGGGCCGGCCGGGTCCAGGGAATCCGGAGGGTCCGGAGGGTCCGGAGGGTCTGGAGGGTCCGAAAGCACCGGGGGACCCGGATGGCCCGGAGGGTCCGACGGCGCCGGAGGGTCCGGAGGACTCGGAAGGGCCCGGGGGCTCGTCCTCGTTCTCCTGCCGGCGCCCGAAGAAACGAGCCACGCTCACACCTCGTCAATCGCGAGCCGGAAGCCTTCCGGCCGCTCGACCACGAGTTCGGGGTGTCCGGACGCCATGGCGTTGCCGGACTCCACGACGCTCTTGGTGAGCGCGGTGAAGAACCGGGCGATGGAGGCGCCCAGTTGGGCGCCCGGCACCGAGATGAAGGCGAAGTCCGACTGGGTGGCGACGCTGAGCATCGTCCCGGCCTCGGCCTGGCCGATGCCGCAGGCGATGATGTTGGGCGCGGCCTTGGTCACCGAACGGTCCGTGAGCTCCCGGTGCCTGTCCTGCCAGGCCTCACCTGAATTGGGCTGGCCGTCACTGAGGAAGAACACCGCCGGCCGGTGCACGCGGTAGCCCTGGCTCTTGAGCGTGTCCACATCCTGCGGTATGCGCCGCAGCAGTGCGCCGAAGGCCGCCTCGTAACTCGTGCCGCCGCTCGCCGTCAGCCGGGGCAGTTCGTTCTCGGCGCGCAGATCGGCGAGGATCAGCCGCTCGGTCACACTGTTGGCGAAGCCCAGCACGGAGAACCGGACCTTCGCCGCGGCCATCGGTTCACCGAGCAGGGACAGGTGCAGCGAGGCGAGCCCTGCATTGAGGTCACCGACGTACGGGTGCATGGAACCGGACTCGTCCGCCAGCACGTACACGGGCAACAGTTGCCCTTGGTTTTCAGCCATTTCTTCCGAGTCCTTCTACTCGACATCTTCGAGGGTGCTCAGCCCCCGTGGGCGTTCCAGCCGGAGCTCCGAGGAGCCCGCGACCGCACTGCGCCCCAGGTGGAGCACGGTGTTCTGGAGGAGCATCGAGAACTGCGCCACCGACTCCGGGAGACCGGCCCGCGCGTCCGCCGAGACAGCGAATTCGGAGGGGCTGGCGATCCGCGCCACCGTGCGCCGATCGGTCGTGCCGATGCCACAGGCGACGATGTTGGGCCGGTAGCGGTGCCTCATCAGCTCCTCGTGGGCGGCCTGCCACGCACCGCCGTCCTCCGGGTCTCCGACGGCGAGGAAGAAGACGGTGGGGCGGTTGACCCGCGTAGCCTGCTGCTTGAGCCGTTCCGTCTCCAGGGGTACGAGCTCCAGCAGACGGCGGAAGGCCGGTTCGTAACGGCAGCCGTCCCCGGTCTGGAGATCGGGGACACCGGTCTGCCACGAGACCTGGGTGAGTGGCATCCGGACGTCGGCCGTGTCGCTGAAGGTCAGCACGGACAGCCGGACGGCAGAGGTCACGTCCGGACTGTTGGCGAGCACGGTCTGCAGCGACCGCAGCGCGTCACGGAGCTCGGTGACACAGCCGGCCGCGGCCGAGGAGGTGTCCAGCACGACGTAGACCGGAGCCAGGCCGACCGCTGTCCGAGGGCTGCCGGACGGCTCGGCGGACGGGGAGGAACCGGACGACCGCGTCCCCGTCGGCCGGGTTCCGCCCCACGGAGGAGTCGTTGGCGGCCCGGTCGTGGAAGCCGGGTCCGCCGGCGGCGACGGCTGCGACGCCGCCGGCAGGGCGTGCGCCGCGGCCGGTGCTCCGGTGCCCGGCGGCAGCATCCCGCCGAAGGAGCCGGCGGCAGGACCGAGCACACCCTCGCGCAGCCCCGGAACGTCCACCTCCCGCACGATGCCCTTGTCGATCATGTACCGGACCATCTCGACCTGGCGCTGCTCCTGATCCAGCGCCCGCTGCTGCCGTGCCTCGTCCCAGCGCAGGAGCAGTTCCATGGACTTCTCGGTGTCGCCCGGATGTTTCGCCAGGTGCTCGAGGATCAGACCGCGGAAGTCGAGTTGCACCGCGGAGAGAGCGGCACGCTCCCGCCTGTCCCGGGCGATGCGGGACTCCTGCTCGATGTCCTTGACCGCCTCCTGGTGGAGGGTGGTCCCGATGACCGCGTTGTGCTGCAGGCGGCCCATCTCCGACGCACGGCCGGCCTCGGTCCGGCCGCGGATGAACTCCCGGGCCGCTTCGTCGGGTTCGAGCTGGACATCGCAGTAGTAGAGCGTCATGCCCTCGGGCAGCGGGAGGGGCAGCGCCAGGGAACCGTTGATCCTGGCCTGCGCCTCGAACGCCTCGTCGATCGCGAACCGCGCCGCGTGCGGGCGGATCTTGCTGATCAGATGCGGGTAGACCGCGCTGAGCACATCGGGGAGATTGCTCCGCACCACCGCGACCGGGTCATGCACCCGGAATCCGACGTCGATGGTCGCTTCGAACCGGTGTGCCTGGTCCTTGCAGGTCAGAGGGGTCCTGGTGAGTTTGGCCGTACGCCGGTGGTCACCCAGGTCCACGACGTAACACACCTTGTTCTTGCCCAGCCACCGCTGGGTCATCGTCCGGTGCCGGGGCGACTCGATCTCCCATCCGCCGCCCTCCAAGGGGTAGACGACCGCGAAGTTCGGCGGCAGGCCGGGAAGGGTGTCGAGCTGGGCACGGGGGACCGGCCGGTTGTTCAGGATCAGTGAGACTGTCATGTCACACCCCTTCCAGATCGAGCTGGGCACGGACGACGGCGGTGGCCAGGGGCAGCGGTGCCAACTCGTCCCGGTCGACCCAGTCGGCCGCACACCTCCGCAGGATCCGTCCCGTCCTCGGGTCCCCGTAGGCGAGCGCGCCCACCATCAGCTGGAACATGTCCCGAAGCCCCTCGTCGCGTTCGGCGAGTGCCGCCCAGTTGCGCAGCACCTGCTGCGCCTCCCCGCCGAAGTCGGCCTGGTTGAGCGCCTCACGCCACAGACCGATGAAGGGCGGGCGCAGGTCCTCGCGGTGGTGGGCCAGATAGAGGAGGGCGGGCCACTGCTCCACCTCACCGTCGGTTCCCCACTCGTCCCTGCCCACCACGACCTGAGCCGCGACGATGAGGAACGAGAGCAGTGCCGTCGGCCGCCCGCGGTGGTCGGAGGCCCGCTCGTGGAGGGTGTGGAGCACCAGCCCCGTCGTATCCGGGTTCCGTGCGAGCAGATCGGTCAGGCTGCGGCCGATGGCCACGGCCACGGTCGCCCGGTCGACGACCGCGAGGCGGACCAGCGCCGGGACGGCGACTTCGGGATCCTCACGCATGCCGTACACGCGAGCCGCCGTCGCCTGGCCGAAGGGCTGGCTCCGGTCGGCGAACCAGCCCTGCACCAGGACGTCCGCCCGCTCCGCGATCCAGGGATCACGCGAGGCGACCCGCAGCGCGTAGGCGACCGCGTCGCGGTACAGCAAGTTCCCGCTCAGTGCCCAGCCGTGGAAGAGCTGGTCGCAGAGGTAGGTGTAGGACTCGGCCGCGATCGCCCCGAGCGCCGCGGCGGCGTAGATCCGCACCTCTTCCGCGGGCTCCACGACCAGCTCGGACAACCAGTCGAGCAGCTCACCCTGGATCTCGTACTGGATCCAGGCATGCCGGATGACCCTTCGCGGATAGGAGGGGTCCTTGTACTCCAGCGCGCGGCCCGGTTCACCGTCCTCCTTGACCGTGTCCCGGGCGCGCAGCCGTGTCAGCTGCGTGCGGCGCGGAGCGGCGAACGGGTCCTTGACACGGGGCAGGCCGCCGTCCGGCCCGGCCATCAGCACATGGGGGCGGTCGTCCTCCAGCCGTTCGCGCAAGGACCTGGCCGCAGCGGCGATGTACTCCTGCGGCAGGCCGTTGAGCACGGCGAGGGACAGGGCCAGGCTCCGGACGGCGGGCTCCCTCAGGCTCTCGACCCAGATGTCGAAGTCCTCGTCGGCCAGACGCGCGCGGCGCAGCTTGATGTTCTCGGGATCCAGCCGGCCGGTGTCCCACTCCTCGATGATCGCGGCAGCCAGATCGGCCGCCTGCTTGCAGGCGGGGTCGCCGCCGAGCAGTTCGTCCAGCAGGTTCACGATGCCGGCGTCGGAGAGAAGCCGGTCCCGGACGGCGTCGCCCAGCCTCCAGCGCAGATGCGAGGAGACGATGCCGTGGTGGTCGGGAGCCTCGACGACGTCGACGACGGCCGCCAGGAGTTCGCTGTCCGCCACGTCGGCGCTGGACACGGTCATCACCAGCCACGCACCCGCGACGGCGAGCGCGCCCTGGACCTTCTCGTACACCTCGCCGCGCAGTCCGGCGATCGCGGACGGCTGGTCCAGGAGGAAGGCCGCGCCCCGCTCGACGGATTCCGTGCCGCGCTCCAGGAGGTCGGCGAGGGAGCCGAAGTCGACATCACTGTCGAGGTGGTACTTGGCCGTGGCCCCCATGCCCTGGAGCAGCCGCAGCGCCATGGCCGTCTTCCCGTACCCCGGGGCACCGCGCAGGATCAGCAGATGCCGGCCCGCCAGGGCCTCCCGGGCGGCAGGCAGGCCCGGCGGCTCCTCGTAGGCGAAACGTACCCGCTCGTCCATGAGCGGAGAGACGGCCCGCAGGCGCCGCTGGGCGCCCCCGAGGAGCAGGACGTACTTGTCGCCGCCGACGACATCGCCCTCGACGTTGGCGAAGGCGTTGCGCACCCGGTCGTGGCGGAGTGACCCCTCACCCATACGGCCGGTCGCGTCGAAGGACTCGGCACCCGGACCCGACCGGGGAGGCTCTCCCGGTGCGCTGTCCGTGCTGCCGCTCTGCGGCGCGCCGCCCGCGCCGTCCGGCGCCGCGCCACCCGCCCCGGACGGCTGTGCCGGGCCGGGCGGGGCGACGGCGTTGCCCGCCGCCCCGCCCGGCCCGCCCCCCGTACCGGGTGCGGGAGCCGCTCCCGCGGCTCCCGCACCCGGCGCTCCCCCCGTCGGTGTGGTCATGGCCGGACCGGTCCGGTCGTATGGACGGTGACGGTCTTGTCGCCCTGGAACACATCTCCGTGGACGGTTCCGACGCTGATCCCGGCGCCGCCCGCCGGCTGCCGGCCGGTCGCCGACCCCTCCTGCCCGCCCGTGTCCGCGCGGGCTGCACGGGGCTCTGCCGCGTCCCCGTCCTGCCCGGTCTGTCCGTCCTGCCCGGCCGGTCCGGAGGAGGCGCCCCCGAGCCCGGGGGGGTGCGGGAGACCCGGGCACGGTCACCCAACTGCCGATGAGCTCACCATGTTTGGTGTGGAAGGGCATCGGCAGGTACGCGGCCGGGTCGATGGAGCGGTGCCCATGGCGCACGACGGCCCGGTAGATCTCGTCGGACACGACGAAGACCATCCGCGACGAGGGGGTGGCGGCGAGAACCTTTCGCAGCGGCCCCGCGTCCACCAGCCGGCAGGCGGTGTTGACCGCGTCTCCGGACCATCCCTCTCTGTCCCGCGCGGCGATGCCCTGGTGCAGGGCGACCCGGAACCGCATGGCGTGGGCGGGGCTGTGGACGACGGCCTTCTGCCTCAGCTCGTCGTCGAGGGCACGTACGAAGGGACCCGCCAGCACGATCGGCGAGACGGTCGCGGGGACGATCATGAGGACCCCGTCCCCACGATCCTCGGTGACGACACCGTCGACCGGCAGCCCCGCCTGCAGGAGCGCCTCACCGAGCACCTCGTACATCGCGGCTCGCAGGGAGCGCTGGATCGGATCGGGGCGGGAGCTGAAGTTCTCGATGTCCAGCACCACGATCCAGTGGTGCGCGGCTTCGCCGGACATGGCGGTCTCCCCACGGGTTCAGGATGGCAACAGCTCGATCGGTGGACCCAGTTGTATGGCATCGACGACCCCCGGGTCTACGCCATTTGACACACAGGGAAACACTGAACTCTCCCGCACCGGTGGGGAATTGCGGCGCCCCGCGGATCCGCCGGAGCAGGGCGCCGCGACCGGACGTCAGCGGATGTGACGTCCCGAGATGGCCCGGGAGATGACCAGGCGCTGGATCTCGCTCGTGCCCTCGAAGATCGTGTAGATCTTGGCGTCCCGGTACATCCGTTCCACCGGGTGCTCACGGCTGTAGCCCGCGCCGCCGAGTATCTGGACGGCCTTCTCCGTCGCCGCGACGGCCAGTTCGCCGGCCCGCAGCTTGGACATGGAGCCCTGGCCGGCGTCGAAGGTCCGGTCGTTGCGGGCCATCCAGGCGGCCTGCCAGATCAGCAGGCGTACGGCCTCGATCTCCGTGCGGATGTCGGCGAGGGCGAACGCGATCGACTGGTTCTCGATGATGGGCCTGCCGAACGCCTCGCGCTGCCCGGCGTACTCCAGCGCGTACTCGTACGCCGCCCGGGCGATGCCGAGGGCCTGCGCGCCCACGGTGGGGCGGCTCACCTCGAAGGTCGCCATGGCCGCCTGGCCCTTCGCGGTGCCGCCCTCCCGGGCGCGGGCCAGCCGCTTGTCCAGCTTCTCCTTCCCGCCCAGCAGACAGTGCCCCGGGACGCGTACGTCGTCGAGGAAGACGTCCGCGGTGTGCGACGCGCGCAGCCCGAGCTTCTTGATGGTGCGGCTCGCCTCCAACCCCTTCGTCCCGGGCGGCACGATGAACGCCGCCTGGCCGCGGGCTCCGAGCGAGGCGTCGACCGAGGCGACCACCACATGGATCTCGGCGATCCCGCCGTTCGTGATCCACGCCTTCTGGCCGGAGAGCACCCACTCGTCCTTGGCCTCGTCGTAACGGGCCCTGGTGGCCATCGCCGAGACGTCGGAGCCGGCCTGCGGCTCGGAGACGCAGAAGGCGGCCACCTTCGGGTCGTCCTCGTCGCCGTAGCACTGCGGGACCCACTCGGCGAGCTGGTCGGGGGTGCCGGAGGCGAAGATCCCGGCGACCGCGAGCGAGGTGCCGAACAGGGCCATACCGATCCCGGCGTCGCCCCAGAAGAGCTCCTCGTTGGCTATCTGGAGGGAGAGGCCGCTGGGGTCGCCGTACATGTCGGCGAGCGACTCGAAGCCGTACAGCCCGATCTTGGCGGCCTCCTGGATGACCGGCCACGGGGTCTCCTCGCGTGCGTCCCACTCTGCCGCGGCGGGGCGCACCACCTGGGCGGCGAAGCCGTGCACCCAGTTGCGCAGGTCCTGCTGTTCCTCGGTCAGGGCGAGGGAGAAGTAGGACATGGGCTCAGGCCTTCGGGATGTCGAAGTAGCGGGTCAGTCCAGAGGCCAGGCCGACGTCGCCGGCGACCTTCAGCTTGCGCATCATGAACATCGTCACGGGGTTGCCGTTGCCGGAGACCAGCTTGAGGAACTCGGCGTCGCCCATCACCAGCGTCGTGCGGGGCTCGGCGTCGGAGCGGCCCGCGCTCACCGTGCAGGCGCCGTCGGCTATCGAGGTCTCGTAGACCTCCTCGCTCTCGCCGGTGATCTTCCAGCGGATCAGGGCCTTCAGCTGACCGGCCGCTTCCGGGCGGAACTGCTGCCGCATCCGCCCGAACACCTCGCTCAGCACCCGGGCGCGCAGGTCACCGTGCATCACCTCACCGAGCTGCCCGGCGGACAGCCCCTTCACGATCCGCGCGAACTCCTCCGGGGAGACGGCGGCGAAGTCGAGCCCGGACAGTTCGTCGGTGAGGTTGCCGTTGCTGTTGTCGGCCACGCCGAATCCTTACTCCAGAGTAAACTTACTTCTGGGTAAGGTAGGACGGCCGCAGCCGCAGCGCAAGGAGCGTCACCAGGCGCCGTTCGGACGCACCGCGAGATGCGGGTGGCGGGCGGACAGCACCTTGTTGGCCCACGCGAGCTCGGACAGTGCCTGCTCGCGGTCGCACTCGTCCTCGACGCCGAGCCTCGGTCCCCGGAACCTGCGCACCTCGCGGGCGGCGCAGTCGGCGTCCCACTCCGCCTGCAGGATGTGCTGCGGTGTGCAGGAGCCGATCAGCGCGGCGACCCGGTCGGGAATCGGTACGGGGACGAGGAGGTGCGAGGCGGTCATGGGGGGGTTCCCTCTCGGATGGTCGGCCAGGAGGTGGTGCTCCGCCACGGCCGGTGGGCCGCGGCTCCTCCTTATGTAACGGGACGCAGTTCCTGGTTTCTCGTTGAGAACGTCTCCGTGTCGCAACCGTTTGGGACTGACCGTCTATTTCGCGTTACCTGGCGGTAAGTTGACTCGGTGAGCTCTGTGTGATGAGGCGTCAGTTCAGAGCCTGGCCTCCGCGGGCCCGTAACTGCAGGGCGCGCAGCACGGCTTCGGTGGAGAAGCGGCTCTCCGGGTCGGTCAGCTGGGCACCGAAGATGGCCTCCAGGCCGCGCATCCGGTAGCGGACCGTCTGGGGGTGCACGTCCAGGAGTTCGCCCATCTGGGCGGCGGTGCCCCGGGTGTCGAGCCAGATCCGCAGCGTCTCGATCAGGCGTTCCCGACGTGTGGTGCTGATGCCGGAGACGGGGGCGAGTTCACGCGTGGCGAGCTGGTCGAGCAGGGCGGGATCGGAGAGCAGCCACAGGGTGATGAGGTGGTCCTCGCAGAGGATGAACGGCGCGTCGTCGATGACGCCCGCGTCGGCCAGTTCGAGTACGCGACGGGCCCAGCGGATCGAGTCGGCGGCGAGCGCGGTGGGCACGGTCAGTCCGATCGCCGCACCGCCGCCGGGGATCGTCCGGTCGAGCATCTCCCTGCGTGCGTCGTCCACCGGTCCGGGGATCAGCAGGTGCGGCTGCGGGTCGCCGGGGTCGATCAGGACGTCGTGGTCCGCGCTGATCCGGTCGAGTCCGGCCGGGGCGCGTACGGCGACGAGTGTGACCTGCTCGGGCAGCGTCCAGCCGGTCTGCTCGCAGAGTTCGGCGATGGCGCTGCGGGGCACCGGTCTGCCGGTGAGGATCAGGTGCAGCAGTCGCCGGCGCACCGCCTCGCTCTGCTGATCGGACTGGGCCTGCACTTCCAGATAGCCCTCGCGGGACAGCGACTCGAGCTCGTCCACGTACGCGAACAGGGCGTCGGCGAAGCTCAGCATCAGCGCGGGCGAGAAGTTGTAGCTCCGGCCCACCTTCTTCGCCCTCCGCAGCGCGACCCGCGCGCCCAGCCGGTACGCGCCCTGCAGCGCGTCCATGGTGCGGCCCTCGTATGCCTCGAACCGCCCGAACCTCCGGCACATGTCGTCGCGCAGGACTGTGGGGGAGGTGGGCTCGGCGACCAGGTCGACGAAGGAGGAAAGGCTCTGTTCGACGCCCATGCGGATGGACGCGCCGTTGGGGCCGTTCAGAAGACGCGCGTATTCCGGATAGGCCCGGGTCACTTCCATGCCTATCTCTTTGATCAGGCTCGGCAGTTCGGGTCGCATGATCGCGGCGAACTCCTGGGGGAGGGGCCCCAGCGGATCTCCGGTGTCCAGCGGCTGGATGAGTCTCGGCATGACCGTCCCCTCGCTCTCCTGGGCCCGGCTGGGTGGAGCAGGTGGGGGGAAGCGCTCCCACGGACCGACAGGTGTATACCAACATCGGCGCCGAAGATAGACCAAGTCGGGCGGGGTGCACACCGCCTGGACAAGATCGAAGTGCAGGGGGCACACATCGTGGCCGCCTTATGGGGTTCCGGTGCAGGTGGGGCGGTAAATGCTCACTTCCGGACAATGTTTTCGGCCGCCGACCGCGTCCGGGGCGCCGACGAGACGGTGCGGTGACGGTATCCAGGCCGGTCCCCGGGGGTGTGAGGAACGTGACCCGCCGACGCGTCCGGTCCCCCGCGGCGGGAGGGCGGCGCGGAGTCGGGCACCCCGGACGACGCCCGGCATTTCCCAGGGATATTGCGCACCAAGTGACAAGTGGACCGCATGAATTAGTGAGCTACTGACGAGGAAAAAAAATCGCGGAACCAATCTTGACCGCCGCCATTGTGCTCCAAGTTTCCCGCAAGTAACGTCACGCCCTGTCACAGAACGTGTGTGGCTGAAAGAGCAGCACGGTCCCCACGCAACACGATTCTTCGCGGCACTCCCTGCACCTTTGCAGGAATTCGGGTGCCTTCCCCGCAACAGTGCGCCCGCACTGCCGAATCGGAGGAACTCACTGTGCGCAACACCCTCAGAAAGATCGCACTCGCGGCCGGTGCCGCCGCGGCCGCAGTCACCCTCGGAGCCACCACCGCCACCGCCGGCGTGGCCGCTCCGACCTGGACCGTCGGCCCCAACTCGCCGGAGACGTTCTCGGCCACAGCCGGTACCGTCACCCTCACCCTCAACGGCATCCCGATGACGTGTACGTCGTCCGCGGCCCAGGGAAACCTGGCGTCGGCCTCCGGTACGACCAACGTGACCGTCGGAACGATCGCTCCGCTGACCTGGAGCGGCTGCACCAGCCCGTTCGGCGCGGTGACCCCGACCGCCGACACGACCACCGCCTGGAAGCTGAACGCGAACACCTACAGCGCGGGTGTCACGAGCGGCTACATCAGCGGCATCAAGGCCACCCTGAAGGTTCTCACCTGCACCTTCACCGTGACGGGCAACGCCGCCGCCACCTACACCAACTCCACGGGCAAGCTGGCGGTCAGCAACAACGCCACCTACAAGCTGACCGTCGCGACCGTCACCTCGGGCTGCACGGGCATCGCTGCTGTGGGTAACAACCCGACCTACACCGCCAGTTACTCCGCGGTCACGCCGATCGGCGGCACCACCAAGCCGACCATCGTCTACACCCCCTGATCCGGCCGCACACCGGTAACGGGTGAGCGTGGATCGCACGGCGGGACCGCCCGCCGTGCGATCCACGTGTCCCAGGCCGCGGCGGGCTCCAACTGGACCTGCCGGGCCACCGGTCGGTGGCCACCCCGATCGGGGGTACGGACCGTCCGGGCATCGTGCACACATCGTGATCCGGCCTCAGGCACCCGCGAGTGAGCGGAAGACGTCGGTGGGTCCGCCCGCCGTGGGGCGCACACCGTCCGTCCGAGGGAGGGACATCGTCAGTGGGAGGCAGGCGTATGAAAGGCGCACGGCGCACGGCGCGCGGCGCCGCGGTGGCCACCGCGGTGCTGCTGGGAGGGATGATCCCCGGTGCGCAGGCCGCGTCCGGTGTGCAGGAGATCGACGCGGAGCTGTCCTACACCTGCGACTTCCCGGCGGGCGAGCAGTCGGTGAAGGTCGGGATCACGGCCGAGCTTCCCGAGTCCGCTCAGCCCGGACAGGCGATACAGGCCGAAGGAGTGGTCCTGGACCTGGCCCTGCCCGAGGGCGTGTCGGCGGACCCGGCCGAAGACGTGGCGGCGCGTGTCAGTGCCGAGACGCGACTTGCTGTCGACGTGTCCCAGAACGACGGGAAGGCGCAGGCCGAGTGGGTGGGCACCACGTCGGAGCCGACGCCGGTGCCTGAAACCGGGGATCTCGTGCTGAGCACATCGGGGAGTGTTCCGTACGTGAGACCCGGGGCGTCGGGTGACCTGGTGTTCGAGGCGTCGGCCCTGACACTGGAAGTCACCACCGAGAAGGACGGCGACGTCTCCGCCGAACCGGCGGGGCTGTCGGTCGACTGTGTCCCGGACCCGGGACAGGAGAGGGCTCTGGCGGTGGTGGGCGTCCACGGAGAGGACGGTGCGGGTCAGGAGACGGAGCCGACCCCTTCCGAGACCTGGCCCGGCGAGGAGGGGACGACCGGTCCGGACGAGGGCGCACCCGAGATCGGATCCAAGGCCGCCCCGCCCACGGCCGCGGACGCGCCTCCGTGCGTCGGCGATCCCGGCGACGACACCAACATGGTCGCCTATGTGACCGGGTACGCCAACGTCACGAAGCTCGAAGGTGCCAACAAGTTCCCCTTGGCCTGCGCCCGGATCACGCAGGGCTTCCAGGAGGTCCAGTTCATCGACGGCATCCTGCACTTCCTGCAGAACTCGACCATCGACCTCGACTACCGGGGGAAACCACAGCTCCCGCCCACCACGGGGACGTTCCTGACCTTCGGCTTCATGCCGACGACGGCCACCCTGGAGATGACACAGATCCCCACGGGCACGCGCCCCGACGGGTCCAGGATCGAGAACATCCACTCCGATCTGGCCATCGAGGGTGTGACGAGCAGGAACCGCACGGACGTCACCCTCGACTTCGTGCTCAGGCTGTACGACGTCAAGGTCAACGGTGTTCCCCTGGACGTGGGGGACAACTGCCGCACGAGCCGGCCGTTCAAGCTCGGCCTGGCCGGTTTGGGGACGTGGAAGGACAACGTCCTGAACGGCTACACCCTCGCCGAGGGCGGTGAGCTGACCGGATCGGTGACCATCCCACCGTTCAGCGGATGCGGCACCGACGAGGACCTCGACAACCTCTTCACCGCGTCGCTGTCCGGTGTGCCCGGATACGTCAAGCAGGTGCAGGGAGCCCCCTGTGCCGCCGCACAGCACCCGCCCCAGCCCGGTGGCAAGGCCGTCTGCACGGACGAGTACGAACCACTGGACGTCCCTGAGGCGTCCCGCTGACTCCACCGCCGTACCCAGCAAAGCAATCTCCCGAGCCGCTATCGAATCGAGGGAACGATGAGACCTGCCTCCAAGACCTGGATCAAGGCCGCCGGCGCGGTCGCCGCGTCCGCCGCTCTGGTCATGCCCCTGACGGCCACCCCGGCCGGTGCCGCCACCGCCGCCACCCAGCTGAACGGTGCCTGGGCCCCCTTCGACCGCTGCCCGGTGGACGCCCCGGCCATGCTCGCGACGGACGGCGACACGGACGTCGCGCTGTGCGTGACGTCCACCTCGCCCAGCGGGACGATCAAGCTGGGCAACACCGAGGCGACGACCGGCTCGACGAACCTGCAGTTCGGTGTCATCCAGCACCCGGCCGAGGGGACCTACACGGTCGTCCCGCCCGCGGCCGGATCCATCATCAGCGGTAAGACCACCATCCCAGGGGGGCTGCTCGGCATCATGTGCCCCAGCAACGTCCCCGTCGTCTCGGCCGTCTGCGGGCAGATCACCAACGCCACCCTGAACAAGGTGACCGCCACGGTGGAGTCGGCCGGCACGCCGACCGAGTTCAGCCTGGTCGCGGGCATATCCTCGGGGCCGATCGTCAAGCTGCCCGTCAAGATCCGCCTGGAGAACCCGCTGCTCGGCTCCAACTGCTACATCGGCAGCAGCAGCAACCCGGTGCTCCTGCGCCCCGGGAACCTCAGCGCGCCCAGCTTCTCCGCCTCCAGGTTCAACGGTGACGGCTCGGCGAACCCGGACGAGGGATCGATGATCCAGATCGCCCTCTCCGGCGCCGCCCAGGGCGACAGCCAGTTCTCCGTGCCGAAGGCCAGCGGCTGCGGTCTCGGCGGACTCCTCAGCTGGGCACTCGACCTCAAGGTCGGTCTGCCCGCCGCGGCCGGTTCGAACAACCTCGTCCTGAACGACGCCAAGACCTACACGGCCGGCCTCACGGCCCCGGGTCTGTCCGTGCCCAACGCCGGCAAGGAACTCGCCGACAGCTGGCACTCCGCGGTGAAGTAGCACCGGAACGCGGCCGCGCGGCCCGCGGTGAAACAGCCGCAGGAGCGGGACCGGCAGCGCCAGCCGTTTCTTGTCACATGATGCGCCCGGCCTCCGGCCGTCCATGAGCCCGCCCCGACCGAATGCACCCTGGTCGGGGCGGGCTTCGGCGTTTCCGGTGATCGTTCCAGAGGTCGGCGGTCCGGTCGGCGGACCCTCACTTCTCGATAGGTTTCACGCCCTGATTACTCATCGGGACACAAGAAATCGGCGCTCTGCAATTGCCCCGGAGAAAGTTCGGGAAGTGCTATTGCGGACTTAGGTTACTGGCCCGTAGCGTCCCGCTTGAGCAGCTCGGAAACCCATCCGCACCTGCTGGTCCCACGCACGTGGAGTCCTGGTCGCGCTCCCTTGACCGGTATTCCTCCGGGAGTTCCGCCGGCCCTCGAACCCTCCCGGCCGGGACGCGGTTCTCCCGGCTGCCGGTGGTCTCGTGGATTCGGCCCCCCGGGCCGCGGGACCCCGGTGCACCCGGAGTGCTTGCGCAGATTCCGACAAAGCCGCCGAGCGGGTTTGTCAATCGGTGACAAGTGATCCACGAAGAGATCAACATCCGGCGATTTCCGCTGTTCAACGGCTTGTCCTGGCGGTTTCGACGGACATAACGTGCGCCCCCTGGTGCATGTGTGACAACCCGTCGTTGCATGGACCGGAGCCGGAGCGCAGACAGATGACGTCGTTCACCACCACTTCGAGGGAGGGCCGATGGGAATCGAAGTAGTCGTCGAAGGCCTGACGAAATCCTTCGGCAAGCAGAACATCTGGCAGGACGTCAGTCTCACCCTGCCGGCCGGCGAGGTGAGTGTCATGCTCGGCCCTTCCGGCACCGGGAAGACCGTCTTCCTCAAATCCATCATCGGACTGCTGAAGCCGGAAAAAGGCCGCGTACTCATCAACGGCGTCGACATGGTGAACAGCCCCGAGCGGGACATCATGGAGACCCGGAAGCTGTTCGGGCTCATGTTCCAGGACGGCGCACTCTTCGGTTCGATGTCGCTCTTCGACAACATCGCCTTCCCCTTGCGTGAACACACCCGCAAGAAGGAGTCGGAGATCCGGCGCATCGTCATGGAGCGGATCGACATCGTCGGCCTGCTCGGCGCCGAGGGAAAGCTGCCGGGCGAGATATCCGGCGGTATGCGCAAGAGGGCCGGCCTGGCCCGCGCCCTCGTCCTGGATCCGCAGATCATCCTCTGCGACGAGCCCGACTCCGGACTCGACCCGGTGCGCACCGCCTACCTCTCGCAGCTCCTCATCGATCTCAACGCGCAGATCGACGCGACGATGCTCATCGTCACCCACAACCTCGACATCGCGGCCACCGTCCCCGACAACATGGGCATGCTGTTCTGCCGCAACCTCGTCACCTTCGGTCCCCGTGAGGTGCTGCTCACCAGCGACATGCCCGTGGTCTCCCAGTTCCTCGCCGGACGCCGCGAAGGCCCCATCGGGATGTCGGAGGAGAAGGACGCGGCCACCCTCGCCGCGGAGCAGACGAACGGCAACGGCTGGGCCCACCCCGCTCCGCGCACCGTCGTCCCCCAGCTGGAGCCCTCCCCGGGCATGCCCGTACGGCAGGCGGCCCTGCGCCGCCGCGAGCGGGTCGTCTCGATGATGGGCCAGCTGCCGGAGGCCGCTCGTACGGCCATCATGAACAGCTACACGCCGACCCTGGACGGTGGGCGCCGATGACGGCACCACTGCCCGTACGGCCGCCGGCCGAACCCGCCACGGAGAAGGCCCCACGGACGCCGGGACGGAAGCCGTCCTCGCGGCTCCTCGCACCCCTCCGTCAGACCGGTCAGCTGTTCGCGCTCGCCCTGGCGGTCGCCCGCGCCATCTTCCGCCGGCCCTTCCAGGTGCGGGAGTTCATCGAGCAGTTCTGGTTCGTCGCGAGCGTCACCATCCTGCCCGCGGCGCTCGTCTCCATCCCGTTCGGCGCGGTCATCGCCCTCCAGGTCGGCTCGCTCACCGAGCAGCTCGGCGCCCAGTCCTTCACGGGCGGTGCCAGCGTCCTCGCCGTCATCCAGCAGGCCAGCCCGCTCATCGTGGCCCTGCTGATCGCCGGGGCCGCCGGATCGGCCATCTGCGCCGACCTGGGCTCCCGCAAGATCCGTGAGGAGCTGGACGCGATGGAGGTCATGGGCGTCTCGCCCGTCCAGCGCCTCGTCGTCCCGCGGGTCCTGGCCACCATGTTCGTCGCGGTCCTGCTCAACGGGCTGGTCTCCGTCGTCGGCACGCTCGGCGGGTACTTCTTCAACGTGATCATGCAGGGTGGGACCCCCGGCGCCTACCTCGCCAGTTTCTCCGCCCTCGCCCAACTGCCCGACCTCTACGTCGGCGAACTCAAGGCGCTGATCTTCGGCTTCATCGCGGGCATCGTCGCCGCCTACCGGGGACTCAACCCCCGGGGCGGCCCCAAGGGTGTGGGTGACGCGGTCAACCAGTCCGTGGTCATCACCTTCATGCTCCTGTTCGCCGTCAACATGATCATGACGGCGATCTACCTCCAGATCGTCCCCCCGAAGGGGGGGCTGAGCGATGTCGATGCTCGGCTG
This sequence comes from Streptomyces sp. JH34, assembly GCF_029428875.1. Taxonomy (NCBI): domain Bacteria; kingdom Bacillati; phylum Actinomycetota; class Actinomycetes; order Kitasatosporales; family Streptomycetaceae; genus Streptomyces; species Streptomyces sp. JH34. The sequence continues at coordinate 784,076 of NZ_JAJSOO010000001.1, read as the reverse complement.
GCTCGACCGCTCCGGCGACCAACTCACCTTCTACGTACGGGCGCTCATCTGGATCCCCCGGACCCTGCGCCGCTATCTCAAGGAGGTCCAGCGGCTGCTCGCCGAAGTGGCCTTCGGCAGCGGTGGCCTCGGGGTGATCGGCGGAACCATCGGCGTGATGATCGCGATGACGCTCGCCACCGGTTCGGTCGTCGGCCTCCAGGGCTACGCCGCCCTCGACCAGATCGGCACGTCCGCCTTCACCGGTTTCATCTCCGCCTACTTCAACACCCGGGAGATCGCCCCGCTCGTCGCCGGACTCGCCCTCTCCGCGACCGTCGGCGCGGGCTTCACCGCCCAGCTCGGCGCGATGCGGATCAACGAGGAGGTCGACGCCCTCGAAGCGATGGGCGTGCGCTCCATGCCCTACCTCGTCACCACACGGATCATCGCCGGTGTCGTGGCCATCATCCCGCTCTACGCGATCGGGCTGCTCTCCTCCTACCTGGCGTCCCGCTGGATCACCGTCCTGTTCAACGGACAGTCGGCGGGCACCTACGACCACTACTTCAATCTCTTCCTCTCCCCGGACGACGTGCTGCTGTCGGTGCTCAAGGTGCTGATCTTCAGCGTGCTGGTGATCCTCGCCCACTGCTACTACGGATTCCACGCGACCGGCGGCCCCGCCGGAGTGGGTGTGGCCGTGGGCCGGTCGGTGCGCAACGCCATCGTGCTCATCAGCGTCACCGACTTCTTCCTCTCGCTCGCCATCTGGGGCGCGACGACAACGGTGAAGGTGGCCGGCTGATGCCCTCCTCCACGGCGCAGACGGTGCGCCGCAGACTCGCCGGCGTGGCCTTCGTGCTCGTGCCCGCCGTCCTCGTATGGGTGTCGGTCTCGGTGTACGAGAAGGACTTCACCGACGACGCCACCGTGACCGTCCGCACCGGGAGCGTCGGCAACGAGATGCACGACAACGCCGAGGTCAAGCTGCGTGGCGTCGTGATCGGCGAGGTGCGCCACATCGCGTCCGACGGTGACGGGGCGAGGCTCACCCTCGCCATCGAGCCGGACCGGCTCGGGCAGATCCCGGCCGACGTCACCGCGCAGATGCTGCCGACCACCCTCTTCGGGGAACGCTTCGTCGCCCTCGTCCCGCCCGCCGTCCCCTCCGCCGAGACCCTCCGGGCCGGGGCGGTGATCCCGCAGGACCGCTCCAGCAACGCCATCGAGCTGGAGGAGGTCCTCGACAACGTCCTGCCGATGCTGACGGCCGTCAAGCCGGAGAAGCTCGCCGCCACCCTCGACGCCGTGTCCCAGGCGCTCCAAGGACGCGGCGACAAGCTCGGCGACACCCTGGTCACCCTCGACGCGCACCTCAAGGAGTTCAACCCGCAACTCCCCACGCTCAACGCGGACATCAAGGAACTCGTCAAGGTCAGCCACCTCTACGCGGACGCGGCACCGGACGTCCTGGACGCGCTCACCGACTTCACCACCACCAGCGGCACGATCGCCGGACAGCAGGCGGAACTCGCGGACCTGTACGGATCCACCACCGCCTCCGCCAACGACGTCACCGCCTTCCTGCGGAAGAACAAGGACAACCTCATCCGCCTCTCCGCCTCCGGCCGCCCCACCCTGGAGCTCCTCGCGGAGTACTCCGACGCCTTCCCCTGCACCCTGCGCACCATGGCCGGGTTCGTCCCCGCCATGGACAAGGCGCTCGGCAAGGGCACCGACGCGCCGGGACTCCACGTCACCGTCGAGGCCGTGGAGTCCAAGGGCAAGTACGTCGCCGGCAAGGACACCCCGGTCTACGACGCGACCGGGGGCCCGCACTGCTACTCGGTGCCGTACACCGGAAGGACCGTCCCGACCGCCGACGCGCGCAAGGCGTCCGCCCCGGCACCCGGCGCCGAGGGCGGGGGAGGCGCGGACGGCGCGGACGCGGTGGAAGCACCCGCCGCCGACAGCGCGCTCGGCATGCCGAACTCCCCCGAGGAGAGCCGGCTCGTCAACGAACTCGTCGCACCCTCACTCAAGGTCCAGCCGCAGTCCCTGCCCGACTGGAGCAGCGTGCTCATCGGTCCGGCGTTCCGCGGTGCGGAGGTGAAGCTCAAGTGAAGCGCCGCTCCCTCGCGGGACCGCTCGTCAAATCCCTCGTCTTCGTCGTGGTGACCGCGCTGGCCACCACCGTCCTCGCCCTGGCCATCGCCGACACCGGCGTCGGCGACACCACCTCGTACAAGGCGCGGTTCACCGATGCCACCGGACTGGTCGTCGGCGACAGCGTCAGGATCGCGGGCGTCAAGGTCGGGCAGGTCGAGTCCATCGATGTCGCCGACCGCCGGGAGGCCGAAGTCGGCTTCGCCGTACGCAAGGGCCGCAAGCTGCCCGCCTCGGTGACCGCGTCGATCAAGTACCTCAACATGGTCGGCCAGCGCTACATCGACCTCGACCAGGGCGTCGGAACCGTGGGGGCGGCCTTCAGGTCCGGTGCGACGATCCCGCTGTCGCGCACCACCCCCGCACTCGACCTCACCCAGCTCTTCAACGGCTTCCAGCCGCTCTTCGAAGGACTCTCCCCGCCGGACGTCAACCAGCTCGCCGGCTCCATCGTGCAGGTCCTCCAAGGGGAGGGCGGCACCGTCGACAGCATCCTCTCCCACGTCGGATCGCTGACCGGCACCGTCGCGGCCAAGGACAAGGTGATCGGTGAGGTGATCAAGAACCTCAACACGGTTCTCAAGACCGTCAACGACCGGGAGGCGGGCTTCGACGACCTCGTGGTCACGCTCGAGAAACTCGTCAAGGGCTTCTCCGGCGACCGCAAGCCGCTAGGCGACGCGGTCACCGCGATGGGCGCCCTCACCACCGTCACCGCGGACCTCCTCCAGGACGGCCGCGCGCCGCTGAAGGAGGACATCGCGCAGCTGGGGCGGCTCAGCGGACAGCTCGACAAGGGCGCGCCGCAGATCGAGGGCTTCCTGGAGAAGACACCCGCCAAGATGGAGGCCATCACCCGCCTCACCTCGTACGGCTCGTGGCTCAACCTCTACCTGTGCGAGGCGAAGGTCACCGGTGTGACCACCGAGGACGGCAGCGCGCCGCCCACCGGCATCACGATCGGCGGATCGAGGTGCACGGGATGAGGATCAAGCCCGTACGCGAACGCAACCCCGTCGCCCTGGGCGTCATCGGCCTCGTCGTCCTGGCGCTCGTCGGCCTCGCCGCCTACCGGGCCGACGCCCTGCCGTTCCTCGGCGGCGGCACCTCCTACAGCGCCGACTTCACCGAGTCCGCCGGACTCGAGGCCGGCGACGAGGTCCGGATCGCAGGGGTGAAGGTCGGAGAGGTCACCGGTGTCTCCCTCGACGGCGCCGAGGTGAAGGTCGACTTCAAGGTGAAGGACGCCTGGATCGGCGACTCCTCCACCGTCGGGATCGCCATCAAGACCCTCCTGGGCGAGAAGTACCTCGCCGTCGACCCGCTCGGCGACGCGCCGCAGGACCCGGACTCCCGCATCACGTCGAGCCGGACGACCTCCCCCTACGACGTCACCCAGGCGTTCGACGGCCTCGGCGAGACCATCGACGAGATCGACACGGCACAGCTCGCCCAGAGCTTCGAGACCATCTCGGACACCTTCAAGGACTCGCCGCCCGACGTGCGCAGCGCCGCGGAAGGGCTCTCCGCACTGTCGAGGACGGTCTCCGAGCGCGACGCGCAGCTCGCCACCCTCCTCAGGGGCAGCAAGCAGCTCACGAAGACGCTCGCCACGAAGAAGAGCAGCTTCGAGACCCTGCTGGAGGACGGCAATCTCCTCCTCGGCGAGATCCAGGCCCGCCGCGACTCCATCCACCTGCTGCTCACCGGCACCCGGGACCTGGGTACCCAGCTCACCGGTCTCGTCACCGACAACGACAAGCAGCTGAAGCCGACCCTCGACTCGCTGGGCCGGGTCACCACCGTCCTGGTGAAGAACCGCAAGAGCCTCGACAAGGTGCTCTCCATGGCCGGCACCTACAACCGGCTCGTCGGCAACACCCTCGGCAACGGGCGGTGGTTCGACAACTACGTCTGCGGAGTCGTCCCCAAGACCTACCTGCCGAAGGACACCCCTCCGGCGAACGACTGCATGCCGCCGAAGCAGGGGGGCCGCTGACATGAGGCGCATCCGCATCATCGGTATCGGGGCCGGACTCGCGGTCGTGGCCGTGGCCGTCGGCTCGGGCGTGAGCGCCATGGACCAGGACGGCACCACCGTCACCGCCTACTTCGACCGGGTCACCGGTGTGTACCCGGGATCCGACCTGCGGATCCTCGGAGTGAAGGTGGGCACCGTCGAAGCGGTGACACCGCGCGGCGAGGAGGTCCGCGTCACCCTGCGGCTCGACGAGGGCGTCGACGTCCCCGCGGACGCGCACGCCGTCGTCGTCGCCCCCACCCTCGTGGCCGACCGGTACGTCCAGCTCGCTCCGGCCTACACCGGGGGAGCGCGGCTGAGGGGCGGCGCCGTCCTCCCCGCGGCGAACAACGCCACGCCCATCGAGGTGGACCAGCTCTACGAGTCGATCACGGAGATCTCCGCGGCGCTCGGCCCCGACGGTGCCAACGCCGACGGAGCCCTCTCCGGCCTCCTGGAGACCGGTTCCAAGAACCTCAAGGGCAACGGGGAGGCCATCGGTGACTCCATCGAGCAGTTCGGCAAGGCGACGAAGACGCTCGACAAGTCCAGCGGCAACCTCTTCGACACGCTGTCCTACCTGCAGACCTTCACCACCGTGCTCAAGGAGAAGGACGGTGACGTGCGGGCCGCGGAACAGCAACTCAACACGGTCACCGGCTTCCTGGCCGACGACAAGGAGAACCTCAGCGCGGCCCTGAAGGAACTGGGCACCGCGCTCGGCCAGGTCAAGAGCTTCATCCAGAAGAACCGGGGCGCGCTCAAGAAGAACGTGGACCTCCTGGTGCCCCTCACCCGGACCCTGGTCGACCAGCGCGCCTCGCTCGCCGAGTCGCTCGACACGCTGCCGCTCGCGGCGGACAACGTGCTCAACGCCTACGACCCGGCGAACCGCACCCTCAACGGGCGCACGAACCTCAACGAGCTGTCCATGGGCGGTCCGCTCACCGAACCCGGTGCGGGGACCGCGGGCCTCCAGGGGCTGGCCCCGGTGGACACCACCCGGCAGAAGGACCTGCCCGCCCTGCCGCTGCCCGCCGTCGGCACCGTCTACGGCACCCCGGAGGACACCGGGACCACGAAGAAGACCGGTACGGGCGAGAAGAAGGAGGCGGACCGATGAGCCCCGCCCTGCACGGACCCGGCACGCGCGCCGTCGCGGGCCTCGGAGCCCTGGTGGCCGCCGGCGTCTGCTTCGTACTCGTCGCGACGACCACCGGCCTGCCGTCGTTCTCGGGCATCGACCAGATGCCGCTGCCCGGCGGCGCCGACCTCGGCGACCACCCGTACGAGATCACCGCCGAGTTCGGCGACGTCCTCAGCCTCGCCCCGCAGTCCTCCGTCAAGGTCAACGACGTGGCCGTGGGCCGGGTCACCAAGATCTCCCTCACCCCCGGCAGCTGGACGGCCAAGGTGACCATGCGCGTCAACGGGAAGATCAAGATGCCCGCCAACGCCTACGCCCACCTCGAACAGTCCAGCCTCCTCGGTGAGAAGTACGTCCAGCTCTCACCGCCCGCCGACGGAACGGCGAAGGGCTCGCTGTCCGACGGAGACCGCATCCCGCTCGTCCGCACCAACCGCAACCCCGAGGTCGAAGAGGTCTTCGGCGCCCTGTCGATGCTCCTCAACGGCGGCGGGATCGCCCAGCTGAAGACCATCACCACCGAGCTCAACAAGGCACTCGCCGGACAGGAACCCCAGATCCGCTCGATGCTGAGCCGCGTCGACACCCTCGTCACCGACCTGGACACCCACAAGGAGGACATCACCGATGCGCTCGACGGCGTCAACCGGCTGGCCGCCACACTCGCCACCCGTAAACAGGACGTGGGAACCGTGCTCACCGGCCTCAGCCCGGGCCTGAAGGTACTGGAGAAGCAGCGCGGATCGCTGCTCACCATGCTGCGCTCGCTCGACACGCTCTCCACCGTCGCCGTCGACACCGTCAACAGGAGCAAGGCGGACATGATCGCCGACCTCAAGGCCCTCGCCCCCACCCTGACGGCCCTCGCCGACTCGGGGCAGGACCTCCCCGACTCCCTGCAGGTGCTGCTCACCTACCCGTTCACGGACGAAGTGCTGCGCGGGGTGAAGGGCGACTACCTCAACGTCTACCTGGACGTCACCGCCGTGCCCGGCACGCAGATCATCCCGGCGCTCACCCCGCCGGCGACCGGCACCACGCAGAAGGCCGGCTCGGCGCTGCCGCTGCCGCTCCCGTCGGTCACCGCGTCCGGCACGGAGGGCACCCGCTGATGATCACCCTCGCCACCCGGCTCAAGAACATCGCCTTCCTGATCATCGCGGTACTCGTCCTCGGCTACCTGGGCGCCCGGTACGCCGACCTCGGCCACTACGTCGGACTGCGCGGCTACTACACCGTCAAGATCCAACTGCCGCAGACGGGCGGCCTGTTCACGCACTCCAACGTCACCTACCGGGGAGTCTCCGTCGGCCGGGTCGGCCCGATCCGGCTCACCGACGAGGGGGTCGAGGCCGAACTGCGCATCGAGAACGACGCGCCGCGCATCCCCGACAGCCTGGAAGCCGTGGTCGCCAGCCTCTCCGCGGTCGGCGAGCAGTACGTCGACCTGCGGCCCACCCGCGAGGACGGCCCGTTCCTGGAGAACGGCTCGGTCATCGACCAGGCCGACACCACCGTCCCCGCGCCCGTCACCGACGTCCTCACCAGCGTCAACGACCTCACCGCCTCCGTGGACACCGAAGACCTGCGCACCGTCGTCGAGGAGTTCGGCGCCGCGTTCGAAGGACGCGGTGACGACCTCCAGGTGCTGCTGGACACCGGCGGCGAGTTCGTCGACGCGGCCGACCGGGCACTGCCGACCACCACCAAGCTGATGGCGGACGGCGAGACCGTCCTGCGTACCCAGGCCGAACAGGGCGAGGCGCTCAAGGGATTCGCCTCCGGCGCCGAGGAGCTGGCCGCCGAACTGAAGGGTTCCGACACCGACCTGCGACGGCTGATCGCGGCGGCGCCCGGTGCCACCGCCCAGATCAGCGGGCTCCTGCGCGACCTCGAACCCGGCTTCGGAGTCGTCGTCGCCAACCTCCTCACCACCTCCGAGGTCGCCGTCACCCGGCAACGGGGCCTGGAGGAGCTGCTGGTGAAGGTACCCGCGGTCGCCGCGGCCGGGGCGAGCATCATCGACGAGGACGGAGACGCCCGCTTCGGGATGTCCGTCACCTTCTTCGAACCGCTGCCCTGCACCGCCGGATACGGCTCCACCACCTACCGGCCCGGCAAGGACCTCTCGGCCGCACCGGCGGTGAACACCGGTGCCCGCTGCGCCTCCCCGCCCGGCAGCGGCGTCAACGTGCGGGGCAGCGCCAACGCCCCCGACGGCGGCGGTGTGCCGAAGCCGGCGAAGCCCGGCTCGCTGATCTCCGGCACGGAGGGATCCGGACTCCCCGGAGCCCTCGGCGTCGCGGGAGACGCGGGACGCCCGGCCGACGGCATGGCCGGCCTGCTCGGCCTGGGAGGTGGCGCGTGAACGCCCGTACCAGGAACCTGGGCGGTTGGGCCGTCATGCTCACGGCCGTGCTGGTCTGCGCACTCGGCGGCTGGTCCTACGCCCAGGCACGCGGCGACGACACGCTGGCGTACGCCAAGGCACGTGACGCGGCGACCGCCGACGGCAGGAGTCACCTCGCGCGGCTGAACAGCATGGACGGCACGAGCGCGGCGAGCGTGAAGTCCGGGCTCACGGCCTGGCTCGCCGCTTCCACGGGCCCGCTGCACGAACAGTTGGAGAGCAGCCGGAAGAAGGACACCGCGGAGCTCACCGAAGCCGGGGCGACCGCACGCGGCAAGGTCACCGACGCGGCCCTCACCGCGCTCGACGACCGGGCCGGAACAGCGGTGCTGATCGCCACCGTGGACGTCGCGATCACCCCGCGCACCGGCACGGACGGCACCGAGCGCAAACGCTTCGAGGCGACCCTGGCCCGGACCGGGGACGGCTGGAAGATCAAGGCACTGGACGCGATACCGGTCGGGAGCGGCGGATGACACAGCCCGGAGGGACCACGGTCCAGGAGGCCTCCTCGAAGCCCGGCCCGGACACGGAGGCAGCGGGTGACGGGGTGGACACCGCCCAGGAGCCCGGCACGCCCCGCCGGGCGCCCTGGCGCCGCGTTCTCGCGGCGGCCCTGGCCGTCGCCCTGCTGGCCGCCGGTGCCGTCCTCTTCGTCCAGGGGCGGCACCTGCGCGACACCCCGGCGACCTCGAACCGCGCGCTGACCGACACCGCCGGGACCAACCGGGTCGTGGGAGACGTCAGCAGCGCCCTGGGCAAGGTCTTCTCGTACAACCCCCGGAGCACCGCCGCCACCAAGGAGTCGGCGAAGCGACTCCTGGCCGGCAAGGCCCTGCAGCAGTACGCGGCACTCTTCGGCCAGGTCGAGAAACAGGCGGCCGACCAGAAACTCACGCTCACCTCGCAGGCCGTACGCGCCGGAGTCACCCGGCTCGGCACCCGCAGCGCCCACCTGCTCGTCTTCCTCGACCAGGTCTACGAGCGCGAGGGGAAGGCCGCCACCACCGCGGCGGCCCAGCTCTCGGTGACGGCGGAACTGCGCGGCGACCGCTGGATCATCGTCGACATCACCTCCAGGTAGGGGAGAGGCACCAATGGCACGGGTACGGACGACGAGGAATCCGCTGGTGACGGCGGCGGTCGTGCTGGCGGTCGCGGCGGCCGGGGCGGCGGCCTGGGGCGGCTGGGAGCGTTACGACGTGACACACGACGACTCGGCGGCCTACGCCGAGGCACGCGACGACGCGTTGGCCGCGGGTGAGCAGGCCGTGCAGAACATGAACACGCTCGACCACGCGAAGGTGGAGAAAGGGCTCGACAGCTGGGAGGAGTCGACCACCGGCGACCTCCACAAGCAACTCGTCGACGGACGGGACGCGTTCGTGAAGCAGATCGAGGCGGCCAGGACCGTCAGCACCGCCGAGATCCTGTCGGGCGCGGTGACGGAGCTCGACGACCGGGCCGGCAAGGCGGGGGTGATGGTGGCGCTCAGAGTCACCGTGACGGCCCCGGAGGGCAAGCCCGCGGTCAAGGAGAGCCGGATGCTGGGGCAGCTCACCCGCACCTCCGAGGGGTGGAAGCTCAGCGCCCTCGGCCAGGCCCCGGTCGGCAACACCGCCGGCTGAACCCCGCCCGACCGAAAGCCCTTCGAGAGGACCACCGACATGTCGACGACCCGACACCTCGTCAACCGCCGCCGCAGGCTCGCCACCGTCACCGCGACGAGCGCACCGCCGCGCACAGCCGCGACCCGGGAACCGGCCACCGAGGCGACCGAGTCCGCTGACGCCCACGAGTCCCCTGAGGATCCCGAGTCCCCTGAGAATGCCGAGTCTCCTGAGGATCCCGAGGGCGACGAGGCGGCCGGTGCCGACGCGAAGGCCGACACCGACGCCTCCGGCGAGCCCGCCGACGACGGACGTCCCGCCGGCCGGATGCCCCGCCTCCGCATCCCGCTCCCCGCCGTGCTCTGCGCGGCCACCGTTCTCCTCGGCGCCCTCGCCGCCTGGGCGTTCACCTCCGCCGCGACGCTCCGGGAGGACCCCACGCGGCAGAACACCGCCCTCACCGACATCAGCCGGACGAGCGAGGTCAAGGGCCAGATCTCCGAGGCCGTGGGCGCCGTCTTCTCGTACACGTACGCGTCGCCGGGGAAGTCGGACCTGGCCGCACAGAAGTACCTGACCGGCAAGGCGGTCCAGCAGCACAAGGACATGCTCGCCGAGGTACGCGCACAGGCGCCGAAACAGAAGCTGGTGCTCACCACGACCGTCACCGAGAGCGGCGTCGAACTGCTCGACGGCGACCGGGCCCGGCTGCTCGTCTTCGCCGACCAGAGCAACACCCGCACCGGCAAGCAGGAGGAGACCACCTACGCGGCCGCCATGTTCGCCGTGGACGCCGTACGACGCGGTGACACCTGGCGGATCGCGGCCATCGACACCTTCGCGCGATGACCCAGGAGAGGGAGGAAACATGAGGTTCAACGGAACGATGCGCCGCGGGCTCACCGGGACGGCCACCGCCGTGGCCGCCATGGCGGCGCTCACCGCGTCCCAGGCCCCCGGGCTCGCCGGCGGCCCCGACGACGACATGAAGACCGTGGCCTCGGACGACGTCGTCTGGACCGAGGTGCCGAACGACGACAGCTACCACACCGAGCTTCCGCCCCTGCGGTCGCCGGAGCCGCCCAAGGGCCTGAACAGCGGGAAGAAGCCGAGCCCGGCGGTCGTGCGGACATGGGCCGAGGCGGGGATCCCCGCCACCGTCCTGGCCGCCTACCGCGCAGCGGAGAGCTCCCTCCGCGGCAGCGACCCGGGATGCAACCTCCCCTGGCAGTTGCTCGCCGCGATCGGGAAGGTGGAGTCCGGCCACGCGAGCGGAGGACGGGTGGACGCCGCCGGCACCACGCTCACCCCGATCCTCGGCCCGATCCTCGACGGAGCCGGCTTCGCGAACATCCCCGACACCGACGGCGGTGCGTACGACGGGGACACCCGGTACGACCGCGCCGTCGGGCCCATGCAGTTCATCCCCTCCACCTGGGCGCACTGGGGCAAGGACGGCAACGGAGACGGACGCAAGGACCCCGGCAACGTCCAGGACGCGGCCCTCGCCGCCGGCCACTACCTCTGCGCGGGGACACGCGACCTGTCCTCACGGGCGGACCTGGACAGGGCGGTCCTCAGCTACAACCACTCCGACACCTACCTGCGCACGGTCCTGTCCTGGCTGGAGTTCTACCGCAAGGGCACCCACACCGTCGCCGACGGCAGGGGCGTCGTCCCGAGGAGCCCCGGAGCGGGCAGTCCCCACGCGCCTGAGGCCCCGGTCGGAGGCCCCGGCAGCCCGAGCGACCCCGGCAAGGGGGGCGGCGGGATCATCGTCGGCCCGCAGCCCGGCGGCACCCCGCGCCCCTCCACCTCACCCACCGTCACACCCACCCCCACGCCGACGGATTCCGGCAGCCCCGGCCCGGGAGGACCCCCGAGCCCCGGCCCGACGGACAGCGGCCCCACCGAGCCCACGCCGACCCCGGACCCCACCACCACACCGGACCCCACCACCACACCGGACCCGACCACGACGCCCGACCCGACCACGACGCCCGACCCGGAGCCCACGACCACCGATCCAGGCTGCCCCACCGCCCCCACCCCGACGCCCGACCCGGCCGACCCCACCGGTGAGCCCTGCCCCACTCCGGCCGTGTGACGGGTCAGCGGGCGCTCAGCACCTCGGACAGGTCGTAGCGCACCACTTCCTCCAGCTGCGCGTAGGTACAGCCGGAGGGACTGCGGTCCGGCCGCCACCGGCGGAACTGGGTGGTGTGGCGGAAACGGTCACCCTCCATGTGGTCGTACGCCACCTCGCAGACCCGCTCCGGCGCGAGGGCCACCCACGACAGGTCCTTCTTGCCCGTCCACCGGCTCGGCGCGCCCGGCAGCCGTGACCCCTCGTGCGCCGCGGCGTCCGCCCAGGCGGCCCACGGGTGGTCCGCCGGCTCGATGCGCAACGGGTCCAGCTCCTCGACGAGTTCGGCCCGCCGCTTCATCGAGAAGGCGGCGCACACCCCCACGTGCTGCAGGGCACCCCCGGAGTCGTACAGACCGAGCAGCAGCGAGCCCACCACGGGGCCGCTCTTGTGGAAGCGGTAACCGGCCACCACGCAGTCGGCGGTCCGCTCGTGCTTGATCTTGTACATGACGCGTGCGTCCGGCCGGTACGGCAGATCGAGCGGTTTGGCGACCACTCCGTCGAGCCCCGCTCCCTCGTACCGGTCGAACCATTCCCGTGCGAGGGCCGGGTCCGTGGTGGACGGGGCGAGATGGACGGGGGCCGAGGCCCCCGCCAGCGCTTCCTCGAGGATCCTCCGCCGTTCCGTCTGCGGGGTCGCGAGCAGGGACCGGTCGTCCAGGGCGAGGACGTCGAAGGCGACGAAGCTCGCCGGGGTCCGCCCGGCCAGCATCCGTACCCGGGAGTCCGCCGGATGGATGCGCTCGCTCAGCCGGTCGAAGTCGAGCCGGCCGTCGTACGGCAGGACGATCTCACCGTCGATCACACAGCGCCGGGGAAGGTTCTCCAGCACCGCGGTGACCACCTCGGGGAAGTAGCGGGTCAGCGGCTTCCCCGTCCGGCTGCCGATCACCACCTCGTCGCAGTCCCGGTGCACGATCGCCCGGAACCCGTCCCACTTCGCCTCGTACTGCATCCCAGGGGGAATCGTGGACACGGATTTGGCGAGCATCGGCTTCACGGGTGGCATCACCGGCAGGTCCATGGCCCGATTCTCACCCACCGCACGCGGCGCGTCCTCCCGATATGCGGCGTATGTGGGCCCGCCCTACGGTGGCCGACATGGGAGCTGGAGCAGCGATGGAGCTGGACGTGGACGGACGGGCCGTAAGGCTGTCCAACCCGGACAAGGTGTACTTCCCGGAGAAGGGCTACACCAAGAAGGACGTGGCCGACTACTTCCAGGCCGTGGGACCGGGGATCCTCCGGGCCCTGCGTGAGCGGCCCACCACCCTCCAGCGCTTCGTCGACGGGGTCGAGGGCGAGTTCTTCTACCAGAAGCGGGCACCGAAGAACCTCCCCGACTGGACGCCCACCGCCAGGATCGAGTTCCCCAGCGGCCGGCACGCCGACGAGATGTGCCCCACCGAACTGGGAGCCGTCCTCTGGGCGGCGAACCTCGGCACCCTGACCTTCCACCCCTGGCCGGTGCGCAGGGCGGACACCGACCACCCGGACGAGCTGCGCATCGACCTCGACCCGCAGCCCGGCACCGATTACGCCGATGCGGTGAGGGCGGCCCACGAACTGCGTTCGGTCCTCGACGACCACGGGCTGCGCGGCTGGCCCAAGACCTCCGGCGGACGTGGCATCCACGTCTTCGTCCCACTCGTACCGGAGTGGACGTTCACCCAGGTCAGACGCTCGGCGATCGCGGTGGGCCGGGAACTGGAGCGCAGGATGCCCGACCGGGTGACGACCGCCTGGTGGAAGGAGGAACGGGGCGAGCGGATCTTCGTCGACTACAACCAGACGGCCCGCGACCGGACCATCGCCTCCGCCTACTCCGTACGCCCCTTCCCGCACGCCCCCGTCTCGGCACCGCTGCGCTGGGAGGAGATCGACGACGCCGAGCCCCGCGACTTCGACCTCCGGACCATGCCCGCGCGGTACGCGGAGGTCGGCGACCTGCACGCCGACATGGACGACCACGCCTTCCGGCTCGACCGGCTGCTGGAGCTGGCCAGGCGGGACGAGCACGAGCACGAGCTCGGCGACCTGCCCTATCCGCCCGAGTACCCGAAGATGCCGGGCGAGCCGAAACGGGTGCAGCCCAGCCGCGCCCGCCACGACCACGGCGACCCGGCATGACGGACCGGGCCACCGGCGGACACGGAGCACACGGCAGGCCGCCGACCCGGCGGGAGAAGTGGGAGGCGTACAAGAAGTCGCCGTACTTCCCCGCGGTGGTCCTGCTCTTCATCCTCGCGGCCGCGGCCGGTCTCTTCGCCGGTTCGTACACCTACGCGATGGCCAATCCGACGCCGCACCGCATCCCGGTCGCGGTCGTCGAAGGCCCTAGGACGCCCTACGCCGCCGAGTTCGTCCGGGGCATGAACAAGGCCCTCGACGCCTCGCTCGAACTCCACAGATACCCGGACGGCGCACAGGCCGAGGAGGCCCTGGAGGAGCAGAAGGTCTTCGCGATCCTGCGGAGCAAGGGGAAGGGCGTGGTGATGGACGTCGCCGGGGCCTCCGGCGCCACCGTCGCCCAGCTGCTGGGGGAGACGGGGGTGAAGGTCGCCCGCACCATCGGTGTCCCGCTCACCGTCAAGGACGTCAAACCGCTCGGGGAGGGGGACCCGCGCGGTCTCGCCCTCTTCTACATCTCGCTCGCCGCCGTCATCATCGGCTTCGTCGGGGCGATCCAGCTCAGCGTCCACGCCCGGGCGCTCAACCCGCTGGAACGGATCCTGTTCACCGTCGCCTACTCCCTGCTCGGCGGGTTCGCCATCGCCGCGGTGGTCGACTGGGGGCTCGGCGCCCTCGATCTGCCGTTCGTGCAGTCGTGGCTGATCCTGGCGTTCACGATGTTCACGTCGGGGATGGTCTTCACGATGTTCAACACCCTCATGGGCCGGTGGGCGATGATCCCGACCTGGGGCGTCATGGTGCTCCTCGGCAACCCGTCGTCCGGCGGGGCGGTGTCCTGGCCGCTGCTGCCCTCGCTCCTCGGGCACATCGGGCGCTGGCTCCCGCCCGGTGCCTCGATCAACGCCCAGCACACCGCGGTCTACTACAAGGGCCACCAGTACGCCTTCCCGTACCTGGTGCTGGCGGCCTGGGCGCTGGTGTCCTGCACGGTCTTCTGGGTCTGGCGCCGCCGGCACCCAGGAGGCCGCGACCGCGTGCCGGAGCACGCGGCCACGGCCGCCTGAGTGTGCCTCGCGCCTACAACTCCTTCACGCGGATGTCGCGGTACGAGATCACGTCCGTGGTGCTGTGGACCTGGAGCCCGATGTAGCCGGAGGCGTACCGCCGGCCGTCGGTGCCCGGGTCGTCACCCCGCGGCGGCTCGAAGACCTGCCCGCCGTTGTTGTCGAACTCGTTGAGCAGGACACCGTTGCGGTAGACCGAGTAGTGCTGGTCCACCACCCGGATCTCGTAGTCGTTCCAGGTGCCCTTGGGCGTGACCCCGGCACCGCCGAGGCCGACCCGGTCGAACCCGTAGACGGACCCGGTCTTGTACATGTCGCCGTCGGGCCGGTCGTTGACCTGGATCTCATGGCCGTACTTGATGGCGACCCACTCCGGACGGGACTCCTCCGGGTGGTCGTGGACGTTCGGGAAGCGGACGAAGACACCGCCGTTGGCGTTGCCCGCGCCGGGGGCGTCGTCGCGCCACTGGAGCTTCAGCGAGAAGTCCCCGTACTGCCGGGCCGGGAACCACAGCATCCCCATGCCGTCCACCGTGGTGGAGCTGGTGATCGAGCCGTCCTCGGTGTTGAGCCCGAACTTCCCGCCGCCGACCTGCTCCCACTTGGCGAGGGAGTCGGCGGTGCCGTCGAAGAGCTTCCGGTAACCCTCGTCCTGGCCCGGCTTGCCGATGCCGGACTGCTTGGCCGCCTTGTAGATCTTCTTGTGCTCACGGGCGTCGACGACCCCGTCGGCGAGGAGCTTGTCCAGGACCTTGTCGACGTGCTTGAGGAACAGCGCGTGCGACGACCAGTCCTTCTCGTCCTCGATCAGCTCGTTGATCGTGCAGCGGTTGCCGGTGAGCCGGTTGGGGACACCCGTGTCGACCGTGCCGACGATGACGGTGAGCCGTTCGTCGAACTCCGGGCAGTTGGGTGCCGGGACGCCGCCGCTCTGCGCGACGGTGAACGAGACCTGCCTGGCCTCCGAGGTGTTGCCCGCCTTGTCCGTCGCCCGGTGGGCGAACGTGTGGTAGCCGACGCGGTCGGCGATGACGGGGGACGAGTAGACCAGGTACGGGCCGCCGTCGAGGGAGTACTCGACCTTGTCCACGCCCGAGTCCGCGTCGGTCGCGGTGACCGTCGCCTCGGCACTGGTGATGAACGCGCCGTCAGAGTTCTTGTCGCCCGACACCACCACGGAAGTCTCCGGCGGTGTCTTGTCCTGCGACGGAGGCTCGACGACGGTGAAGGCGACGGACTTCTCCGCCGCGACGTTGCCGGACCTGTCGGTGGCGCGGTAGCGGACGGTGTGCTCGCCCACCTCATGCACCATCACGGGTGCGGTGTACGGCTTCCAGGCGCCGTCCG
The DNA here is from genome assembly GCF_029428875.1 of Streptomyces sp. JH34. NCBI lineage: Bacteria > Bacillati > Actinomycetota > Actinomycetes > Kitasatosporales > Streptomycetaceae > Streptomyces > Streptomyces sp. JH34. Next base: position 768,048 of record NZ_JAJSOO010000001.1, on the reverse strand, counting down.
CCCCGACCGCGTACTCGATGGTGTTGACGCCGGACCCGGTGTCGGACGCGGTCACGGTGACCGTGGCCATGCCGAGGTAGGCGCCGGCGTCGTCCTTCTCGCCCGAGACGGTCGCCGAGGTCTCCGGCGCGGTCTCGTCGTCCGTCGGCGGTGCGGCGACCGCGAAGTCGGCCTTCTTCTCCGCCGCGGCGTTGCCCGCCTTGTCGGTGGCGCGGTAGCGGATCGTGTGCGACCCGACCTCGTTCACCACGACGGGTGCGGTGTACGGCTGCCAGGCGCCGTCCGCCCCGACGGCGTACTCGACGGTGTCGACGCCCGAACCCGCGTCGGTCGCCGCCACGGTCACGGTCGCCTGGCCGATGTACGCGCCGTCCGCGTTCTTGTCGCCGTCCACGGTCGCCGAGGTCTCGGGAGCGGTGGTGTCCTCGCCACCGCCGCCGTCCTCGGTCACCGTGAGGATGCCCTGCATCGAGCCGTGACCGGGGATCGTGCAGTGGTAGAAGTACCGGCCCGGGGTGAGGGTGACGTCGACGCTGTGCTTGCCGCCCTCGCTGTCACTGGGGTTGGCCAGGATGTTGACCGCGACGTCGTTGTTGAACTCCGGGTCCGACACGCTGAACGTCAGGGTGTGCGGCATGCCCGTCGTGTTGCCCGTGGCCGCGCTGTTCTCGAAGACGAGGGTCGCGGCGCCGGCCACCGCGGTCTTCGGCGCCGTCAGGTAGTGGTCGATGGGGTCACCGGCGGTCCAGTTGAGGACCTGGTTTGCGGCGGCCGCCGCCCGGTCGTCGTCCCGCCCGTAGGCGGCGGTCGACGCCAGCCCCAGGACCATCAGGAACGATCCGAGCAGGGCGAGCCACCAGCGTGCGGGCCCGTACCGCCGTCGAGCGAGGAGCGAGGGGTGTCTCACTGCGCTGCCGCCTTCCTGGCCAGGTCTGCGGCGGCCGGGGTCGGACCGCCGCCCTTGTACGTCACGCGCCACAGCGCGGACTTGGAGTCGGAGGTGAAGAAACCGCGCCCGTAGTCCAGGACGTAGAGCGATCCGTCCGGCGCGAACTTCCAGTCCATGAGGTTGCGGATCCCGTTCGCACCGACGGGAATGATCTTCTTCAGGGACTCGGCGTGGGTGGGCAGACCGCCCTTGCCGACCGTCTTCGGGTCGGTGAGCACGGCGTGACGCGGCTGGGTGTCGTCGTAGAAGTCACCGACGAACCACTTCCCGTCCCAGTAGGACGGCCACTTGGCGGCGCTCGTGCTCGCCGCGTCGTAGCGGTAGACCGGTCCGTTCATCGTGGCCTGGCCGCCACCCTTGAGCCAGGGCAGCAGCTGCTTCTGGTCCTCGACCTTGTAGCTGGGGACGCCGTTCGCGTCACGCGGGTAGTCCACGCCGCCGCCCTGGGGCGAGTACCAGATGGTGTTCGACGTGACGGGGGGCAGCTTCACCAGGCCGTCGTTGTTGGGCGACTCGTTCTTCGGGGCGTCGCAGTCGTACCAGTCGAGCGGCTTGGACGGGTCGGGCAGGTTGCGGTCCCGGTAGGGCTGCTTGTTGCCCATGCAGTACGGCCAGCCGTGGTTGCCCGCCTTGGTGATCGCGGCGAACGTGTCGTACTTCGCGGGACCCCAGGTCGTGCTGGGAGCGCCCGCGTCGGGGCCGACCCAGCCCGCGTACAGGGTGTCGGTCGACGTGTCGATGGAGATGCGCGCCGGGTTGCGGACGCCCATCACGTAGATCTCGCCGCGGGTCTTGCCCCCGCCCTCGTCCGGCTCCTTGCCGGTGAAGAGGTTGCCCTCGGGCAGGGTGTAGGTGCCGTCGTCCTCCGGGTGGATCCGCAGGATCTTGCCGTTGAGGTTGTTGGTGTTGCCCGCGGTGCGGCGGGCGTCGGCGAACGACACGCCCTTGTAGTTCGGCTGCGGGTTGTTGCCCGAGTAACCGTCGCTGAAGCCGGAGGAGTTGTTGTCACCCGTGGCGATGTAGAGGTTCTGCTCGGAGTCCCAGGCCATGCCGCCGCCCGCGTGGCAGCAGCTGTGGATCTGGACCGGCCAGTTCAGCAGCACCTTCTCGGACGCCAGGTCCAGCTTGTTCGTGGCGTGGTCGAAGGTGAAGCGCGAGACCTGCCGCACCGCCATCTGCTTGTCGCGGTCGATCTTCGCGTGCGGGGTGTAGTGCAGGTAGACCCAGCCGTTGGTGGCGAAGTCAGGGTCCAGCTCGATCCCGAGCAGCCCCTCCTCGACCTTGACCAGCTCGTCGCCGCCGCCCTTGTTGCCGAAGACGCTCAGCTTGCCCGCGAGGGTGACCTTCTTGGTCGCGGGGTCGTAGACGTGAACTTCGCCCTCGCCCTTGCCGACGTTCGGGTCCTTCCAGTCGGTGACCACCGGCACGCTGCTGTCCGCGCCGCCGCGCCCGATGTAGAAGACCCTGCCGTCCTTCGCGGTGACCAGCCCGTGCGGCTCGCCGATCTGGTCGTTCGTGCCGGGCTGGTTGGGCTGGGTGAGCCGCTCCGCCGTGTAGTTGGAGTCGATGGTGGCCTTGCAGTCGGCCTGCGAGATGCGGCTCGTCCAGGCCAGCGCGCCGCGCAGATGGTCCCGGAAGTCGGTCTCCGCGAAGCCGGCGGCCGTCCCGCCCATGGCGGTGTAGAAGGAACGCCCGCCGTCGTAGTCACGGCACCAGGAGACCGGGTGGTCCCAGCCGTTGGCGCTCTTGCCGGGGGAGTAGGTGATCTCGCGTACGCGGGCCACGGTGTGCACGTCGCCGGACGGGTTGTCCTTCCAGTTCAGCCACTTGTCCGGGCGCTTCCACTCCAGCGGGAGGTTCTTCGTCGCCGGGTGCTGCCGGTCGCCGATCTCCACGGTGGCGCGCTGGACGGCTGTCGGACTGTCCGCCGCCGGGCGGGCGCCGACCAGACCCGTGAACCAGTCCGAGTACGGTTCCGTGCGTGCCGCGTCATGGATGCCGAGGAAGCCGCCGCCTGCCTCCATGTAGGCCTCGAGGCCCGCCTCCTGCTCCGGGTCGAGCACGTCACCGCCGCCGGTCAGGAAGACGACCGCGTTGTACTTGCCGAGCTGCTTGCCGTTGGTGAAGACCCCGGCGTCGTCGGTGGCGACCGTCTTGAAGCGCCCCGCCTCGGGTCCGCTGAGGCCGATCTTCTCGATGGCCGCGATGCCCGCGTCCACGGTCGCCGGCTCCTCACCCGCCGAGGCGTGGAACACCAGTACCCTGACGTTCGCCCCGCCCGGCGGCGAAGGAAGGGACAACGTTGTCGCCACCCGTTCCTTCAGCCCTGGATCCGGATACGGGCTGGCGGTGGCCGCGTTGCCGCCGAGCAGGGACGCTGTCAGGCCGCCGACCGCCACTGCCGCCGCGATCCCGCGGCGCGATCTGGACCTGTGATGTGGTGTGCGCTGCATGTGGTCACCCACCCCTCTTGGTCACTTCTCCGGTCACTTCTTGGTCATCGCACCTCTGAAGTCACTGCGACAGCGCCCGAAGCTAGACCTCTTTTCGTGACTCGCCAATAGCTATGGCAGCAATTGAACGAACTTTGTCCTGAGTGTGGATAAACCCACGGGCCCCGGCTACCGTGTGGGCCGTCCAGGGGAGCAGCGCGTCAGTTTCCGTCTCTCAGTGGGGAGTTCGACATGGACCGAAGGACCTTCAACCGCAGGATGCTGGTGGGCGGGGGCGTGGCGGCGGCCACCGGCGTGACATCGATGTCACTCGGAGCGGTGCAGGCCACCTCCGCCGAGAACCCGGCGAAGACGGCCCCCGCGGGCGGTGCTGTCCGCCATCTCAAGCTGTACGCGGAGAAACTGGCCGACGGACAGCTCGGATACGGGCTGGAGAAGGGCAAGGCGTCGATCCCCGGACCGCTGATCGAGATCACCGAGGGCGACACGCTGCACATCGAGTTCGAGAACACCACGGACGTCGACGCCAGCCTCCATGTGCACGGCGTCGACTACGACATCGCGAGTGACGGCACCCGGATGAACCGGAGTCACGTCGAGCCGGGCGGCACCCGCACCTACACCTGGCGCACCCATGCCCCGGGCCGCCGCAAGGACGGCACCTGGCAGGCGGGCAGCGCCGGTTACTGGCACTACCACGACCACGTCGTCGGCACCGACCACGGCACGGGCGGCATCCGCAAGGGCCTGTACGGGCCCCTCGTCGTGCGCCGCAAGGGGGACGTCCTGCCGGACAGGACGATCACGATCGTCTTCAACGACATGACGATCAACAACAAGGCGGCCCACGAGAGTCCGAACTTCGAGGCCACCGTGGGCGACCGGGTCGAGGTCGTGATGATCACGCACGGCGAGTACTACCACACGTTCCACATCCACGGGCACCGCTGGGCGGACAACAGGACGGGGCTGCTGACCGGCCCCGACGACCCCAGCCGTGTGGTCGACACGAAGATCTGCGGCCCCGCCGACTCCTTCGGCTTCCAGATCATCGCCGGCGAACACGTGGGGGCGGGTGCCTGGATGTACCACTGTCACGTCCAGAGCCACTCCGACATGGGGATGGCCGGACTGCTGCTCGTCGCCAAGGCGGACGGCACGGTCCCCGGGTACGACCCGCCGCACCACGCGGCAGGCGCGGCGGAGGAGCACGGACACTGAGGTCCGGCCCCGGCGCCCCGGCCCGTCGGGAGGGCGGTCGCTGAGACGGTGCTTCCGGCGCCGGCCCCCCGGCCGGCCGGCCCCCCGCCCGGCCGGCACGCCGGAACTGCGGTGGTCCGTGCCCGGTGCCAGACTCGGAGGGTGAGCGAAGCCTGGCGTGAGGACCACGCGAGGCACAGGATCCGCCCGAGGAGCACACCATGCTCGACCCGTCCTTCGAGACCGGCGCCCCCGACTGGGTCGATCTCGGCACGCCCGACATCGACGCGGCCACGACCTTCTACAACGGCCTCTTCGGCTGGGAGCTGCTGCCCGGCGGCCCCGAGACCGGCGGCTACGGGACGTACCAACTGCGGGGCAGGACCGTCGCGGGCGTGATGACCGTGCCCGAGGGCCAGGGAAAGCCCTCCTGGTCGGTCTACTTCCAGACCCCCGACGCCGACGCCACCGCCCGGACGGTCGAGCAGGCCGGGGGCACGGCGGCCTTCCCGCCGATGGACGTGCTCGACTACGGACGCATGGGCGGCTTCACCGACAACAACGGCGCGTACTTCGGGGTCTGGCAGCCCGGCACGAACCCCGGCCTCGGCATGATCATGGAACCCGGTTCTTTGATCTGGTCCGAGCTGTACACCCCGGACGTGCCCTCGGCGGCCGCGTTCTTCCACACGGTCTTCGGATGGCAGACCAACCAGATGAGCTTCCCCGGTGGTTCCTACACGGTCGTCCGGCCCGCGGGCACGGACAACGACGAGTCCGCCTTCGGGGGACTCGTGCCCCTCGACCAGGTGCCGAGCGAGACCGCGGCCGGACCGCACTGGCTGCCGTACTTCGCCGTGGACGACACCGACGCCACGGTGTCCGCCGCGGAGCGGCTGGGCGGGCGGGTGACCATGGCCGCCACGGATCTGCCGGAAGTCGGCCGGATCGCGACCCTCGCCGACCCGGCGGGAGCGACCTTCGCATTGATCAAGCCCGCTCCGATGCCGTAGGTTCCCGACCTGCGGGAATCCCCGTGAGACCGGCCCCGCCGGGCGCGCGGAGCCTGCGGCCGGACCGGTCGTTGAACCATCGTTGATCACATGTTTATCGCCACCGGGCATCGTGTGCGTCATGCCGATCAACACCATGACCGACGAGCTCACCTGGCAGGAGACCGCGCTGTGCGCGCAGGCCGGGCCGGAGTTCTTCTTCCCGGCGCCGGGCAGCTCCACCCGTGAGGCCAAGCAGTTGTGCAACGCCTGCGAGGGCCGGGTCGCCTGCCTGGAGTACGCGCTCACCCACGACGAGCGCTTCGGCGTCTGGGGCGGCCTCTCCGAGAAGGAGCGGGACCGGCTGCGCAGAGGCCGGCGCAGCCGGGGCTGAGGACCGGCGGTCCCGGGACGGTGCGGTACGCCGGGACCGGCCTACCGTCCGCCGAGTGGCCCGTCACCGGTCGGCGCGCCCCGTCACGTGATCCGGAAGGTCTCCCCGTAGACCCGCCACACCAGCGGCTTCTCCAGTCCGAGGTTGCCCTCGCGCAGGAACACCCGCTGTGCCGTGTCGATCCGCGTCGTGTCGCGCTGCACCTTGCGGGCCTTGATCGCCGACCGGCTCTCGTCGAGGAAGGCGTTCAGGTACGAGGTCTCGTCGCCGCCCTCCGCCGCCGTGTCCGCCGACTCCATCGCCGCGTCCCGGATGCCGTAGAAGCCGTTCGCCTCCACGCCCGGGCCGTGCAGGACCATCGCGTCGTAGTAGACGAACTGGCCCAGGGTGCCGAGGCCGTCCATCTTCGCCAGCCGGACCGCGGGCTCGAAGTACAGCCGGTCGCGCGTCGCGTCCTGGGCGTCCCGGAAGGCCTGGTCCTCCGCCGCCCGGCGCCACGCGTCGGTGAAGCCGGGGTCCAGGCCCTCGTGCGAGTCCGTGCCGTCCACCTCGCGCAGGGCGGGGAGGAACGCGGCGAGCGGATTGTCCGGGTGCTCCTCGGTGTAGGCCTCGACCAGTTGCAGCATGTCGTTCGTACCGGAGCAGAAGCCGACTATGCCGGCGGTGTAGCCGGTCCCGTCACCCACGTCCTCGATCGCCGCGTACTGGCTGCGCCAGTCCAGGGTGGACGCCTCCGCGCTGGCCACCAGCCGGGAGGCGGTCTCCTTCATCGCGGGGTCGGCGAGCCCGGGCGGCAGCGCGTCGATCTCCTCGGCGCGCTCGTCGGCCTGTACGGCCGCCTCGGGCGTCGGCGTGCCGGTCCTGCCGGTTCCAGCGGCCTGTCCGGTGATCGTGGGCGGCTCGGAATCGCTCACGTTGAACAGGATCGAGGCGACTACGGCGATCGGTGCGCCGAGGAGAAGGAGACGCGTCACAGGTTTCACGGGCACAGAGTACGTTCCGTCAAGCTCTGGGGTCGGTCCGGACGTGAAGCAGCGGCGCACGCGTGACGCGTGCGCCGCTGCCTCACGGCGGGTCGGGGAGCGGATCCCGAGCCCGTGCCGGGCGGACCGCGGGTGTCAGCCCTGGGCGGCCCTGGCCGCCATACGGGCCTTGCGGGCCAGCAGCTTCTCGTCGAACTTCGACGCCTCGCTGTCCAGGCCGCTCATGTACAGCCCGAGCTCCTCCTGCGCCTTGAGGCCCTCCGGGCCGAGGCCGTCGATGTCGAGGACCTTCAGGTAACGCAGGACGGGCTGGATCACGTCGTCGTGGTGGATGCGCATGTTGTAGATCTCGCCGATCGCCATCTGTGCGGCGGCCCGCTCGAAGCCGGGCATGCCGTGTCCGGGCATCCGGAAGTTGACGACGACGTCACGCACGGACTGCATCGTGAGGTCCGGGGCGAGGTCGAAGGCCGCGCCCAGCAGATTGCGGTAGAAGACCATGTGCAGGTTCTCGTCGGTCGCGATCCGGGCCAGCATCCGGTCGCAGACGGGGTCGCCCGACTGGTGGCCGGTGTTGCGGTGCGAGACGCGGGTCGCCAGCTCCTGGAAGGCGACGTACGCCACGGAGTGCAGCATGGAGTGACGGTTGTCGGACTCGAAGCCCTCGGCCATGTGCGCCATGCGGAACTGCTCGAGCTTGTCCGGGTCCACGGCGCGCGAGGTGAGCAGGTAGTCGCGCATCACGATGCCGTGCCGGCCCTCCTCCGCCGTCCAGCGGTGCACCCAGGTGCCCCAGGCGCCGTCGCGGCCGAAGAGCGAGGCGATCTCGTGGTGGTAGCTGGGGAGGTTGTCCTCGGTCAGCAGGTTCACGACGAGCGCGATACGCCCGATGTCGGTGACCTTGGACTGGCTGGTCTCCCACGCCTCCCCGTCCTCGAAGTATCCGGGGAAGTTACGGCCGTCGGAGAACGGCACGTACTCGTGGGGCATCCAGTCCTTGGCGACCTTGAGATGGCGGTTGAGTTCCTTCTCCACCACCTCCTCCAGTGCGTACAGCAGCTGGGCGTCTGTCCACGCCTTCGAACTGCCGAGGTGGGGAGAGGTGATCGTCACGGGGGCTCCTGGGGACGGGAGAATTACCTACGGCTTCGTAGGTTACGTGACCGTAGGTTAAGGCGGCGGTAAGGCCGCAGCCAAGCCCGGCCCTCGCGGTGTGTGCTCACTCATTGTCATCCATGCAGGTTGAGGTCGTTCCGGGGTGGACCAGTCAGGCACCTGCGCCGCCGGTTCCCGGCAGCTTCCCGGAGTCGATGTCCCGGAGTCCATCCGTGTCCAGCAGCAGCCACCGGGTGATTCCCAGCGACTCAAGGAAGGGCATGTCGTGGCTCGCCACGATCAGCGCCCCCTCGTACGCCTCCAAAGCCGACGACAGGCGGCGCACACCGGACAGGTCGAGGCTGTTCGTGGGCTCGTCCAGCATCAGCAATTGAGGAGCCGGATCCGCGAGGAGCAGCGCCGCCAGGGTCGCGCGCAGGCGCTCGCCCCCCGAGAGCGTCCCGGCCGGGTGGTCCGCCCGCCCGCCCTTGAACAAGAAGTGTGCCAGCCTCGCCCGGATGTCGTTGTCCGTGGCCCCCGGCGCGACACGTGCCACGTTCTCCACCAGGGACAGCGCGTCGTCGAGGACGTCGAGACGCTGCGGCAGGAAGCCCACCGGTACCAGCGGGGCCGCCTCGCCGGAAACCGGATCCAGCGCGCCCGCGATCGTGCGCAGCAGTGTCGTCTTCCCCGCGCCGTTGCGGCCGATCAGGGCGATCCGCTCCGGTCCGCGCAGATCCCACTCGCCGCGCAGCCGTGCGCCGTGGGCGAGTTCGAGGTCCCGGAGCACCAGCACGCCCCGGCCCGGATGGACCCGGGTGTGCGGCAGCTCGATCCGGATCGCCTCGTCGTCCCTCACCGCGTCGACCGCCTCGTCGAGACGTCCCTCCGCGTCCGCCAGCCGTTCCGAATGCATGACGCGGTGCTTGCCGGCCGACTCCTGGGCGGTCTGCTTGCGCTGGCCCATCACGGCCTTCGGCTCACGCTTGGTGTCCCACATCTTCTGCCCGTACCGCTTGCGCCGGGAGAGCTTGACGTGCGCGTCGGCGAGTTCACGCTTCTGGCGCCGCACGTCGGCCTCCGCGACCCGCACCATCCGCTCGGCTGCCTCCTGTTTCACGGCCAGCGCCTCCTCGTAGGCCGACAGGTTGCCGCCGTAGCAGGTGACCGAGCCGTCGCGGAGGTCCGCGATCCGGTCCACCCGCTCCAGCAACTCCCGGTCGTGGCTGACCACCACCAGTACTCCGGCCCAGGCGTCGACGGCGTCGTACAGCCGCCGTCGGGCGTACACATCGAGGTTGTTGGTCGGCTCGTCCAGGAGGAGAACGGAAGGCCGTGCCAGCAGCAGGGCCGCCAGCCGCAGCAGCACGCACTCGCCGCCGGACAGCTCCCCGACGGTGCGGTCGAGGCCGGTACCGGACATGCCCAGCTGGTCGAGCACCGCGCGGGCGCGCTCCTCGACGTCCCAGTCGTCCCCGACGGCGGCGAAGTGCGCCTCGTCGGCGTCGCCCCCCTCGATGGCGAGGAGCGCCGCGCGCGTCGTGGCGACACCCAGCACCTCGTCCACCCGGAGCCCGGTGTCCAGGGTGATGTCCTGAGGGAGGTGGCCGATGTCGCCGACGGTCCTGATGTGTCCTTCCGTCGGCCCGAGTTCACCGGCGATCAGCCGCAACAGCGTCGACTTCCCGCAGCCGTTGAGCCCGATCAGTCCGGTGCGGCCACTTCCCAAGGTCAGTTGCAAGCCGTCGAAGACCTCGCTCCCGTCGGGCCAGGCGAACGAGAGGGAGGAACAGAGGATGTGCGTGGTGGATGCGGACACAAGGGTCTCCCGGCTGTGTCGAAGGAATCACGGAGAACGGCTCGGACACCGGGGTCACGCGTCGCACGGCGCGGCAGGGCGCGCGGTGCGGTGAGCGGACACCTCAGATGTGGAGCAACGTCCTTCTCCGATCCGACGACGACAGGGACACCGATGACGTTACGAGCGGACCCGGGCACCGGGCAACCGGATTACGGGCCGGGGCGCCACCGGGGACGCCGGGCGAAGCAGCCTTGTCCATCCTGCTTGCACCCGTCTCCTGACGCCCCGGGGCGAGCGGGAAGGGAGGCGCCGCCTCTCAGGCGGGACCGCCCAGCAGATCGGTCAGATCGCCGTCCAGGTCCAGGAACAGGTACTCGTCCCCGACCGGGACGAGTTCCTGCGCCCGCTTCAGGAAGCGGCGCAGCTCCGACGTCCGCACGTGGACCATCGCGATGCCCTCGACCGCGTGGAACTCCAGGACCGTGCGGTCGTACCCGAACGGCCGGACCCGCACGTCGCCGGCGCCGGCCGGCGCGTCCATGCCCGTGGTGAGCAGCTCGCGGGAGAACTCCCAGGACACCTCGGTGCCTTCGAGGGTCGCGGGCGCCGGGAACGCAATGCGGACGGCGAAGGGGTCCTTGCGGTCGTAGTGCAGGGTGGCGGGCAGCGTCTCCATGCGCGGTGCGGACGCGACCATGCGTGCCTGCACGGACTGCTCGATTACGGTGGACAAGACCTGCTCCCTCTCGCCTCGGACGAACGGTTCCCGGCATTGGAGTAGACGACGGAACGTCTCCATCCGTGCACTGCCGGGCGGCGTGAGCTGCGTCACCGCCCCCACCCCCCCTCTGATCAACTGCCCCGTTTCGGTGAGTGCACCCTGGACGCCCGCCGGACGGTGGGTTAGCTTCCAGCGCCATGAAGGCCATGGGGAAGATGAGAAGGCTGATCGCTCCGGTGCTGTGCGGTGCGGCGGTGACGGCCGTGCTCGCCGCACCGACGGCGCAGGCCGCACCCGGCGGGCACCAGGGACGGGACCCGGGGTGGGTGCTCACCGGCACGGGTACGGACGCCCGCTTCCGCGGCCTCGCCGCCGTCGGCCACGACGCCGCCTGGGTCGCCGGCTCCGGGGGCACGGTACTGCGCACCACGGACGGCGGGCACCACTGGCACGATGTCTCGCCGGCCGCCGCGGCGGGGCTGGAGTTCCGTGACATCGAGGCCTTCGACCGGCGGCGGGCGGTGGCGCTGTCCATCGGCGAGGGCGAGGCCTCCCGGGTGTTCCGCACCGAGGACGGCGGCGCGACCTGGACCGAGTCCTTCCGCAACACCGACGCCCGGGCCTTCTACGACTGTCTGGCCTTCTTCGACAGCCGTCACGGCCTCGCGATGAGCGATCCGGTGGCCGGGAGGTTCCGCATCCTGTCGACCTCGGACGGCGGGCGGAACTGGCAAGTGCTTCCCGACGCGGGGATGCCCGAGGCGCAGCCCGGTGAGGCCGGGTTCGCGGCGAGCGGCCAGTGTCTCGTCAGTTCGGGCAGCAGCGACGTGTGGCTCGCCACCGGTGGCGCTGCGACCGCCCGGGTGCTGCACTCCCGTGACCGCGGTCTGACCTGGACGGAGGCCGCGTCACCCATCCCGGCGGGGGATCCGGCGCGCGGGGTGTTCGCTCTCGCCTTCCGCGACCGGACGCACGGCATCGCGGTGGGCGGCGACTACCGGGCGGACCAGGTGTCTTCGGACGCCGCGTCCGTCACCGGCGACGGAGGACGGAGCTGGCGGCGCGCGGACGCCCCGCCGCCCGCCTACCGGTCCGGCGTCGCATGGCTGCCGCACAGCCCGCGGTCGGCGCTCGCCGTGGGCCCGACCGGAACCGATGTCACGCGCGACGGCGGCCGCACCTGGCGGACCGTGGACACCGGCTCGTACGACACGGTCGACTGCGCCGCGGACGGCGGGTGCTGGGCCGCCGGCGAGAAGGGCCGGGTCGCGCGCCTGCGGTAGAGCCCCGGGCACCGACCGCGTGAGCTCGTTCTCCGAGTGACAGGCCGGGCCGTCTGTCCAGCGGTGTGCGGTCCGGCGGCCCCCTAAACTGGCAGCGCGACCGCGCCCCCGATGCGTGGCCGCCGGGACGACTTCAACGACGGCCACACGGGCAAGGCTTACACCAGTGATCTCACCGACGCGCACATCGTCCCTCGTCCGCGACGGCGGTGCCGCCGTCGCGGCTGCCGTGTTCCTCGCTCTCGCCACGGGGTGTGGCGGGGGCACCGGCGAACCGGGTACCACGAGCCATCCGGTGAAGGACACCGACATCACTGCCCGGCCGGGCGAGCGCTTCACGCTCACCGTCGACCAGAACGCCTCCACCCGGGAGTACTGGTACCTGGTCGACCCCGAGCCCGACGGCTCGGTGCTGGTCGACCTCGGCCGGGACTTCGCGTCGGACTCCGGTAACGCCCCGGCGGCCGGTGCCGGTGGCCGGCTGACCTTCACCTTCGAGGCCAAGGGCAAGGGGACCACCCGGTTCACGCTGCTGCACTGCACCTTCACCACGTGCAAGGGCAACACGTCCACGCTGCCTCCCGGGACGACCGGACCCTCCGCCACTCCGACCACCGGGACGGCCGCCCCGGCCCCGGCTCCCGAGCGGGTCACCTACACCGTCACCGTCGGCTGAACCGCGGGGGCGGACCAGCCGGCCGGGCACATGATCGCCAGGCCGCAGGGCTCCTAGACTGACCGGTCATGACGACTTTCCGGATGCCCGCCGACGAGGCCGAAGCCCGTGCCGTCCAGGACGCGTTGCGTGCCCGGGTGGTGCTCGACGAGCCGGGTCCGCCGCCCGGGACCGGCCACGTCACCGGGGTCGACGTCGCCTACGACGACGAACGGGACCTCGTCGTCGCGGCGGTCGTCGTCCTGGACGCGGCGACCCTGGAGGTGGTCGCCGAGTCGACCGCCGAGGGCCGGGTGACGTTCCCGTACGTCCCCGGCCTCCTGGCCTTCCGTGAGATCCCGGCGGTCCTGTCAGCGCTGGAGAGCCTGCCGGCCGACCCCGGGCTCGTCGTCTGCGACGGCTACGGGCTGGCCCATCCGCGCAGGTTCGGACTCGCCAGCCACCTCGGTGTGCTCACCGGGCTGCCGGTCATCGGCGTCGCGAAGAACCCCTTCACCTTCACTTACGAGCAACCCGGCCCCCGGCGTGGCGACTTCACCCCCCTCCTCGACGGGGACGAGGAAGTGGGACGCGCGCTGCGCACGCGGGACGCCACGAAGCCCCTCTTCGTCTCCGTCGGCCACCGCGTCACACTGGACAACGCCTGCGCCCACACGCTCGCGCTGGCCTGCGACTTCCGCCAGCCGGAGACAACACGCAGGGCCGACGCCCTGTGCCGGTCCGCCCTCCGGGAAGCGATCGCCGACGGACGGGGACCCGCTGACGGTTCTGTTGCCGACTGAGTACAAGAACGGATGTTCTTCGTCGAACATCAGGGGCAGGCTTGTACACATGATCGACCACCAGGCACCTCAGATGAGCACCGGAACCGTACGTCTCTCCCAGCGCGGTATGGCTGTGGGTATGAGCCTGGGCGTCCTCGCCGGAGTCGGCTGGACCGTGTCCATGGCCGTCACGCTGGCGTCCTGGATGCTCTGACCGGGGTGCCCGGCGCTTCTTGGACTCAGCGGGACGCCGCCACCCGGAAGCGCAGTCCCGCCGCCCGCAGCCGTTCCAGCAGCGCGTCACCCATTGCCACGGCCGTCGTGACCTGACCCGACGTCGCCGGCAGATCGTCGAGGGCGAGCGCCAGGCTCGCCTCGGCCAGCATCTTCGCCGTCTCGCCGTAGCCGGGGTCGCCGCCCGAGACCTCCGTGTACACCTGCCGGCCGCCGCCCTCCCCGATGAACCGGACCGTGAACCAGCTGCGCCGCCTGCGCCGTTCGTCGGGGCCGGTGCCCGGTTCGACCCGGGCGGAGAGCCAGTTCCGTGCGGCCGGGATCTGGGCAGCGCCCACCAGAAGGCCGATCGCCGCCGTGCCGCCGATCGCCATGGGCAGGTGCTTGACCGAGGCGAAGTGCCGGTAGCGGAAGTCGGGGCCGTAGCGCTCCAGCCCGCGCGCGGACCGTTCCACCACGCGCGGGTCCAGGGTCGGCAGCGGAAGCGCCCAGGCGCGGGTCTCCGGGCTGAAGTGCGGGGCACCCCGCGGAGCGCGGACCCGGCGCCCGACCAGGCGCGGTTCGTGCAGTCGCCGCTCCTGTGCGGCCCGGAGCATCTGCGGTCCACGGCCCATCGCGGTGAGGGCCGAGGCGAACGTACCGCCGGAGAAGACCGCGTCGGTGCGGACGTATCCGTCGACCGTCAGCGGAACCCCCTCGGGCAGCTGCCGCACGGTGAAGTAGGCGCCGAGGTCGTGCGGCACGGAATCGAAGCCGCAGGCGTGCACGAGCCGGGCACCCGTCTCGCGGGCCCGGCCGTCGTGCTCCAGGTACATCCGGTCGACGAACTCCGCCTCCCCGGTGAGGTCGGTGTAGTCGGTCCCCGCCTCGGCGCAGGCGGCCACGAGCTTCTCGCCGTACCAGACGTAGGGTCCGACGGTCGACGCCACCACGTGCGTGGACCCGGCGAGTTCACGCAGGGAGGCGGCGTCGTCCGCGTCGGCCCTCAGCAGGGGGAGTTCCGCGCACCCCGGATGCTTCGAGCTGAGGCGGTCGCGCAGCTGCTCCAGCTTGCCGAGGCTGCGGCCGGCCAGGGCCCAGCGGCAGCCGTCCGGCGCGTGCGCGGCCAGGTACTCGGCGGTGAGTGCCCCCACGAAGCCGGTGGCCCCGAAAAGGATGACGTCATAGGGGCGTTCTGCCCCGTTCTGCCTGTTCAAGAGTGCCTCCGCAGGGGCTGGCGCCGATGTCGGAGGCAGAGGGTAGCCGAGGCCTTCGTGGTGCCGCGCGGCCGGGAGGGCCTCGGTGCGAGAGGATCCGAGGAGAAGAACTAAGCGCTTGCTCGGCCAAAAGGGTTGTGCGGAGCGCGGCCGGTTCTTAGCATCATCGATGTTACATCAGTTGTGTCATACCTCTGGGGGCTTGATGGCAACGACAGGACAGGGGCCGCGCGGCCCACTGGCCGGGGTGCGCGTCGTCGAACTGGCGGGCATCGGCCCCGGGCCGTTCGCCGCGATGCTCCTCGCCGACCTCGGTGCCGACGTGGTGCGCGTCGACCGGCCCGGAGGCTCGGTGATCGGCATCGACCCCGCCTTCGACCTGACCAACCGGAACAAGCGGTCGGTCCTCGTCGATCTGAAGGCGGAGGGCGGAGCCGGTCAGGTCCTCGATCTCGTCGAGCGGGCCGACGTCCTGGTGGAGGGCTACCGCCCGGGTGTCGCCGAGCGCCTCGGCGTGGGACCCGACGCCTGCCTCGAACGCAATCCGCGGCTCGTCTACGGCCGGATGACCGGCTGGGGCCAGGACGGTCCGCTGGCCGAGCGGGCCGGGCACGACATCGGCTACATCGCCCTGACCGGCACCCTGTCCATGATCGGAAGATCCGGCGAACCGCCCACGGTGCCCGCCAACCTGGTCGGCGACTACGCCGGCGGATCGCTCTACCTGGTCGTCGGCGTGCTGGCGGCCCTTCAGCACGCCCGGACGCCGGGCGGGGCCGGACAGGTCGTCGACGCGGCCATCGTCGACGGCGCCGCCCACCTCGCCACGATGATCCACGGCATGCTGGCCGCGGGCAGCTGGCAGGACCGGCGAGGCTCCAACCTCCTCGACGGAGGCTGCCCGTTCTACGGCTCCTACGAGACCTCCGACGGCCTGCACATGGCGGTGGGCGCTCTGGAGCCGCGCTTCTACCAGGAGTTCGCCGAGCTCCTCGGTCTCGGGGACGAGGCCCCCGACCGCGACGACTTCGGACGCTGGGAGGAACTGCGCACCCTCGTCGCCGACCGGTTCAGTACCCGCACACGTGCCGAGTGGACCGAGATCTTCGAGGGGACGGACGCCTGCGTGGCCCCCGTCCTCTCGCTCCGTGAGGCACCACGCCACCCCCACCTCTCCGCCCGCTCCACCTATGTGGAACACGGCGGACTCACCCAGCCCGCCCCCGCACCCCGCTTCTCCGCGACGCCCGTCTCCGTACGCAGCGGACCCGCGCTGCCCGGGGCGGACACCGAGGCCGTCGCCGCGGACTGGGACCTGCCGGGCCTGCTGACCACCGGGAAGGAAACGACCGGCTGATGGAACTCTCCCTGCCGCTCGACTACGCGGGCGACCCGCGCGCCGCCTGCGACCAGGTCGCCGCACTCGAGTCCGCCGGACTCGACGCCGTATGGGTCGCCGAGGCCTACGGCTTCGACTCGCCCACCCTCATGGGCTACCTCGCCGCCCGCACGGAAAATCTGAAGATCGGCGCGGCGATCCTCAACGTCTACTCCCGGACCCCGGCCCTCATCGCCCAGACCGGTGCGGGGCTCGACGCGATCTCCGGTGGCCGCGCGCTGCTCGGGCTCGGTGCCTCGGGCCCACAGGTCGTGGAGGGCTGGCACGGCAAGCCCTACGACAAGCCGCTCGGCCGGACCCGCGAGACCGTCGAGCTCTGCCGGCGCATCTGGCGCCGCGAGGTCATCGACCACCACGGCATCAGCGACATGCCCCTGCCGAAGGAGAAGGGCGGCACGCTCGGCAAGCCGCTCAAGATCCTGACCCGGCCGGTCCGCGACACCATCCCGCTCTACGTCGCGTCCCTCGGCCCCGCGAACGTCAGGATGACCGCCGAGATCGCCGACGGCTGGCTGCCCACCCTCTACATCCCGGAGAAGGCCCAGCAGGTCTGGGGCACGGCCCTGGCCGAGGGTGCCGCGAAGCGTGACCCGGAGCTCGGCCCCCTGCGGACCGTCGCGGGCGGCCTGCTGGCCATCGGAGACGACGCGGCAGCCGTCCGCGACCTCGCACGCCCGCAGATCGCGCTGTACGTCGGCGGCATGGGCGCGCGCGGCAAGAACTTCTACAACGACCTCGCCGTCGCCTACGGGTACGAGGAGGAGGCCGCCACCATCCAGGACCTCTACCTCTCGGGGAAGAAGAGGGAGGCCGAGGCCGCCGTCCCCGACGAGTTCTGCGAACTCATGACGCTCTGCGGCCCCGAGGGATACGTACGCGACCGTATCGAGGCCTTCCGCGAGGCGGGCGTCACCATGCTCAACGTCACGCCCGTCGGTCCCGAGCCGGCACGGCTGATCTCCACCGTCAAGAACTGGCTCCAGGGGGCTTGAAGTGCAGCGGCAGATCTTCACCGAAGAGCACGACGCGTTCCGCGGGACCGTCCGCACGTTCCTGGCCAAGGAGGTCCTCCCGCACCACGAGCAGTGGGAGAAGGACGGTGTCGTCTCGCGTGAGGCCTGGCTCGCGGCCGGCCGGCAGGGGCTGCTCGGCCTCGCCGTCCCCGAGGAGTACGGAGGCGGCGGGAACACCGACTTCCGCTACAGCGCCGTGCTCGCCGAGGAGTTCACCCGGGCCGGGGTCTCCGGACTCGCCCTCGGGCTGCACAACGACATCATCGGCCCCTACCTCACCGGACTCGGCACCGAGGAGCAGAAGCGCCGCTGGCTGCCCGGCTTCTGCAGCGGCGAGACCATCACCGCCATCGCCATGACGGAACCCGGCGCGGGCTCCGACCTCCAGGGCATCCGTACCTCCGCGGAGGACAAGGGCGACCACTGGCTCCTCAACGGCTCGAAGACCTTCATCTCCAACGGCATCCTCGCCGACCTCGTGATCGTCGTCGCGAAGACCTCGCCGGAGGGCGGTGCGAAGGGACTGTCGCTGCTCGTCGTCGAGCGCGGCGCAGAAGGATTCGAACGGGGCCGGAACCTCGACAAGATCGGCCAGAAGTCCCAGGACACCGCCGAGCTGTTCTTCGACGACGTACGCGTCCCCAAGGAGAACCTCCTCGGCGAGCTCGACGGCGCCTTCGTCCACCTCATGACCAACCTGGCCCAGGAACGCATGGGCATAGCGGTCGCCGGGATCGCCGCCGCCGAGTACCTCCTGGAGATCACCACCGCCTACGTGAAGGAGCGCGAGGCCTTCGGACGGCCGCTGTCCAAGCTCCAGCACATCCGCTTCGAGATCGCGGAGATGGCCACCGAGTGCGCCGTCACCCGCACCTTCCTCGACCGGTGCATCGTCGACCACTCCGAGGGGACCCTCGACGCCGTGCACGCCTCGATGGCCAAGTGGTGGGCCACCGAACTGCAGAAGCGGGTCGCCGACCGCTGCCTACAACTCCACGGTGGATACGGCTACATGACGGAGTACCGGGTCGCGAAGGCCTTCGTCGACGGCCGCATCCAGACCATCTACGGCGGGACGACCGAGATCATGAAGGAGATCATCGGCCGCTCGCTGCTCGCCTGAACTCCCCGCCCAGCAACGACCCCGAAAGGCAGCTGCCTTGAGTACCGAAGCATTCGTCTACGACGCGATCCGCACCCCGCGCGGCCGCGGCAAGGCCAACGGCGCCCTGCACGGCACCAAGCCGATCGACCTCGTCGTCGGCCTCATCCACGAGATCCGCGACCGCTTCCCCGGCCTCGACCCGGCGGCGATCGACGACATCGTCCTCGGTGTCGTCAGCCCGCTGGGTGACCAGGGCTCCGACATCGCCCGCATCGCCGCGATCGCGGCCGGGCTGCCCGACTCCGTGGCGGGCGTCCAGGAGAACCGCTTCTGCGCCTCCGGCCTGGAAGCGGTCAACCTCGCCGCCGCCAAGGTCCGTTCGGGCTGGGAGGACCTGGTCCTCGCGGGCGGTGTCGAGTCGATGTCCCGCGTCCCGATGGGCTCGGACGGCGGCGCCTGGGCCATGGACCCGATGACCAGCTTCGAGACCGGCTTCGCCCCGCAGGGCATCGGCGCCGACCTCATCGCCACCCTCGAGGGCTTCTCCCGCCGGGACGTCGACGAGTACGCCGCCCTGTCCCAGGAACGCGCCGCGACCGCCTGGAAGGAGGAGCGCTTCGCCCGCTCCGTCGTGCCGGTCCGGGACCGCAACGGGCTGCTCGTCCTCGACCACGACGAGCACATGCGCCCCGGCACGACCGCGGACTCCCTCGCCTCCCTCAAGCCCTCGTTCGCCACCATCGGCGAGATGGGCGGCTTCGACGCCGTAGCGCTCCAGAAGTACCACTGGGTCGAGAAGATCGACCACGTCCACCACGCGGGCAACAGCTCCGGGATCGTCGACGGCGCGGCCCTCGTCGCGATCGGCTCCAAGGAGACCGGCGAGCGCTACGGCCTCACCCCGCGCGCCCGGATCGTCTCCGCCGCCGTCTCCGGGTCCGAGCCGACCATCATGCTGACCGGGCCCGCCCCCGCCACCCGCAAGGCGCTGGCCAAGGCCGGACTCACCATGGACGACATCGACCTCGTCGAGATCAACGAGGCCTTCGCCGGAGTCGTCCTGCGCTTCGTCAAGGACATGGGCCTGAGCCTCGACAAGGTGAACGTCAACGGCGGCGCCATCGCGCTCGGCCACCCGCTCGGCGCGACCGGCGCGATGATCCTCGGCACCCTCATCGACGAACTGGAGCGGCGGGACAAGCGCTACGGCCTCGCCACCCTGTGCGTCGGCGGCGGTATGGGCGTCGCCACCGTCGTCGAGCGTCTCTGACCGTCCCCCGGAACCCCTGCCTACGGAGAAGACAAGCAATGACCGAGAGCACGACCATCCGCTGGGAACAGGACGAGACCGGCGTCGTCACCCTCGTACTGGACGACCCCGGCCAGTCCGCCAACACGATGAACCAGGGCTTCAAGGACTCCATCGCCGCCGTCGCCGAGCGCGCCGAGGCCGAGAAGGACTCCATCCGGGGAATCATCTACACCTCCGCCAAGAAGACCTTCTTCGCGGGCGGTGACCTCAAGGACATGATCAGGATCGGCCCGGACGACGCCCAGGCCGCGTTCGACGCCGGAACCGCCATCAAGAGGTCGCTGCGCACCATCGAGACCCTCGGCAAGCCGGTCGTCGCCGCCATCAACGGCGCCGCGCTCGGCGGCGGTTACGAGATCGCGCTCGCCGCCCACCACCGGGTCGCCCTGGACGCCCCCGGCTCCCGCATCGGCCTGCCCGAGGTCACCCTCGGACTGCTGCCCGCGGGCGGCGGTGTCACCCGCACCGTACGGCTGATGGGCATCACCGACGCCCTGCTCAAGGTCCTCCTCCAGGGCACCCAGTACACCCCGCGGCGGGCGCTGGAGAACGGCCTCGTGCACGAGGTCGCCACCACCCGGGAGGAGATGCTCGAGAAGGCACGCGCCTTCATCGACGCCCACCCCGAGTCGCAGCAGCCCTGGGACGTCAAGGGCTACCGGATCCCCGGCGGCACCCCGTCGAACCCGAAGTTCGCGGCCAACCTGCCCGCGTTCCCCGCCAACCTGAAGAAGCAGATCGCGGGCGCGCCCATGCCCGCGCCCCGCAACATCATGGCCGCGGCGGTCGAGGGATCACAGGTCGACTTCGAGACCGCGCAGACCATCGAGGCGCGCTACTTCACCGAGCTGGTCACCGGCCAGGTGGCCAAGAACATGATCCAGGCGTTCTTCTTCGACCTGCAGGCGGTCAACTCCGGGGCCAGCCGGCCGGAGGGCGTCGCGGAGCGCCAGGTGCGCAAGGTGGCCGTCCTCGGCGCCGGGATGATGGGCGCCGGCATCGCCTACTCCTGCGCCCGAGCCGGCATCGACGTCGTCCTCAAGGACGTCTCCACCGAGGCCGCCGCCAAGGGCAAGGCCTACAGCGAGAAGCTCCTGGCCAAGGCGCTCTCCCGGGGCCGCACGACGGAGGCGAAGCGCGACGAGCTGCTGGCCCGGATCACCCCGACCGGGGACCCGGCCGACCTCGCGGGCTGCGACGCCGTGATCGAGGCGGTGTTCGAGGACACCGCGCTCAAGCACAAGGTGTTCCAGGAGATCCAGGACGTCATCGAGCCCGACGCGCTGCTGTGCTCCAACACCTCGACCCTGCCCATCACGGTGCTCGCCGAGGGCGTGAGCAGGCCGGTGGACTTCATCGGCCTGCACTTCTTCTCGCCCGTCGACAAGATGCCGCTGGTCGAGATCATCAAGGGGGAGAAGACGGGGGACGAGGCCCTGGCCCGCGCCTTCGACCTGGTGCGCCGGATCGGGAAGACCCCGATCGTCGTCAACGACTCGCGCGGTTTCTTCACCTCACGCGTCATCGGCCACTTCATCAACGAGGGCGTCGCGATGGTCGGCGAGGGCGTCGAGCCCGCCTCGGTCGAACAGGCGGCCGCGCAGGCCGGCTACCCGGCCAAGGTGCTCTCCCTCATGGACGAGCTGACGCTCACCCTGCCCCGCAGGATCCGCGACGAGACCCGGCGCGCCGTCGAGGAGGCGGGCGGCACCTGGGCCACGCACCCCGCGGACGCGGTCATCGACCGGATGGTCGACGAGTTCGGACGGCCCGGGCGCAGCGGGGGAGCGGGCTTCTACGAGTACGGCGAGGACGGCGGCCGGGGTGCGCTCTGGCCGGGCCTGCGCGAGCACTTCACGAAGCCCGGTACCGAGATCCCCTTCGAGGACATGAAGGAGCGGATGCTCTTCTCCGAGGCGCTGGACAGTGTCCGCTGCCTCGAGGAGAACGTCCTCATGACCGTCGCCGACGCCAACATCGGCTCCATCATGGGGATCGGCTTCCCCGCCTGGACCGGTGGCGTGCTCCAGTACATCAACGGGTACGAGGGCGGCCTGCCCGGCTTCGTGGCGCGCGCCCGTGAACTCGCCGAGCGCTACGGGGACCGCTTCCTGCCGTCCGCGTACCTGGTGGAGAAGGCCGGTAAGGGCGAGACCTTCCACGACTGACCCCCGCGGGCCGCTTTCACCGCTCCTCGTGCGCGGTGAAAGCGGCCCGCAGTTCCTCCTTCAGCGACCGCTGGAAGGCCGTCAGCAGCGCCTGCAGCACCATCGGCTGCATATGGGCCGAGAGCGACTTCATCGCCTTCACGTGCTCGGGGTCCGACTCCCGTTCCCGGTAGGGGTTCCACACCTCGTCCCGGAAGAGCCGGCTCAGCTCGTGGGCGGCCGAGCGGGTGTGCTCCAGCAGGACGGTGCGCGCGGCCAGGATCGTCTCGTGCGCGATGGGCACCTCCAGGAGCTCCACCCCGAGCCGCAGCAGGCCCGGGTCCACGAGGAAGGGCCCTCCGGGCTTCGTGGGGCGCTCCAGCACCCCCATGGCCGCCAGCCGGTCCACGTCCTGCCCGCTGAGTTCCCGGCCCGCCCGGCGCTCCAGTTCGGCGCGCTCCATGTCCTCGGCCGAGTCCGGCGCCCAGGACGCCACCAGGGCGCGGTGGATCGCCAGGTCCTGCGCGCTCAGGTCGGGCGGCAGCTGCTGGAGGTAGCGCTCGATGGCCGCCAGCGTCATGCCCTGGTGCTGGAGTTCCTCGATGAGCGCCAGCCGGGAGAGGTGCTCGTGTCCGTAGTGCCCGACGCGCCGGGGGCCGATCACGGGTGGCGGGAGCAGGCCCCTGGTGCTGTAGAAGCGCACGGTGCGCACGGTGACTCCCGCACGTGCCGCCAGTTCGTCGACGGTCAGCGTCGGCTCGTCCGTCCCGGTCGCCATGTCCACTCCTCGTTGCCCGGGCACCGCTGTTCCCGGTGCCGTCACCCCTGTACCACCGTGCGAAGCCCGCCACTGCGCCGGGCCGTTCCTCTTTCCTGCGTCGATCCGGTGCAACAGTATTGCTGTCTCACCACTGTTGTGAAAGTGTCCGGCAGCATCGAAGCGCAGTCCCACCCCCGGTACGGACCGCACCGGTCCGGCCGAACGGACAGGAGGCGGCCGTGACCACGATCCTGCGACTTCCCACCGAACCCGATCAACTCACCCTTCCCGCGCTGCTGCTGCGCAACGCCGAGGACCACGGCGACCTCCCCGCCCTCTCCTGGCGGGCGGCGGACGGCGGGGACGACGGAGGATGGACCACCCTCACCTGGCGGGACGTACGCCGGGAGACGGCCGTGCTCGCCGCCGGATACAGCGCCCTCGGGGTGGAACGCGGCAAACAGGTCCTCATGATGATGGGGAACAGGCCCGAGCACTGGCTCAGCGACCTGGCCCTCACCCACCTCGGTGCCGTCCCCGTCACCGTGTACGGCACCGCGGCGCCCGGCCAGATCGCCCACATCGCCCGGCACAGCCGCGCCCGTCTCGCGATCGTCGAGGGCCCCAGGGAGCGGGAGCGCTGGGAACCCCTGCTCGCGGACGCCACCGTACCGCTGGAGAAGCTCGTGGTCGTGGAGCCGGCCGCCACCGGGACGCATCTGTCCTACGGCGAACTGCGCGTGACGGGCGAACGCCTGTGGAGCCAGAAGGCGTTCGACAAGGCGTGGCGGGAGACCCGTGCCCAGGACCCGCTGACGGTCGTCTACACCTCGGGCACCACGGGCGACCCGAAGGCCGTTCCGATCACCCACCGCAGTGTCGTCGTCAACGCCCTCGCCCTGGACCGGGTGGTGGAGCTGCCCGACCACGTGGAGCACATCTGCTACCTCCCCTTCGCCCACATCGCCGAGCGGATGCTGGGCATCTACCTG
Source organism: Streptomyces sp. JH34 (assembly GCF_029428875.1). NCBI lineage: Bacteria > Bacillati > Actinomycetota > Actinomycetes > Kitasatosporales > Streptomycetaceae > Streptomyces > Streptomyces sp. JH34. The sequence continues at coordinate 744,579 of NZ_JAJSOO010000001.1, read as the reverse complement.
CCGGTCTTCCGCGCCTCCCACGTCCACCTCTGCGCGGACGCCGCGGCCGTCGCGTCCACCGCGCGCACCCTGCACCCGGCCCAGTTCTTCGGCGTACCCCGGGTGTGGGAGAAGCTCGCCGCCTCCGTGCGCGCCGCGCTGGCGACGCTCCCCGAGGAGCAGACGGCCGCCATCGAGGCGGCGAACGCGACGGCCCGGGAGCACGTGTCCTGCCGCGAGCGCGGCGAACAGCCCTCCGCCGAGCTGGAATCCGCCTACCGGGCGGCCAAGGAGACGGTCCTGGACCCTCTGCTCTCGCTCGCGGGCTTCGAACGGCTGGTGTGGACCGCCAGTGCCTCCGCGCCGATGCCCCTGGACGTGGTGCGCTTCTGGGCGGGATTCGGCATCGTCGTCATGGACGCCTGGGGACTCACCGAGACCGTGGGGGTCTTCACCACCAACAGCCCGTCCGCCTTCCGCCTCGGATCGGTGGGGCGCCCGCTGGAGGGCCTGGAGCTCCGCGTCGCCGACGACGGCGAGATCCTGGTCCGCGGCGAGACGGTGTTCGCCGGGTACCTGCGCGCCGACGGCACCGTGGACGGGGCGCTCGACGCGGACGGCTGGTTCGCGACCGGCGACATCGGCCGGGTCGACGACGACGGCTACCTCTGGCTCACCGACCGCAAGAAGGAAATGATCATCACCTCGACGGGGAAGAACGTCTCCCCGGCGCTCGTCGAGAACACGCTCAAGGAGCACCCGCTGGTCGGACAGGCGCTCGTCCACGGCGACGGACACTCCTACCTGGTGGCCCTGCTCGTCCTCGACAACGAGATGGCGCCCGCCTGGGCCGCGGCCCACGGCATCGAGGGGGACCCGGCGGCCCACCCCGCGGTGCGGGAGGAGATCGCCCGCGCGGTCGAGGCCGCCAACGCCCGGCTGAACCGCACCGAGCAGATCAAGCGCTACCGGCTGCTGGAGCGGGAGTGGGGCCCCGAGACGGGCGAACTGACCCCCTCGCTGAAACTGCGCCGCAGGGTGATCCGAGACCGCTACGCCGAGGTCCTCGACGCGCTGTACGCGGAGGGAGAGGCCTGAGCGGGGGGACCGTTGTCGGTGGCGGACCGTACGGTGGAGGCATGTCGGGGATCACCTATGTGCGGGGGGACGCCACCGCGCCCCAGGGCAAGGGCGTCAAGCTGATCGTGCACGTCTGCAACGACCTCGGCGGCTGGGGCAAGGGCTTCGTTCTCGCCCTGTCCCGGCGCCGGCCCGGCCCGGAAGCCGCCTACCGGCGCTGGCACCGCGAGCGCGCCGGCAACGACTTCGGGCTCGGGGCCGCGCAGTTCGTCCAGGTCGAGCCCTTCATCTGGGTGGCGAACGTCGTGGGCCAGCGGGGTATGCGAAGAGGCAGCAAGGGCGTTCCGGTGCGCTACGAGGCGATCGACGAGGGGCTGCGCAAGGTCGCGGAGCAGGCCGCCGTGCTGGGTGCCTCGGTGCACATGCCGAGGATCGGCTGCGGCCCCGCGGGCGGCACCTGGACCAGGGTGGAACCCCTCGTCACCCAGCGCCTGGTGGACCGGGGTGTCCACGTCACGGTGTACGACCACGGATGAGACCCGAGCAGGGTGCCCCCGCCCGGAGCGGGGGCACCCTGGCGCTCAGAGGCCGTAGCTCCTGCCGATGATGTCGCGCTGGATCTCGCTCGTGCCGCCGTAGACCGTCGACACGACCGCCGCACGCAGATGGCGCTCCATGTCGTATTCGGTCGCGTAGCCGTAGCCACCCATCATCTGCATGCCCTCCAGCGCGGCGTGCCGGGCCGTCTCGGTCGCCTTGAGCTTCGCCATGGACGCCTCACGGGAGAACCGCTTGTCCGGCTCCGCGTCACAGGCCGCCGCCACCTCGAAGACCAGCAGCCGCGCGCACTCGATCTCGGTCGCCAGGTCGGCCAGCCGGTGCCGCAGCGCCTGGAAGGAGCCGACCGGGCGGCCGAACTGCTCACGTCCGCGCACGTACGCGACGGTGTCCTCCAGGACCCGCTCGGCCAGGCCGAGCATGTTCGCCGCCAGGAAGAGCCGCTCCGCGTCCAGACCGGCCATCAGCTGGGGCCAGGCGTGGTCGGCCGCGCCGACCACGGCGTCGGCGGGCAGCCTGACATCGGTGAAGTAGACGTCGTTGACCTCGCGGCCGCCCATGGTCTCGATGGGACGGATCCGGATCCCGGGCGTCCCGGCGGGGACATGGAACATGGTCAGCCCCTCGCGTTTCGTGCCGCTCGCGTCGGTCCGGGCCACCAGCAGGATGTGCTCGGCCAGATGCGCGTTGGAGATCCACGTCTTGTGGCCGTTGACCAGCCAGCCGCCGTCCGGGGTGCGTTCGGCGCCGCACCGCAGGGCCGCCACGTCCGATCCCGCCTCCGGCTCCGACATCGCGATCGACAGCACCCGGCCGGCCACCGCACCACCGACCGCCGCCTCGCACTGCGCCTCGCTCCCGAAGCGTTCGTACGCCTTCGCCGTGATCACCGAGGTGATGAACCCACCCGCGGGCACCAGACCCCGCGAGGTCTCCCGCAGGAAGAGGCAGGCGTCCGTCATTCCGCCGCCCGAGCCCCCGTACGCCTCGGGCAGGCACACACCGAGCCAGCCGAGCTCCGCCAGCCGGGCGTAGAGCGAAGGGGCGTGCGGGCCGCCCGCCTCGGCGGCCAGCGCGTCGCGCTGCTCCCGCGTGCCGCACTCCCGGCGGGCGAAGTCGCGCAACGCCGTGACGAATGCCCGCTGCTCGGCGGAGAGCGATCGCGGGAGGGCATGGGCCGTGGGCGTGGTGGACATGGAAGACCTCCGGAAGGGGTTACAAAGCAACGGATCAGGTAACAATGTTGCGCATTCGGTATGGTTGAGTGATGGGCGACGACGGACGGGGAGAGTTCATGGCGGCACCGGGCACCGACGAGACACTGCTGGCCAGGGCGCTCGGCGAGACGCCGCCGTCCGACGCGCTGAGCGAACAGATCCTGGACGCGGCGCGCGAACAGTTCATGACCTTCGGGCTGCGCCGCTCGACCGTCGACGACGTCGCCAAGCGCGCCAAGGTCTCGCGCGTCACCGTGTACCGCCGGATCGGCAACAAGGACAGCCTCGTCTCCGCCTGCCTGCTGCGGGAGTACCGCAGATTCGTGAAGGACGTGGACGAGGCGGTGGCCGCACTGCCCACCATGGAGGACCGGCTCGTCGCCGGCTTCGTCACCGTCCTCAGGCACATCCGTGAACACCCGCTGGTGGGTGGGCTGCTGAAGCTGGAGCCGGAGATCATGCTCCCCTTCCTCACGCTGGAGAGCGGCCCCGCCTTCCTCGCGATGCGCGGATATCTGGCCGACCGGCTCCGCCACGCCCAGCGTGCCGAGGGGCGGCCGGAGACGGACCCGACACCGGTCGCCGAACTGATGGTGCGGATCACCGTCTCCTTCCTCCTCAACCCGGTGAGCAGCTTCGAACTCGACGACGACGAGCAGGTGGGGGCCTTCGCCCGCCGCTATCTGGCTCCGCTGCTCAGCGTCGGGTGACCGGGGCGCCGGGCTCCGGGTGACCGTGGTGTCCGGCTCCGGGCGCCCGTCCTCAGAAGCGGGCGTGCAGCCTCCTGCCCAGTTCGACCGCGCGGGCGACCTTCTCCCCGGGAGTCGCGAACGACGTCAGGTCCACCGGCGGTGCGAAGCGCCGCACCGTCACCGCATGCGGTGCGGCGAAGGCCCGCAGACCCTCCTCGCCGTGGATCCGCCCGTACCCGGACTCGCCGGCGCCGCCGAACGGCAGCGACGGGATCGCGGCGAAGCCGAGCACCGAGTTCACCGACACTGCGCCGGAGCCGAGGCGCTCGGCGAGCGCGAGCCCCGCCGCCCGGGACCGGGTGAACACGGCGGCGCCCAGCGAGTACGCCGACGCCTCGGCCCGCTCCACGGCCTCGTCCATGTCGCGCACCGGGTTCACCACGACGACCGGGCCGAAGGTCTCCTCCGTCACGACCGGTGAGTCCTCCGGCACGCCCGACAGCACCACGGGACCGAGCACGAGGGCCCGCAGGGCGTCGGGCCCGCCGAGCCTGGCCGTGCCGCCGTCCACCAGGGCCTGCTTCACATGCCGCTCCACCACGTCGAGCTGGGACGGCAGCGTGAGAGGACCGTAGGCCTCGCCGGGCGCCAGTGCCCGTGCACGGTCCACGACGCGGGAGCACAGGGCCTCGTACACCGACTCCACCGCGTACACCCGCTCCACTCCGGCGCAGGTCTGGCCGGCGTTGCCCATCGCGCCCCACACGATCGCGTCGGCCGCCGCGTCCAGATCGGCGTCCGCCGCTACCAGTACCGCGTCCTTGCCCCCGCACTCGGCGAGCAGCGGCGTGAGCGTGGCCGCGCAGGCCGCCGCGACCTTGCGAGCGGTTCCCGGTGAGCCCGTGAAGGCGACCTTGTCCACACCGGACGGGCCCTCCGCCCCGGCGAGCGCGGCCCCGGTGGACCCCGGGCCGGTGAGCACCTGCAGCAGATCCGCGTGCCCCGGTACCGCCTCCCCGAAGCTCCGTGCCAGCAGGACCCCCACCCCCGGTGTGAGCTCGGACGGCTTGAACACCACGGCGTTGCCCGCCGCGAGGGCGTAGCCGATCGAACCCATCGGTGTGTACAGCGGATAGTTCCAGGGCCCGATCACACCGATCACTCCGAGCGGGCGGTACGCCAGCGACGCCCGTTGATGGAGCGACAGGAGGCCGGACGGCACCCGCCGCCGGCCCAGCACCCGGTGAGCGTTGCGTGCGGCCCAGTCGAGATGGACCACCGTCAGCAGCACCTCGGCCCGCGCGTCGTGCACCGGTTTCCCGGTCTCGGACGCGATCAGCCGCGCGAACTCGTCCGCCCGGGCCGCCAGGGAACGCTTCCACCGCAGCAGTGCGGCGCGGCGATCCCGCGCCCCGAGCGCGGCCCAGCTCCGCCCGGCTCTCCTGGCCCGCGCCACAGCGGCGCGGACGTCCTCGACGGTGTGCACGGCATGGTTCGTCCCGGTCGTCATGACGCCTCCAGGGGAAGGGGTTCCAGCGGACGGCTCTGCGCCCAGTGCGGGCCGAGGTCGTCGAGCTGATATCCGAAGGGGTAGCTGCGCGGCCGGGGGCGGGAGGGCAGCCACCGGGGACGGGCCGGCAGCAGGCGCACACCGTGCGACCGGGCACGCACCATCCGTACGGCCGCCGCCCGCACCCACCGCGGCTGAGCGGGGAACCCCAGCGCCCGCAGTAACGGCTCGTCCAGGAGGGCCAGCGAGAACCTGGCCATCAGGGGACGCAGCGGCGCCGGGTACCAGGCGGCCATCACGCGGAACGTGGCGTTGGCGACGCGGCGGTTCGCCGGGTCGTACGCGAACATCCGGTCCTCGTAGGAGTCGAGTAGCTCCTCGAAGCCCTCGTAGGTCCCGGGAGCGCCCTCGATGCCCATCATGGCGGCCATCCGCCGCCCCACCTCGGCCAGTGCCGCGGTCTCCTGCGCGCACAGAGGCCGCCATCCGAAGCGGTCGATCCAGCGTTTCGGGCCGACGACCGTGGTGGCCAGCACATAGAGGTAGTCCTCGTTCGGGATGCGGTACCTGCCGTGGATCCGGTTGAGGTGGCGGGCCGCGGCCCGGGCACGCTCGGAGTCGAAACCCTCCGCCGCCAGCTCGTAGCCGAACAGGACGGTGTCGTCGTAGCGTTTCTGGCCGTTGCGCTCGAACTCCTGGGTGCGGTCGAGCAGCACGGAGATCCTCGGGACGCCGTAGTCGCGCAGGAACGCGACGCTTATGCCCTGCCGATAGTCCCAGGGGAACTCGTACTGGGACATCAGCCGCAGTATCTCGGCACAGTCGCGGGCGGGATCCATCCGGCGGATCTCGCGGAGTCTGCTGTAGCGGCCCATGGTGCAACCTCCTTGGTCGGTACGGCCGTTTCAGGTACGGGGCACGCGGTGAGGCGGGTGCGGCGGATGTCCGGGGCGTGGAGGAGAGTCCGGGCCGCCCCCGCCGGGATCACCGAGGGGACGGACGTCGCAGCGGGTCGCCTCCGGCGGGTACGGCATCAGGGCACAACTCGTCGGCTGCGGTCGGCATGTGACGGCACCTCTCGTCCTGAGAGTCAAAGTTACAAATACTATTGACTTGTTTCATAGGGTGCGTCAACACTGCTGACAGGAAATCGAGCAGGGGAGCCCCTTACGGGCGCGCCCGCGAGAGCCGGGGGTGGCGGGGCCGCCCCCGTTTCCGGCCCGCGCGCTCGCGCTCGCATACTGGAACCCGGACGGACCAGGCGCCGGTCCGAGCAGCCGCCGACCCCGGGAGCACCGGCATGACCAGTACGGGAGAGCCCTCACCGCCCCCGCCGGGCGGCGTCCTGTGGAGCCTCGCGGGCGACGTCCGCGGACTGCTGATGCTGCCCGCCGCCCTCACACTCCAGGTCGCCCACCCGGCGGTCGGAGCGGGCGTCGACGAACACTCCGTCTTCCGTACGGACCCCTGGGGCCGCGGCGAGCGGTCCCTGAGCTCGCTCCAGCTCTGGGTGTACGGGGGAGAGGCCGCCGCCGAGGAGGGGCGCAGGCTCAGGAGACTGCACCGCACGATCCAGGGGACCGACACCCGCGGCCGCCGCTACCACGCGCTCACGCCCGCGAACTACGCGTGGGTGCATGCGACAGGCTTCCCCGTCTACCGGCACGCCTCGCGCTACCTGGTCCGTCCGCTCACCGAGGCGCAGGAACGCGCCCTGTACCGGGAGTGGCTCCAGGTCGGCCGGATCCTGGGCATCCACGACCGGGACATGCCGCAGACGATCGAGGAGTTCTGGCCCTACTACCGCAGGATGCTGGCCGAGGAGGTGGAGGCCACCGTCGTCGTACGGGAACTGGTCGCCACGGATGCCGCCGTACCGCCGCCCGACCGGGGCCCCCTCGCCCTCCGGCTGCTCCTGAAGGCGCTGTGGCCGGTGCTTCTGCCGCCGCTGGCCCGGTTCCGCGGGTTCCTCACCGTCGGGCTGATGCCGCCGGACGCCCGACAGGCCATCGGGCTCGACTGGTCCCCGGCGCAGGAACGGCGCCTGCGGCGCTTCGGTGCGGTGGTGCGGCGCGTCGTGCCCCTGCTCCCCGAGCGGCTGCGCTATCTGCCGCGCGCCAGGTCGGCACGTGCCGAGTGGCGGGCAGGCCGGTGGACGGGATGACCCCCGTGTGCCCGCGCGGCAGGGGCCGCGACGCCGGGGGCGGTCTCAGGCCGAGGCCCGGCGGACCAGTTCGGTCGGGGTGATCACGGACTCCGGCCAGGCGCCCGTGCCGCTGTTCAGCCGCTCCATCAGCAGTCTTACCATCAACCGCCCCATTCCCTCGACGTCCTGACGGACCGTCGTCAGCGGCGGTTCGGTGGCCTCGGCCACCGGTGTCATGTCGTCGAACCCGACCACGGCCACGTCCTCCGGAACCCGGACGCCCCGCTCGCGCAGCACCCGCAGGGCACCCGAAGCCATCAGGTCGTTGGACACGAAGACGGCGTCGAGATCCGGACGGGCGTCCAACAGGTCCGCCATGGCCCGGGCCCCGCCCTCCGCGGTGAAGTCACCGTCCGCGACGAGTTCCCGTCCCGCGTCCGGCAGCACGTCGTGGTACCCGTCGATCCTGTCGAGCGCCGACACCTGGTCGCGGGGCCCGGTGATGTGCCCGATGCGCCGCCGGCCGAGCGAGACCAGATGCCGCACGGCTTTGCGGGCGCCGCCCCGGTTGTCGCAGTCCACATAGGGCACCTGCGGCGCGTCGTCGCCCAGGGCCGTGTGTTCCGGGCGGCCCCCGTAGACCGTCGGGATCCGGAACCGCCGGATGATCGAAGGCAGTTCGTCGTCGGTGTGAAGGGAGAAGGCGAGCACGCCGTCCACATGGCCACCGGCCAGGTAGCGGGCGACCCGGTCGAAGTCACCGCTGCCCTCCACCAGGAGCAGCACCAGCTGCGCGTCGTGGGCGTTGAGCTCACGGCTGATCCCGCGGATCTGGCGGGAGAAGAACGGGTCGGAGAACACCCTGAACTCGGGCTCGTCGATGATCACCGCGACGGCGCCGTTGCGCCGGGTGACCAGTGTCCGTGCCGCGTGGTTCGGGATGTAGCCGAGTTCGTCGACCGCCTTGCGGACCTGGTCCACCAAGGGCTGACGTACGCCCGCACCGCCGTTGACGACACGGGACGCCGTCGCCCGGGACACACCGGCGCGGGCGGCCACGGCCTCCAGGGTGGGCCGGACGTCCCGCTGCGGTTCGGGGGTCGGGTCGGGCAAGGGTCGCTCCTCGTACGCGCGTCCCACGCTGGGAACGGCTGGAACCGGCGGGTTCGTCACGAACGCTGTCAGCCTAACCGCCCGGTCCGGGCAGCCGGGCGAATGATTCGGACAGCGACGCGGGGGCATATCGGCTCACAAACGGTCAAGACGGAACGGCTTGTTGATCCCACGTGTGACACAGCGCGTGTGGTACTGCCTACGGAGAGCGAAATTTCGCGCTGCGTGAAAGGTGCCTTCTGTGTCACAAGACGAGCAGGGTTCCGGCGGGCGGGGGGACTATCTCCCGGTCACGGCCGAGCTACCCGCCGAGCCGCACCACGGCCGGCGGCCCACGACCGACCGGGTGGTCTTCGGCGTCACGGCGGTGCTGACCGTCGCCTTCGTGATCTGGGGTTCCACGGCCACGAACTCGCTGGAGGACGTCTCCAGCACGCTCCTCACCGGCCTCATCCACAACGGTGGCTGGGCCTTCATGCTGGCGGCCTCGGGGTTCGTGGTCTTCGCCCTCTGGCTCGCCATCAGCCGGTACGGGAAGATCTCGCTCGGTCAGGAGGGCGAGGAGCCCGAATTCCGCACGATCTCCTGGGTCGCGATGATGTTCAGCGCGGGCATGGGGATCGGCCTGATGTTCTACGGAGTGAGCGAGCCGCTGGCCCACTTCGTGAATCCGCCGCCCGGAACCCGTCCCGAGGACGCCGCCGAGGCCATGCAGACGGCGATGGCGACCACCCTCTTCCACTGGACCCTCCACCCCTGGGCGATCTACGCGGTCGTCGGGCTCGCCATCGCGTACAGCGCCTACCGCCGGCACAGGAGGCAGACGATCAGCTCGGTCTTCGTCCCCCTCATCGGTGAGAAGCGCGCCCACGGCCCGGTCGGCCGGGTCATCGACATCCTCGCCATCTTCGCGACCCTCTTCGGGTCCGCTGCCTCGCTCGGTCTCGGCGCCCTCCAGATCGGCAGCGGCTTCCAGGAGCTCAACTGGATGGAGAAGACCGGCACCGGCCTGCTGGTCGCGATCATCGCCGCCCTGACGGTCGCCTTCGTCGCCTCCGCCGTCTCCGGGGTCGAGAAGGGCATCCAGTGGCTGTCCAACATCAACATGGTCCTCGCGCTGATCCTCGTGGTCTTCGTCTTCATCGCGGGGCCCACCATCATCGTGCTGGACCTGCTGCCCACCTCGATCGCCGCCTACTTCGGTGACCTCGCCCAGCTCGCCGGGCGCACCGAGGCCACGGGCAAGGGGGAGGTGGCGGACTGGCTCGCCAGCTGGACGGTCTTCTACTGGGCCTGGTGGATCTCCTGGACGCCCTTCGTCGGCATGTTCATCGCCAGGATCAGCCGGGGCCGGACGATCCGTCAGTTCGTCGGCGGCGTCATCCTGGTGCCCAGCACGGTCAGTCTGGTCTGGTTCGCGGTGTTCGGCGGGTCGGCGATCAGGCTGGAGGAGTCCGGGCAGCTCAAGGGCATCGGCGACACCCCGGAGGCGCAGCTCTTCGGTGTCCTGCAGCAGTTCCCCGTCGCGACCCTCATGAGCATCCTGGTGATGGTCCTGGTCGGCATCTTCTTCGTCTCCGGTGCCGACGCGGCGTCGATCGTGATGGGCACGCTCTCCCAGAAGGGCGTCCTCGAACCCTCCAGGTGGGTCGTGATCTTCTGGGGCGTCGTCACCGGAGCCGTGGCGGCCGTCATGCTGCTCATCGGCGACGGCCAGGGCGACGCGCTGGCCGGTCTGCAGAACCTGACCATTCTCGTGGCCGCGCCCTTCACCATCGTCATGATCGGCATGTGCGTGGCGCTGATGCGGGACCTGCGGCACGACCCGATGATCGTCCGCCGGGAGTTCGGCGTGGAGGCCGTCGAATCGGCCGTCATCGAGGGGCACGCCAAGTACGACGGCGACTTCGAGATCCGGATCGGGCCGGGCACGGCGGAGATCACCACCGACGAACGCCACAAGCACGACCCGCCGTCCTGACGGATGCTGCGGCTCAGCCCACCAGCTGGGCCGCAGCCCGCGCACAGCCCCGGGCGACCGTCACGCCGGCGCCCCCGTGCCCGTAGTTGTGCACCAGCAGACCACCGCCCGGCAGGTCCTCCGCCTCGATGCGCACCCCCGCGTCCCTGGAGGGCCGCAGACCCACGCGGTGGCCGATGACACGGGCCCCGGCGATCTCCGGCCGCACCCGCGCGCAACGCTCCACGATCTCCCGAGCCGTGCCGGGGTCGGGCTCCCTCCGCGGATCGTCCACCTCCGCCGTCCCGCCCAGCACCAGCCCGCCCGGCTGCGGGAAGAGGTACGTCGTCGTGCTCGACGCCGGGTCCGCGTGGGTGAACCACTCGTCGATGCCGGGGTTCTCCACCACCACCAACTGCCCCCGCACCGCCCTCACCCCGGGATCCGGGACCAGCTCGCGGGCGCCGAGACCGGTGCAGTTGACCACCACCCGCGCCTCGGCCGCCGCCTCCTCGAAACCGCGTACCGTACGCCGCTCGACCACGCCGCCCGCCGTGGCCAGCCGGCCCGCCAGCCAGCGCAGATGCGCGGGCATGTCGATCAGCGGAAGGGTCACCCGCAACCCCTCCGGCACCTCGGAGACCTGATCCAGGCTGCGGGCCCACGGCCCCAGCGCGGCCAGCCGCTCGCCCCCGTGCACCCCGGCGACCATGCGGACGCCGGTCTCCGCGGGGACCGCGGCCAGCTCCTCGTACACCCGGAGCGTCTCGAGCGACCACGCGCCCACCAGCTCCGCGGGCTCGATCCGGTACGGCCACCACAGCGCGCCGGCCACGGCCGAGGTCGTCGCCGTGACCGCGTCCCGGGACCAGACCCGCACCCGCAGACCGCGCTCCGCCAGCAGCAGGGCCGTGGTCAGCCCGCTGACCCCGCCGCCCACCACGATCACGTCCGCCACCGCGCCCACCCCTGTCCCCACGTCGCGCCGCCCGTGCCGGGGCCGGAGGAGCCATGGTCGCACCCCGGTCCGGAGGGAAACCCGGCTCCACCGGTTGGCTAGGATCGTCACCCTGATGACTGCCACTCTCGTCGCCAAGGAACTCGCCGCCGGCCACGGCGACCGCACACTCTTCGCGGGACTCGACCTCGTGGTCGCCCCCGGCGACGTGATCGGTCTCGTCGGAGCCAACGGCGCCGGAAAGTCCTCGCTGCTCCGCCTGCTCGCCGGACTCGACAGGCCGGAGGAGGGCGAGCTGAGGCTCTCCCCGCCCACCGCCACCGTCGGACACCTCCCGCAGGAGCCCGAGCGACGCGAGGGCGAGTCCGTGCGCGACTTCCTCGCCCGCCGCACCGGGGTCGCCGACGCCCAGGCCGCCATGGACGCGGCGACCCAGGCCCTCGTGGACGGCGCGCCCGGTGCGGACGACGCCTACTCCGAGACGCTGGAGCGCTGGCTGGACCTCGGCGGCGCCGACCTGGACGAGCGAGCCGAGGAGACCGCGGCCGACCTCGGCCTGTCCGTCGGCCTCGACCAGCCGATGACCGCGCTCTCCGGCGGTCAGGCGGCCCGCGCGGGCCTCGCCTCGCTGCTGCTCTCGCGTTACGACGTCTTCCTGCTCGACGAGCCCACCAACGACCTCGACCTCGACGGCCTGGAGCGCCTGGAGCGCTTCGTGTCCGGACTGCGCGCGGGCACCGTGGTGGTCAGCCACGACCGCGAGTTCCTGATGCGCACGGTCACCAAGGTCCTGGAACTCGATCTCGCCCAGCAGCAGATCAACCTCTACGGCGGCGGCTACGCCTCCTACCTCGAGGAGCGCGAACGCGCGCGCTCGCACGCCCGCGAGGAGTACGAGGAGTACTCCGACAAGCGCTCCGCGCTCGAGGGACGTGCCCAGATGCAGCGGGGCTGGATGGACAAGGGCGTCAAGAACGCCCGCCGCAAGGCCACCGACAACGACAAGATCGGCCGCAAGTTCCGCAGCGAGGCCAGTGAGAAGCAGGCCGCCAAGGCCAAGCAGACCCAGCGCATGATCGAGCGGCTCGACGTCGTCGAGGAGCCGCGCAAGGAGTGGGAGCTGCGGATGGAGATCGCCTCCGCACCGCGCTCCGGCTCCGTCGTCGCCGCCCTGCGCGACGCGGCCGTCGTCCGAGGCGGCTTCTCCTTCGGACCGGCCACCCTGCAGATCGACTGGGCCGACCGGGTCGCCATCACCGGTGCCAACGGGGCCGGCAAGTCCACCCTGCTCGCCGCGCTGCTCGGCAGGCTGCCGCTCGACGCGGGCCACGCGTCCCTCGGCTCGGGCGTCGTGGTGGGCGAGGTCGACCAGGCCCGCAAGCTGTTCCACGGCACGGAGAGCCTGCTCGACGCCTTCTGCGCCGCGGTCCCCGACACCGAGCCCGCCGAGGTGCGCACCCTGCTCGCCAAGTTCGGTCTGCGGGCCGCGCACGTGCTGCGCCCCGCGACGACGCTCTCGCCCGGCGAACGCACCCGGGCGGGCCTCGCCCTGCTCCAGGGAAGGGGCGTCAACCTGCTGGTCCTGGACGAACCGACGAACCACCTGGACCTCCCGGCGATCGAACAGCTGGAGTCGGCCCTGGAGGCGTACACCGGGACCCTCCTGCTGGTCACGCACGACCGGCGGATGCTGGAGGCGGTCCGCACGACCCGCCGGGTGGTGGTGGCCGACGGCAGGGTGACCGAGGCCGGCTGACCGGAACCCCGGCCGGATCGATCGCCTGTCCGTCCCGGAACGGCCGCACGGCTGCCCGGTGGAACGACGACGGGCGGACAGGGGATGCCCCGTCCGCCCGTCGCCCTCGTGTGTCAGCGCTTGCGTCCGCCTCGGTCGGAGCCGCCCGTCAGGCCCGCGCGCCGCAGTGCGTCGGCCATCGCGCTGTTCGCCGGAGCCGCGGCGGGACGCGGTGCTCCGCCCCCGCCCCCGTTCCCGCCCCCGCGCCTGTCACGGCGCTGCCCGCCGCCTCCCTGACGGCCGTCCTGCCCCTCCCGCTGGCGCGGCGGCCGCTCGCCACCGCCCTGCGCGCTCCGCTCCCGCTTCGGGCCCTGCCCGCCGCCCTCCTGACCCGTCGCGGCCTCGTCGTCGAGCCTCAGGGTCAGCGACACACGCTTGCGCGGGATGTCGACGTCCATGACCTTCACCTTCACGATGTCGCCCGGCTTCACGACGTCCCTCGGGTCCTTGACGAACGTCCGCGACATCGCCGAGACGTGGACGAGACCGTCCTGGTGGACGCCGACGTCGACGAACGCGCCGAAGGCCGCGACGTTCGTGACGACACCCTCCAGCACCATCCCGGGCGCCAGGTCGCCGAGCTTCTCCACACCTTCCTTGAACGTGGCGGTCCTGAAGGCGGGCCGAGGGTCACGGCCCGGCTTCTCCAGCTCACGCAGGATGTCCGTCACGGTCGGCAGGCCGAACTTGTCGTCCACGAAGTCGCCGGGGCTCAGCGAGCGCAGCGCCTGCGTGTTGCCGATCAGCGAGGCGACGTCACCGCCGGTCCGCTTCACCATCGTCCGGACCACGGGATACGCCTCGGGGTGCACGCTCGACCCGTCCAGCGGGTCGTCGCCGCCCCGGATCCGGAGGAAGCCCGCGCACTGCTCGTACGCCTTCGGCCCCAGCCGGGCCACGTCCTTGAGCGCCCGGCGGGAGCGGAACGGGCCGTTCGCGTCCCGGTGCGCCACGATGTTCTCGGCCAGACCGGACGCGATGCCCGACACCCGTGAGAGCAGCGGGGCCGAAGCGGTGTTGACGTCGACGCCGACGCCGTTCACACAGTCCTCGACCACCGCGTCCAGGGAGCGCGACAGCTTCACCTCGGACAGGTCGTGCTGGTACTGCCCGACCCCGATCGACTTCGGGTCGATCTTCACCAGCTCGGCCAGCGGGTCCTGGAGCCGGCGCGCGATCGAGACGGCGCCGCGCAACGAGACGTCCATGTCGGGGAGTTCCTGCGAGGCGAACGCCGAGGCCGAGTACACGGAGGCGCCGGCCTCCGACACCATCACCTTGGTGAGCTCCAGCTCGGGGTGCTTGTCGCACAGCTCACCGGCGAGCTTGTCGGTCTCGCGGGACGCCGTGCCGTTCCCGATCGCGATCAGGTCGACCTGGTGCTCCTTCGCGAGACGCGCCAGCGTGGCGAGCGACTGGTCCCACTTGTTCGCCGGTACATGCGGATGGATCACGTCGGTCGCGACGACCTTGCCGGTCGCGTCGACGACGGCGACCTTCACGCCCGTACGGAATCCGGGGTCGAGCCCCAGGGTCGCCCGGGTACCCGCCGGTGCGGCGAGCAGCAGGTCCCGCAGGTTCGACGCGAAGACGCGCACGGCCTCGTCCTCCGCCGCCGTGCGCAGGCGCAGCCGGAGGTCGATCCCGAGGTGCACCAGGATCCGGGTCCGCCAGGCCCAGCGGACCGTGTCACCCAGCCACTTGTCGCCGGGCCGGCCGCGGTCGGCGACCCCGAAACGGCGGGCGACCATGTTCTCGTACGTCGAGGGGCCCGGCTGTTCCGACGGCTCCTCCGGCTCGAGCACCAGATCGAGCACGTCGTCCTTCTCGCCGCGCAGCATCGCGAGGATCCGGTGCGAGGGAAGCGCGGTGAACGGCTCGGCGAAGTCGAAGTAGTCGGCGAACTTCGCGCCCGCCTCTTCCTTGCCGTCCCGCACCTTCGCCACGACCCTGCCGCGCGACCACATGCGTTCGCGCAGCTCACCGGTCAGGTCGGCATCCTCCGAGAAGCGTTCGGTGAGGATCGCCCGGGCGCCCTCCAGGGCCGCCGCCGGGTCCGCCACACCCTTCCCGGAGTCGACGAACGCCGCGGCGGCGTCGAGCGGCTCCACCGACGGGTCGCCGAGCAGCCCGTCGGCCAGGGGCTCCAGGCCCGCCTCGCGCGCGATCTGCGCCTTCGTCCGGCGCTTCGGCTTGAACGGGAGGTAGATGTCCTCCAGTCGCGCCTTGGTGTCGGCGGCCCGGATCCGCGCTTCCAGGGCCGCGTCGAGCTTGCCCTGCTCACGCACGGAGTCGAGGACCGCCTTGCGGCGGTCCTCGAGTTCCCGCAGATAGCGCAACCTCTCCTCGAGCGTGCGCAGTTGCGCATCGTCGAGCATCTCGGTCGCTTCCTTGCGGTAGCGCGCGATGAACGGCACGGTCGACCCGCCGTCGAGCAAGTCGACGGCCGCCTTCACCTGACGCTCACGTACGCCGAGCTCCTCGGCGATCCTGCCTTCGATGGACGTCGTCACGGTTTTCCCGACTCGCCTTCTCGTACTGGCTGTGCTGGCTGTGCCACTGGGGTGGTCCACACCCGGGTGGGCCCCTTCGCCTGCATTGTGCCGGGTTGCCGGGGGCCGTGTCGCGTGACCTGCTCGGTCACGGCCCCGACGTACCTGAGAAGACCCCGGTCACGCGCGCCGGGTCCTGCCGCCGCGCGACGCGCCGCCGAAGAGGCCGGCCAGGAGCCGGAAGGGCAGGGTCACCACGGTGGCGATGGCCGATCCGACGGTACTCAGAGCGTTTGCGATCGCACGGAACACGGTGTGCCTCCTTCGTAGGGTGTATCCGTCGCCTGGCCCGTGGGACGCGTCGTAAACGTGTGCGGGCTCAGCCCTTGCCGACCAGATCCTCCGGGAACGCGCCCGCGGAGGCGGCCGCGAAGAGGAATCCCCGGCCCAGTTCGGTGAGCCGGGCCACGCCGTCGGCGCCCAGATGTTCGTAGGGTGCGGCGTCCATCCGGTCCGTCGCCTCCTCCAGCTCCGCCCTGAGCGCGGTGCCCGTGCCGGTCAGCTCGCCCTCCGCGTCCAGAACGCCCCGGCCGCGCAGGCGCTCCACCGCCGCGTCCCAGTCGGCGCGACGCCAGCCGCGGGTGGCGAGGATCCAGCGGGGCGCCATGCCCTTGCCGGTGGCGGTGTGGCTGACCAGCGCCTCGAGCGGGTCGAGGCCTGCCGAGAGCAGAGCGGCGAGATGCCCGTCGCCGCGGTGCTCGCGCAGCAGCGTCGCGGCGTGCCAGAACGCAAGGTGAGGCTGGTCGGGGACCGCGAGATCGGCGTGCGCGGCGTAGAGCGGGCGGGCGTGGCGTGTGCAGGCCTCGGCGGCCCGCAGAGCGAGCTCCGCCGCCTCCGCCATCTCCGGGGAGGCCACGGTCTCCTCGCCGAGCACCCGCCGCAGCGTCGAATCGGCCGCCTTCAGCCGCGCGTCGAGTGCCGCCTGCGGGGTGATCTCCGACCAGACGGACGGCAGGTGGCGGGACACCAGTTCGTGGTTGAAGTTGTAGAAGGTCGCGGTGACCGTGCCCGCGCCCGCCGCGCCGAGGGCCGCGCCGCGCGCGGCGAAGTAGACCCGGCTCGCGTCGTCGACGCCGAGCTCGCCGAACTCCTTGCCGAGGTCGGGGGAGAAGTAGACACAGGAGTGCAGCGGGTTGAGCGCGTTGTGGCAGCGGCGTCCGGCACGCGGGGGAAGAGTACTCATGCCCGCACGTTACCGACTGGTTGGTACGTGGAACAGGCCCGGGTCCGCCCGCGACGTGCGCATGGCAGCATAGGTGGGAAACTCGTCATTGCGGCCATCGGGCGGTCCGGCCAGGATTGCCCGCATGAAGCAGCGATCCGTGCTCGTCGTCCTCTTCGAGGGCGTGCAGAGCCTCGACGTGAGTGGCCCGGCGGAGGTCTTCGCCGGAGCCTCCCGCTTCCCCGAGGTCTCCTACGATCTGCGCACCGCCTCGCTGGACGGTGCCCCGGTCCGCTGCTCCAGCGGCCTCACGCTCGTCCCCGACGGCGCGCTCGCGGACGCCCCCGTGCCCGATCTCCTTATCGTGCCGGGAGGTGCCGGGACGCGTACGCCCTCCCCGGACCTGATCGACTGGCTCCGCACCCACGGCCCCCGGGCCGGGCAACTGGTCTCGGTGTGCACCGGCGCCCTGCTGCTCGCCGAGGCCGGCCAGCTCGACGGCCACCGGGTCACCACCCACTGGTCCGTCTGCGAGACGCTCGCGCGGACGTACCCGGCGGTGCGGGTCGACCCGGACCCGATCTTCGTGCGCGACGGACGGCTGGCGACGTCGGCCGGTGTCACCGCGGGCATCGACCTCGCGCTCGCGCTGGTCGAGGAGGAACACGGGCGGGAGGTGGCGCTCACCGTCGCCCGTCACCTCGTCGTGTTCCTGCGGCGCCCCGGCAACCAGGCGCAGTTCAGCGCCCAGTTGACCGCGCAGACCGCCGTCCGCGAACCACTCCGCGGGGTCCAGCACTGGATCACCGAGCACCCGGACGCCGACCTCTCGGTCGAGGCGCTCGCGGCCCGGGCCGGACTCTCGCCCCGCCACTTCGCCCGCGCCTTCCGGACCGAGACCGGCCTCACCCCGGGCAGGTACGTCGAGCGCGTACGGCTGGAACAGGCGCGGCGGCTGCTGGAGGACACGGCCGACGGCGTCGAAGGCATTGCCCGGGCCAGCGGTTACGGCACCCCGGAGGCGATGCGCCGCGCCTTCGTCAAGGCACTCGGGACGGCGCCCGCCGAATACCGGCGCCGCTTCCGCTCCCATCCCGCGTGAAACGACGGAAGGAACACCATGCGGATCGCGATCGTGCTCTTCGACCGGTTCACGGCGCTCGACGCCGTGGGCCCCTACGAGATGCTCAGCCGGGCTCCCGGAGCGGAGACCGTCCTCGTCGCCGAGAGGCCGGGTGCCGTGCGCAACGACAGCGGCAGTCTCGCACTCGTCGCCGACCGGACCCTCGCCGACGTGCCCGCCCCCGACGTGGTGATCGTGCCGGGAGGTCCGGGGCAGAGCGACCAGATGGAGAACGGGGCGCTGCTCGGCTGGCTGCGGGCGGCCGATGCCGGCAGTACCTGGACGACCTCGGTGTGCACCGGATCCCTGCTCCTGGCCGCAGCCGGACTGCTCGCCGGGCGGCGCGCCACCTCGCACTGGCTCGCCCTCGACGTCCTCAGGACCCTCGGTGCCGAGCCGACGGGCGAGCGGGTGGTCACCGACGGGAAGTACGTCACCGCCGCGGGCGTCTCCGCCGGCATCGACATGGGCCTCACCCTGCTCGGCAGGATCGCGGGCGACGAACACGCCCAGGCCGTCCAGCTGCTGACCGAGTACGACCCCCAGCCGCCCTACGACTGCGGAGCACCGGGGAAGGCCCCGGCGGCGATGGTCGGGAAATGGCGGGCCAGGAGCCGCTTCATCCTGACGTAGGCGCGTCCCCGGCGGTCCCCGCGGCCCAGGTGAAGCGGGGAGCGCGGCGCTCCAGGAACGCGGCGACACCCTCGGCGGTGTCGCCGCTGCCGCGTGCCTGCAGGGACCAGTGGGCGTCCCGGTCCTCACGGCCGTCGGCGAACTCCTTCGCCGCGGCCTGCGTCAGCTGCGAGCGCGAGGCCAGGATTTCCGTGAACCCGCGGACCCGCTCCTCCAGTCCGCCTCTCGGCAGGACCTCGTCCACCAGTCCGGTCCGCAGCGCCCGTTCCGTCCCGATCAGCTCCCCGGAGAACAGCAGGAACTTCGCGGTGGCCGGGCCGACGAGCGCGACCAGCCGGCGCGTCGACGAGGAGGGGTAGACGATCCCGAGCTTGGCCGGAGTGACGCCGAAGGACGCGCCCTCCTCGGCGAACCGCAGGTCGCAGGCTGCCGCCAGCTGGCTGCCGCCGCCCACGCAGAAGCCGCGCACGGCCGCCAGCGTCGGTCCCGGGAACGCGGCCAGGGCCTCCTCGGCACGGACGGCCAGTGCCTGCGGCCGGCCGGCCGGATCCCGCAGGGAGGAGATGTCCGCCCCGGCGCAGAATGTTTCGCCCGCCCCGGTGAGGACGAGGACGCGCACACCGGGGTCGGCGGCCAGCTCCTCCAGCAGTGCGGGCAGGGCCTGCCACATGTCCGCGGTCATGGCGTTGCGCTTGGCGGGGTTGCTGATGACGACGGTCGCGACACCCTCCGCGACCGTGTGCTCCAGCCGGGGCCCGGCCCCCGTCGCCTGCTCCCTGAGGTCCATGCGCCGGATGCTATCCGTACGGCCCGGACCCAGGATCAGGAAGGGGCCGCGAAGCGCGCACGCACCGTGAGGAGCTGTCGATGGCCGGACCCGCGACCGAGGGGAGCCCGGGCTGATCGCGTCGGAGTGGGCGGGAGACGGGCCGTCAGTGGGGTGACGGACCAGATGAAGCCCGAAGAAGGCAAGAAGTAGTCCAATCACCTGACGGCGACATACCCACTCGGTCAAATTGAGGCTGTAAGTGACCACTTGTGGACAGTGCTGCGGCCCGGACCACTCTCTTCCCGACACTCGTTATCCGATGGTCTGTGATGTGCGAATCGAGAGCGGGTGGCGGTCCATGGAGAGCCGTGGGAGTGTTCCGGCCCATCCCGTGTCGTACGAGGGCGTGTGGCGCTTCACCGCGCCCGCCGTCGACGTCTCGGTTCCGCAGGCCCGCCACGCCGTCCGTGACCTGATCGACCGGCAGGGCGTACCCGTCGAGGACGACATCCTCCAGGGGCTGCTGCTGATCGTGTCGGAACTGGTCACCAACGCGGTCCGGCACGCGGCGCTGCTCTCGCCCGAGCTCGCCGTCGAGGTGGCCATCGGGGCCGAGTGGATCCGGGTGGCGGTCGAGGACAACCACCCGTACCGCCCGACGGCGCTGGTCACCGACTACGCGCAGACCGGCGGCCGCGGCCTGCTCCTGGTCCGTGAGATCACCGCCGAGGCGGGCGGCGCCTGCGACGTGGAGCACACCGCGGGCGGCGGCAAGATCATCTGGGCGGCGCTGCCCCTCAAGACGCAGCTCTGACCGCCCCCCGCGGGGCCCGCGGCCTCACCAGCCCGCGGACGGTCCCGTCAGCTCCCTGATCGCGGGACGCGCGGCGTCCAGCACGGTCATGAACCACGCCGAGAACGGCGCGGCGGCATGCCGCTCCGCGAGTTCACCGGCGGTCACGAACGCCGTCTCGCCGACCTCCTCCGCGTCGGGGCGGAGGCGCTCCTGCACCATTCCGACGAACAGATGGTTGAACTCCTGCTCCACCAGGCCGGACATCGGGTCGGGGTGGTTGTAGCGGACCGTGCCCGCCGCGGCCAGCAGCGAGGGCGAGACCCCCAGCTCCTCGTAGGTGCGCCGGGCGGCCGCCGCGAACGGCGCCTCTCCCGGGTACGGGTGGCCGCAGCAGGTGTTCGACCACACACCGGGGGAGTGGTACTTGCCGAGCGCACGGCGCTGCAGCAGCAGCCGCCCCTGCTCGTCGAAGAGGAAGACGGAGAACGCGCGGTGCAGCTGGCCGGGCGCCTGGTGAGCGGCGAGCTTCTCCGCGGTGCCGATGGTCGTGCCGTTCTCGTCGACCAGTTCGAGCATGATCGCGTCTGCTGTGCCGTTCGACGAGCTGTGCGCCGCGGTGGCTGGTGTGGTCGGCATACCCATCCTTCGCTTTGGTTCCCGGCCTCGTGCGCCGGACCCCTCGAGTGCGGTCAAGTCTGCCGTACAAAAGCCGCTTGTCCGCACTTCGGGTGCTGGCATGTCCGCCCTGCCCGCCCGCCCGGACGGGACGGGACGGACACCGCGCCTGACCCGGAGGCCGACCGCTGCCGGATCATGCCCCCGGGCCCGGCGCGGAACCGTCACCGGGCCGGGGCCTCGTGTGCTCGCTCAGTGGCAGAGCCGCGCCTCGTGCTCCGCGTGCCCGCTGGGCTCCAGCTGGAAGGTGCAGTGCTCGACGTCGAAGTGGTGGCCGAGGCAGCCCTGCAGGTCGTGCAGGAGCTTCTCGTGCCCGATCGAGTCCAGCATCTCCTGGTGCACGACCACATGGGCGGAGAGGACGGGCATGCCCGAGGTGATCGTCCAGGCGTGCAGGTCGTGGACGTCGAGCACGCCTGGCAGGGCCGTGATGTGGGCGCGCACCTCGTCC
Organism: Streptomyces sp. JH34; assembly: GCF_029428875.1. Lineage (NCBI taxonomy): Bacteria > Bacillati > Actinomycetota > Actinomycetes > Kitasatosporales > Streptomycetaceae > Streptomyces > Streptomyces sp. JH34. The sequence goes on along the minus strand of NZ_JAJSOO010000001.1, from coordinate 723,410 downwards.
ATGTCGACGCCCTTGGGGGCCGACTCCAGCAGCACGTCGAGCGTCTCCCGCAGGAGTTTCACCGTCCGCGGGACGATCATGAGGCCGATCAGCAGCGAGGCGATGGGGTCGGCGGCCTGCCAGCCGGTGGCCATGATGATGCCCGCAGACACGAGCACCGTCACCGAGCCGAGCGTGTCCGCGACGACCTCGAGGTACGCCCCCCGCACGTTCAGGCTGTCCTGCTGCCCGCGCACGAGCAGGGACAGGGAGACCACGTTGGCCACCAGGCCGACCGCGGCGAACGCGATGGCCAGACCACCCCTGGTCTCCGCCGGTGTGACGAAGCGGTCCACCGCCTCGAAGACCAGGTAGCCGCCGACGCCGAGGAGCAGCAGACAGTTGGCGAGCGCGGCGAGGATCTCGGCACGGGCGTAACCGAAGGTGCGGTTGGGGCCCGCGGGTTTGTTGGCGAAGTGGATGGCCAGCAGGGCCATGCCCAGCCCCAGGGCGTCGGTCGCCATGTGGGCGGCGTCCGCGATCAGGGCCAGCGAGTCGGCGAGGAGCCCGCCGACGATCTCCATGACCATGACGCCGAGCGTGATGCCCAGCGCGACGCGGAGCCGGCCCCGGTACGCGGCGGCCGCCGTGCCCGTCGGGGGCGGCTCCCCGTGCGTATGCCCGTGATCGTGGCCGGCCCCCATGCGAACGCCTCCGTATGCCCGTCATACCCGTCAGAACTGTCGTGTCCCTCGGACAGCGCGGACGCGACTCGCCCGATGCGGCCAGTGAACTACGGGGGAGGGGTACGGGGCAACACGGCACTGAACACCGTTGTCATGTGCTCTGACCTGCGGAAACGATCGCAGGTCAGAGCTTCGCCCGAGTGCGGGCGGTCAGCGCGCCGAGCGGGCCTCGGGGTGGCGCAGGCACCAGCCCTCCCACGCCGACTCCACCATCTCGCGCATGCCGCGCCGCGCCTTCCAGCCCAGCCGCTCCGTCATCCGGTCGGCCGACGCCACGGCCCTGGCCGCGTCCCCCGGCCTGGGCGGTTCGACCACCGGTTCCGTCCGCACGCCGGTGACCTCCCCCACCAGCTCGGCGAGACGGCGCACCGACACGCCCTCGCCCCGGCCGATGTTGACGGTCAGGTCGCCACCACCGGGGTTCTCCTCCAGGTGGCGGGCGACGGCGAGATGCGCGTCCGCGAGGTCGGCGACGTGGATGTAGTCACGTACACAGGTGCCGTCAGGCGTCGGGTAGCCGTCGCCGAAGATCCGCGGCGCCTCGCCCCGCGTCAGCCGGTCGAAGAACATCGGGACGACGTTGAAGACCCCCGTGTCGGCCAGCTCCGGCTCGGCGGCACCGGCGACGTTGAAGTACCGCAGGCAGGCCGTGGAGATGCCGTGCGCCCGCCCCGTCGCGCGGACCAGCCACTCCCCGGTGAGCTTCGTCTCGCCGTACGGGTTGATCGGCGCGCACGGGGTGTCCTCCGTGATGAGTTCCACGTCCGGGACGCCGTACACCGCGGCCGACGAGGAGAAGAGGAAGCGCTCCACCCCTGCCGCCGCGACCGCCTCCAGCAGTACGCCGAGCCCGGTCACGTTCTCCCGGTAGTAGAGCAGCGGCTTCTCGACGGACTCACCGACCTGCTTCTTCGCCGCGAGATGCACCACTCCCGTGACGGCGTGCTCCGCCAGGACCCGGTCGAGCACCGCACGGTCCGAGGCCGATCCCCGTACCAGGGTGACCTCCGCGGGCAGCCGCTCCTCGATGCCCGTCGAGATGTCGTCGAGGACGACGACCCGTTCCCCGGCACCCGTCATGGCCTTCGCCACATGTGCCCCGATGTAACCGGCTCCGCCTGTGATCAACCACGTCATGCACGTCAGCTTATGCGCTGACCGGACGCGGTTTGTGGGGCGAGGCGTTGATCGACCATGATGATCGCGAACGGCGCCGCTCGATGGCCGATTCGCCCGAACGGAGCACAAACGGGTGGTGAACTCGGTCTTCCGTTCATCCGATAGCCTCAGCCGACGTGCCGCCGGCCCACCCCCGGGCCGTCATGCCGCGCGCCGTTCCCGTCAGCACCAAGGAGTGAGTTCGTCTGTCGACCGCCATCCTCACCGGTGCACCGGTACCCGGGTCGTCGCTCGAGGACGATCTGCGGTCACTCGGTTTCGACGTGACTGCCGCAGCCGACGCCGACGAGGCCGCCGAGCTGCTCGCCGCAGTCCCCGCGAGCAGGCGCGTCGCGCTCGTGGACCCACGCTTCGTCGGACACGTCCACGCCCTCAGGCTCGGACTCACCGACCCGCGCTTCACCGCCGCGTCGATCCCCGGAGCGCTCACCGCGCAGCCCGAGGCCCGCCCGGCACTGCTCCGCGCCCTCCGGCGGGCCGTGGCCGCCGTCGGCGCCGGAGCCCCCGTCACCTCTCCCGGCGCCGATGCCGTCACCGAGGACCGGACGGTCCCCGGACGGCTGGCCGCGGCGCTGGACGCGGAAGGCACCGCCGTACAGCGCCCCGAACTCGGTTCGCTCACGGCCTCGGTCCCGACCGGCCCGGAGGAGCGGCACGCCGCCCGGACCGCCGTGGCCGCCGTCGACGACGAGGCCGTGCGGCTGCGCAGCGCGGTGAAGGCCCACGACGGCTTCTTCACCACGTACTTCATCAGCCCCTACTCCCGCTACATCGCCCGCTGGTGCGCCCGCCGGGGCCTCACCCCGAACCAGGTCACCACCGCCTCGCTCGTCACGGCACTGATCGCGGCGGGCAGCGCGGCGACCGGTACCCGAGGCGGCTACGTCGCGGCCGGGGTGCTCCTGCTCCTCTCCTTCGTCCTGGACTGCACCGACGGGCAGCTCGCCCGGTACTCGCTGCAGTACTCGACGATGGGCGCCTGGCTGGACGCCACCTTCGACCGGGCCAAGGAGTACGCGTACTACGCCGGCCTGGCCCTCGGCGCCGCACGCGGCGGCGACGACGTGTGGGTCCTGGCGCTCGGCGCGATGGTGCTCCAGGCCTGCCGCCATGTCGTCGACTTCTCGTTCAACGAGGCCAACCACGACGCGGTGTCCAACACGAGTCCCACCGCCGCCCTCTCCGACAAGCTCGACAGCGTCGGCTGGACGGTCTGGCTGCGCCGGATGATAGTCCTGCCCATCGGTGAACGCTGGGCCATGATCGCGGTGCTCACCGCCGTGACCACCCCCCGGATCGTCTTCTACGCGCTCCTCGTCGGCTGCTCCCTGGCGGCCTGCTACACCACGGCGGGCCGGCTGCTCCGCTCGCTGACCCGCAAGGCGCAGCGCACCGACCGCGCCGCCGTGGCACTCGCCGACCTCGCCGACTCGGGGCCGCTCGCCCAGGCCGTCGCCGCGGTGGTCCGGCGTCCCGGTGGTGGCTTCACGGCCCCGTTCCTGGCGCTCGTCGGCGCCCTGGTGATGGTGGGCGCGGCGGTCTTCACCCCGTACGGCGGCCTGCTGACCGTGGGCGCGGCCGCCGTGTACGCGGTCCTCTCCGGACTGGCCGTCTCGCGGCCCCTCAAGGGCGCCCTGGACTGGCTGGTCCCGCCGCTGTTCCGGGCCGCCGAGTACTGCACGATCCTGGTGCTGGCCGCCCGCAGTGACGTGCCGCACGCCGTTCCCGCGGCCTTCGGCCTGGTTTCGGCCGTCGCCTACCATCACTACGACACGGTGTACCGCATCCGGGGCGGCACCGGGGCACCGCCCAGGTGGCTGGTGCGCGTCATCGGCGGGCACGAGGGCCGGACCCTGGTCGTGGCCGTCCTCGCCGCCGCACTCATCCACGGTTCAGGTTTCACCACGGCCCTCACCGCGCTCGCGGCCGCCGTGGCTCTGGTGGTGCTCGTCGAGTCCATCCGCTTCTGGGTGTCCTCCTCGGCCCCCGCCGTACACGACGAAGGAGAACTCGCATGATCGGCCTCGTACTGGCTGCCGGTGCCGGACGCCGTCTGCGTCCCTACACGGACACCCTGCCCAAGGCCCTGGTGCCGGTGGACGGCGAGAAGACGGTCCTCGACCTGACGCTGGCCAACTTCGCGGAGGTCGGGCTCACCGAGGTCGCGGTCGTCGTCGGCTACCGCAAGGAGGCGGTCTACGCCCGCAAGGCCGAGTTCGAGGCCACGTACGGCGTGACGCTGACGCTGATCGACAACGACAAGGCCGAGGAGTGGAACAACGCCTACTCCCTCTGGTGCGCGCGTGAGGTCCTGAAGAAGGGCGTCATCCTCGCCAACGGCGACACCGTGCACCCGGTGTCCGTCGAGAAGACCCTCCTGGACGCCCGCGGCGAGGGCCGGAAGATCATTCTCGCCCTCGACACGGTGAAGAACCTCGCCGACGAGGAGATGAAGGTCATCACCGAGGACGGCAAGGGCGTCCGGCGGATCACCAAGCTGATGGACCCGGCCACCGCGACCGGCGAGTACATCGGCGTCACGCTGATCGAGCCCGAGGCAGCCGAGGAGCTCGCCGACGCGCTGAGGACCACCTTCGAGCGCGACCCCGACCTCTACTACGAGGACGGCTACCAGGAGCTCGTGAACCGCGGCTTCACCGTCGACGTCGCGCCCATCGGCGAGGTGACGTGGGTCGAGATCGACAACCACGACGACCTCGCCCGGGGCAGGGAGATCGCGTGCCGGTACTGACCCGCCTCATCCCGTCCCCGGTCGTCGTCGACATCCGGCGCGGCGCGATGGACGATCTGGCCGGTCTCCTCGCCGACCAGCGGATCTCCTCCTCGGGGAAGCTCGCCATCGCGATCAGCGGTGGTTCAGGGCGCGCCCTGCGCGAGAGGCTCGCTCCGGTGCTGCCGGGGGCCGACTGGTACCCGGTCACCGACGGCACGATCGACTCCGCGGTACGGCTCGCCGACGGCATCAAGGGCACCCGCTACGACGCCGTGGTCGGCCTCGGCGGCGGCAAGATCATCGACGTGGCGAAGTACGCCGCGGCGCGCGTGGGCATGCCCATGGTCGCCGTCGCGACGAACCTGTCGCACGACGGTCTCTGCTCCCCGGTCGCGACGCTGGACAACGACAACGGACGCGGCTCCTACGGCGTCCCCACACCGATCGCCGTGGTCATCGACCTCGACGTGATCCGTGAGGCGCCCGCACGCTACGTGCGCTCCGGCGTCGGTGACGCGGTCTCCAACATCTCCTGCGTCGCCGACTGGGAACTCGCCCACGAGGTCCGGCGCGAGGACATCGACGGGCTCGCGGCGGCCATGGCCCGGCAGGCCGGCGAAGCGGTGCTGCGCCACCCCGGAGGGGTCGGCGACGACGCCTTCCTCAAGGTGCTCGCCGAGGGGCTGGTCCTCACCGGGATCTCGATGTCGATCGCCGGGGACTCCCGGCCCGCCTCGGGCGCCTGCCACGAGATCAACCACGCCTTCGACCTGCTCTACCCGAAGCGCGCGGCCAGCCACGGCGAGCAGGTCGGCCTCGGCGCCTGTTTCGCCATGCACCTGCGGGGCGCGCACGAGGAGTCCGTCCAGATGGCGTCCGTACTGCGGCGCCACGGGCTGCCGGTACTGCCCGACGAGATCGGCTTCACCACCGAAGAATTCGTGCGGGCGGTCGACTACGCGCCGCAGACGCGCCCGGGACGCTTCACGATCCTGGAACACCTCAACCTCTCCACCGACCAGATCAGGGACGCGTACGCCGACTATGCAAAAGCCATCCATAGCTGAACTCCGTCCGGTCGTGCACCCGCCGGGTGTGAAGGACCGGCGCAGCGGCGAGCACTGGGCGGGTCGGCTCTACATGCGCGAGATCTCGCTGCGCATCACCCGGCACCTGGTGCCCACCAAGGTCACGCCCAACCAGCTGACCTACGTGATGACCGTCGCGGGTGTGCTCGCGGCCCCCGCCCTGCTGGTCCCGGGCATCCCGGGCGCCCTGCTCGGCGTGCTCGCGGTCCAGCTCTACCTGCTGTTCGACTGCGTCGACGGCGAGGTGGCCCGGTGGAAGAAGCAGTTCTCGCTGGGCGGCGTCTACCTGGACCGGGTGGCCGCCTACCTCTGTGACGCGGCGGTGCTGGTCGGCTTCGGCCTGCGTGCCGCCGACCTGTGGGGCCCGGGACGCATCGACTGGCTGTGGGCCTTCCTCGGCACGCTCGCCGCGCTCGGCGCCATCCTGATCAAGGCCGAGACCGACCTCGTCGGCGTCGCCCGCCACCAGGGAGGGCTGCCGCCCGTCAAGGAGTCCGCGTCCGAGCCGCGCTCCTCCGGCATGGCGCTGGCCCGCCGGGCCGCCGGCGCGCTCAAGTTCCACCGGCTGATCCTCGGCATCGAGGCGTCGCTGGTCATCCTGGTGGTGGCCGTGCTGGACACGGTCAGGGACGACCTCTTCTTCAGCCGTCTCGCGGTCGCGGTCATGGCCGGCATCGCCCTTCTCCAGACCGTCCTGCACCTGGTGTCGATCCTGGCGTCCAGCAGGCTGAAGTGAGCTCTCCCATGAAACTCGGCGCGGTCATCATCACCATGGGCAACCGCCCCGACGAACTCCGCGCCCTCCTCGATTCGGTCGCCAGGCAGGACGGCGACCGGATCGAGGTGGTCGTCGTCGGCAACGGCGCCCCGGTCCCCGACGTCCCCCCGGGCGTGCGGACCGTCGAGCTGCCCGAGAATCTGGGCATCCCGGGCGGCCGCAACGTCGGCATCGAGGCGTTCGGCCCGTCCGGGGCCGACGTGGACGCCCTGCTCTTCCTCGACGACGACGGGCATCTGCCGAACACCGACACCGCCGAGCTCTGCCGGCAGGCGTTCGAGGCGGACCCCCGGCTCGGTATCGTCACCTTCCGCATCGCGGACCCCGACACCGGCGTCACCCAGCGGCGGCACGTGCCGCGGCTGCGTGCCTCCGACCCGATGCGCTCCTCCCGCGTCACGACGTTCCTCGGTGGCGCCAACGCCGTGCGCAGCCAGGTGATCGCCGAGGCCGGCCCGCTCCCCGGCGAGTTCTTCTACGCCCACGAGGAGACCGACCTCGCCTGGCGGGCCCTGGACGCCGGCTGGATGATCGAGTACCGGGCGGACATGGTGCTCAACCACCCCACCACCGCCCCCTCGCGGCACGCGGTCTACCACCGCATGGTGGCCCGCAACCGCGTCTGGCTCGCCCGCCGGAACCTTCCCGCACCGCTGGTCCCCGTGTACGTCGGGGTCTGGCTGCTCCTCACCCTGGTCCGGCGTCCCTCCTTGCCCGCCCTCAAGGCATGGTTCGGAGGTTTCCGGGAAGGCTGGACCACGCCCTGCGGACCCCGGCGCCCCATGCGGTGGCGTACGGTATGGCGGCTGACCAGGCTGGGCCGACCGCCGGTCATCTGAGAGGCTCTCCTCTGAGACCATGAGCCGTATTCATTCGTACGGGGACCCTGTCCGCCTTGGCCGCGCCCGGCTGCGCATTGTGAAGACGAGAGTTCTTAACTGTGAGTGACACGACCCACGACGGCGGAGTTGCCCTGAGCAGCCCGCCGTCCGCCGACGAGGGCCTGAGCGCGAGCCGGCTGGCCGAGAAGTACGGCCTGACGGTGAGCGGTGCCCGGCCCGGACTGTTCGCGTACATCCGGCAGCTCTGGGGCCGCCGGCACTTCATCCTGGCGTTCTCGAGGGCGAAGCTGACCGCGCAGTACAGCCAGGCCAAGCTCGGCCAGCTGTGGCAGGTGGCGACACCGCTGCTGAACGCCATGGTCTACTTCCTGATCTTCGGCCTGATCCTGGGCACCAACAGGGGGATGAGCCAGGAGATCTTCATCCCGTTCCTGGTGACCGGGGTCTTCGTCTTCACCTTCACCCAGAGCTCGGTCATGGCGGGGGTGCGATCCATCTCCGGCAATATCGGCCTGGTACGGGCGCTCCACTTCCCCCGGGCCTCGCTGCCCGTCTCGTTCTCGCTCCAGCAGCTCCAGCAGCTGATGTACTCGATGATCGTGCTGTTCGCCGTGGCGGTGGGCTTCGGCAGCTACCCGTCGCTGTCCTGGCTGCTCATCGTCCCGGCGCTGGCCCTGCAGTTCCTGTTCAACACCGGTCTGGCGCTCGTCATGGCCCGGCTGGGCAGCAAGACCCCCGACCTCGCCCAGCTGATGCCGTTCATCATGCGCACCTGGATGTACGGCTCGGGCGTCATGTTCTCCATCCCCGTGATGCTGGAGGGCAAGCCGCAGTGGATCGCTGACGTGCTGCAGTACAACCCGGCGGCCATCTACATGGACCTGGTCCGCTTCGCACTGATCGACGGCTACGGCGCCGAGAACCTGCCGCAGCACGTCTGGGCCGTCGGGCTCGCCTGGGCGCTCGTGGTGGGCGTCGTGGGCTTCGTGTACTTCTGGAAGGCAGAGGAACGGTACGGCCGTGGCTGAGGAATCGTCCCAGGGACACATCCCCACCGTGATCGCGGACGACGTGCACATCGTGTACCGGGTCAACGGCACGGGCGGAGGCAAGGGCAGCGCCACCGCGGCGCTGAGCCGGATCATGCGCCGCGGCAAGGGCGAACCGCGCGGGGTGCGCAAGGTGCACGCCGTGCGGGGTGTCTCCTTCACCGCCTACCGCGGCCAGGCCATCGGCCTCATCGGCACCAACGGTTCGGGCAAGTCCACCCTGCTGCGGGCCATCGCCGGCCTGCTGCCGACCGAGCACGGCAAGGTGTACACCGACGGCCAGCCCTCGCTGCTCGGCGTCAACGCGGCTCTGATGAGCGATCTGACCGGTGAGCGCAACGTCGTGCTCGGCGGTCTCGCGATGGGGATGAGCCGCGAGGAGATCCGCACGCGGTACCAGGACATCGTGGACTTCTCGGGGATCAACGAGAAGGGCGACTTCATCACGCTGCCGATGCGGACGTACTCGTCCGGCATGGCGGCCCGCCTGCGCTTCTCGATCGCGGCGGCCAAGAACCACGACGTCCTCATGATCGACGAGGCGCTGGCCACCGGTGACCGCAAGTTCCGGGTCCGTTCCGAGGAGCGGATCCGCGAGCTGCGCAAGGAGGCGGGCACCGTCTTCCTGGTCAGCCACAACAACAAGACCATCAGGGACACCTGTGACCGGGTGCTGTGGCTGGAAAAGGGCGAGCTCCTGATGGACGGCCCCACCGACGAGGTGCTGAAGGCCTACGAACGGGAGACGGGCAAGTAGCCGTCGACGCGTGTGGCCCCCGCCGGAGCGCGGCGGGGGCCCTCGTGGGCCTGAGGCGGCGGGGACCGCACCGCCGCGGACCCTCCGGGGAGGATCTCCTCCCGTCGGATGACGTCAACTGCGACGTGTCCGGCGATGGTTGAGGGCGGCCCTGGCGTCACGCGTGGGTGCAGCGCACCCCGGCGCGGCTCTGTGAGCTGTACAACGTAAGCTGTAACGGTGCTGATTCGCGGCAATGTGGGGCGTATGCCCCCGGCGCATCGCCCGTTGTGAGCATGTCGCACTCGGCCGGACGAGCGGCGTGTCCGAAAAGGGATGTTTTGGGTCAGCAGTGTAGAACGGGAGATGTGACGGCAATGATGGAAAATCTCCAGCTCCGACGTGGTTTCGCCGTCCCCGCGTCGGGTGGTAAGCAGTGACCCGTTCCCAGCAGGCGCGCGCCGACGCCGCCACCGCCACACTCGACAAGGCCGCGGACGAGAACTTCCCCGTGGCTCCCTTCTTCCTGCCCCGCGCCTGGCGCGACGACCTGATGGCCGTCTACGGATTCGCCCGCCTCGTCGACGACATCGGTGACGGCGACCTCGCCCCCGGCGGAGCCGACGCCCGCCACCTCGGCCTCGAACCCGGGCGGAGCGAGGACCGTCCCGCCGCGCTGGACGCCCTCGAAGCCGATCTGCACCGCGTCTTCTCGCCCACGGGCGACGGCCCGCGCCACCCCCTGATGCGTGCACTGCGCCCCACCGTGCGGCGCTGCGCGCTCACCCCCGAGCCCTTCCTCGGGCTCCTCGAAGCCAACCGGCAGGACCAGAAGGTCCGCCGCTACGGGACGTACGGCGACCTGCTGGCCTACTGCGAGCTCTCCGCCAACCCCGTCGGCCGCCTCGTCCTGCAGATCACCGGCACCGCGAGTCCCGAGCGGATCCGCCGCTCCGACGCCGTCTGCACCGCGCTGCAGATCGCCGAGCACCTCCAGGACGTCTCCGAGGACCTCGGGCGCGACCGGATCTACCTGCCCGCCGAGGACATGGCCCGCTTCCATGTCGGCGAGGCGGAGCTGGCCGCACCGTCCGCCGGCGCGGCCGTACGCTCCCTGGTCGCGTTCCAGGCGGAGCGCGCCCGGGACCTGCTCGACGAGGGCGTCCCCCTGGTGGGCAGCGTCCACGGCCGGCTCAAGCTGCTCCTCGCCGGATTCGTCGGCGGAGGGCGCGCCGCCCTCGGCGCGATCTCGGCCGCGGGTTTCGACGTACTGCCCGGACCGCCCAAGCCCACCGCGCCGAGACTGCTGCGCGAGGTGGGAGACGTCCTGCGAAGAGCGCACAGAGAGGGGTGAGCCGGACCGTGGAGGGACAGACGACGTACATGTCGGCACCGGTACAGGCCGCGTACAGCTACTGCGAGGCCGTCACCGGACAGCAGGCCCGCAATTTCGCGTACGGCATCCGACTGCTGCCGTACGAGAAGCGGCAGGCCATGTCGGCCCTGTACGCCTTCTCCCGTCGGGTCGACGACATCGGCGACGGCGAACTGGACCCGGAGACCAAGCACGTCCGGCTCGAGGAGACCCGGGGACTGCTCGGCCGCATCCGGGACAACGCCGTCGACGAGGACGACACCGACCCGGTCGCGGTCGCGCTGGCCGACGCCACGCGCAGGTTCCCGCTGCCGCTCGGCGGCCTCGACGAGCTCATCGACGGCGTGCTGATGGACGTGCGCGGCGCGACGTACGAGACCTGGGACGACCTGAAGACGTACTGCCGGTGTGTCGCGGGCGCCATCGGGCGGCTCAGCCTGGGCGTCTTCGGGACGGAGGCGGGCGCACCCGGTGCCGAGCGGGCCGCGGAGTACGCGGACACCCTGGGTCTCGCGCTGCAGCTGACCAACATCCTGCGGGACGTCCGCGAGGACGCCGGCAACGGGCGCACGTACCTGCCCGCCGACGACCTCGCCAAGTTCGGCTGCTCCGCCGGATTCCACCGGGCCACCCCGCCGCCGGGATCCGACTTCGCCGGCCTGGTGCACTTCGAGGTGCGCCGCGCCAGGGCCCTCTTCGCCGAGGGCTACCGGCTGCTGCCCATGCTGGACCGTCGCAGCGGTGCCTGCGTGGCCGCCATGGCCGGCATCTACCGCAGGCTCCTCGACCGGATCGAACGCGATCCCGAGGCGGTTCTCCGGGGCAGGGTCTCGCTGCCCGGCCACGAGAAGGCGTACGTTGCGGTGCGCGGACTGTCGGGCCTCGACGCGCGGTACATCTCACGGCGGACGGCCAGGGGGAGGGTCTGATGAGGGGTCCGGGCCGAGGTGCGGGACGGGCAACCCCCCGGTGCCCCGGTGCGTCCCTGTCTGCGACGACGCGGCGTGTGCCGCCGACCGCGGTGGCACGGCGAAGGGAGCGGGGATGACAGGCCGGAGCTCCCGTTCCTCCCGCGCGGTGGTCGTCGGCGGCGGTCTGGCGGGCGTCACCGCGGCACTGCGTCTGGCCGACGCGGGGCTCGACGTGACACTGCTCGAAGGCCGCCCCCGGCTCGGTGGACTCGCCTTCTCCTTCCGGCGCGGCGACCTGTCCGTCGACAACGGCCAGCACGTCTACCTGCGCTGCTGCACCGCTTACCGCTGGTTCCTGGACCGGATCGAGGGCACGCACCTCGCCCCGCTGCAGGACCGGCTCGACGTGCCCGTCCTCGACGTCGGCAGGGTCGCCGGGCCCAGGCTGGGACGGCTGCGCCGCACCGGGCTGCCCGTACCGCTGCACCTGGCCGGCGGACTCGCCGCATACCCGCACCTCTCACTCGCGGAGAAGGCCGGCGTCGCCCGGGCCGCGCTGGCGCTCGGCCGGCTCGACCCCGCCGACCCCGCGCTCGACGGCATCGACTTCGCCACCTGGCTGCGCCGCCAGGGGCAGTCGCAGCGCACCATCGACGCCCTCTGGGACCTGGTGGGCGTCGCCACGCTCAACGCCACCGCGCCGAACGCCTCGATGGCGCTCGCCGCGAAGGTCTTCAGGACGGGACTCCTCTCGGAACCGGGTGCCGCCGACATCGGCTGGGCCGCCGTGCCGCTCGGGGACCTCCACGACACCCTCGCCCGCAAGGCACTCGAATCGGCGGGCGTGGAGATCCGCCTACGAGCCCGCGTCACCTCCCTCACGCGCGCCGAGGGCGGCCACTGGGCGGTCGCGACCGACGGTGAACTCCTCGACGCGGACACCGTCGTCCTCGCGGTGCCGCAGGGGGAGACGCACCGGCTGCTGCCCGACGGCGCGCTGGACGAACCGGGCAGGCTGCTCGACCTCACCGACGCGCCGATCCTGAACGTGCACGTGGTCTACGACCGCAAGGTGCTGCGCAAACCGTTCTTCGCCGCGCTCGGCTCACCCGTGCAATGGGTCTTCGACCGCACCGCGTCCTCCGGCCTCCAGGGCGGAGGCCAGTACCTCGCGGTGTCCCAGTCCGCGGCACAGGAAGAGATCGATCTTCCCGTCGCCGAACTCCGCCGCCGCTACGTGCCCGAGCTGGAACGGCTCCTCCCGGCGGCACGCGGCGCCGGGATCAGCGACTTCTTCGTCACCCGGGAACGCACCGCGACCTTCGCGCCCACGCCGGGCGTGGGGCGCCTGAGGCCGGGTACCCACACCCGGGCCCCCGGGCTGCATCTGGCGGGAGCATGGACCGCCACCGGCTGGCCCGCGACGATGGAGGGTGCCGTCCGCAGCGGATTCACTGCCGCGGACGCCGCGCTCCGGGCCCTCGGCCGGCCACACGAACATCCGCTGCAGGAGGCGGCATGAGCAGTACCACCGGAACAAGAGGAGAGTCTGTGACCCCGGCGAATCCGGCTTACGACACCGTGGCGGACCCCACGGACGTCACCGCGCTTCTGGAGCGTGGAAGGGCCCTGTCAGCGCCGGTGCTGCGAGCTGCCGTGGACCGGCTGGCGCCGCCCATGGACACCGTCGCGGCCTACCACTTCGGCTGGATCGACGCCCAGGGCCGACCGGCCGACGGCGACGGCGGCAAGGCCGTGCGTCCCGCCCTGGCCCTGCTGTCCGCGGAAGCGGCGGGCGCCCCGGCGGAGGCCGGGATCCCCGGAGCCGTGGCCGTCGAACTCGTGCACAACTTCTCGCTGCTGCACGACGACCTGATGGACGGCGACGAGCAGCGCCGTCACCGCGACACCGTGTGGAAGGTGCACGGCCCCGCGCAGGCGATCCTCGTCGGGGACGCGCTCTTCGCGCTGGCCAACGAGATCCTGCTGGAGCTCGGCACCGTCGAGGCCGGCCGGGCCGCCCGCCGCCTGACCACGGCCAGCCGCAAGCTGATCGACGGCCAGGCCCAGGACATCTCGTACGAACACCGCGAGCGGGTCACCGTCGAGGAGTGCCTGGAGATGGAGGGCAACAAGACGGGCGCCCTCCTCGCCTGCGCCGTGTCCATCGGCGCCGTGCTCGGCGGAGCCGACGACCGTACCGCCGACACCCTGGAGGCGTACGGCTACCACCTCGGTCTCGCCTTCCAGGCGGTCGACGACCTGCTCGGGATCTGGGGCGACCCCGAATCCACGGGCAAACAGACCTGGAGCGACCTGCGCCAGCGCAAGAAGTCCCTGCCCGTCGTCGCCGCGCTCGCCGCGGGCGGACCGGCCTCGGAGCGGCTGGGCGAGCTGCTCGCCGCCGATGCCAAGAGCAGTGACTTCGACAGCTTCTCCGAAGAGGAGTTCGCCGCCCGCGCGGCACTCATCGAGGAGGCGGGCGGCCGCGAGTGGACCGCCGAGGAAGCCCGCCGTCAGCACGCGGTGGCCATCGACGCGCTGCACGGCGTCGACATGCCGGAACGAGTGCGGGCGCAGCTCACCGAGCTCGCCGACTTCGTGGTCGTACGAAAGAGATGATCACCATCCAGATATGACTCGCAGTCGCCGGCGGGCGCCCCACGGGGCGCCCGCCGACGGAGACCCCAGCACAGCAGAGGACCGAACTGCACGAAGGGGAAGCCATGACAGCGACGACCGACGGAAGCACCGGGGCCGCGAACCTCCGCGCGGCTTCGATCAGCGATCCGACCGAATCGACCAGTGCCGCGGGCGACATGATGGCCGTCGCGCGGCACGCCGCGGAGCGCTCGGTGGAGCACCTCCTCGGCAGGCAGGACGAGCAGGGCTGGTGGAAGGGCGACCTCGCCACCAACGTCACCATGGACGCGGAGGACCTGCTGCTCCGTCAGTTCCTCGGAATCCAGGACCCGGAGACCGTCAAGGCCGCGGCCCGTTTCATCCGGGGCGAGCAACTCGGCGACGGCACCTGGAACACCTTCTACGAGGGGCCGCCCGACCTCTCCGCCACCGTCGAGGCGTACGTCGCGCTCCGACTGGCCGGGGACCGGCCGGACGACCCCCACATGATCCGCGCGGCCGGCTGGGTCAGGGAGCAGGGCGGCATCGCGGAGTCCCGGGTCTTCACCCGGATCTGGCTCGCGCTCTTCGGCTGGTGGAAGTGGGACGACCTGCCCGAACTCCCGCCCGAGCTCATGTTCTTCCCCAAGTGGGTCCCGCTCAACATCTACGACTTCGGCTGCTGGGCCCGCCAGACCATCGTGCCCCTCACCATCGTGTCCGCGAAGCGGCCGGTGCGCCCGGCCCCCTTTGCCCTGGATGAGCTGCACACCGACCCGGCGTGTCCCAATCCGTCCAAGCCGACTGCTCCCGTTGCCAGTTGGGACGGCGTGTTCCAGCGGCTGGACAAGGCGCTGCACCTCTACCACAAGGTCGCCCCGCGCAGGCTGCGGCGCATCGCCATGAACGAGGCCGCACGCTGGATCATCGAACGGCAGGAGAACGACGGCTGCTGGGGCGGCATCCAGCCGCCCGCGGTGTACTCCGTCATCGCCCTGCACCTGCTCGGCTACGACCTCGACCACCCGGTCATGCGGGCCGGGCTGGATTCGCTGGACCGGTTCGCCGTGTGGCGTGAGGACGGCGCCCGCATGATCGAGGCCTGTCAGTCCCCGGTCTGGGACACCTGCCTCGCCACCATCGCCCTCGCCGACGCGGGAGTGAGCCCCGACCATCCGGCGCTCGTGCGAGCGGCCGACTGGATGCTCGGCGAGGAGATCGTGCGGCCCGGCGACTGGTCGGTGCGCAAGCCGGAACTCGCTCCGGGCGGATGGGCGTTCGAGTTCCACAACGTCAACTACCCCGACATCGACGACACCGCCGAAGTGGCCCTGGCGCTCCGGCGCGTCCGTCACCCGGACCCGGCCAGGGTCGACGCGGCGATCGAGCGGGGGGTGCGCTGGAACCTCGGCATGCAGTCACGCAACGGCGCCTGGGGAGCCTTCGACGCGGACAACACCAGTCCGTTCCCCAACCGGCTGCCGTTCTGCGACTTCGGCGAGGTCATCGACCCGCCGTCGGCCGATGTCACCGGCCACGTGGTGGAGATGCTGGCCGTCGAGGGCCGGGCGCACGACCCCCGCACCCGGCGGGGCGTCGAGTGGCTGCTCGCCGAACAGGAGGCGAGCGGGGCGTGGTTCGGCCGGTGGGGCGTCAACTACATCTATGGAACGGGCTCCGTGGTACCCGCGCTGATCGCGGCCGGCCTGCCCGCCGCGCACCCCTCGGTGCGCAGGGCCGTCGACTGGCTGAAGTCCGTGCAGAACGACGACGGCGGGTGGGGCGAGGACCTGCGCTCCTACCGCGAGGAGAAGTGGATCGGTCACGGCAGTTCGACCCCCTCCCAGACCGGATGGGCGCTGCTCGCCCTGCTGTCCGCGGGGGAGCGGGAGACCAGATCCGTGGAGCGGGGAGTCGCCTGGCTGGCCGGAACCCAGCAGCCCGACGGTTCCTGGGACGAGCCCCACTTCACCGGGACCGGATTCCCCTGGGACTTCTCCATCAACTACCACCTGTACCGGCAGGTGTTCCCCCTCACCGCCCTCGGCCGGTACGTCTACGGGGACCCCTTCGCCACCGCCTCCGCCATCGGCGCCGGCTCCGGCAAGGGGGCCTGAACCGGTGGGTGGCGCCGAGGTGCCGCCCGGTCCCGCCACGCCGCTGCTGATCGCCTGCGCACTCGGCATCGAGCGCTTCGCCCTGCGCACCGGCAGGAGGGCCGGCGAACCGGGACCCGGTCCCGTGGACATCATCAGGTCCGGGATGGGCCCCCAGGCCGCGGAGAACGCCGTTCGGCAGGCGCTCGGGCGGCCCGGGGCCGGTGGCACCGCGGTCATCGCCTCCGGCTTCTGCGCCGGGCTGGAACCCGGCATGCACCCGGGGGACCTGGTGGTGGCCGAGGAGACACGGGACGCCGGTGGCACCACGGCCTGCACAGGGACCGGGCTGCTGGTCGACGCACTGGTCAGAGCGGTGCCCGGACGCACGGTCCACACCGGCCCGCTGACCGGCTCCGGGCATGTCGTGCGGGGGCCGGAGCGTGCCGGGCTCCGGGCCACCGGCGCCATCGCGGTCGACATGGAGTCCGCGGCCACGCTGCGCACCGCCGTCCGGACGGGGGTACGCCCTGTTGCGGCCGTACGGGTGGTCGTGGACGCTCCAGAGCATGAGCTCGTCCGTATCGGCACGGTCCGCGGTGGAATATCGGCATTCCGCGTTCTTCGTGCCGTCCTTCCGGCTTTCCATGAATGGCACCGATCTTTGCTGCTCCCCAGGAGGTGAGCCCAGATGGCCATGCCGCTTCGTCAGTCCATCAAGGTTGCGACGTATCTCTTCGAACAGAAGCTCCGCAAGCGGGAGAAGTTCCCGCTGATCGTCGAGCTGGAGCCCTTGTTCGCCTGCAATCTGGCGTGTGAGGGCTGCGGGAAGATCCAGCACCCGGCCGGAGTGCTCAAGCAGCGCATGCCGGTCGCGCAGGCCGTCGGGGCGGTGCTGGAATCAGGTGCCCCGATGGTCTCCATCGCCGGTGGCGAGCCGCTGATGCACCCGCAGATCGACGAGATCGTGCGCCAGCTGGTGGCCAGGAAGAAGTACGTCTTCCTCTGCACCAACGCCATGCTGATGCGCAAGAAGCTCGACAAGTTCACCCCGTCGCCCTACTTCGCCTTCGCCGTGCACATCGACGGACTCCGCGAGCGGCACGACGAGTCGGTCGCCAAGGAGGGCGTCTTCGACGAAGCGGTGGCGGCCATGAAGGAGGCCAAACGGCGCGGCTTCCGGGTCACGACCAACTCCACCTTCTTCAACACCGACACCCCTCAGACCGTGATCGAGGTCCTCAACTACCTCAACGACGAACTGAAGGTCGACGAGATGATGATCTCGCCCGCCTACGCCTACGAGAAGGCGCCGGACCAGGAACACTTCCTGGGCGTCGAGCAGACCCGCGAGCTCTTCAAGAAGTCCTTCGCCGGCGGCAACCGCGGCCGGTGGAGGCTCAACCACTCACCGCTCTTCCTCGACTTCCTGGAGGGCAAGGCCGACTTCCCGTGCACGGCCTGGGCGATCCCCAACTACTCGCTCTTCGGATGGCAGCGGCCCTGCTACCTGATGAGCGACGGCTACGTCCCCACCTACCGGGAGCTCATCGAGGACACCGACTGGGACAAGTACGGCCGGGGCAAGGACCCGCGCTGCGCCAACTGCATGGCCCACTGCGGATACGAACCCACGGCGGTGCTCGCCACCATGGGGTCCTTGAAGGAGTCCCTGCGAGCGGCGCGGGAGACCGTCGGCGGGGGCCGCTGACGTCATGAGGGAAGCGGAGCCGGCGGGACTCCCCGGGCCGCCGGCCCCGGCCGCTCCCGCTGCGCCGCCCCTCGCGGCGCAACCAGGCCGGGCCGGCGGAGGCGGGGTTTCGGCGGTGACCGGGAGCCGATGACAGGACCAGAGAGAAGGGGCCGGGCGTGACGATGCTGGAGTCCGTCAAGGGGCCGCGGGACCTCAGAGGGCTGAGCCGGCCGGAACTCGGTGAACTGGCGGAAGAGATCAGGACGTTCCTCGTCCGCGCGGTGACGAGCACGGGCGGCCATCTCGGCTCCAACCTCGGGGTGGTCGAGCTCACGATCGCTCTCCACCGGGTCTTCGACTCGCCCGTGGACCGCATCCTGTGGGACACCGGACACCAGAGTTACGTGCACAAGCTGCTGACCGGGCGCCAGGACTTCTCCGAGCTGCGTGGCAGGGGCGGTCTCTCCGGCTACCCGTCCCGCGAGGAGTCCGAGCACGACGTCGTCGAGAACTCGCACGCGTCCGCCGCGCTCGGCTGGGCGGACGGCCTGGCCAAGGCCGACGAGGTGCTGGGGCGACGGCGTCATGTGGTGGCGGTCGTCGGTGACGGGGCCCTCACCGGCGGCATGGCCTGGGAAGCGCTCAACAACATCGCCGCGGCGGGTCACCGTCCCCTGATCATCGTGGTGAACGACAACGAGCGTTCGTACGCCCCCACCATCGGCGGTCTCGCCGACCACCTGGCGATCCTGCGTACCACCGACGGCTACGAGCGCTTCCTGTCCTGGGGCAAAGGAGTGCTCCAGCAGACCCCGGTCATCGGGCAGCCGCTGTACGGGTCGCTGCACGGCGCGAAGAAGGGCTTCAAGGACACCTTCGCCCCGCAGGGCATGTTCGAGGACCTGGGCCTCAAATACGTCGGCCCGGTCGACGGGCACGACACCGCGGCGGTCGAAGCGGCACTGCGGCGGGCCAAGCGGTTCCACGGACCGGTGCTGGTGCACTGCATCACCGAGAAGGGGCGGGGCTATCCACCCGCCCTGGCCGACGACGCCGACCGCTTCCACACCGTCGGCAGGATGGATCCGCGGACCTGCGAACCGCTCGTCGTGCCGGCCGCGCCGTCGTGGACCTCGGTGTTCGGCGATGAGATCGCGGACATCGGTGCGGAGCGCCCGGACGTCGTCGCGATCACCGCCGCGATGACGCACCCGGTCGGGCTGGCCCGGTTCGCGGAGGAGTTCCCCGGCCGGATCTGGGACGTCGGGATCGCCGAGCAGCACGCGGCGGTCTCCGCCGCGGGGCTGGCCACCGGAGGTCTGCACCCGGTCGTCGCCGTCTACGCGACCTTCCTCAACCGCGCGTTCGACCAGTTGCTGATGGACGTCGCCCTGCACCGGTGCGGGGTGACCTTCGTCCTGGACCGTGCCGGAGTCACCGGGGCCGACGGCCCCTCGCACCACGGAATGTGGGACATGTCCGTGCTCCAGGTCGTCCCCGGGCTCCGGATCGCCGCCCCGCGTGACGCCGAGCGGCTGCGTGAGGAGCTGCGCGAGGCCGTGGACGTCGACGACGCGCCGACGGTGATCCGGTTCCCCAAGGAGGCGGTGGGCGAGCCGGTCGCCGCCGTCGGGAGGATCGGCGGGATGGACGTCCTGCACCGCGTCCCGGACCCCGACGTCCTCCTGGTGGCCGTCGGCGCGCTCGCCCCGGTGTGCCTGCGGGCCGCCGACCTGCTCGCCGGGTCGGGCATCCGCTGCACGGTCGTCGACCCGCGCTGGGTGAAGCCGGTCGACGGCCTGCTGCCGGACCTCGCCGGACAGCACGGGCTGGTGGCGGTCGTCGAGGACAACAGCAGGGCGGGCGGAGTCGGCTGGGCCGTGGGACAGGCGCTGCGGGACGCCGGTGTCGACGTACCGCTGCGGACGTTCGGCAGCCCCGAGCGGTTCCTCGCTCACGGTGGCCGCGGTGAGGTACTCGCCGAGATCGGGCTCACGCCGGTGGAGATCGCCGGCCGCATCAGCGCGGCGCTGGAGCGCCGCCCAGCGACGGGAGGGCGCCGCATGCCGAAGGAGAACGGGGCATGAACGACCAGGGGAAGGGCTTCGACCTGGCACGGCTCCTCGAGGAGCGGGGCGCCGAACGCTACGACCTGCACACCCGGCACCTGAACCACCAGCTGCCGCGGATGCTCCACACCCTCGGCTTCGACAAGGTCTACGAGCGGGCCGAGGGCGCGTACTTCTGGGACGCGGAAGGCAACGACTACCTCGACATGCTCGCCGGCTTCGGCGTGATGGGTCTCGGCAGGCACCACCCCGTCGTACGCCGGGCGCTCCATGACGTCCTGGACGCCTCGCTGGCCGACCTCACTCGATTCGACTGCCAGCCCCTGCCCGGCCTGCTGGCCGAGAAGCTGCTCGCGCACAGCCCGCACCTGGACCGGGTGTTCTTCGGCAACAGTGGCACGGAGGCGGTCGAGACCGCCCTGAAGTTCGCCCGGTACGCCACGGGCAAGCCCCGGATCCTCTACTGCGACCACGCCTTCCACGGGCTGACGACCGGCTCGCTCTCCGTCAACGGTGAGAAGGGCTTCCGGGACGGGTTCGCACCCCTGCTGCCCGACACCGCCATCACCCTCGGCGACCTGGAAGCGCTGAGGCGCGAGCTGCGGCGCGGCGACGTGGCCGGCCTCGTCGTCGAGCCGATCCAGGGCAAGGGCGTCCACGCCTCACCACCCGGTTTCCTCCGGGAGGCACAGGAACTGCTGCACCGGCACAAGGCCGTGCTCATCGTGGACGAGGTGCAGACCGGTCTGGGCAGGACCGGAGACTTCTACGCGTACCAGCACGAGGCGGGGGTCGAACCCGATCTGCTCTGCGTCGCGAAGGCGCTGTCCGGCGGCTACGTGCCGGTCGGGGCGACGCTGGGCAAGGACTGGATCTTCAAGCGTGTCTACTCGTCCATGGACCGGGTCCTCGTCCACTCGGCGAGCTTCGGCTCCAACGCCCAGGCCATGGCGGCGGGGCTGGCCGTCCTCGCGGTGATGGAGGAGGAGGAGACCGTCTTGAACGCCCGTCGCACCGGTGATCTGCTGCGCGAACGGCTCGCCGCACTCGTCGGACGGTACGAACTGCTGCACGAGGTCCGCGGCCGGGGGCTGATGATCGGCATCGAGTTCGGCCGGCCGTCCTCCCTGAAGCTCCGGAGCCGATGGGCCATGCTGCAGGCGGCCCGCAAGGGTCTCTTCGCGCAGATGGTCGTCGTGCCGCTCCTGCAGAAGCACCGGATCCTCACCCAGGTCTCAGGTGATCACCTGGAGGTGATCAAGCTGATCCCGCCGCTGGTCATCGGGGAGCCCGAGGTCGACCGCTTCGTGGCCGCCTTCACCGCCGTCATGGATGACGCGCACAGCGGGGGCGGGCTGGTATGGGACTTCGGCAGGACCCTGGTGAAACAGGCGGTCGCCAACCGCTGATTTTGCCTCGGAGGCAACTTATTTGCCTCCGAGGAAAGGTCCTGGCTCAATGGAGGCATGAATCCTCCTGACGGAGCGGTGGCCGACGAGCTTCCCGGGATCGCGCCGCGACTGCGCGACCTGCGCCGCAACCGGGGCCTCACCCTGGAGGCCGCGGCCGGGCGAGCGGGGCTCTCCCCGGCCCACCTGTCCCGGCTCGAAACGGGCCGGAGGCAGCCCTCGCTGCCGATGCTCCTGGGCCTCGCCCGCGTCTACGGTACGACCGTCTCCGAGCTTCTGGGTGAGATGCCGCCCGAACGTGACGCGATCGTCCGAGGGGGCCCGCTCGAGGGCGCGAGCGGAACCGAGGGAGGTGGCTGGCTCTACCGGCAGGCCGGCGGATCGGGCCGCGCCATGCAGGCGCTGCGGGTCCGCGTCCCCTACGGCACCGAGGGCGACCTCGTGCGCGTCCATCCCGGGGAGGAGTGGCTGTACGTCCTCGACGGCCGGCTCCGCGTCGTGCTCGGGGAGACCGTGCACGACCTCGATCCGGGTGACAGCGCGCACTTCGATTCCCTCACCCCGCATCGGATCGCGGCCCTCGACATCGGGGGAGCGCGCCTGCTGTTCGTCCATACGCTGCTGCAGAGCCCGACCGCGGACCTCTGCCTCGGCGGCGGGGCCCACCGGCTCTGATCCGGCCCGCCCACACCGTTCGACTGATTCGTCACCCCGACCCGGACGGTCGGGAGAGAGAGGACCGGCATGTCCGATTCGGAGCACTACGACCCACTTACCCCGCGCAGGCAGAAGAGCGCGGACACCCAGGAGCGGCGCATGCCCCGTGGCGTCGTGATCCGGCTCTTCGCCTATCTGGTGGCCGGACATGTCATCGCGGCCTTCCTCTTCCTCCTCTTCACCGTCGCGGGTAAAGGCTGAGCCCGGGCGTCACGCGTCCTCGACGAGCCGCTCGCGCAGCTTCGCGCGGGTCTCCGCGCTGATCCCCAGTCCGTCGCGGAGGTAGCGGTCGGTGCTGCCCCAGACCTCCTCGATGGTCGAGAACGCCGCGGCCAGGTACTCGGCCTGTGCCCCGAAGAGCGGATTGAGCAGTTCCATCACCTCGTCGGACATCCCCGTGGGAGAGGTGTCGCTGCGCCGCACCTTGTAGCGGCGGTGCGCGTCGTTCGACTTGAGGTAGTCGGCCTCGATGGCCTCCCTCTCGACACCGACGGCCAGCAGCGAGACCGCGATCGAGAGACCCGCGCGGTCCTTGCCCGCCGCGCAGTGCATCAGCGCCGGCACGCTGTCCTCCGCGAGGGCGTGCAGTACGCGGCTGTGTTCGGCGGTGCGGTCCTTGATGATCGAGCGGTACGAGGTGACCATCCGCTCCGTGCCCTTGCCGTCCGCCAGGATCGAGCGCAACTGCTGGATGTTCCCGTCGCGCACCAGCCGCCAGAACTCGGCGCCGTCTGCCGGGTCGGAAAGGGGGATGCTGACGTTCCTGACGCCGGGCAGTTCCACGTCGAGGCCGTCCAGCTTGTGGTCGGCCGCGTTGCGGAAGTCGAAGACCGTGTGCAGTCCGAGCCCGGCGAGGAACGCGGCGTCGGCCTCCGTGGCGTGCGCGAGGTGACCGCTGCGGTAGAGGCGCCCGTAGCGCACGGCGCGGCCGTCCACGGTCGGTAGCCCACCGACGTCGCGGAAGTTGCGGACGCCGGTCAGTTCGACGTCCTTCGGACCGTGGCCGGCCGGCGGGACCTCTGGCAGCTGCGTCACAGGGACTCCTGGAGTGTCGGGCGCCGGCGCCGCTCGCCGACGGGGCACGCTCGCGACCATACGACATGGCCGCATCTCGCAACCGTCTCGGTCGTGGCGGCGGACCCACCGCGCCGAGTGATGACCGCGAGATGTCCGTATTGATGCATATGGCAGAACATGCCCCGCTTGTACGGGAGATGGGGTGAGGTGGGTGAGCGGGATCATATCCGTGACGGTGTGTGGCGAACGCGCGGGTGGGTATTCCTGACGCCGCGCGGAATGCCAAGATCCGTAATCCACGGAGTGTGACGGTAATTCCGCGACGGAATTGAAGAGTGGATTCCGGTTCGCGATCGGCCGCTTGTTCGCGGCGTCCCGGCTCGTTTACGGTCACGGTCAATCCGGACGGAACGCCTAATCCTGCCGCCGCCCGGAATCCGCACCGACTCACGTGTGGCAGGAGCGGGGGAACCAGGTAAGTCGCCGTCCGGAGTGATCCGGTACGGCTCGGGGTCAAGACGCGCACCGCGCGGCCGGGCATCTCCAGTCCGAACCCGACAGCTCACCTCGCAGGCGCCGGAGAGGAAATCCCCCATGCCCGCAAAAGGCAAGCACCGTCGTACGAAGACCGGCCCGATCTCCCGAGGCGTCCTTGCCGCGGGTACCGGCGGCGCCGTCCTCGCCCTCCCGCTGATCGGCGCCACCGGCGCCCACGCCGCCGAGCAGGCGGCGCCGGCCAAGCCCGTCGCCGCCCACAGCGCTCCCGCCTCGGCCGCGAAGAGCTCCCCGAAGACCTACTCCGTGGTCTCCGGCGACTACCTGGCCAAGATCGCTGCCGACCACGAGGTCAAGGGCGGCTGGCAGAAGCTGTACAAGGACAACCGCGACGTCGTCGGCGGTAACCCGAGCCTGATCCTTCCGGGCATGAAGCTGACGCTCGGCGCCAAGGCGTCCGGCTCCGCCGAGGCCGCGCCCTCCAAGGCCGCCCCGTCGACGGCCAAGAAGGCCGCTCCGGCCGAGAAGGCGGCCGCCCCGGCGCAGGAGACCGCCGCGAAGACCGCCGACTCCGCCGCGTCGGAGAGCAACACCTCCGGCTGGACCACCCCGGTCGAGAACGCCGACGTCACGACCCAGTACCGCGCCTCGGGCGCCAGCTGGTCCAGCGGCTACCACACCGGATCCGACTTCCAGGCGGCCTCCGGCACCAGCGTCCGGTCCATCGGCGAGGGCACCGTGGTCTCCGCCGGCTGGAGCGGCTCGTACGGCAACGAGGTCGTCATCCAGCACAGCGACGGCATGTACTCGCAGTACGCCCACCTGTCCTCGCTCGAGGTCTCGACCGGTCAGACCGTCACCGGCGGCCAGCAGATCGGCCTCTCCGGCTCCACGGGCAACTCCACCGGCCCGCACCTCCACTTCGAGGTCCGGACCGGCCCGAGCTACGGCTCGGACGTCGACCCGATCGCCTACCTGCGTTCGCACGGTGTGTCCATCTGAGGCACACCACCTGAGGGCCGGGGAGAGGGGCGGTGCGCCGAGGCGCACCGCCCCTCTCCTTATTCCTGCTTTACCAAAAACTGACCAGGTGGTCTTTCTCACCACCCGTCAACCCCCTATTACGGTCGCGTAGGTCACATTCGAAGGTGCAGGATAAGCCCTTGTGGCAGACGATTCGAGAAACAGACAACGAGGCATCATCGGGTCGTACGCGGCGATCGGCGACAGTTTCACCGAGGGCGTCGGAGACCCCGGCCCTGGCGGGACGCTCGTCGGCTGGGCGGACCGGTTCGCGGTCCTCCTCGCGGACCAGCTCCCGGTCCCAGATGCGATGGTCGGACCCCTGGACGACTCGCACGGGCATTTCCGGTACGCCAATCTCGCCGTACGCGGACGCCTCCTCGACCAGGTAGTCGAGGAACAGGTCCCCCGCGCCAAGGAGATGGCCCCCGATCTGGTGAGCTTCTGCGCGGGCGGCAACGACATCCTCCGTCCCGGGTCCGACCCGGACGACGTGGCGGAACGCTTCGAGCGGGCGGTGGCCGACCTGACGCAAGCGGTCGGCACCGTCATGGTCACCACCGGCTTCGACACCCGGGGCATCCCCGTGCTGAAGCACCTGCGGGGCAAGATCGCCATGTACACCGCGCACGTCAGGTCCATCGCCGACCGTTACGACTGCCCGGTGCTCGACCTCTGGTCCCTGCGGTCCGTGCAGGACAGGCGGGCCTGGGACAGCGACCGGCTGCACCTCTCGGCCGAGGGGCACACCAGGGTCGCGCTGCGCGCCGCCCAGGTCCTCGGCGTCGAGGTGCCGGCCGACCCCGACCAGCTGTGGCCTCCGCAGGCCCAGCGCGGGACGCTGGAAGTACGGCGCGACGACATCCACTGGGCGCGCGAGTACCTCGTCCCGTGGATCGGCCGCAGGCTCCGCGGGGAGTCCTCGGGGGACCAGGTCGCGGCCAAGCGCCCCGACCTGCTGCCGCTCTGACCGCGCGGAGAACGACGTCCCGTCAGCGTCCGCCGTGACGTCGGGCCGTCGCGTCCCGCCGGCCGACGCCTCCGGTCAGCGGCTGACGAACGGGAGCGGACTCCGGGACGGGCCCGGCGACACGGGCCCGCCCGGTGCGGATGCCGGGCGGGCGGGTCTCCGCACCGGGTCCGCGGGCATCCGTACCGGGTCCGCGGGTATCCGCTCCAGCACTCCGCCCGCGAAGACGTCGTACAACGGCAGCGTCTCCAGGTGCACATAGCCGATGTGGCAGTCGCAGACGTCGAGCGGGCAGCCGCGTGGGCCCAGAGAGTCCTGGTAACTGCCGTCGTAGAGATTGCCCAGTTCGGCACGGACGAAGTGGCAGCGGCGCACCGTCCCGTCACCGTCCACCGAGACGACCGACTCGCCGGTCCGGCAGGGCAGTCCGGCCGAGCGGTGCGGGTGCCTGCTGTAGGGGAACAGTGGATCAAGGGCCGTCCAGCGGTCCGCCTCCTCGTCCGTATAGGTGTGTCCCTCGGCGGCGTTGACCCAGAGATACACCTCGGACGGCAGAGCGGCACGCAGACGGCGTGCCTCCTCCAGGTGCTCGTCGAGACCGACGATCCCGACGCTGTGACGCACTCCGAGGGCCGCGAGCTCCCGGCACCGGGCGAGGAACCGCTCGTACGGCGTCTGACCGGGGTGGTAGGTGCACCACAGGGCGACCTTGTCGCGGTCCGCCTCGGCGAGCCAGCCGGTGCGGCAGCTCAGGTTGGTCTGGATGGCGACCCTGCTGACATGGGGCAGCCGGGACATCTCGACGAGCGCCCTCCTGTACCAGGACCGCACCAGGCCCTCGCCCCACGGAGTGAAGAGCACCGAGAGCCGGTGGCCGGTCCGCTCCGCCGCCCACGCGGTGAACCGCTCCAGGGCCGCGCGGTCGGACCGCAACTGCTCCCCGGTGTCCCGCCGCTTGGCGAACGGGCAGTAGGGGCAGTCGTAGTCGCAGGAGGCCAGCGGGCCCCGGTAGAGGATGGTCAGGTCCGTGCTCATGGGACGGCTCACCTCGCCTCGTACGCGGCCATCGCGGCCCGTACCGCCGGGGAGAACAGCTCCGGGCCGAGCGCGTCGGAGTGGGCGAGGCCCTCGGGGGAGAGACGCAGTCGGCCGGGCGCCGCGGAACCGCCTGTCCCCGAACCGTCGACTTCCGGACCGCCGCCCCCCGAAGCGTCCAGCCAGCCGCGGCCGGCGAAGAGCTCCAGCTCCGCGGCGAAGTCCTCGTACGGATCGGACCCGAAGCGCTCGCGGTACTCGGCGGGCCGCATGCCCTCGGCCTGGAGCAGCGACTGCAGGAGGTGGCGCCGGCGCGCCTCCCCGTCGTCGACGTACCGGCCGACCTCCGCCCGGGAGAAGTCCGTTGTGGTCGTGAAACCGTCGATGATGCCCCGAATCTCCCGCATCTCCACCGCGTAGTCGAAGGAGTAGTGCAACGAGGAGGTGTACGAGCGTGCCCCGCAGCCGAGCCCGATCATGCCGTCGGTCTGGCAGGCGTAGTCGTCGGGTCCCGCGGGCGGGGCGTCCACGCGGCGGAACATCCGCATCGACACCTGCTCGTATCCATGGGCCAGCAGATGGTCGCGGCCGGCGCGGTACAGCCGCAGCCGCTGTTCGTCCCAGGCGGTGTCCGGGCCCTCCGCGGACGCTCCCAGCCGCCCGAGGCCGGTCAGCGGGCGCACATACAGCGGGTAGAGGTACAGCTCCTCCGGACGCCAGGCCAGAGCGGCGTCCAGCGAGGTCCGCCAAGTGGCCTCGGTCTGGCCCTCGATGCCGTAGATCAGGTCGATGTTGAGGACCGGGACGCGGGCCTCACGGATCCGGCCGAGCGCCGCCTCCACCTCGGAGCGGTGCTGCGGACGGACCGCTGCCCTGGCCTCCGCCTCGACGAAACTCTGCACACCGATGCTGATCCGGGTCGTGCCCCGGTCCGCCAGGACGGCGAGCCGGTCCGCCGTCGCCGTCGACGGCGACGTCTCGACCGACAGCGGCACGGCACTCAGGTCGGCTCCCATCCGCTTCTCCGCGATGTCGCAGAGACGTTCCAGCTCACCGGCGGTGAGGAAGGTGGGCGTCCCGCCACCGAACGCCGCGGAGGCGAAGCGCACCGGCTCGTCGTCGCCCAGGGCGTCCCGGACCGCGGTGGCCTGCCGGTCGAGCGCGTCGAGATAGCGCGTCGTCAGCTCCTCGGGGGCGCCGATCCGGGTGAACAGATTGCAGAAGCCGCAGCGGACCTCGCAGAACGGTATGTGGAGGTAGAGGGAGAGCGCGTCCTTGCGCTCCGTCGCCCAGAGGTCCCTGAGCAGCGGACGCCCGCCGGGGTGGTCCGCGAGGGGGCGGTAGGCGGTCTTGTGCGGGTAGGCGTAGACGTAGCTGCGGTACGGGCCGGTGCCGAGCGTGGTGCCGGTCATCGGGGCGCCCCCTGTTCGAGGAAGAAGTGGGCATAGGGCACGGTCCACACGGCTTCGTGGCCGATCCGGTGACCGGTGTAACCGTCGTCGCCGTACGCCGTGCCGTGATCGGAGCAGACGATGGCGAAACACCTGCGGCGGCTGCTCGCGGCCGCGAAGAGGCGCCCGATGTGCCGGTCCACGTACTCCAGGGCCGCGGCGTGGGTGGCCCGGGAGTCCCCGGCGACGGCGGTGGCGCCGGGCATGTGGAACCAGTTGGGCTGGTGCAGGGCCGACACGTTGACGAAGAGGAGGAGCCGCTGCTCCGCCGGGAGTTCGGCGACCACCTGCTCCGCGCGTGAGACCTGCGCCTCGAAGGACGTCGGAGAGGCGACGCCGAACTCCGGCTCCCAGTGGCTCTCCTGGAACATGCCGGGCAGCACCGAACCGAGCGGGGGGCGGCGGTTGAAGAAGCCCACACCGCCGACGCACACCGTGCGGTAGCCCACAGCGGCGAGACCGGAGAGGAGATCGGGGGACTCATGGACGAAGGTGCCGTACGCGGTCGACTCGCTGCCCGCGAAACGGGCGGCGAAAAGCCTGGGGTGGGGGCCGGGAGCGGCCGGCGTCGGCAGGAAACCGGCGAAGATCGCCTGGTGGGAGGCGTAGGTGAAACTGCCTGGCGCATGCCTCTTCTCCCAGACCCCGCCGGGCAGGTGCCGGGCGAGATTCGGGATGCGCCCGGCCGCGGCGAGCTCCTCGGCCACGTCGAAGCGCAGGGTGTCCAAGGTGACGAGCAGCAGATCATGGCTGCCCACGATCGCGTTCATGTCCGGGTCCGGGGGCCGCGCGTCACGGATCGTGGGATCAGGGGCTGTCGATGGCACGGTCGTTCCTTGTCCGGTCGTTCTTCGTCCGGTCGTTCTTGGTCAGGCCGTCACCCGCCCGGCGGGATCTGCGGAGCCCGTCGCCCGTCGGGACGGCGTGGGACGGATCCCGCAGGACGGCCGCGACCTGCGCGCCGTAGGTGTCCAGCCCCTCCGCACCGCTGCCCGGCAGACCGGTCAGCCGCGGGAGGAGGTCCCCGAACGCGTTCACCTCGCCGACGGCGAAGCGCCGCCAGCCGGTCGCGGGCAGCAGATCGACGCCCACGCACAGCGTGTCCGCGAAGCAGGCCGCGGCCTGCTCGCACACAGCCAGGGCGGCACTCCAACTGCCGCCCGCCGCCTCGACGGCGGCCCGTACCCCGTCCAGGTCACCGCGCGAGCCGCCCAGGTGCAGATTGGTCATGGGTGACCGGCTGGTCCGCACGACGGCATGTGTGGCGCGCCCCGCGACCACCACGACCCGCAGGTCGGCGACGCGCCCCCGCTGGGACGCCTTGGGCAGCCAGCGCTCGAGGTGCAGTCCGTCCGGTGCCAGGGCGTCGACCAGCGCAGCCACCTCCCTCTCCGTCGTGCAGCGTCGTACCCGCAGCGAGTTGAAGAGCCGGCCCTCCTCGTCCCGCTCCACCGAGGTCGCCGCCCGTATCCTCCCCGGGCCGGCCGTCTCCAGTGCCAGGACCCCGGAGGCGGACGAGCCGTGCGCGGGCTTCACGAACACCCGCGGCATGCGATGCTCCGACATCAGCCGGCGCACGTCCGTCCACCCCCGCACCGGGCCCGCGTCGGGCCCGGAGGTGGGGGAGTCGGGCACCGGCACCCCGGCGGTGTCCAGCGCGGCGTGACAGAGCCGCTTGTCGAACATCACCGCGATGTCCCGAGGGTCGTCCAGCAGCGTCGCGCCCGCCACCGCGGCCGCCCGCGCCACCTCCTGGACCGCGGAGGTGAAGCGGGCGTACCAGCGGGCCGAGCCCTCGACCCTGGTCGGGTCCCCACCCCCGCGCAGCAACGTGTCCACCTCGGCGTCCTCACCGGGCGAGTCGATGCGCACGGTCTCCCCGGGGAGGAAGGCCGCCTCTCCCCGCAGGACCTCCAGCCACGACACCGTGCGCGCGGCGGGCAGCCCGGCGGCGCGCACGGCGTCCTGGAAGAGCCCGACCCTGCGGTTGGCGGGGATGCCGACGACCGCGAGGCGTGGCCTCCCGCTACTCGCTGACGGCGACATAGCGGGCCTCGGCGTCGTCGGAATCCCAGCGGCCGTCCTGGTCGAGACGGACGTGGACGTCCGCCCGGGCGCACAGTTCCCCGATGCGGGCGACGAACGGATCCGAGAGGAAGTGGTGGTGCAGATCCAGGCTGGACAGATGGGTGAGCGGCTGGCCGTCGAGCAGGGCCTGCGCTCCGGCATCGCCGAGGGTGCCCATCGCGAGGGACAGGGATTCCAGCCGCGCGACCACCGGTGCCGAGGCGACGGCGGCGGCGATCTCGTCCTGGATCTCGCTGTTCTGCAGTCCCAGATGACGAAGACGGGGGAAGGGGGCCCCGGAGAGCACGGGCGCCAGGTCCGCCACCGTCGTGTCACCGCCGTACCACTCGGAGCCGAACCAGAACTCCAGGTGCTCCAGGGCCGGCAGTTCGGACGCGCCGACCGCGCGGACGACATGTCCCGGCAGCCCGCCCGACTCGAAGCGCAGAGCCTTCAGCGCCTGATGGCGCACCGGCCGCAGCTGGAGGCTCCCGTCTCCCGGTGCGCCCTCGCCGCAGCCGCGCACGCCCAGCTCCTCCAGGAGCGGGAGCGCCTCCAGCACCGGAGTGATGTCGCACAGCTGCAGCCAGGACAGCTCGCACTCCTCGCCCTCCACATCGGCGAGGAACAGCGCCCGCAGCGCCGGGAACCGGTGCGCGTCGGCGACGATCGCCCCGACGACCGGTTCGAGGGAGACGTAGTCCTCCTCCCACCAGGGGCCGATGGCCAGCGCCCGGACCTGGGTGGTGTCGACCTCGTCGAGGAAGCGCCGCCAGACGTCCTCGAACGGCAGCTCGTACGGATAGCAGTCCAGCCGCCATGCCACCGAGCCGGCGGCGGGCGGTGCCGCGGACGGCGCGGGGGAGGGCGGGGACAGGGTGTGGACCGGCAGGCCGTGGAAGGTCTCGAGGTGGGTGATGTCGGTCATCGCGCCGTCACTCCGCTACCGCGGTGTAGCGGCCCTCGGGACCGAGGTCGTCCCACGGCTCGCTGCGCCCGGACAGATCGACCGACACGCCGTGCGGTTCCAGGGCCTCCGCCACGCGGCGTTCCATCGGCTCGGTGAGGAAATGGTGGTGGAGGTCGAGTGAGGCGAGGTGGGTGAGGGGCTGGCCCTCGAGCAGCGCGGCAGCGCCCTCGTCGCCCAGGGTGCCGTTCGACAGATCCAACGTGCGGAGCTGCGCGACGACCGGCGCGGAACCGATCGCCGAGGCGATCTCGTTCTGCAACTCGCTGTTGCGCAGGCCCAGGTGACGCAGGCGCGGGAAGCGGGTACCGGCGAGCAGCGGTGCCAGGTCCGGGACGACCACGTCACCCCCGTACGCGGAGACGCCGAGCCAGAGGTCCAGGTGTTCCAGCGAGGGAAGCTCACTGTCCAGCACACCGCGCAGCGCCTCCGAGGGCAGTCCTCCGCTCTCGATGACGAGCTCACGCAGGGAGTCGTGCTTGACCGGAGGGAAAGTCAGATCGGTGCCGCCCCGCACACCGAGGTGGGTCAGGTCCGGGAAGGCGGTGAGCAGAGCCGTGACGTCCGACTGCTCGATCCAGGAGATCTCGGCCTCCTCGCCCACCAGATCCCCGACGAAGATCGCCCTGAGCGAGGTCAGCCGGTCGGCCGCGGCGACGACGAGACCGATGGGATAGGCCGAGGTCTCCTCGTACGACTCGCCCCACTGTCCGATGATCAGAGCCTCGACACCTGACGGGTCGACGGCTGCGAGGAAGGCCTCGAACTCCTCCTCCCACGTGGCGTCCCCGTCGAACGGATCGACGCATATGCGCCAGGCCACGGCACCGGCCGGGGGACGCCCGGCCTCTTCGGTCTCGCGCTGGAATTCGACGGCCGGAAGGCCGAGCAACTCGTGCAGACGGTCCGCGTCGGACATGGCGCTGAGCTCCTGATACTGGAGGCGACTGATGTCCGCAAGGTTTATCAAGTGCCACTGACAACGGCGCGACCGGGCCCGGACCGGCCGGACGTTCCGGGCCCCGGGGCGGGGGAACCCGCAACCCGCGCGCAATCACTCGCCCCCTGCCTGCCCGTGACCGTCCCGCGGAATCCGTCGCCGAGGACCGCGATGTCAGACCCCTCTCGTAGCGTCTTTCCTGTGGCCGGCACAGCGGGTGCCGGGACGGAGGGGAGACGTCTGTGTACCGGCAGGGCGACGTGCTGATGATGGCGCTGGAGGAGTCGGAGGTGCCCGCGCACTTCCTCGAGGCACCGGGCGAACCGCGTGACGGCCGGGGGAGGCTGGTCCTGGCCCTGGGCGAGGTCACCGGACACGCGCACGCGGTGCAGGGGCCGGGCCGGCTGCTGCGGGAGGCCGGGCCCTTCGGCCCGATGCTGCTCCATCTCCCCGAAGGGGGACGCGTGGTCCACGAGGAACATGCCGCGATAGCGCTTCCCCAGGGATGGTTCCGCGTCGTGCGCCAGCGCGAGTACGCCCCGGGTGCGGTCCGCGTCGTCGCGGACTGATCCGATTCGGTGGCGCGGTGGGGACTGATGCCTCCGGGGGCGGTCGACGGCCCGGTGAGCGGTGGTGCGGTGATGTGCGTTCGGAGAACAGTGGACAGGGGACGGGGAATACCGATGCAGTACGTGAACGCGTGGCGGGCCGTGGCGGCGGCGACGGGCAGGGCCGACCGGGGCGCGGCGGAGGAGGGGGTGCGGCTCGCCTACCGCTCCGCGGGGCTCGCCGAGCCGGAGCGCGTCATCTGGGCGGATTCGCCGAGGGCGGCCGTCGAGGTGGTGGAGAAGCTGACCGGGGCGGGACGCTCGGTGCGGGAAGAGGTCCGCACCCGCCCATGGGCGGAGGAACGCCGCCGCATGTACGACGAGTTGGGCCCGGCCGGGTGGTCCGCTCTCTGGTCCGCGACCGGGGCACAGCTGTGGGAGACCACGGCGGCCCTGGCCGAGCGCATACGCGCGGGAGTGGTCGCCGAGCTCGCGCCGCGGCCGGAGGACGAGTCCGGCATCCGTCTGGTGCTGCTCGACGCGGTCCTCGGCCAGCACGACGCGGCCTGGCTCGCGGCGTTCGACGGCCTTGGCGACCGGCTGACGGGACTGGCGGAGGTG
The DNA here is from genome assembly GCF_029428875.1 of Streptomyces sp. JH34. Lineage (NCBI taxonomy): Bacteria > Bacillati > Actinomycetota > Actinomycetes > Kitasatosporales > Streptomycetaceae > Streptomyces > Streptomyces sp. JH34. Next base: position 690,253 of record NZ_JAJSOO010000001.1, on the reverse strand, counting down.
GCCAGGAACGCAGGATGGTGGTGGCCCTACGAGCACGCCGTGGTGATCGTGGAGCGGCCCGAGACGCTCCACCGGGACGAGGCGGGACGGCTGGACCGGGGCGACGGACCGGCCCTCGCCTACCCGGACGGGTTCGCCCTGTACGCCTGGCGGGGCATGCCCGTGCCGGCGGAGTTCCTGGACGGTCTGGCGAGCCTGACCCCCGACCGGATACGAGCCGAGGAGAACGCCGAACTCCGCCGTGTGATGCTCGAGTACTACGGCTACGACCGCTACCTCGCGGAGTCGGGCGCCGAACCGGTGCACCGCGACGAGACCGGGATCCTCTGGCGCATCGCGATGGAGGGCGACGAGGACGTCGTGATGGTCGAAGTCGTCAACTCCACGCCCGAGCCCGACGGAACGCACCGCGTCTACTGGCTGCGGGTGCCACCCAGGACCCGGACCGCGAAGGAAGGCGTGGCCTGGACCTTCGGGCTCGACGGGGAGGCCTACGCGCCGGTGCGCCAGACCTGACCGGATCCGCGGCCGCCCTGGCCCGGCCGCTCGGGGACCGGAGCCCTCGGCAGTTCCGTGACCCGGCGCCGGCACCCCGGGCGCCGAGCGGGGCCTTCGAGAGATCCGCGGCCGCCCTTCAGGCGGTCAGGACCTTGCGATCGATGCCGAGTTCGCGGGCGAGCGCCTCTTCGGCCCACCGCAGCATGGTGGCCCGGGAGAGCGGACCCCCGTACGACGTCATCTGGACGGCCAGCCCGTCCAGGAGCGCGGTGAGCCGCCAGGCCACGGACATCGGGTCGTCGCAGCGGAACTCACCGGCCGCGGCTCCTTCGTCGATGACCTCGGCCAGCTCGGCCTTCCACTGCTCGTCCAGATCCGCGGCGACCTCGCGCAGCACCGGGTCTCGCAGGGAGGAAGCCCAGCCCTCGATCCAGAGCCGCCAGCCCTTGGCCTGACCGGTCGGCGCGTACCAGCGAACGGCGGCCCTGAGCCGCCGGACCGCGGTGGTGCGGCGGCTCAGCAGCTTGCGCAGATGAGCGAGATCGGCCTCCGCCGCATAGGCGAACGCAGCGGCGACCAACTTCTCCTTGGACGAGAAGTGGTAGAGCACCAGGGCGTTGCTGACCCCGAGTACGGCCGCCACATCCGCGATCCGGACGGCCGACACACCACGGACCTCGATCTGTTCTACGGCAGCGCGCAGGAGCTCCTCCCGCCGCTCAGCCACGCTCAGCCGTACTCTCGCCACCCGGTCACCTTAACCAACGCCCCGGCCCGGGCCTCGGCCCGTGTGGCCGACGCCCTTTCCGTACCAGCCGAACCGCTCCGCCATCACCGGCAGCCGGTCGGCGGCGAGCGCGTGCGCGGCGGCCCGTGGCGTGCAGCCGTCCGCCGCCGCCCGTTCCAGGACGCGGTCGACGAGGGCGCGCATGGAGCGGCGGGTGTACCGGAACGCCTCCTCCGCGTCGGGCCCGACGTCCCCGAACAGCGTCCACCACCACCACGCGTTCGTCGCGGAGTTGACGACCACATCCGGCAGCACCGTGATGCCCCGCTCGGCGAGCAGGGCTTCCGCCTCCGGAAGCACCGGCATGTTCGCCGCCTCGACCACCCAGCGAGCGCGGACCGAAGCCTGGTTCACGGCGTCGACGGCGTACGACACGGCGGCCGGTACCAGGATCTCCGCCTCGGTGCCCAGCCAGGCCTCGGCCGGCAGCTCCTGGTCGCCCGCCCGAAGCGCGGCGCGGTCCACCGCCCCGTACGCGTCCCGTGCGGTCAGGAGCGCCTCGACGTCCAGGCCCGCCGGATTGGCGATCGTGCCCTTGAGGTCGGCGACCGCGACGACGGTCAGCCCGGCCTCGGAGAGGAAACGCGCCGTCGCCCCGCCCATGGTGCCGAAGCCCTGCAGCGACACCCGGGTGCCGGAGTGCGCCACACCGGCCCGGTCCAGCGCGGCGAGCGTGGACTCCGCCACTCCGCACCCGCCGACCAGTTCCTCCAGCCCGATCCCGTCGACGACGACGGCGAAGGCGTCCGCCAGCCGTCTCCGCGCATCCCCTTCGTCCTCGAGCAGGGGGTAGACCGCCTGGACGGTGGACACGAGCCCGGCTTCGGCGGCGGCCCGGTCGACCAGGTCCTGACTGAGCCCGAGGTCCTCTCCGGTCGTCCAGACGTTCTCCACGTACGGGCGCACGGCCCGCAGGAAACGCACGAGCACTCCGTAGGCGTCCGGGTCCCGCGGGTCGCAGTCGATGCCGCCCTTCGCGCCGCCCAGCGGGATGTAGCGCGTCCGGGACTCCTCGGGGTCGAAGTGCAGGGCCTCCTTCATGGTCATGCCCCGTGCCAGGCCCGTCACCTCGGCGAGGGTGCAGCCCTTCCGCATCCTCAGGCCACCGCTCGACACCCCGCGCACCAGCCGGTCGACGACGAGGTACCCCTCCGTGCCCGTGACGTGGTCCGTCCACGTCAGGGAGACCAGCGGGGCGGGGGAGTGGGACGGCACGGAGCGGCTCCTGGGTCACCTGACTCGAATAACTGAACAGCGAGTCAGTATCGGCAGGTCGGGCCCGGGTGTCAACGCGAGGAAGGCGCCCGGATGTGACATCACCGTCGCCCTGATGCGGAATCCTTCGGCGGGTACGGACGTTGGACTCGGCATGACGGACATCGAACCCGCGCGCGAGGCGCTGCTCCGGCTCGTCGGGCAGCACGACGGCGGAGTGCTGGTCACCCTCAAGCGTGACGGCCGGCCCCAGCTGTCGAACGTCAACCACGCCTACTACCCCGACGAAGGGGTGATCCGGGTGTCCATCACCGAGGACCGCGCGAAGACCCGCAACCTTCGCCGGGACCCACGGGCCGCCTATCACGTGACCAGCGACGACCGGTGGGCGTGGACCGCGGCCGACGTCACGGCCGAGCTGACGCCGCCCGCCGCCGACCCCCACGACGCGGTCGTGGAGCAGCTCGTCGCGCTCTACCGCGACGTCCAGGGAGAGCATCCCGACTGGGACGACTACCGTCGCGCGATGGTCGAGGACCGCAGAGTGGTCCTGACCCTGAGGATCGAACACGTCTACGGCCAGCCGCGTGCCTGACGCGACCGTCAGGACGACACCCGCGACACGGCTCCAGGGGGCGCACGAGTGATGCTCCGTTCACCGCGCCGCCCTCGCCCTGTCGTACTCCCCGACCATAATGAGACGACACCGACTCCCTCAGGAGATGTTGTGACCGGCGCCGACAACCAGCCCTCGCTCCGTACGAGACTCCGCTCACTGCGCCCCGACGCCTTCGGGGCGGACCCGGCGGGGGCACGGATGGAGCGGATCCGCCGCTCGCCGAACTTCGCCGACGGAGTGTTCCAGAACCCGGAGGGGGCCCGGACCAGGCCGTCCGGCTCCATGCTCGAATTCGCCAAGGTGTACTTCCGCAAGGAGGAGCGGGCCCGCAGGTCCCCGCTCGGTACCGTGCCCGTCCACGCCACGACCCTGGCCGACCTGGCCGCGCCCCCGGCATCGGGCCTGCGGGTGACCTGGCTGGGCCACTCCAGCGTGCTCGTCGAGATCGACGGCCGCAGGGTGCTGTTCGACCCCGTCTGGGGCGAGCGCTGCTCGCCCTTCGCCTTCGCCGGGCCCAAGCGGCTGCACCCCGTCCCCCTGCCGCTCGCCTCGCTCGGCCCCGTGGACGCCGTCGTGATCTCCCATGACCACTACGACCACCTGGACCTGCCGACGATCAAGGCCCTGGCAGGGACCGACACGGTCTTCGCGGTACCGCTCGGTGTCGGTGCCCACCTGGAGCGATGGGGAGTCCCCCCGGACCGCGTCCGCGAGCTCGACTGGAACGAGACCACGCAGATCGCGGGCATCGGCCTGACCGCCACCCCCGCACGCCATTTCTGCGGTCGCGGGCTGCGCAATCAGCAGCACACGCTCTGGGCGTCGTGGGTCGTCACGGGCCCGGAGCACCGGGTCTACCACAGTGGGGACACCGGCTACTTCTCCGGTTTCGAGGACATCGGGGCCGCGCACGGGCCCTTCGACGTGACGATGATCCAGGTCGGCGCCTATTCGGAGTACTGGCCCGACATCCACATGACACCGGCCGAGGGCCTGCGGGCGCACCTGGACCTCCAGGGCGGCGCGCCGCACGGGGCCCTGCTGCCGATCCACTGGGGAACGTTCAATCTCGCCCCGCACCCGTGGTCGGAGCCCGGTGAGTGGATGAAGGACGTCGCCGACGAGGCGGGCCAGGCACTGGCCCTTCCCCGTCCGGGCGAGCCGTTCGAACCGGCGGGGAAACTGCCCTCGGACACCTGGTGGCGTGCCGTGGCGGCGCCTGCCGCACACCCGTGGCGTCGCTCTGCGGTGGCGGAGACGGCGCCGGTGCGGCGGGAGGAAGTCGACCTCGCGGGCGAGCGCTGAGGGAAGAAGCCGCTGCCCAGCGTGCAGGGATCGTTGCGCATCGTGTCCGAACCGCGCGTGGGAGGGCCGTCTGCCTGTTCGCACCTGAGTGCGGTGATCGACGGATGTTCACGAGCTTGTCGGCGCCGTTCCGTCACGGGTAACGGGCATGGAGTGGCCGGTCGCGCCCGAAGGTGTCAGGTCCGCGCGCTCGGTCGCCCTCCGCCACGCGGTCCTGGAAGTCCTGTTCCCGGTCTGAGAGGTTGCAGACGGAACCCCTTCACAGGGGCTGGGCGGACGGCCCCTGCGGGGAGCGGAGTACGAGCAGGGTGATCTCGCTGGGGGCGAAGACGCGGAACGGCGGGCCCCAGAAGCCGGTGCCGCGGCTGGTGTAGAGGAGCGTGCGGGCGCCATGGCGGCTGAGGCCGGCGAGGGCGGGCTGGTCGATGCGGACCAGGTGGTGGAAGGGCCAGATCTGGCCGCCGTGGGTGTGGCCCGAGAGCTGCAGGTCGACGCCGCCTGCCGCGGCCCGGTCGACGAACTTGGGCTGATGGGCCAGGAGCAGGACGGGCAGGTCGGGGTCGGCGCCGCTCAGGGCTCCGGCGAGGCTGGCGCGGTGGCCGGCCAGCCCGGAGGACTCGGCGGTGACGTCGTCCACGCCGGCGACCACGAGGGTGTCACCGCCGCGTTCCAGCAGCAGATGACGGTTGCGCAGCGGCTCCCAGCCCAGCTCGTCCATCAGGTCGACCCATCCCTGGGCCTCGCTGTAGTACTCGTGGTTCCCGGTGACGTAGACCCGGGCCCGGGTGGCTCGCACGGTGCCGAGCGGAGCGGCCTGGGCGCGGCGGCGTCCGGCCGTGCCGTCCGCGATGTCGCCGGTGTGACAGACCAGGTCGGCCTCCAGGGTGTTGACCTTCTCGCAGACCCGCGCCGACCAGCGGGCGCGGTCGAGCGGGCCGTAGTGCGTGTCGGTGATGAGAGCGACGCGCGTGCCGTCCAAGCCGGCTCCCAGGCGCGGGAGTCGTACGTCGAGACGGCGCACCCGTGGCACCCGGCGGGCCTCGGCGTACCCCCAGGCGAGCAGTACGAGGGTTACGCCGAGGACCACGAGAGTGACGATCCGGGCCCGGTTCTGCCCGTCGCCCACGCCGGTCACGGTCAGGGCGAGGCGCAGCAGGACGCCGAGCAGGAGCGACCAGGTGAACAGCACCCAGCCGGCCCCGAGGAGAGTGTCTCCGACGATCGCCGCCCAGTCCTGCTGTCGCCGGCCGTGGCCGCGCGCCATCGCGAGCGGCATGGCGATCAGGCCGAGGACGAACAGGGCGGTGCCGCCCACTGCCACGGGGAGCGGCCAGTGCTGGCCGGCGTGCAGCAGTACCCAGCAGGGCACAACCCACAGCAGGACGGGGGCGATCAGGGGGATGTAGCGCATCAGGCGGTGCAGCCGACTCTGCCGGGTGGCCTGCGCCGCACCGTCCACGGACCGGGTTTCGCTGGTGTCGGTCACGCTTCCCCCTGTTCACGTAGCCGGACTGCCGACGCGCGCACTGTACCCGGTCGTTGCGGTGGCCTGAGCCGGAGCTCCGGAGTGCCGACGGCGGCCTCGGTGAGGATCTCTTCGGCCGTCCTGGCCCAGGTGCGCGGGCCTGGGCGGTCAGGCCGGTGGGACCGCGGTCACGGGCGCGTCCGGCGGACCGGGGCTCTCAGACGGGGTAGGCGTGGGTCTGCGTCGCCTTCACCGTCGCCCAGACCGGCGCGCCCGGACGCAGATCGAGTTCCGCGGCGGCCATGGTGGTCAGGTCGGCGGCCAGACGCAGCTCCCCGGTCAGGTCCGCGCGGATCTGGTCACCGTGGGTTTCCAGGCCGGCGATCTCGCAGTGCCAGAGATTGCGGGCGCTCGTACCGACGGGGCGGTCCCTGTGGAGCGTGACCGCGCTCGGTGGGAATGCCACGAAGACCGGCCCGGACAGAGCCTCCGAGGTGGTGAGGGGGGTCCCGGCGCCGAGGCGGACGGTGTGCCCGTCCGCCGTGCCCTGGTACAGGTTCAGGCCGACCAGTTGGGCGATGTAGTCCGTGCGCGGACGGCGGGCGACGTCGGACGGCGCGCCCTCCTGGACGACTTGGCCGTCCTCGATCACGACCAGCCGGTCGGCCAGCACCATGGCGTCCAGGGGGTCGTGTGTGACCAGCACGGCGACGGCCTCGAAATCGGCCAGATGCCGCCGGAGCTGAGAGCGGACCTCCAGGCGGGTGCGGGCGTCCAACGCCGCCAGCGGCTCGTCCAGGAGCAGCAGCCGTGGTCGGGTGGCCAGCGCGCGGGCCAGGGCGACCCGCTGGGCCTGGCCACCGGACAGTTTGCGTGGCTTCGCGCCCATGTGGTCCGCGAGCCCCAGCCGGCCGAGCCACTCGGCGGCCTGTTCCCTGGCCGACGCCTTGGTCACGCCGTGGCAGCGCGGTCCGAAGGCCACGTTGTCCAGGGCGGAGAGGTGCGGGAAGAGCAGGTAGTCCTGGAAGACGACGCCGACGGGGCGGTACTCCGGCGGCTTACGCTCCAGCGCGGTGCCGTCCAGTCGCAGATGCCCGCCGGTGAGACGTGTCAGACCCGCGAGGGCGCGCAGGGCGGTGGTCTTGCCCGCGCCGTTGGGTCCCAGCAGGGCGACCACTTCGCCGGGGGCGGCGGTCAGTGCCACGTCGAGACGGAAGGCGCCGCGCTCGACGACCAGGCGGGCGTCGAGACCCGCCTCGGACAGGCCGGCGCGGGAGTCGCGGGAGCGCCGGGTGCCGTGGGCGTCGCGCGCCTCGTGGGTGGATTCCGGGGTGTCGGTCATCCTGCTGTCATCCAACGGTCGCGCAGGCCGGCCAGCACCGCGACGGACACGGCGAGCAGGACCAGGCTGAGGGCGATGGCCGCCTCCGGGTCGCTCTGCAGGGCCAGGTACACGGCCAGCGGCATGGTCTGGGTACGGCCCGGGAAGTTCCCGGCGAACGTGATCGTCGCGCCGAACTCGCCCAGGGCGCGGGCCCAGGCGAGCACGGCGCCGGCCGCGATCCCCGGCGCGATCAGCGGCAGGGTGACCCGGCGGAACGCGGTGAAGCGGGAGGCGCCGAGCGTTGCGGCGGCCTCCTCGAACCTGGGGTCGGCGGCGCGCAGTGTGCCCTCCACGCTGATGACGAGGAAAGGCATCGCGACGAAGGCCTCCGCGATCACGACTCCTGTCGTCGTGAAGGGCAGGGTGATCCCGAACCAGTCGTCGAGGGACTTCCCGATGATGCCGTTGCGCCCGAGGGCCATCAGCAGCGCCACACCGCCCACGACCGGTGGCAGCACGAGCGGCAGTGTGACGAGGGCCCGTACGACGCCGCGGCCGGGGAATTCGACGCGGGCCAGCAGCCAGGCCAGGGGTACACCGATCACCAGGCTCACCGCGGTGGCGGCCGTGGCGCAGATCAGGGACAGCTGGAGCGCCTGCCACACCTCGGCGCCGGTCAGCAGCTCGGGCAGGCTGCGCCACGGAGCTCGTACGAGCAGCGCGATCAGCGGGACGATCAGGAACGCGAGGCCGAGCAGCGCCGGCAGCAGCAGCGGCAGTGGCACCCCCCGGCCACGGCCCGTCCGGGCACGCCGGCGCCGCGGCCCGCCCTTGGGCGAGCCCGCCGCTGCGCCTGACGTGTCCAGTTCGGTCACGGCTTCAGGAACCCGGCCCCGGCCAGGACCTCCTGGCCCCGGGAGGACCGCACGAAGGCGATGAATGCCTTGGCTCCTTCGGCGTTCCCGGAGTCCTTGAGCTGGACGATCGGGTAGTCGTTGACGGCCTCGGCGGACTCGGGGAATTCCACGCCCTCCACCTTGTCACCCGCCGCGTGCACATCCGTCTTGTACACGATGGCCGCGTCGGCCTCCTTCAGCTCGACCTTCGTCAGGGCGGACTTGACGTCCTGCTCGTACGAGACGGGGGTGAGCTCGAGCCCGGCGGCGTCGAGGGCCTTCCGGGCGGCGGCGCCGCAGGGCACCTCCTTGTCGCAGAGGACCACCTTGAGACCGGAACCGGCGAGGTCCTTCAGGGAGGAGACCTCGTCGGGGTTGCCCGGCAGGGTGGCGATCTCCAACTGGTTGCGCACGAAGGTGGCGGCTGCGCCGGCCGCGCCCCCCGCGTCCGTGACGATCTTCATCGTCCTGGGGCTCGCCGAAGCGAACACATCGGCCGGGGCGCCGCCGGTGATGCCCGCCGCGAGGGAGTCGCTGCCGCCGAAGTTGAAGGTGACCTCCGTGCCGGGGTGCTCCTTCTCGAACTCCTCGCCCAGCATCGTGAAGCTCTCCTTCAGCGAGGCGGCGGCGAACACCGTCACTGTGCCGGACAGCTCGTCCGACGAGGAGCCGGAGGAGCCCGACGCCGACGAGGAGTCGTCCGACGACGAGCAACCGGTCAGGGCCAGCAGAGCGGCCGCACCTGCGCCGGCCACCCGCAGGGTCCGGCCCGTCGGGCGGGCGGTACGGGTCATGATGGGTCGCTCCCTCTTGTCCCTCTTGTGCTAGCTCTCGTCCTGGTGGACACGATCACCCGTGGTCCTTGTGAACCGGATGCCGGGCTGTGCCGCGGCGTCCCCGTTCCGGCGGGTGCGCCTGCGCTGATGATACTGCCGCAGATGCAAGGGGAAAGCCTCGTGTTGCTTTGCATGAGTAAGAGATGACCTCACCTTGGCTCGCATGTGCGTTTGTGCAGGGTGTGAGTCCGGGTACGGTCACCCCGGAGGCGGTACCCGTGGGCCGGTCCCTCGCGGCCGCCGCCACGACAGCCGGCCGGGCGTCGGAGGTCGCCGAACCTCGTCGACTTCCGCGACGGGTCGGAACGGACCGTCGACACGCGGACCGTCGGCACCGTCGGCACACGAACCGCCCACAGGCGGCCGGACGACCGCCTTCCTCGCCGCCGTCGCCTCCGGTGACAGGTCGCTCCTTCTCTCCGGCGCCGCGGAGAGCCTGGCGACGCACCGCGTCGTCCGGGCGGCCGAACGGGCGAGGACCGCCGGCACGGTGGTCGAGCTCGACGCCGAGGGCCACGTGCTGACGTCGGCTTGACCCCGGTCGTGTGCGGGCAGCCGGGCGGGACGCACGGCGGCCGAAGAGGCAGCCGGAGACGAACAGGGGTCAGCCGGGGGTCAGTTCGTGGAGGTGGGACCGGGCGGGATGTGCACCGTCATGATCAGATGACAGGTCGTGGTGCCCGAGCCGCGATAGGTGTGGGTCGCGTCGCCGTCGAAGGTGGCGGTCTGCCCGGCCTCCACGGAGTGTTCCGTGCCGTCGACGACCAGCGTCATCCGGCCCGAGGTGACGCTGAGGGTCTCCACGACCCCGGCCTGATGAGGGTGACTGGGGTACTCCTCGCCCGGCTCCAGCTTCCACCGCCAGACCTCGACGGGAGCCGCTCCCGAGGTCGTCAGCATGAGCCGGGCCTCGCTGCCCTCCGCACCGGCCCACAGCGGCATGACGGCGTCGGCCGACACCACGCGGACGCGGCCCTCCGCCGGCCCCTCCAGCAGAGCGGACACGGAGATGCCGAGCGTGTCGGCGAGACGGACGAGGGTGGCGAAGTTCGGATTGCCCTGAGCCTTCTCCAGGCCGACCAGCGCGCCCTTGCTGACCTTGGCACGCCGGCCCAGCTCGTCCAGGGACAGGCCTGCCCGTACGCGTGCCGCTCTGACGTTGCGCGCGAGCGTGCGCAGGGCTTCGTCCGCCTCGGGCATCTGATCACCGTCCTGATGTGTGGAGCACTGGAATGGACCGCTCGGTCGTTCGGTTGACAACGAACGGTCGTTTTATTGTACGGTTGAGTCGTTCCATTGTGACACCTCGGGAAGTTCCATGATTGCTCTGCTGCTGGCCCTGGGCAGCTCCCTCGCCTACGGGTGCGCCGACTTCCTCGGCGGCCTCGGTGCCCGCAAGGCACATGTGCTGCGCACCGTCATTGTCGCGGCTCCGGCCAGTCTGGTGGTCGAGCTGCTGCTGTGGCCCGTTCTCGGCGCGTACTTCACTCCTGCGGCCATCGGGTGGGGTGCGGCATCGGGCGTGGCCTCGGCCGCGGCGTTCGCCCTGCTCTACAGGACCCTCGCGATCGGCCCGATGAGCGTGCTGTCACCCGTGACCGCGCTGGTCTCGGCAGTGGTGCCGGTCGGCGTCGGACTGCTCCAGGGCGAGCGTCTCGGCCCGGCCGGACTCCTCGGTCTGCCGCTGGCGCTGGCCGCCGTGATGCTGGTCGGTGCCGGCCGTGGAGCGAGGTCGGCTCACGCCTCCCGCACCGCCTTGCTGACGGCCTTCGGCGCGGGCATCGCCATCGCCCTGCAGCTCGTCTTCCTCCACCAGGCTCCGTCCGGGAGCGGTGTCGCTCCGCTGATCATCGGCAGAGCGGTCTCGTCGGCCGCCGGCCTGACCGCGGCGGCCGTGATGTACCGCCGACTGGGCTCCGAGAAGCCCGCCTACGCGATCTCTGCCGCCGCGGGCGTGCTGGACTCACTGGCCAACCTGCTGTTCCTGTTCGCCGCCCGCGACGGCGACCTCGCCGTCGTCGCCGTGATCACCGCTCTCTACCCGGCCGCTACCGTCCTGCTCGCCCGCAGAGTGCTCGCCGAGACCATCCACCGGAGCCAGCTCGTCGGCCTGGGTACCGCGGCCGTCGCGGTCAGCCTGCTCGCCCTCACGTGACCCGCCGGACCACGACACCGGGAGAAGCACATGCTCATCCAGTCCTGGGACGCCGCCCTGGACGACGCCGAATGGCGACAATGGATCGCCGCCGGGCATGACTTCGGCATCCTCGGCGTCAACGGGCCGCCCGGTCAGGGCCCCGTCGCCGTCCCCACCCACTTCTGCACCGACGCGGGCCGGCTGCTGATCCACCTCGCCCGGCCCAACCCGGTCTGGAAGGCGGTGGAGCAGGACGCGAACGTCACGTTCACCGTCGTCGGCGACTACGCCTTCGTCCCCGGCCCCTGGCGTGCCGGGCCCGGTACGCCGCCCACCGACGGCGTACCCACCAGCTCCTACGCAGCGGTCCAGTTCATCTGCCGCGCCACCGTCATCGACGATCCGGTGGCCAAGGCCGAGTTGCTGGGCAGGCAGATGGCACATTTCCGACCCGACGGCGATCACGCGCCCGTCGACCCGGACCGGCCCCCCGTACGGGCGGATGCTGCCCGGCATCCGAGGGCTGGAGCTGGACGTCGTCGAGGTACTCGCCAAATTCAAGTACGACGACCACAAGCCGGTCGAGCACCGTACCGCCGTCGCTTCCCGCCTCGGGGAGCGTGGGCAGGGCCTGGACACACCGACCGCCCGTCAGCAGCTGCGACGTCTGGACCGTGTCGGTCCCTGGAAGCCCTGACCGCAACCGCCTCACGCACACGAGAACAGGACACCACCCCATGACCGTCTTCCGTATCCACCCGGACGTCGCCGACGCCTTCCCCGACACCCTCATCGCGCTCGTCACCGCGACCGGCCTGCGCGGACACGAACCCTGGCCCGAGGCCACCGCCGCTCTCGGACACCTGGAACGGCAGGCCGCCGACGGCACCTGGCAGCCCGCCGACGAGAACGACCCCCGCATCGAGGCATGGCACACGGCCTACCGTGCCTTCGGGACCAATCCCCGCCGCGTCCGCCCCAGCGTCGACGCCCTCGGCCGCCGCGTGGCCAAGAAGGGGACACTGCCGCGGATCAACCCCGCCGTCGACTCGTACAACGCGGTCTCCCTCCGCCACGGCCTGCCCGCCGGCGCCTTCGATCTCGCGCACGTCACCGGCGACGTCGACATCCGGTACGCCGACGGCAGCGAGGAGTTCACCCCGCTCGGCGAACCGGACACCGTGGAGAACCCGAAACCCGGTGAGATCGTCTACGCCGACACCAGCGGTGTCCTGACCCGGCACTGGAACCACCGCGACGCCCACCGCACGCGCGTCACCGAGGACAGCGCCCACGTCACCTTCGTCCTGGAGACCCTTCACGCGAGGCGCGACGGCCATCTCCTCGAGGCGGCCGCGCGGGAACTCCGGGAGCTGCTCCTCCCGCACGCCGGACACGCCGCGGTCCGGTACCTCGGCCCCGGCCGTCCTGCCGGCCGGGGCACCGCGGAGGCGTCAGTGTGACGCCAGCCAGTCCGCGTAGCGGGTGGGGGCGCGCGAGGCGTCGCCCTTGCCCGTGAGGACGTCCCCGCGGACGACGGCGAACATCCCGGCGGTGTCGTCGGTGACGACGGTCCGGCCGTTCGGACGGGCCGTGAGAGTGATCCTGCCGAGCTCGTCGAGCGGGAAGACCTCGGGTCCCGCGACGTTGTGGACGCCCCGCAGCGGACTGCCCACCGCGGCTTCGGCTACCGCGTCGGCGACCTCCTGGGCGGCGATCGGCTGGATCGGGGTGGTGGGCAGACGGACGGTGTCACCGTCGGCGGTCCAGCTCATGACCGCGTCCATGAACTCCATGAACTGCGTGGCGCGGACGATGGAGTACGGGACGGGTCCCGCCGCGAGCAGTTCTTCCTGCAGCGTCTTGGCGCGGTAGTAGTCCAGTTCGGGTACCTGGTCCACGCCGACGATGGACAGCATGACGAAGTGGCCCACGCCCGCCTTCCGTGCCGCCGCCAGCAGATTTCCCATCGACTGCCGGAAGAACTCCGGTGCGGCGTCGTCGAACGTCGGGGAGTTCGTCAGGTCGACGACGACGTCGGCCCCGGCGACCGCCTTCTCCACCCCCTCACCACTGATGACGTCGACGCCGGTCGACTTCGAAGAGGGCACCGCTTCGTGTCCGTCGGCCTTCAGCCTCTCGACGACCTTCGACCCGATCAGCCCCGTACCGCCGATCACCGCGATCTTCATGACTGGCCCTTCCGCCGACGGACGTCCTCGACCCCGTTGCGGGTCACCGGTCCACTGAAACACGCCGCCCTCCGGCGCGCACACGCTCCGTCGGGCCACGGACGGTTGAGCCCCGCCGCTCCTGGCGGACACTCCGTACGACTCGCTCGGGGCGCGCCGGGCCTACCCGGATGCCGTGAAGCGCCCCCGCCACAGGTCGCGGAGAAGCGAGATCTCGGCCATGTGATGGATGAATTCGAGGTTGGCACCCGCCAGCACCGAGACGAACGGATCGTCGGGGTCGGAGCCGTACGGGTACTGCGAGAAGCCGACCGTGTCGAGCTGCTCCTCCGTGACCGTGGCCACGCTGTCGCGCCAGCGGCCGGTCACGGCCCAGAACCGGTCGAGCGCCACCGACGCGGAAGGAGTGAAGTCGACCAGCAGCTTCGGATCCTGCCGCCGCTCACCGAAGGTCCACTCCCATTGGCCCGCGAGGCAGGAGTGCAGGTGCCCGAGCCGCCACGCGATGGTGGTCACGGGGGTGTCGTCGGGCTCCGGCTCACCGGTGTGGGCGAGGACCTGCTCGACCCGCTCGACGCTCACGCTCCAGTCATCGGCGATCCTGGACACCGTCATACCCCCGGCGGCCTGCCGGGCGACCTCGGCGTACTCGTTCGCCGGGATGTCCGGGGCGCCCTGGTCGAGCACCCACTCGCCCGGCCCGTACGCCCGGGGCGTCGACGCCTCGCTCCGGCGCCGGACCGACCAGGAGCCGGCCACCGGCTCCCACAGGAACTCCTCGTCACCCAGCCCCTTCAGCCGTACCCCGGCCATCTCCCTGGCCTGGTCGAACTGGCCGAGCAGCAGGTCCAGGCGGTCGGTCCTCGTGTCCCCTGCCATGCACGGCTCCCCTCGTGTGGTGGCTGCGACCCACAGCGCTCCGAGGAAGCTAACGGTTCGGGACCCGGGGCGCGAACGGTTTCCGGGCCGGGGCGAGGAGCGCCGGACTGCGGTCCTGCTACCGATTGGCCCAGGGGTCCACGGCCCAAATGGCCCTGGATGATGGGCATATGCACTCGTAGAGTCGTGTTCATGACCAAGAACACGGCCACCTCGAACCTCCCGCTGCTCACCCGTCACAACGATGCGGAGACCTGCGTCGACCCGAGCAGCACCATGCGTCTGCTCGGCGAGGCCGGTGACGGCGAGGGCGGTTTCACGAGCTACCGCTCCACCTTCGCCGAGGGGGCGGTGGGGGCACCGGCCCATTTCCACACCAGGGCGACGGAGCTGTTCTTCGTGGTCGGCGGAGCCCTGCGGGTGCTCGTGGGGGAGGAGGTGACGGTCCTGCGGGAGGGGGACTTCCTGGCGGTCCCGCCCCGTACCCCGCACGCCTTCGCCGCCGCCCCCGGCCTCACCGCTGACGTCCTGTTCGTGTTCGACCGCAGCATGGACCGCTTCGCGTACCTGCGTCTGCTCGGCCGGGTCATGCGGGGAGAGGCGGATCCGAAGGAGATCGCGGAGTCCGCCGAGCGGTTCGACAACCACTACGTGGAGAGTGCCGTCTGGCGTGCCGCGCTGGACGCCTCGTGAAGGACGACGGCGGCCGGGCGCCCGTGACGTGCGTGGTGGCCGGCTGGGCCCGGGCGGTCGCGCCGCAGGGGGCCTGCCCGCAGGCGAGAAGGGCATGCGTGCGCCGCCGACTATCGGGTACTCGGCAGCGCAAGACCTGACCGAGCAAAGAAGGGGTTGTTCTCCATGTCCTCCTCCCTCGTCGAAACCGTCGACATCAAGGCGCCCGTCAGCGTCACCTGGGCTCTGTGGAGCGACGTGACGCAGTGGCCGAAGTTCCTGAGCCACGTGCGACGGGTGGACCCGATGGACGACCGCCGGTTCTCCTGGCAGCTGTCCCTGCCGGGCGCCGACAAGGGCTTCGTCGCGGAGCTCACCGAGGTCGTCCCGCAGGACCGGATCGCATGGAAGACCATCGAGGGTGTGCATCACGCCGGCGTGGTCACCTTCCACCGGCTCGACGACACCTCCAGCCGCGTCGCCCTGCAGATCGAGTACGACCCCCGCGGATTCGTGGAGCACCTCGGCGCCCTGACCAATCTGGACTCGGCCCTGGCTAACTACGACCTGGGCGAGTTCCAGAAGCTGGCCGAGTCGACGGTGGCGGGTGACGGGCCCCGCGGTCTGTGACCACG
The DNA here is from genome assembly GCF_029428875.1 of Streptomyces sp. JH34. Taxonomy (NCBI): domain Bacteria; kingdom Bacillati; phylum Actinomycetota; class Actinomycetes; order Kitasatosporales; family Streptomycetaceae; genus Streptomyces; species Streptomyces sp. JH34. The sequence continues at coordinate 674,793 of NZ_JAJSOO010000001.1, read as the reverse complement.
GCACGTTCGTCCGTCCTGCCGGGGACGGCCCGCAGACGGTGACCGCCCGTGCGCCCGGGAAGGGCGGCACGGGCGGTCACGTCTGTCGCGGGAGCGTGACGGGCAGTCAGCGCCGGGACGCTGCCGCGGTCTCGGCTCCCCGGGTGACCGGACCGTCCGTGTCCGGGTGCCGTTCGAGCGGCGCCCCGTCCTTCAGGGCCTCCTCCTCCGCGCGCGCTTGGCGCGCGGTGCGCAGCGGTGACTGGGTCCATTCCGCGAACCACCAGACGCCGGCCACCACGCAGGACCAGAGGAGCCCGCTCAGTACCGCGCTCGGCCACGGTGCCCGTTCCCCCCATCGCTCCACAGCGGTCAGCACCACCCAGCCGCTGAGCAGCACGGTCAGAACTCGTACACGCCTATACCTGAACATCTCGGCCCGCTACCCGGTCCGAGCGGGATTACGCAGCGTCACCTCGAAAGAGTGCCGGTGTGTGTGCCGCCCTTCCGTCTCTTCCCGTGGAACGGGGGTTGTCGGCGGAAGTGGGAACAGGTGGGATGACCGCATGGAGAAAGCGCTTTCATCGCTGTCCGCCGAACCCCTGGCACCCTTCGACCACCTCGATCACCGCTACCGCGGCGAGAACCCGGTCCGCACGCTCGGCCATCTCTTCCGCCCCGACAGGGGCCGGCTGGCCCTGGCGGTCGCCATCTTCGTCGTGAAGCACAGCCCCATCTGGCTGCTGCCCCTGATCACCGCCACCGTCCTCGACGTGGTCGTCCAGCACGGTCCCGAATCAGGGATATGGAAGGCGAGCGGCGTCCTGCTGTTCATCCTCGTGATCAACTACCCGCTCCACCAGTGGTACGTCCGATGCCTCGCCGGCAGCATCCGGCGCATGGGCACCACCCTGCGATCGGCGCTCTGCCGCCGGATGCAGCAACTGTCCATCGGCTATCACTCACGGGTGAGTTCGAGCGTGCTGCAGGCCAAGGTGGTGCGTGACGTCGAAGCTGTGGAGCAGATGGTCCAGCAGAGTTCCGACATGGGACTCGGCGCGGTCGTCACGCTGATCGGCGGGCTCGTCGTCATCGGGGTCCGCGTGCCCGAGTTCCTGCCCGTCTTCCTCGTCGTGGTCCCCGCCTCCGGTTTCCTCGTGATGAAACTGCGGGGCCGACTGCGCAGTCACAACGAGTCCTTCCGCCGTGAGGTCGAGCAACTCTCCTCCCGGGTCGGCGAGATGACGTCCCTCATCCCCATCACCCGCGCCCACGGCCTGGAACGGACAGCGCTGGGCCGGGTGGACGGTTCGCTGCGGCAGGTGTTCGTGGCCGGGATGCGCCTGGACACGATCAACGGCCGCTTCGCGTCACTGGCCTGGGTCATCCTCAACACGCTCGGTGTGCTGTGCCTGACCGGCTCCGCTCTGGTGGCGTACCACGGATGGATGGCCATCACCCCCGGGGACGTGGTGATGCTCAGCTCCTTCTTCACCGTGCTGACCGGCTCCGTGACGACACTGCTGGGTCTGGCTCCCGTGCTCGCCAAGGGGCTGGAGTCCGTGCGTTCGGCGGGTGAGGTGCTGCAGGCCCCCGACCTGGAGAACAACGCCGGCAAGGCGCGGGTGGAGAGCGTCGTCGGCCGTATCGACTTCGAGGACGCCGGATTCGTGTACGAGGACGGCAAGCCTGCGGTCGACGGGTTCACCCTCTCGGCGAGGCCGGGGGAGACCATCGCGCTCGTCGGAGCGTCGGGCGCCGGTAAATCCACGGTGCTCAACCTGCTCATCGGGTTCATCAGGCCCACCTCGGGCCGCATCCTGCTCGACGGGACCGACATGGCGGGACTCGATCTCCGGACCTACCGCCGCTTCCTGTCGGTGGTGCCCCAGGAGTCGATCCTCTTCGAGGGCAGCATCCGTGACAACGTCACCTACGGCATGGGCGACACGGACGAGGAGACGCTGATGCGAGCCCTCCAGGACGCCAACGCGCTGGAATTCGTGGACCGCCTGCCGCGCGGACTGGACACGGTCATCGGGGAGCACGGGGCGCAGTTGTCGGGTGGTCAGAAGCAGCGCCTGGCCATCGCGAGGGCACTGATCCGCGACCCGAGGGTGCTGGTGCTCGACGAGGCCACCTCCGCGCTCGACAACCGGTCCGAGGCCCTCGTGCAGGAGGCACTCACACGGCTGGTGCACGGCCGGACCGTCTTCGTCGTGGCCCACCGGCTCTCCACGATCCAGGGGGCCGACCGCATCGTGGCCATGGAGGGCGGCAGGATCGCCGAGGTGGGAACCCACGAGGAACTGCTGGGCGCCGACGGTGTGTACGCGGGGCTGCAGCCCGCCCGGTCGAGGTGATGCGGGCGGTCCCTCCACAGGTCCGCTGCTGAGGGGGTGGGGGTGACGGGCCGGGGCGGCGGCCGACCACCGCTTCCCGGCCGGCCTCCGCCGGTGCGTCCAGAACGCCGGGAAGACCTACGGCTGCACGAGGTCGTACTCCGCCCACGCCTGACCGGAGCGTCGGCCCCGGCCCCCTCCCGGCCGGGGCCGTCAGGGACCGGGGAGACGGACGGTGCGCGGCGTCCGGTGCGTCCACGGGCGCCGGCTCACCCTCCGGAGGCCGGTGCGGAGGGATCCTGCCGGTGCCCGGCGGGTCTGCCCGTGCTTCCCCGGACCATGAGCCGCGGCGCGATCTCCGTGTACTCGGCGGGTGCTCCGCCCTCGATCTCCTGGACGAGCGCGTGCACAGCCGTCCTGCCGACGGCGGCGAAGTCCTGGTGGACGGTCGTCAGCGGCGGGATGAAGTTCCTGGCCTCGGGCATGTCGTCGAATCCGACGACGCTGACGTCCTCCGGGACGCGCCGACGCGCCTCGGTCAGAGCGCGCAGCACACCGAGGGCCATCTGGTCGTTCGCGGCGAAGACGGCCGACAGCTGCGGCTCCTCGGCGAACTTTCGCCCGGCGGTGTACCCGGAGTCGGAGTACCAGTCGCCGTGGACCGGCTCGGGCACGGGCCGGCCGTGGGCGAGCAAGGTCTCGCGCCAGCCCCGCAGGCGCAGTTCGGCGGAGTAGGAGTCACGGGGGCCGGCGACGTGGCAGACGGTGTCGTGGCCCAGTTCCAGGAGGTGCTCGGTCGCCAGGCGGGCACCCGTGAACTGGTCGGTGTCGACCACCGCGGACCGGTCGGCCGCCCGGGAGTCCACCACGACGACCGGAGTACCCCTGCGGAGCTGGGCCTCCGCCGTCCCGAGCAGGTGCGATTCGATGATGACGACGACACCGTCGACAGCCTGCTCTCCCAGCCGGTCGAGGGCGGCGCTCACATCGGCGTGCGTGGGGTGCGTCAACGGCATCAGGGTGATCGTGTAGCGCCGCTCCGTGGCCGCGGCGGCGACAGCTTCCAGGGTCCGCAGGTTGCCGTAGGACGTCAGGGTGAAGACGATGACACCGATGCTGCGGAACTGACCCGATCTCAGGGCGCGAGCGGCGCTGTTGGGGCGGTAGCCCAGCTCGCTCATGGCCGCCAGCACTCGCTCGCGGGTCGCGGCCCCCACGTTGTCGCGGCCGTTGGCGACACGGGACACCGTCTGGCCGGAGACGCCGGCCCGCCGCGCCACGTCGTCGATCGACGCCTCACGACGTGGCCGCCGCGCCTGCCCGGATCCTGCTCGCACGCCGTCCATGGCTCCCTCCGCGCGCCTACCGCCTGGTGGTACGTGAACCCGGCCAGGGTATGCGAGCGCGGGTCCCGGAACCGTGGTGCAACGAAGTCCGCACGCTCCCACCCGAGTTCACCCGCGCGAGGGTCGCGTGCAGAGGATCCGGCAGTCCCCGCATTCGCGCGCGCACGGATGTTGACGTCAACATCCGTGGCTGCCTACGCTCCTTCCGAAGCCGGTCCGGCCCTCCGGGGCGGGGTCCGGACGCGTCCCGCGGTGCCGCGGCAAGCCGTGTGCGGAGGGTCTTCGTCCTCCGGTCTCCGGGAGCGCTCGAACCGTGTGTGCGGGGAGGGGTGCTTCTGAACGCGCGGACCGTGGATCTCCCCGCGGTACGCCGTCGGCCGCTCAAGGGCCGATGCGGTCGGTCGACGGAAGACGTCGTGAGATCCACGGCGGACTCTGTTGAAACGTTACAAGACCGGTGACCGGCCCGGCGCGCCGGGCAGCTGGCTTCCCGTGCACCGGCGACCCCGCCGTACGGCACACCACCAGGCGCGGGACAGCTGTCCCGTGTGCTCGCAGGAGGATGGACCGGAATGACGAACGAATGCCGCGCCTGGCCGCTGCGCACCGACGGGATCGCCTACGGGGGTGACTACAACCCGGAGCAGTGGCCGGTGGACGTCCAGCTGGAGGACGTGGAACTGATGAAGGAGGCAGGTGTCGGCCTCATCAGTCTCGCCATCTTCTCCTGGGCGCAACTGGAACCGCGTGAGGGGCACTTCGAATTCGAGTGGCTGGACGCGGTGCTCGACCGGCTGCACGCGGCGGGCATAGGCGTCGCCCTGGCCACCGCCACCGCGTCGCCGCCCCCGTGGCTCACACGCGGGCACCCGGAGATCCTGCCCGAACTCGCCGACGGCACCGTGCTGAACCAGGGGTCCAGGCAGTCCTACGCGGTGTCCTCACCCGTGTTCCGCGACTACGCCTGCCGCATGACCCGCCGGATGGCCGAGCGCTACGGGGACCATCCCGCACTGGCCGTGTGGCACGTCGACAACGAACTCGGCTGCCATGTGCCGCACGACTACTCGGACGCCGCCGCCGAGGCCTTCCGCGCGTGGCTCCGCAGCCGGTACGGCACCGTCGAGGCGCTCAACGCGGCCTGGGGCACGGCCTTCTGGGCCCAGCGCTACGACTCCTTCGAGGAGATCCTGCCGCCGCGATCCGCCCCCACGTCCGTCAACCCGACCCAGCAACTGGACTTCGCCCGCTTCTCCTCCGACGAGCAGCTCGTCCACTACCGGGCCCTTCGCGACATACTGCGCGAGATCACCCCGCACGTGCCGACGACGACGAACTTCATGATGACCACTGCCAACAAGTGGGTGGACTACTTCTCGTGGTCCGGCGACATGGACGTGGTGGCCAACGACCACTACCTCGTCTCCCGCGACCCCGAGGCCCACATCGGTCTCGCGTTCAGTGCCGATCTCAGCCGCGGCGTCGCGGGCGGGGCGCCGTGGATGCTGATGGAGCACTCCACGTCGGCGGTCAACTGGCAGCCCCGCAACGGGGCCAAGCGCACCGGGGAGATGGTGCGCAACTCGCTCGCCCATGTGGCACGGGGCGCCGACGCCGTGATGTTCTTCCAGTGGCGGCAGTCCGCGGCGGGGGCCGAGAAGTACCACTCGGCCATGCTCCCGCACGCCGGGCGCGACTCCGACGTGTGGCGCAACACCGTGGAGCTGGGCCGACTGCTCCGGGCCCTGGCGCCGGTCAAGGGGAGCCGCGTCGACGCCGACATCGCCCTCGTCTTCGACTACCCCTCCTGGTGGGCCTCGGAGATGGAGGGCCATCCCACCCAGGCCCTCGGCTACCTCGACGAGATGATGCGCTGGTACCGCGCCCTGTGGCGACGCGGGGTCACCGTCGACGTCGTGTCGCCCCGGTCCGACCTCTCCGGCTACCGGGCCCTGGTCGTCCCCACCCTGTACACCGTCGACGACCAGGACGCGGCACGTATCGCCGAGGCCGCGCACGCCGGCGCCAGTGTCCTCATCACCTTCTTCAGCGGCATCGTGGACGAGCACGACCACGTCCGGCTCGGCGGCTACCCCGGTGCCTTCCGCGAACTGCTCGGGGTGCGCTCCGAGGAGTTCCATCCACTCCAGGAGGACGAGGTCCTCACCCTGGACGACGGCACGCGCGCCGATCTGTGGAGCGAGAACACCCACCTCGAAGGAGCCGAGGCCGTACGCACCTGGGCCGACGGGCCCCTCGCCGGGCTCCCCGCCGTCACCCGCAACAGCGCCGGCCGCGGCCACGCCTGGTACGTCGCGACCCGCCCCGACGACGACGGGGTCGCCGGCGTCGTCGACGCCCTCCTCACCGAGGCCGACGTGACGCCGGTCGTCACCGGCCTGCCGCAGGGCGTCGAGGCCGTACGCCGGCACGGCGACGACGGCAGCAGCTTCCTCTTCGTCGTCAACCACACCACCCAGGACGTCGACGTGCCCACCGCCGGCCGTGAACTGCTGCGCGGTCAGGACGTGTCGGAGCTGCTCACGGTGCCCGCGCTGGAGACGGCCGTCGTCGTCGAGCGCTGAGGTGCCCCGGCACCGATCGCGGACAGAGAGCGGGATGGCTGGAGCACGCATCCCGCGCCTCGGCTGAGACCGCGCGCACGATTCGCACGCAAGGTCGATGCCCGCACGTCCATGCGGAGTCGGCGACCGGTGGATTCGGCCGTCCGTGCGAGACGTCATACCAGAGCGGGACGCCCGGCGGGCAACTTCGACAACTGCACGCCGAGCATCGGCGATTGACGACTACCGTGTGTTGCCGGTGATCAACGGTGGGCTCCTATCGGTCGAGTCCGCCCCCAGCCGTTGACCCGGGCCTTACCGACCACCGTAGGTGTCACCACACGAATTGCCGATTCCTGGTGCCCCACGTACCGAGGACGAAGATGTCTCAACTTCGCGCAACCGAAGCGCGACCGGAACGCCGCGAAGGCGGACGGCACGGCCGGCCGGGTGGCCGTGCCCACTCGGCCGCGAGCCGGCCGCGCACCGCCCGTCCCGCTCCCGACGGCCGCCTGCGACCCCAGCTGATGCGCACGGCGCTCCTGCCGACCGTGGCTGCTCTCCTCAGCGGAGCCGCGGCCGTCATCTTCACCATCCGGGCCTCCGGGGTGCGCCCCTCGGGCAGCCTCCTGGCTGCACTCGGCGGATCCGGCGCCCTCGCCGTGGCGGCCGTGGCGGCGGCCTTCCTCGGAGCCAACCGTGTGTCCACCGGGGTGCTCGACCGTGCGCTAACGCTCCGGCGCACCGGGGCCCAGCACCACGCCGAGCTCCAGCGCCTCGTGGAACAGATCCGCGACGGCGAGCCCCTGCCGGCCCGCCGGGCCACGCCCCCCGCCGCCGCGGACGCGGATGCCTTCGACCTCCTCGCCCAGGAGATGAACCGCGCGCAGGACAGTGCGGTGGCGGCCGTCGTCGAGGCCTCGCAGCTGTTCCGCGGCAATGGCAACGAACAGAAGGTCGAGGTCTTCGTCAACCTCGCCCGGCGGCTCCAGTCCCTCGTGCACCGCGAAATCCAGATCCTGGACGAACTGGAGAACGAGGTCGAGGACCCGGACCTGCTCAAGGGCCTCTTCCACGTCGACCATCTCGCCACCCGCATCCGCAGGCACGCGGAGAACCTCGCCGTCCTCGGCGGCGCCGTCTCCCGGCGGCAGTGGAGCAACCCCGTGACCATGACGGAAGTGCTCCGCTCGGCGATCGCGGAGGTCGAACAGTACCCACGGGTCAAACTGGTCCCGCCGGTCGACGGCACCCTGCGCGGACACGCCGTCGCCGACGTCATCCACCTCCTCGCCGAACTCGTCGAGAACGCGACGGTGTTCTCCGCACCGCACACCCAGGTCCTGCTGCGCGCCCAGCGCGTCACCGCCGGTCTGGCCCTGGAGGTGGAGGACCGGGGGCTCGGTATGCCCGGCCCCGAGCAGAAGCGGATGAACACCCTGCTCGCGGACCCCGACCAGGTCAACGTCGCCCATCTGCTGCAGGACGGGCGCATCGGGCTGTTCGTGGTCGCCTCCCTGGCCCGCAGACACGGCATCGCCGTACGCCTCCAGAGCAACATCTACGGAGGTACACAGGCGGTACTCGTGCTGCCCGAGGTCCTCCTCGGCATCGACATCGAACCCACCACGGCCCCCGCAGCGGCTCCGGTCCCGTCACCCGGCGCCGCTCACCTGCCGCCCGCGCAGGCCGCGGTTCCCCTGGCCCCGACCCAGGTGGCGGCAGATCCGCCGGCACGGCTCGACCCGACTCCCGCTCCCGTGAGGGAGGGCCAGAGGGGCGGGCCCCCGCTGCCGCTGCGCGCCGAGCGCGTCGACCGGCCCAATCCCGCGGCGTCCCCCCCGGTCACCCGCCCCGTCCGGCCCCCGGAGCCCGTTCCCTCGCCGGTGCCCGCCCCCTCCGACGGCCCCTTCCCACCGGCCGGACCCGTCGAGTCCGCGCCGCCCACGACGGACACCACCGCGCCGGCCGCACCCGCACGTCCTCAGCTGCCCAAGCGCAGCAACCAGGAGCACCTGGTTCCGCAGTTGCGGGAGGCCCCGGTCCGGCGAACCGAGGACGAGAACGTCCTGCACGATCCCGGCCTGATGGCGGCCTTCCGGCGCGGAGTCGATCTCGCCGAGGCCCAGACCGCCGAAGAGCCGGAGACGACGGAACCCCACAGCGCAGCGGGTGTCGCACCCGCCGCCACCGGCCCCGCCCCGACCGTCGGGGCGCAACGGCCCCACGGCCTCGCCCCACTGCCCTTCCGGGCACCCACCAGCACGGCGACGGCAGGCTCGGAGCGGACCGGCCCGGGGCACCGGACCCCGCAGACACCCGAACCGGATCGCCGAACCCAGAACACCGTCAAGGAGTAGACGCATCATGACGAGCGAAATGCCGTCCGGTCAGGTCTCGGACCTCGACTGGCTGCTGAGCGGCCTGGTCCAACGCGTGCCCTACACACGCAGCGCCGTCCTCCTCTCGGCGGACGGACTGGTGAAATCCGTCCACGGGATGGACGCGGACAGCGCCGATCACATGGCGGCCCTGGCCGCGGGCCTGTACTCACTCGGCCGGAGTGCCGGTGCCCGGTTCGGTGACAACGGCGACGTGCGTCAGGTCGTGGTGGAACTCGACTCCACCCTCCTGTTCGTCTCGACCGCAGGCTCCGGCACCTGCCTCGCCGTCCTCGCGGGCCGCGAGGCGGACGCCGCCGTACTGGGTTACGAGATGGCCATGCTGGTCAAGAGCGTGCGCCCCTACCTGATGACGCCGCTCCGGCAGCCGGCCGGAGCGCCGTTCAGCCCGGGGCTGTGAGGATGCCGGCCCCGCAGGACGGGCCGTTGCTCGACGACGCGGCAGGCCGGCTCATCCGCCCGTACACCGTGAGCAACGGCCGTACGCGGCCGACCACCGTGCTCGATCTGCTCTCCCTGGTGATGGCGACGGGGAGCGATCCCCAGGTCCACCTCGGCCCCGAACACACCGTGGCCCTGGAACTCTGCGGCGGACCCACGTCCGTGGCGGAGATCGCCGCGCATCTCCGGCTGCCCGCCGTCATCACCAAGGTCCTCCTGTCCGACCTGGTCGACTGCGGGGCGGTCACCGCGCACGCCCCCGCCTTCCACGACATGCCAACCGACCGATCTCTGCTGGAGGCAGTGCTCGATGGTCTACGACGACAGCTCTGACAGCTCCGAATTCTTCCCCGTGGCCCTCAAGCTCCTGGTCGCGGGTGGGTTCGGCGTCGGCAAAACGACGTTCGTGGGCGCCGTCAGCGAGATCCAGCCGCTGAGTACCGAGGAGCTCCTGACGCAGGTCAGTGCGGCGACCGACAGTCTCGAAGGCATCGAGTCCAAGTCGGCCACCACCGTGGCCATGGACTTCGGCCGGATCACGCTGTCCGAGCAGCACGTGCTCTACCTCTTCGGTACGCCGGGACAGGAGCGCTTCTGGTTCATGTGGGACGAACTGTCCAAGGGCGCCCTCGGCGCGGTGGTGCTGGCCGACACGCGCCGGCTGGCCGAGTGCTTCGCGGCCGTCGACTTCTTCGAGCGGCGCGGCATCGGATTCATCGTCGCCGTCAACGAGTTCGACGGCGCCTACCGCTACGAACCGGAAGAGGTGCGGGCGGCGCTCGATCTCGCGCCCGAGGTGCCGGTCGTCCTCTGCGACGCCAGGATCGCCAGCTCGGGGACCGGGGCGCTGGTCACTCTCGTCCAGCACCTCATCAACGCCACGGCGCCCGCGCCACTCTCGGGCTTCGGAGCACATCCGTGACCTCGACGCGTCCGAGGGCCGTGAGCCGTCGTCACCCTGTCCCGGGCTTCCCGGCCCCCGGCCCGGCGAAGCGGAGCCAGTCCACGGCGAACAGGTCCGGCTTCTCGCTGCTCCACGCCGGGTTGGTGAACACCACGTAGAGGCGCCCGCCGCCGCCGGGGATCCTCAACTCGGTCGTCGGTGACACGTCCCCGCCGCCGAGCCCCGCCCCGGGGACACGCGACGAGCCGAGGAGAGGGCCGTCGGGAGAGCCGTCCCGGAATTCGACGGTCCCACCGAGCCCGCACGGCGTCGCCCCGACCGTCACCGACCGGATGCCTCTCAGGTGCACCGGATCGAAGGCGATCCAGTCCCCGTCCTCGATCTCCGTCAGTGTCCTGCCGCCCGAGGCGTCCGCCCGGTTGCCCGCCACGGCCCCGCCGTGGGCGCCCCCGGTCGAGGTGAACCGCTCCGCCTCCTGCAAGGCCGTGCGCAGGGTGAGCGAGGCGGAACCCGTGAGTTCCGGGGCCTTCGGGCCGCCCCTGTCCGTGTACCGCACCGTGACCCGGTACAGGCCGGGCGTGACGGCACCCGCCTCCGCGACGATCGAGCCCCCGCAGCCGCGTGAACGTGGCAGGGGGCGCAGCGCTCCGGGACGGCCGACCTGTGAACGTACGAGGATCCGGGAGCAGTCGACAGGGGTGGTCCCCGCGTCCTCCTCGTCCCTCACGTCCACGGTGAAGTCCATGCTGTCGCCGGGGCGGAACAGTCCACCGTCCGGAAGCCGCTGGACGCTGATCCGGGGGCGGGTGTTGCCCACGGTGATGTCCTGGCCGGCCACGGCCGTCGTACCCGCCGGCCCGGTCACCGTGAGGCGCGCGGTGAACCGCCCCTCGGCGCGGTAGGTGTACGAAGGGTTCGCCTCCGTCGAGTCGGTGCCGCCGTCGCCGTCGAAGTCCCAGGCATACGTGACCGGCTCTCCTGCGGGGAGCCCGGAGCCCGCTCCGGTGAAGGCCACGGTCAGCGGGGCGGGACCGTTGTCACGGTCGGCGGTGACGGCGGCACCGGGCAGCCGGCCGAGGCCGACGTGGTCGATCCGGAAGACCCCGGCACTCTCGTCGTCCCCGGCACCGTCGTCGCGCCCGGCGTCGACGACGTACAACGCGCCGTCCGCACCGAACACGGCGGCGGTCGGCCGGTTCCACTCCATGTCCTCGAACACGCCGTCGACGGACTGCAGTTCACCGGCCGCGACCGTCCCGGGCCGGGGGCCGGCGGACGTCCGGGCCCTCCGCTGGAACGAGAGGGTGGTGAAGCGCCGGCCGACCGGTTCGTACGTCAGCCACTTCCCGGCGAAGTACTCGGGAAATCCGGTGCGGTGGAGGCTCCCCGCGTCGTAGTCGTAGACGGGGCCGCTCATCGTGATGCCGCCTGGACCGGTGGCGTCCGGTGCGCCGCTGACACGGGGAACGCAGGCCGCCGCCCCCCGGGGGACGCCGCCCGAGCAGAGAAAGGGCCGCTCGATCTGCCCCGCCCCGGTGATCCGGAAGTACCCGGCGGTGCCGTCGGGGCGCGTGTCGGCCGCCAGCAGTGTGCCGCTCACCGGGTCCACGGTGACCCGGTAGGGGTTGCGCATGCCCATCGCGTAGATCTCCGGGCGGGTGCCGGCGGTGCCCGGCGGGAAGAGGTTGCCCTCCGGCACGGTGTATGTGCCGTCGTCCTGCGGGGTGATCCGCAGGATCGCGCCCCGCAGATCGTTCGGGCCCCCCGCGTTGAGGGGGAGCGTGATGTCGCCCGTCGCCGCGTACAGCCGGCCCTCCCGGTCGAAGGCGAGCGAACCCGTCGGTGAGAGGGAGTCCCCGTCCTGGGCCCGCCGGCCCGGAAGGGTGAGCAGCCGCTTCTCCGAGGCGGGATTGACCGTGTCCTGGCCCGCCGTGAAACGGGAGAGGACCAGCCGCCTCCCGACGGTGTCGGGACGCAGGAGATAGAGCCAGTGGTTCTCGGAGAAGCCCGGATCCAGAGCCAGACCGATCAGCCCGTCCGAGAGGGCCGTCCCCGGGCCGTACGCGAAGTCCAGAGCCCTGGAGACCCTCATGGTCCGCTGGTCGACGACCTCGAGTTCACCGGTCCGCCGGGCGACGAACACCCGGCGGTCGGGCGCCACCGCCACGTCGACGGGATCGCCGGGGCCACCTGTCGCGAGCCTGGTCCGCCGGAAGGAACCGGCCCGGGTCGCGGTGCAGTCGCCCGGCTTCGCGCCCGCGGCCCACTCGATGCCGCCCAGCAGATGGGCGAGGAAGCCCTCCGAGCGGAAGGCCGAGGGCGCGTGGCCCCCCGCCGTGAACCAGGAACGCCCGCCGTCGTAGTCCTGGCACCACGACCAGGGGTGGCCCACACCCTCGTCGCGCCCGGTGATGCCGTCGCGCACCCTGATCTGCGCGAGGGTGTGCACCCTCGTGACCGGAGCGGTGCGCCAGTCGTACCGGTCCTCCGTACGTTCCCAGAGGTCCGGAAGCGTCACCGTGGAAGGGTGGGCGTGGTCGAGGACCTCGACCCTTCCGGGCTGCACCGGAGCGCTCCGGTCGAGGGTGGCGCCGACCAGACCTTCGTACCAGTCCCAGTCACCCGCGCCGGCCGACGCGTCGTGCAGTCCGACCCACCCGCCACCCGCCCGGATGTAGTTCCGCAGGGCCGCACGGCCCTGCTCGTCGAGGCCGTCGTCGCCCTCCGCCGCGCCTTCAGCCGTGCCGGCGGTGTTGTTGAAGACGATCGCCTGGAACCGCGCCAGACCGGCGTCCTCGAAGACGGCCGGATCCTCCGTGGCCTCCACCCCGAACCCGTTGCGGGCTCCCAGTTCCCTCACCGCGTCGACACCGGCTCGGACCGTTTCCCGGGACCCGTGCGCCGCCCCGGAGTACACCAGCACGCGGAACGACATCACCGGAGCCCTCGGGAACGAGGCGACCGTCACCGCACCGATGACCAGCGCCATGAGCGCGAACAGGGCGACGGCGGCGATCGACGCGGGGGGAAGGGCCTGGGGCGAGGCACTGCTGCGTGACGGGCGGCTGCTCATGAGTGCGCTCCCGGTGCGGTGTGGGGCCGGGCGGGGGATGGAAAGCGCTTACTGATGTGCGTGGCCCAGCGTAGGTCGACGGCAATGCCGGGTCAACGGGCAGGCGGGCCCTCACCGGCGACGCCGTGCCGGGGCGGGGCGGGACCCGGGCGCGGGATGCCGCTGACGTGCGTGAGGGGCCTTGTGCGGTCGCTTCGAAGATGCGCAGACCTCAAGCATGGTCAAGGTCTAGCCTCCCGGAAACGGGTTCGTGAGCACCGGTGCAAGTGCGGTATTGTTCTCATGCGCGTTCAGCCGGGGGGAAACCCCAGGTCAGACGGGCAACGGGACGTGGCGCAGCTTGGTAGCGCACTTGACTGGGGGTCAAGGGGTCGCAGGTTCAAATCCTGTCGTCCCGACTTTTCGAAGTCGCAGGTCAGGGGCCGTTTCAGAGGAAATCTGAAACGGCCCCTCGATCATTTTTGGGGACCCGTTGGGGACCAGCGCACTTGACGGGGCCGAAGCGCACCCTGACTCGGTCGAGATGCACCCCCGGCCGCGACGCATGAGCGACTGGACGCCCTCGCGACGGCCACCGGAAACGTCCTCGGCGTGGGGAAACTGTCGCAGGCCCGCCGATGGGGCAGCCGGCTCGCCGACCTCCCGCTGCTGACCGAGGCAGGTCAGGCCCTGCTCCATCAAGGGGGCGCGGACGCGGCAAGTGGCCGACGCCGGACCTCGGCGCTGGTCAGGGTCACCCCTGTGGCCGTCGTCACAGACCGGCCGGTGCGTCCTGCCGGGCCTGATCGCCGCGATCACGTCCTCTCCCGGCCAGGCGCGGGCCGCTTCCGCTCGGCGGTGTCAGGATCCGCGCGTTCGTCGTCCACCTGAAGCGCGGTGACCCGGACCGGCCCGGCCCCAGCGCCGGGATACGCGCCGTCGGCGTCACCGGGGAGGTGGGAGCGAGGGTGTCGGCGGCAGCCGCCACGGCCCTGGCCGTACGACGGAGGAGGTGTGAGGTCACCGGTTTCCCTCAGGGGCTGCGGACGCTTCGGGGGTGGGGAGTTCACCGCTGCACGTGGTCCGGCCGAAGGCGCCGGTGGCGGTGGCGCGTTGGATGTGCTTGCCACGTACGGCCAGGGTGCAGTCCGCCGTGCCGCCCTTCGCGCCGAGGGTCACGTTGACGATCGGGGAAGCGCCGAGCGGAATGCTCACGGTCTTCCTCCACGGCAGGCCGACGTTCGTGACGACATACGCCCTGTCGCCGCCGGCCCCGCGGTAGGAGATGTCGGCCGCGCCCTCGCCGAGCACCTCGTAGGTCACCTCGGCGGTGGGCGTGGCGGGCCGCTCGGCCACCGGGTCGTCATCGGAGTCGAGGACTCCGAAGGTGACGAACACGCCGCATGCCAGCAGCAGGGCCGCGGCTACGGCGATGCCGCTGCGGTCGACGCGGCGGTCGTCCGAGGTCCGGGAAGCCCTTGCGGCGTCCGGGGTTCCGGACTTTTCCTGTCCTGCCGGTTCTTCGGTCGTCGGCATGGCCGCGCTTTCTGTCGATGTGAATTCCGCCTGCGTTATACACCATCGGAATCAACGAATGCCAGGCAGCGGAAAAGTCCGGCAAGGTGCCCCCAACCGCCTTGTTCCGGTAGCTGAAATGCCCTAAATGCGTTAACGGTTGACGGGGCGTCAACTCCCATGTTCAGAATCTGCCCGCCACGATCGGCTCATCTCCGGCGAGGCCATTTCTCCGTATGCGGGAGGTGGCCTGGTTCGGCGTGCCTTGAGGTGCTCCGGTCGAGGTCAGGTCCACCGTGAACGGCGACGGAGTGCCCGCGCCGGCGCGTCGGTGCGCCCTTTTCGCCTGGTGCGGGATGGGCCGATGAAGGGAATGGCGTGAAAGTCAGATACGGGCGGGCGATAGCCTGCCTCGTGGTTTCGGCGGTCGCCGGGACCATGCTGCCACAAGTCGCCTATGCGGCAACGGTTTCGAATGATAACGACGAGGGTATCGTCGATACCCTCGCGGGCTGGTTCGACGACGACGAGGGCGAGTCGGACGGGCCGAAGGAGACGTCGACCGGTGGGACTCCGGTGCTGCCGAGCCGGGAGAAGCTGCCGAAGGGCAAGGCGGCCGGGAAGGCGAAGCGCGTCGCGGAACTGACGGGCAAGCGCACGGCGAACGCCCGGTACTGGAAGCTGTCCGACGGCCGGGTGCAGGCCGAGGTGTCGGCGATGCCGACCGGGTACCGGGCGGGGAAGTCGTGGAAGGACATCGACCCGACGGTCATCCCGACCGGCACCAAGGGCTTCGACTTCGCCAACAGGACCAACGCTGCCAGTAGCTGGTTCGGATCGGACGCCGACAGGCTGCTCCGCTTCGAGTCCGGTGACGGGCATGCGGTGACTCTGGGCCTTGAGGGCGCGGGCAGGCTCACCCCCGTCGCCAAGGGCGACACCGTCACGTACAAGGACGCCGTGGCCGGTGCGGACCTGTCCTACCAGGTGGGTCCCGGCCGGGTGAAGGAGAACATCCTCCTGGACCGCAAGCCCACGGGCCCGGTCTCCTTCACCTTCACTCTGGACGCCGGCGGGCTGACGCCGAAGCCGGGCAAGGACGGTTCGGTCTCCTTCTACGGCGAGGCCGCCCACCCGGTGATGGTGATCCCCGCGGCGTTCATGACGGACGCCAGGAAGGACGCCCAGTCGCCGTACGGTTTCGCCTACAGCAAGACGGTCACCCAGAAGCTGACCAGGGCCGGAAGAGGCTGGAAGCTGACGGTAACCCCCGATGCGAAGTGGCTGTCCGCGCCGGAGCGGCAGTACCCGGTGACGGTCGACCCGACGATCTCGATCGCTCCGACGCCGACGACGGCGCAGGACGTCATGATCTCCTCGGACGGACCGGGGACGAACTACGACGACAACTGGCGGTTGTCGGTCGGCAACACCAGCACCGGATCCTCGCGTGCGCTGATGCGGTTCCCGCTGACCGGCGTACCGGCCGGCACGAAGCTCGACTCGGCTGACCTGAAGCTGTACTACGACCAGTTCCACACCACGGGCGATACCGAGGTCCAGCTGGAGGCGCACCGCGCCACGCAGCCGTGGACCGAGGACCAGGCCACCTGGAACAGCGCCAACGCGATCACCGGTGAGCTGTCCGGCACCGCGGTCGTGGTGGACGACGGCGACGCCGGACGGACAGCAGCCGTCGGCGCCTGGCCCGCGTCGGGGAACACGGCGTACACGCAGCACGCGGTCAACCAGGACTACCTGTACAACAAGGACTCGGCCGCGGGCGACACGTACACCTGGCAGCCGAGCCTCCCCGAGGACGGCACCTATCAGGTCGAGGCGCACAACGTCCCGGCCTCGGACCGTGCCACCGACGCCCCGTACACCGTGACGTACGACGGCGGGACGAAGGCGTACAAGGTCGACCAGCAGGCCGGCACGGCCGGCGTGTGGAAGACGCTCGGCTCGCATCCGTTCAGGGCCGGAACCCTGGGCAAGATCGTTCTCGGTGACGGTCCGGCGTCGACCAGCACGTCGGTGATCGCGGACGCGGTCCGGTTCACCAAGGGCGGCGTGGTCACCAAGCGGCCGGGCGAGCTGAACACCTGGCACACCTTCCCCGTCACCAAGACCGTCCAGTCCTGGATCGACGGCGCCCAGGTCAACAACGGCTTCGTGATCAAGGCCGGCGACGAGAGCGCGAACGGCCCCAAGGGCGGCCCCCGCTACGAGGGCAGCGAGTTCGGGTATGACGGCGAGACCGCCAACTACCCACGTCTCGTGCTGACCTTCGGCCGCCAGGGCGTCGACCTCGCCGCCCCGACCACGATCCACGACACGGGCGCGGAACTGTCCTGGTCGGCGTACCAGGACCGGGACCAGATCGGGACCGCCGACGACATCGTCGAGTACCAGGTCCACCGTTCGATCAACCAGACTTTCACGCCGTCGGCCGCGACGCTGGTCTCCCCGGTGGCGCCGGCCACCACGTCGTTCACGGACACGGCGGCGACGCCGACGAAGGCGGACGACCCCGACCCGTACGGCCGCGCCTACTACTACATGGTCGCGGTCAAGACGAAGGACGGCCAGGTAGTCGCCGCTCCGACGCAGCTCGTGCGGCTGCCGAAGGCCGGACGCACCACGAAGGTGCTGACCGCCTCGCAGGACACGACCCTGTCCTCGGCCCGCACCACGCTCACCCACGACACGATCGACGACGGTGGCCCGAAGAACTGGCTGAGCGTCGGCAACAACTCCGCGACCTACGGCGACACCCGCGCCCTGCTGAAGTTCCCGGCCCTCGGCATCCCCGCCACGGCCCGGGTCCTGGACGCGAAGGTCCGGCTGTGGAGCACGCAGACCGCCCAGGACACCACCGGGGCCCTCTACGAACTCCGCCCGCTGACGCGTGACTTCGACGAGGCCACCGCGACCTGGGCCAAGGCCAACGCGACCACGAACTGGACCACCGCCGGCGGTGACTTCGGCGCGGTGGCGGCCGACACCGGGGCGAAGACCAACGACCCGGCGCGCCACGACTGGGGCGTCACCTCGCTCGCGCAGTCCTGGGTGACCACCCCGGCCTCCCAGCAGGGAGTGGCCATCAAGATGGCCGACGAGGCCGCCTCGCAGGAGCGCACCCTGTTCCTGTCCTCCGAGGGCGCCGAGCCGCGACTCCATCCCAGGATCGTGGTCACCTACATCGACTCCACCACGGAGTCGACGTACTACGCGCCGCAGACCCCGGCGCGGATGACCCCGAACACCGACTACACGGTCGACTTCACCCTCACCAACACCACCGCGTCGACGTGGAACGTCGCCGACCACGTCCTTGCCTACAAGTGGGCCCTTCCGGACGGCACCGACGTCACGGGCGGCGGCAACGACATCCGGACCGCGCTTCCGAGCGACGTGGCGCCCGGTGACTCCGTCCAGCTGCAGGCGCAGGTGAAGACCCCGATCAACTCGGACTCGGGCAACAAGCGCACCGACTACGCCCTGACCTGGGACGTGTACGACAGGACGGCCGGGACGTGGGCCTCGGGCACCGCGGGCATCCCCGGCCTGAAGCAGAACGTGGCGGTGGAGGACCCGACCTCCAACCAGCTCGGCATGGAGAAGTTCTACTCCTACACGGGCAAGAACACCGGCGCCGGCTCGACCGTCATGAACAACCTGGCGTCCGGCAACAGCGTCTGGCAGTACAACGCGTTCACCAACCCGGGCCGCGGTGTCACCACCTTCGCCCGGTTCGCGTACAACAGCCTCGACACCTCCGACACGGTCTCCGGTCACGGCTGGTCCTTCCAGGCGTCCGGCCCGGTCCGGCTCGGCGCACCGCTGGAGTTCCACCCCAAGCCGAACCCGACCGAGATCCGGCTCCCGGACGGTGACGGCACGACCCACGTGTTCCGCAAGCAGGACGACGGAACGTGGAAGGCCCCGGCCGGCGTCCACTACAAGCTGGCGGCCAAGCCCGGTCTGGACTGCACCCCGCTCAAGGACCCGATCTCGGACGCGTGGACGCTGACCCGTCCCGACGGGACGCGGTTCCTCTTCGGCTGCGACGGCTACATGACGTCGCTGGTCGAGAAGAACGGCAACACGCAGACCTACACGTACGAGGAGCGGAAGTCCAACAACAAGCCGACCAAGTTCCTGCGTTACCTCACCGATCCGTCCGGTCGGCAGTCGCTGACCGTCGAGTACTACACCAAGGCGGACAGCTCCAACCCGAAGATCATCGACCACATCAAGTCGATGACCGAGATATCGGGCCGTACGTTCGCCTTCGAGTACTCCGACAAGGGCCTGCTGACGAAGCTGACCGACGGAGCGGGCTCCGCCCAGCCGAAGGTGTTCGGCTTCGAGTACGACGCCACGCAGGGCAACAAGAACGTCAAGCTGGTCAAGGCCACCGACCCCCGCGGCAACGCCACCGCGATGTCGTACTACGCGCCGCAGGCCGGTGACGACCCGAAGTACCACTGGTGGACCAAGACGATCACCGAGCGTCTGCAGGGCGTCACCGGGTTCGGTTACGCGGCCGACGCGGGGAACACCAAGTTCACCGCCACCGAGGTGACCGACGCGGAGTCGCACGCCACCGACTTCGTGTCGGACGACTTCGGCCGGCCGGTCCGGACGACGAACGCCAAGGCGCAGACCACGAAGCTGTCGTGGGACGCGGACAACAACGTCACGTACCTGGAGGAGGCCAACGGCGCCAAGACCGCGTACTGCTACGAACAGAAGACGGGCCACCCGCTCTGGAAGAGGGACGCGGAGAGCAACAAGGCCGGCGTTCCGCCGCCCTCGGACTGCGCGCCGGGCACCTACCCGGCGAACTCGGCCCGGTACACGTATCAGACGCGTGCGGACGGCTATTCCGCCGACCTGGCCACCAAGACCTCACCGGAAGGCCGGAAGTGGCAGTTCGCCTATGACGCCTTCGGCAACCTGAAAGCGGTCACCGACCCCAAGGGCGTCGCCACCACGACGGCGGGTGACTACACCACGTCGTACGAGTACGACGCCTACGGCCGGCTGACCAAGGCGACCGACGCCAACGGCAACCCGACGACCACCGGCGAGTTCGGCCCCACGGGCTACCCGGCGAAGATCACCGACGCGCTGGGCAAGGGGACGTCGTACCTCTACGACGAGCGCGGCCAGGTGCTCGAGGTCACCGACGCGCTCGGCAAGAAGACCACGCAGACCTACGACACCTTCGGCCGGCCGAAGGTGAACACGGTCCCGAAGGTCCAGGACGCGGGCGAGCTGATCACCACCCCGGCCCCGGTCTACGACGCCAACGACAACGTCACCACGTCGACGGCGCCCAACGGCGCGGTCTCGACCGCGGTGTACGACGCCGCGGACCAGCTCAAGTCCGCCACCGCGCCCAAGGACACGCCCACGTCCCCCGAGCGGAGGACGTCCTACACGTACGACAAGGTCGGCAACCTCAGGACCGTCACGGAGCCGAAGGGTTCGCTGACGACGACGGACGCGACCGACTACGTCACCACGAACCACTACGACGAGATCTACCAGCTCACCTCGGCGGCCAACTCCGCGGGCGACAGGATCTCCTACTCGTTCGACGACGTCGGCAACACCGACATGGTGGTCGACCCGAAGAAGAACGCGACCGCCGACACCACGGACTACACGTCCAAGATGGCCTACGACCTGAACCACCGGCTCACCACCTCCACGGACGCGGCCGGCAAGGTCACCTCGCGCACCTACGACAAGGACTCGCAGGTCCTCACGACCACGGACGCCGTGGGCAGCACCACGACCTACGCCTATGACGAGCGGGGCAAGCAGACCGAGGTCAAGGTCCCGTACGACGGGACCACGTTCCGCACCACCAGGTACGAGTACGACCAGGCCGGCAACACCACCAAGGTGATCTCGCCGAGGGGTGTGGCGACAGCCACCGCGGACGACTTCACCGCGCGTACCGAGTACGACGCGCTGAACCGGCCCGTCAGGCAGTTCCAGCCGTACGATCCGAACGACGCCGGCAACAACGATCCGAACGTCTACACGCAGACGGTGTACGACGCGGTGGGGCGGGTGGAGCGGCAGTCGCTGCCGCCGTCGGAGGGCCAGACGGTCCGCAACGACACGGTCTTCGAGTACTTCGACAACGGCTGGCCGCGGAAGTCCACCGACCCGTGGGACATCACCACGACGTACGACTACACCGAGCTCGGGCAGCAGAAGGCCCGAACGCTCACGTCGGCGGGCGGTTCCTCGGACCGCACCATGACGCAGTCGTACTACCCCGACGGCAAGCTCAGGTCCAAGGCGGACGACGGCGTGCCGGTGGGCAGGTCGGTGGTGCTGGTCGACAACTCCGACACCCAGCACACCTCCGCCACGGGCACCTGGACGGCCGGTGACCTCGCCGGCCAGCAGGGCTACGACCACCGCAGGCACGCGGCCGGCACGGGCGCCGATGCCTTCACCTGGACGCTGAACATCCCGAAGGACGGCTCGTACACCGCGTACGTGAAGTACCCGAAGGTGACGGGCGCGGCGACGGCGGCGAAGTACACGCTGTCGCAGGGGGCGACGACCCAGCCCCCGGTCACCAAGGACCAGACGGCAGGCGCCGAGACCTGGGTGCCGCTGGGCTCCTACAGCCTGAAGCAGGGCAATGACGCCCAGCTCGAGGTGGAGCAGAGCAGCTCCGGCAGCGTGGTCGCCGACGCGGTCAAGCTGGTGCGTGACACGGCCGGAGAGACGGACACCGAGAAGAACTCCTTCGCCTACGCCTACGACGTCAACGGCAACCTGACCTCGATCGACGACACCTCGGCCGGCGCGCAGACCGACGCCTACACGGTCACCTACACCGGCCTCAACCAGGTCGAGGAGGTGACCGAGGCCCTCGCGGGCCAGGAGAAGAAGGCCACGTCGTACACCTACGACGGCAACGGCCAGGCAGACACGATCACGCACCCCGGCCAGTTCTCCGAGTACACCTACGACCTGCGCGAGCTGGTCAGGACGATCTCGGTGGGCAAGTCCGCCACGGACGCGTCGCCGAAGGTCTCGTCGTTCACGTACACCGACCGCGGGCAGCGGCTCAAGGAGACCAAGGCCAACAGCAACACCGTCGACCACACCTACCTCCTCGGCGGTGACCTGAAGTCGACCACGGAGAAGAAGGGCTCCGGAACCCTCGTCTCCTCGCACACCTACGCCTACGACCTGAACGGGAACAAGGCGCAGGACGTCGCGAGGAAGATGAACGCCGACAACCACGCGGCGTACCTCGACTCCACCACCGACCACACCTACGACCCGGTGGGACGGCTCGCCAAGTCGGTCAAGACCGGCACCGGCGCGGGCACCGAGACGTACGTCCACGACGACAACGCCAACGTCGTCAGGCAGACGGTCAAGGACGTCACCACCGTCTACGACTACGACCGCAACCGGCTGCTCAGTGCCACCACCGGTGGCTCGACGGCCACCTACGCCTACGACCCGTTCGGCCGGCAGGAGTCCGTCACCGCGGGCGGCAAGGTCATCGAGAGGAGCGTGTACGACGGCTTCGACCACGTCGTGGAGTCCCAGAAGATGGACGGGACCGGTGCGATGAAGTCGACGAAGTTCACGTTCGACCCGCTGGACCGCACCACGTCGAAGACGGCGGACGGCAAGACGACCGACTTCAGCTACCTCGGCCTGTCCGGCGAGGTGCTGAGCGAGGAGGTCGCCGGCCGGCTGACCAAGTCGTACCAGTACAGCCCGTGGGGCGAGCGTCTCTCCCAGGTCAAGCACAACGCTGACGGCACGAGTGAGGACGGCTTCTACGGCTACAACTCGCACAGTGACGTCGAGACGCTGACCGACAAGGACGGTGACACCAAGGCGACGTACGGCTACACCGCCTACGGCTCCGACGACAAGTCCGAGTTCACGGGTATCGACAAGCCGGACGTCGCGGATCCGACGAAGCAGGAGTACAACCCCTACCGGTTCAACTCCAAGCGCTGGGACGCCCAGTCGGGTACGTACGACATGGGCTTCCGGGACTACAGCCCGGGGCTCAACCGCTTCACCACCCGGGACATGTACAACGGCGCCCTCGCCGACATGAACCTGGGCGCGGACCCGTTCACCGGCAACCGATACGCGTTCTCCGGTGGCAACCCCACCAGCTTCGTCGAGATGGACGGCCACTTCGCCATCCCGCTGGTCTGGTGGGCCGGGGCCGCCCTGGTGACGGCCCTGTACGCGGCGACGCCGGAGGGCCAGGGGAACCTTCAGGACGCGGCGACGGCGCTGAGCCAGCTGATGCCGTCCGCGGAGGACGTGGCCTCCTCCAGCTCGTCCAGCGGGTCGAGCAGCGGGCCCACGCCGTCACCGGCGCCGGGACCGGCTCCCTCCGCGCCCAAGAGCGGCCCGCAGGGAACCACTACCGGAGCAGCGGTATCCATGCTGGTCCGGATCTTCCAGGGCCTCACGTCGTCACAGGCGACCGAGGACACCTCCCTCCAGCGCAAGCTGATCGACCGCGCGGGGGAGGAGAACAAGAAGTGCCAGGACTCCTCCGGGCCGAGCACCGTGTGGAACACCCCGGTGGACACACAGGGCCGGGCCACCGGCGGGTTCGCCTGCCTGAATCCCGACGCTCCGGCGCCGAGGAACACCAGCGAGCCGCAGAACCCGGTCGGCTGGAACCTGCAGGGCAGCGCCGACGAGTGGAACCGGGCTCACCTGATCGCCCGTGAATTCGGCGGTACTCACCTCCGGCAGAACATCGTCCCGACGACGAAGTCCGCGAACCAGACCGACATGCGGGCTGTCGAGTACGAGATCGAAAGGCGCCTCAAACTGGGAGAACGGGTCTATTACCAGTCCGTCCCGGTCTACGTTCCCAACAGGACCAATCCGATCGGAGTCCACATGTACGTATCGAGCTCATCAGGCACATTCTCGCGACTGATAGGGTCCGGAGTTTAAGTCCCCTCGAGGGACTGATCCGGCACAGATGAGGCGGTGGGGTGAGCGGCCGGCGGCTGCCCACCCCACCGCCGATGCCGTTCATGGAGGAACACATGAATCATCTCGACGTCATCCGGCTGCTCGGTCTCGACGCCCCGGTGCGGGCGCAGGACGACGGTCACGGGCAGGTCGTTCCCGAGGACTTCGAGTTGCTGGTCCAGGCGCTGCCGCCGGCGGTGATCGCGGCTTCGGTGATGTTCAGCCGGCCCGATGTCCCCGTGCGTTCTCTGCCGGACTTCACGGAGGAAGCCGCACTGCGCCTCGCGGACATGGAGGAATCCCTGCGCACACGCGAGCACGAGCTTCCGCTGTCCTTCTTCCCGCAGCCCGGCGGCATGGTGCCGTGGGGCCGCACCGCCCGCGACGGCGTGCTGCT